>CAPAOL010000013.1 GCA_948579315.1 uncultured Phocaeicola sp.
GATAAGCAGTATCCGCCGGGATGATAGTCCGGTCGCCCAACTGATTATTAATACGCCACATATATAACTTCGGAGGTAACCCCTGTACTTCTACATTTGCACTATCCAGTCTGTCCGGAATCATGGCAGGATCCACCTGGTTACCGTATTGGTCGTATCCGTTTTTGTCCACTTTCTGGCGGCCATTATCGAACTGTGCATGGACAGTTGTCAAACCTATAACGGAAAAGATTATATATAATAGTAAGATTCGTCTCATAATTGGAGGCAAAGATACTTACTTTAATTGATTTAATGATAATGGATAATTGAAAATTATGTTGCATACGTACTATACGTAGCTAATAATTATCAATTATCCATTGTACATTATCTGTTAATTAAACCTCACGGATTAACTCCATACCTTTCTTGATAGCTTCCTCGTTCATAGGAATCAGGTGATGGTGGCGTTCCGGCAGGGTTTTCTTAAGTCCTTTGATAACATTCTCCAACGTTACGATGGGGCGAAGCTTCAATAATCCGCCAAGTACGATCATGTTGAATGCTTTGGCATTGTTCATCTCATTGGCTGCATCCATTGCGTCGATACGATATACCTTGATATCCTTGCGGGTAGGAGGGTTGATAATTCCATAACCGTCATAAATCAGGATACCACCGGGTTTCACTTTGCTTTCAAACTTTTCGAGTGAAGGCTGATTCAGAATGATGGCAGCGTCGTATTTACTAAGAATCGGTGAGGATATTTTGTCATCGCTTACAATAACTGTAACGTTGGCTGTTCCACCTCGTTGTTCGGGACCGTATGCCGGCATCCAAGTCACTTCTTTGCCTTCCATCAAACCGGAATATGCCAGAATCTTACCCATAGACAATACGCCTTGTCCACCGAATCCTGCTATAATTATTTCTTCTTTCATTGTTCTGTTGACTTTTAGCGTTATTCTTTATCTTTTAAATCACCCAGCGGATAGAATGGGAACATGTGTTCTTCCATCCATTTGTTCGCCTTCTCCGGAGTCATCTTCCAGCCTGAACTACAAGTGGAAACGATTTCTACCAGGTTGGAACCTTTACCGTTCATGGAGTTCTCAAAAGCCTTGCGGATTGCCTTCTTAGCCTTGCGGATAGCCGGTACGGATTGTACGGACTGACGGGTTACGTAAGCAGTTCCTTCCAGTTGGGCTGCGATTTCAGTAATCTTCAATGGGTGACCGTGAAGTTCAACGTCACGTCCGTAAGGACACGTCGAACTCTTCATGCCTACCAGTGTAGTCGGAGCCATCTGACCACCTGTCATACCATAGATCGCGTTATTGATAAAGATAATTGTGATGTTCTCACCACGGTTCAAAGCGTGGATTGTTTCGGCTGTACCGATACAAGCCAAGTCACCGTCGCCCTGATAAGTGAAAACAAGACGGTCCGGCCACAGGCGTTTCACAGCAGTCGCTACAGCAGGAGCACGTCCGTGTGCTGCTTCTTGCCAGTCAATATCGAGATAGTTGTAGGCAAACACTGCACATCCCACCGGAGAGATTCCCACAGTTTTATCTTCCATACCCATTTCCTCAATGACTTCGGCAATGAGTTTGTGTACCACACCGTGACTGCAACCCGGACAGTAGTGCATGGCGTTATCGTTCATCAGAGTCGGTTTTTTGTAAACCAGATTCTCGGGTTTGATTATTTCTTCTTTAGTCATAACTTCATCTCCTTATCTGTTGGTGAACCGTATAAAAAACTCCATCAGCTTGACAAAGATTGCCGCGCCGCATACGTAGATAAACATTTTGAAATCATCTTTTGCTACAAAGTAGGTGATGATGGCTGCAACAGCCAATATCATAAATAGGATGTTCAGTACGTTTCTTATTTTATCGGGATTCATTGTTTCGTTATTTGATTATTTTTTCTTTCAAGGCAGCTACAATCTCATCTGGGTCGGGAACGATGCCACCTAGACGTCCGAAATGTTCTACCTTTACTTTACCGTTAACAGCGAGACGGACATCTTCAATCATCTGTCCGGCATTTAGCTCCGTAACGAGCATGCCTTTTACTTTATCAGCGTATGCAGCAATCGCTTTGGTTGGGAACGGCCATAGTGTAATCGGGCGAAGGATACCTACTTTAATTCCTTTTTCACGGGCTAGTTCCATTGCTTTCTGACCAATACGTGCCATTGAACCGAAAGCGATAATCAAATACTCTGCATCTTCGCAGTTGATCTCTTCGAAGCGTACTTCGTTTTCTTCAATTTCACGATATTTAGCTTGAAAACGGAGGTTGTTGATTTCCATTGCTTCCGGTTTCAATTCGAGGGAAGTGATAATATTAGGTTTGCGGTCTTTTGCTTTTCCGGTAGCAGCCCATGGACATTGTTCTATTATTTCTGCTTCCGTGCGGCGTGGCTTTTGTGCAGGAAGAACAACCTTTTCCATCATCTGACCGATCACACCATCGGCAAGGATAATAGCCGGATTACGGTATTTGAAAGCCAGTTCGAATCCTAATGCTACGAAATCCGCCATTTCCTGTACGGATGCCGGAGCGAGGGCAATCAGTTTGTAGTCGCCATGGCCACCGCCTTTTACTGTTTGGAAGTAGTCAGCCTGGCTAGGTTGGATAGTTCCCAATCCGGGACCGCCACGCATTACATTCACAATCAGACAAGGAAGTTCGGCACCAGCCAAATAAGAGATTCCTTCTTGTTTCAAGCTCACACCCGGACTTGAAGAGGAGGTCATTACCTTCTTTCCGCTACCTGCACCTCCATATACCATATTGATAGCTGCCACTTCACTTTCCGCTTGGAGTACTACCATGCCGGTTGTTTCCCACGGTTTCAGTTCGGCAAGCGTTTCCAACACTTCCGATTGGGGAGTAATAGGATAACCGAAGTAACCGTCGGCACCGCAACGGATAGCTGCGTGGGCGATGGCTTCGTTTCCTTTCATTAATACAACTTCTTCTGCCATATTCTTTTCTTTTATTCTACTTTTACTTTATACACTGAAATACATCCGTCCGGACAAACCGTTGCACACGAGCTGCATCCGTTACAGGTATCTTCCTTCACTTGCCAGGCATAGTTATAGCCTTTCATGTTTACCTCTTTATTGAGGGCGATTACATCGAGCGGACACGCCACTACACACAGGTTGCATCCTTTGCAACGCTCCGTGTCGACTACGATTGCTCCTTTGATTTTTGCCATAATCTTTATTTTATTACGTTGTTTTTATTGCGGTTATTGATTGAATATCTTTTATTGATGAATATCTTTATTGGTTGAACATATCCTTGTGATAGAAATTGAGGATATCTATTGCCATCTTTCTGGCTTGGACGGCGGGGCTGTCGGGATTGATATCAATGGCATATTGATAATTATCCAAAGCCTGTTTCCAATCTCCTTTCTTTCGGTAGGCATTTCCCCGCAGATAATAGAGTGTATCTTTTTCGTTCTCGACAGAAGGGTCTTGGAGAAGTTGGTCTAATTGCTTGATTGCCAAGTCCACATCTCCCCGATTGATAAGCTCTTTAAGATTGTTTATTTGCTCCATTTCTTTCGTCTTTCGGGATTCTAAGTGGCAAAGATAGTTTTTATTTATGTAAACAGGGCAAATGAGGACGGAAATTTGCAACGTTTTGGGTTTATTGCATATTGGATGAATAAATAGACGGAATGGGATAAAATTTGTTTTGATTTTGTGTTGTCATCATATTACATTCGTTAATGTTTATTTCTTATATACTGGCTTTGTCTTTTTGCTCTTTTCTGTGTGATTTGATGGTTCTAATACGAATATCGGAGCATTATACGAAAAAATGCCATTCGACCTAATTGTTTAAGTACTTATTCTATTAGAAATCAAAGGAATGGGAAGCCGTGGGAGCATATTATCCAACCATCATCACAACCCAAGGATATACTCGCTATAAAATAACAGCATTTTTGAGTGAGCAACGAAATCCTAAATGAAAGAGCCGTGATAAAAAATAGGCGAAATAAAGACTTAAATGATTGTTTTACTTGTTTATTTTATTTTTCTTTGTAAAGTGTAAACCTGAAATATTCAAAAATATGAAAGCAATTAATTATTTGATCTTTTTTTTATTTTTTGTAATGTTCAGTTCTAATACTTCCATTGAAGAAAAAGAAATGATAGGAGTTGGCCAGTCTTCTGTCTCTTTGATTTTGGAATATCAAGGAGGAGTTGGTTTAATTAAAAGTGTAGAACTTGGTGATTATACAAATCAATTTTATGCTTTACGATTAAAGGTGCATGCTGCCGTTGAGCGTGTTAGGATTGATTGGCATACTTCTGACGATGTTTATACTAAGACTTATTTCCCTACTCTATCTTCTAATTATGTTGATATTCCAACTTTTTTAACTGATGATTTTGTAATATCTGTCAGTGCTACAAATGTTAGTGCTGATATGAGTGATATTAGTACGCGTTATGAGACACGGAGATATAAAGTAATTAGATAAAACATATACTCAGATGAAACCGTATTTGAAAGTGACTTTCGTATTCCTTCTTATAAGCGTTCTTTTTAATGCGCTTGCTACTTCTCACGAAGTACCTAATGATACGACTGTCGCCACCCGATTGGGCAATTATATCAGTGAACGGCCGATAGAAAAACTTTACATGCATCAAGACCGTACTTGCTATGTGGCAGGTGAAACGATATGGTTCAAGGTGTATCAGATTCTTTCCGCTTCTGCCCGTCATGCAAGTGGTGTGGCGTATGTAGATCTTGTAAATGCAAAAGGCGAAGTGGTAGTGAAGGCTAAATATCCTTTGTCTGACGGGCAAGCTTCCGGGAGTCTGGATATTCCGGCCGAATTGCCGACAGGCTGTTATCAGATCCGTGCTTATACCCAATGGATGTTTAACGAGGGAGCCGATGGCTTTTTCCGGCGGGAATTGAAGATTAAGGGACTGACAGAGCATCCGGTAACGTCTGTCGCTGATTCTTCGGTTCATGTGAGATTTTTCCCTGAAGGGGGCGATTTGGTGGAAGGACTTGTATCGAAAGTTGCTGTTGAAGCGGTGGATGGCACAGGAAAAGGAAGACGGGTGAAAGGTATGATTCTTGACTCCAACAAAGAGGTCGTGCAACGCTTCCAAACGAATGCCGAAGGATTGGGGAGTTTCTTCTTTCAACCTCAGGCGGGGCAACGCTATTCTGCAAAAGTAGATAGCATTCCGGATAGCGGCATTACTGTCCCAAAAGCGCTTCGCCACGGATGGGTGTTGAATCTGAAAAGATTTAAAGAAGTGCTTCGTGTGCTGTTGACCCACAAACCGGAAGCAGAAGAAGGGATGCGCCGTTATTCATTGGTGTTTCATCAAGGCGGACAAGTGTGGGGGCAACTTCCTGTGGAACTCGCCAACAGGCGTGCCGATATCGATGTCCCTATCGAGAAATTGCCTACCGGGGTATTTACAATGACCGTGATTGACGAGAATTATCAGGTTTACTGTGAACGGCTGGTTTTTGCGCGTTATCCCGAAACACTGAATATTGGTCTGACTTCCGAAACAACCGAACAAGAGGGAGGACAACGGATGACGGTGCATATCGAAACGCATGGCATCGGAGGGAAACCTTGCCCTGCACAGGTGTCTTTGGCAGTGGTAGACGGTTCAATGGAGGATAGCGCTATTCGCACTAATTTCAAAACTTATCTTTTTCTGGAGAGCGAGTTAAGAGGAAGGGGAGTGGAACATCTTGGCCGGTTTTGGAAGCCGGACGCCCTTGAATCGCTTTCGGACATTGAACTTTTATTATTGACACGTGGCTGGTGTAGGTATTCATTGAATCACTTGCAAGGAGGACAGAAAGAACCCGCATATCCTATGGAACAAGGATTGTCGATCGGCGGAAAGGTAGAGACCGGTCTGCAAAAGGTTGGCAGCATCACCGTTCAGGCCATACTTCAACAAGATTCCATCCGGCAACTTGTCTTTGCTTCTTTGGATAAGGATGGGCATTTCGCATTGTCCGACTTTTCTTTTGAAGGGACAAAGGAGGTGATGTTTTCTGCCACCGACGGCAAGAAACGGACCTTTCCCATTGTGATGGATGCTCCCGTTCGTATGCCTCCCGCTTCTTACATTTCTTCTTTATATATGCCCGATTCCTTTCAGGCTCTTCCTTTCGGAGAAGGGACCATTCGGCTGGATGAAGTGAAAGTGACAGCCCGTAAGAAGGGTCAGATGGAGAAGCGTCGTCCGTATAGTGAAGGTTTTGTAAAGAGTACTTTTGATGTCGGAGAGAATAATTATGGAGATATCCGCCGGCTGTTGCCGAGGGTGCCCGGACTAACCATGATTTTCAGTAAGGAGAAATCGAAAGGAAACCTGACCTATGCCCACATGAATGGCACGCCCAGTGGTTCTATGGTCACTTTTGTTTTGGACGGGTTGGTGGTGAAAGATTCGGAAATGGTTTATAGCATGGATGTCTCGCATGTGGAACGAATCGAAGTGTTGCAGCAAACGGCAACCATGTTCGGAGGGTTCAACAGTCAAGGCGGTATTGTTGCCATCTATACCAAAAGGGTGGGTGATGCTACGGTTTCCAACAAACAGATTTGTCAATGGATAGGGTTCAATCAGACGAAAGAGTTTTACGTCCCTGCTTTATCCGATTCCTCGTTCATTCAGAATACGCGACCACGTCATACCCTATATTGGAATCCGAATATTGCTACCGATGAGAGTGGCAAGGCAAAAGTCTCTTTCCTGTTGAAAAAATCGGAAGCGCAACTGACTCCGATTATTCATAGTGAAGGTTATTCTAAAGAGGGTTTGATTGGAGCAGATTATCGGTAATTTATTATTTTATGTTAGACATTATCTTTAATCATAGCAAGCATCATTTCTGATCCATTCGTTGGTACCTCCGACAACGGACACTCTACGAACGTAGGATGCCTTTCACCTCTTCAACATCTTCTGTTTCGCTTTATTCATCGGTGATAGCGGGTGAAGGCCATAAGCTTCACCTGCCTCTTCATTAGGGCTTCTTTTGTTTTCAACTAGTTCCATTTTTTGTTTCATACTTTGAAACGAATCGTTTCATGCCTTGAAACTTTTAGTTTCTAGCGCTTGAAACAAAAAGTTTCAGCAGGCTGGAAACTAGTTAGAACGCAACTTTACCAATTATACTCATCCGTGTAGCTGTCAAAGACCGGTTCTTCGGTGATACCTTTCCGGCGAAAAAGTTGGCGGATATAGTTTTGGTCTGCGGGGCTTAGGAAACGCTCTTCGCGATAAAAGCGATAGTAAAGCGTTTTTCCGAAATGTCCGATCAGTTGTTGCTTGATGTTTGTTCCGTCCTTATAAGGTACGTTGTCCAGCAGGTGGCTGATACCCCATGCCACATGTATCTTTTCTGCGTTTTGGAAGTGGGGACAGTCAATGCCGGTGGTCGGAATACACATTGGGTTTACGATGCTGATGTAGGACGTGTCAGCGGTAGTGAGAAGTGCAGCCACCCGACGCAGGCAGTTACAAGCTTTCGGACATTGCTCGTTGTAGCAGCGGGCGTAGTTGAAAGGGACTGTTTTGTTTTTTTATTAATTGTTGTTCATTTTATATTGTATATTACATACATGATTGACAAAGGTAGTACTTTTATTGTGGAAAGGTACAATTTGAAAAAGAAAAAACGTGAAAGGATGGGTGAAGGGAACACCCTTCACCCATAAACTGTTTATAGATAGGATAATACAAGGAAAAGTGAAGGGTGAAGAGATTGTTCATTATAACTCTTCGCATACCCGCATTTCCATACCTTTATATACCACTACAATCTTGTGTAGTTGCGTGGAGCCAATAGCTTGTTTCACTGTGTCCGTATCGGCATAACGGTTGGCTTGAGCGATGGCTTCCTGACGCAATTCTTCCACACGGTTTTCGGAATCGCGATATTTGGCGTATTTCAACTCAACGATGTAGCTGTGTTTCATGTCAGAATATATGTCCAACATGGGACAGAGGAAAATATCGACGTAACCCGCTTGTGTATCTTGCTCGGAGATAGGGCGGTAGAAGCGGTTTTGCGCAGTCATTGCCAAGGTGAAGCCGTGAACGAAGAATTCGCCCTTTTGCTTGTCACGCTGGGATGCATAACGTTTTAGGCAGTCGGCAATGTAGCTGAAATAGGCTTGCCAATTGCCATCATAGGCGAGCTGACTTGAAAGTTCGCTCTTTTCGTAGCTGCTGAAATTCAAGTCTGCGTCGTTATAGGTATTCAGCAAATAAGTGTAGAGCTGCTCTTGAACCACCAGGTTCGGAATGGTCAGTTTGGTCTTGCCTTTATATATTCCGCTAATGGTCAACATTCCGAAATAGTAGAGCAGGCTTATAAAATTGTCAGGATTGGTGATGTTGACGGCAGGGAAACCTTTCTTCAGTTCGCCAGTGATATAACCTTGACTCACTAAAGTCTGAATGACGGAAGCATCGTGCGCAAACTCCTTATCCTTTCGAATGAGCATACGCAGCTTTTCATAGTCGATACGTATATTATCTTCTATCATTTCTCGTGGTGCTTTGCCGTTATCTATGTAATTCTTCACGAAGTAGAGCACCATGTTGGAATTGTACATGGTAGTTTCACCGTAACAATCCTGCGCGAAGCAATAATTGTCGTACCACGGTTTCATTATTTCTATCAGTTCGTCAACAGTATGGTGGAAAGGACTGTTCGTTGAATAATAAGTCAGCATTTCGCGCACTTCTTCTTCGGTGAACCCCATCATTTGGTTAAATTGGGGGGTAAGTGAGTAGTTTGTGCCGATGTTGAAGCCACTCGTCAGGTCATCCATCGTTACGGGGCTTACGCCGGTGATGAAACAACGCTCTATGCTGGAGTAAGTTCCTGCCTTCACCTTATTGAAGAAAGCACGCAGATAACCTTCGCCATGCGTTTCGTCAGTGTAGCGGTGCAAGCTTTCGGCATCGGAAAGGATGGCGTTGGTGAAGTGGTCGTATTCGTCGATGAAGAGATACATTTTCTGTCCGGCACGTTCGCAGGCTTGATAGAGGTAGTCCAACTGCTCTACGGCTCCATTCACTTGGCGTAGTTCTTCTAGCGTCTCCGGTGGCAGAAGGTCGGCATATATCTTGCAAAAGTTCATGAAAGTAATGCTGCAATGTGCATCCAGTCCCTTTCGATAATCATTCAGTTCGCCGGTGATACCTGAAAAGTTGAGGTAAAGTACCAGATAGCTGTTGCGGTTTGCTGTGGGATGTTTCCCGATGTAGAGGTCGCCGAATAAGTCGTTGAACTTATCGCGGGTACGTACATCGTAGTAGTGTTGCAGTACGTTTAGCGTGAGGCTCTTGCCGAAACGGCGGGGACGGATGAAGAAAAAGAACCGGTCTGCCTGCTCTATCATAGGAATGAAGCGGGTTTTGTCTACATAATAATAGTCTTCGCGGCGGATGACTGCGAAGTTCATCATACCGTAAGGCAAACGCTTTCTGTTGGGTACTATATATTCCATTGGATCCATTTTCTGTCCTCCTGCTTCTTATATATTATAACTTGCTTATTAATAGCGTTAACGACACAAAGATAGTAAAAGTTCTTGTTGGGTACGAGGCATCCTCAAAAAAGTATTGGAAAAACTCATTCACACTAAGAGCTGTAGCCCTGGCAAAGCTATTCTGAAACAGCAGTGAAGGGGTGGAAATAATTCTCAAGATTAGCTTGTATTTACTGAAAGATACTGTATTTTTGTGCAGAACTAAAAAAACAGATTATGTTGGACATTATTTTGATCGTAATTAGTGCCCTTTGTATGATAGCTGGGTTAACAGGTTGTATTCTGCCGTTTCTTCCCGGTCCGCCTATTGCTTATGTGGGGTTGGTTATTCTGCATTTCACGGATAAGGTACAATATTCTACGACACAATTAATCGTATGGTTATTGATTGTAGCTGTTTTGCAGGTATTGGACTATTTCATTCCGATGCTGGGAAGTAAATATAGTGGCGGTAGTAAATGGGGGAATTGGGGATGTATGATAGGAACTCTTGTCGGTCTTCTTTTTTTGCCTTGGGGTATTATTCTCGGTCCGTTTCTGGGGGCGGTGATGGGTGAATTATTAGGAAATAAAGAATTCTCGCAGGCACTTAAATCAGGTGTAGGCTCATTACTCGGATTTATATTCGGAACTTTGCTGAAGTTTGTTCTCTGCGGTTATTTTTGCTATCAATTTATTACAGGTCTTATTCAATAACCTATTTGATGTTGTAAAATATTCGTAAGAATAACCTAGCTATTGTCTTTACATAGAATCCAAGGCTCACTGGGTTCAGATTTCCCTATTGCCAGTGCATCGGTCGGAACCTTTTTCAACGCTTCCTCCATCTTAATTTTATTTCCGAAATGATAAGCGGCTGTACCAATATAAAAATAAAGCTGTCCTTCAAAAAGAAGAACAGCTTTACACCTATTTAGTTTATCTTCGAGCTTTATTTTGCCGGAATCTTATCAATACGGTTCTGATGACGACCGCCATCAAATTTGGTAGAGAAGAACTCTGTCAAAATCATATCCGCTTCTTCAGTGCTGATGAAGCGTCCCGGCATAACCAGTACATTAGCATCATTGTGCTGACGAGCCAGGTGTGCGATCTCTGCATTCCAACAGAGAGCAGCACGAACCCCTTGGTGCTTGTTCAGCGTCATATTGATTCCGTTTCCACTGCCGCAGATAGCGATACCGGGATAACATTCTCCCGATTCCACTGCAAGAGCCAGTGGGTGAGCATAATCCGGATAGTCTACGCTTGCGGTAGAGTTAGTTCCGAAATCTTTGTAAGCCCAGCCTTTTGCTTCCAACCAGCCGCGAACATATTCTTTCAGTTCAAAACCGGCATGGTCGCATGCTAATCCGATTGTTTTCATTAGAGCATTGCTTTTACTTGGTTATATACGTTCTCGGCAGTAAATCCAAGTTTCTCATCCAATACTTTATAAGGAGCGGAGAAACCGAAAGATTCCAATCCCCAAACTTTACCGTGGCAACCTACCAGACCTTGAAGAGTGACAGGCAGACCGGCAGTCATACCGAAAATCTTCGCATCTGCCGGAAGAATAGCTTCCTGATATTCTTTCGGTTGGTTGCGGAACAGACCTTCAGACGGAGCAGATACAATGCGTACCTTCACGCCATCTTTGCGAAGCAACTCTGTGCCGGCTACCAATGTAGATACTTCAGAACCTGAAGCTACCAGGATAACATCCGGATTTTCGTCAGAACCTGCTACGATATAAGCACCCTTAGCTGCTTGTTCGTAATCTGTTCCTGCCGGTAAATTGGCAATATTCTGACGAGAGAAGATCAATCCTGTCGGAGTAGACATATTTTCCATAGCAAGTTTCCAAGCGATGGTTGTCTCTTCTGCATCAGCCGGACGAAGTACCAACATAGAGTTGTGTCCCTTATGGTTTTTCAGTTTTTCCATCAGGCGGATTTGAACTTCCTGTTCTACCGGTTCGTGAGTAGGACCGTCTTCACCTACGCGGAATGCGTCGTGTGTCCAGATGAATTTCACCGGTTGTTCCATCAAAGCAGCCATACGTACGGCAGGTTTCATGTAGTCGGAGAATACGAAGAATGTACCGCAAGCAGCAATCACACCACCGTGGAGAGACATACCGATACAGATACAAGCCATTGACAATTCAGATACACCTGCCTGGAAGAATGCTCCGCTGAAATCACCTTTCTTGAAAGAATGAGTCTTTTTCAGGAAACCGTCAGTCTTGTCAGAGTTAGAAAGGTCGGCAGAAGCAACGATCATGTTTTCTACCTGTGTGGCAAGTGCGCTCAGTACAGTTGCAGATGCAGCACGAGTAGCGCTACCGGCTTTCTGTTCGATAGCAGCCCAGTCTACTTTCGGAGCTTTGCCTGAGAAGAAGAGTTCCAGTTTTGCAGCCAGTTCCGGATTTGCTTTCGCCCATGCAGCTTTCTTTGCATATTTTTCAGCAACGATCTTCTTCAGTTCTTCTGTTCTTTTTGCATACAGTTCGGCTACTTCCGGGAATATAACGAACGGGTTAGTAGGATCACCACCCAGATTCTTGATTGTATTTACGTATGCGTCGCCACCGAGAGGAGCACCATGTGTAGCGCAGTTAGCTTCATAGCTGCTGCCGTCTGCCTTGCGTGCACCTTTACCCATTACGGTTTTACCGATAATCAGAGTCGGACGTTCTTTTTCAGCCTGTGCTTCTTTGATTGCCGCACGGATTTCGTCAGGATCATTACCGTTGATATTAAGTACGTTCCATCCCCATGCTTCATATTTCATGGCAGTATCTTCAACGGTTACGTCTTTCGTTTCTGTTGAAAGCTGAATATCGTTGGAGTCATAGAACATAATCAGGTTGTCCAATCCCAGTGCACCGGCAATACGTCCGGAACCTTGAGAGATTTCTTCCTGAATACCACCGTCAGAGATGTAAGCGTAAATAGTCTGATTCATCACCTCGTCGAAACGGGCTTTCAAGAATTTGGCAGCGATAGCAGCACCTACTGCAAAAGTGTGTCCTTGTCCTAGTGGACCGGAAGTATTTTCGATGCCACGCATGATATCCACTTCAGGGTGTCCCGGAGTAGGGCTTCCCCATTGACGGAATTCTTTCAGCTCGTCCAGCGTGAATTTTCCTGTCAATGCCAACGTAGAATAAAGCATTGGAGACATGTGGCCCGGGTCGAGGAAGAAGCGGTCACGTCCTTCCCAACGGGGATTTTCAGGATCGTATACTAGAAACTCAGAGAAGAGTACATTTACAAAATCAGCACCACCCATGGCGCCACCCGGGTGACCGGAATTGGCTTTCTCAACCATTGAAGCAGCAAGAATACGGATGTTATCCGCTGCACGATTCATAAGTTTGTTATCGTTCATATCATTAAAATTTAATTGATTTCTGTCAGATTGTTCGCAAAGATAACTCTTTATGTGGATTTAACAATTCAAAAGAGCTATCTTTTTTATCGACAATATTACGGTCTTCTTGTTTGTGATACAATAAGTAATTGCCCTAAAATTACTGTAACTCTAAAGTAACAATGGACTTAGCAGGAAGTTTTACCTTCATTGTACCTTTATTGATTTTTACCTCTTTGAAAGGTGCCGGTTTTACAATATTAGGTTTTTCAAAAGAATTGTAATCGGTCAGGTTGGCAGAGGTCAGAATCTCTCCGACAGCTTTCTTGGCTTTCGTATCACCCAGATTGATGGTGATTTCCTGCGCTTCATCAGCATCTACATTGGAAAGAGAAATATGGATCACTCCATCTTTGTTTTTGGAAGCTGTAGCACTCACCATCGGCACCGTGCGGTTATCACGTACACTTATCTTTTCGCAAGTCAGGTCGATAGGAAGATAAGTGGCATCCTGGTGTACTTTATACATCTTGAAGACATAATAAGTAGGCGTTAACACCATTTCTTTGTCTTTCGTCAGAATCATGGATTGAAGTACATTGACAATCTGTGCGATATTTGCCATCTTCAGGCGGTCTGTATATTTGTGGAATACATCAAGACTTAAAGAAGCCACGAAAGCATCACGTAATGTGTTCTGCTGATACAGATGTCCTTTGATGGTTCCGGGTTCCTCATCCCACCAGGTTCCCCATTCGTCCAGTAAGAGAGCGATTTTCTTGTCCTTGTCATATTTGTCCATGATGGCACAATGTTTCTTGAGTACATCTTCCACTTCCAGACATTTTCCCATTGCCCAGTAATAATCATCTTTGTTGAATTGAGTGGCTGATCCTTTGCTGCCACTCCATCCGGTTACGGTATAATAGTGTAGAGAAAGACCGTCCATCCGGTGTCCTACACGATTCATCAATACATCTGTCCATTTGTAATCATAGTCACTGGCACCACTGGCAATCTTGAACAGGCGGTTGCCGTCATAATTACGGCAATAAGTAGAATAACGACGGTATAAATCTGCGTAATATTCCGGGCGCATACTGCCACCGCATCCCCAGCTTTCATTTCCTACGCCAAGATATTTCAATTTCCATGCTTTGTCGCGACCATTCTTACGGCGAAGGTTGGCCATAGGAGAGTCTCCGTCAGAAGTCATATATTCTACCCATTTGGCAAGCTCTTCCACTGTGCCGCTACCTACATTTCCACTCACGTATGGTTCGCAACCCAGCATCTCGCAAAGATTCAAAAACTCGTGCGTTCCGAAACTGTTATCTTCAATAGTACCGCCCCAGTTGTTGTTCACCATCTTTGGACGGTTCTCTTTCGGACCAATGCCGTCCATCCAGTGGTATTCATCGGCAAAGCATCCGCCCGGCCAGCGAAGAACGGGAACGGACAAGTCTTTCAGTGCATTGAATACATCTGTGCGATATCCCTTGATATTGGGAATATCTGAGTTTTCGCCTACCCAAAGACCACCGTAGATACATGAACCTAGGTGTTCGGCAAACTGGCCGTAAATTTCCTTTGGTATGATTTCTTTGCCTTGGTCGGCATGTACGGTTATGGTAGCACTCTTTTGTGCAGAAAGAGATACGGATGCTGCCAGAAAAGCCGTGCTGACTAATAGTTTTGCTTTCATAAATGGTATTTATTTAATGATTATTTTTTACCACAGATTACGCAGATTATCACAGATTGATTTTATTCTGACTGCTATCATGTTATAACTCATAAATAATCTGTGTTAATCCGTGTAATCTGTGGTGACTTCTATTTTAGTAAACGAACTTCATAAACGGCAGACGTCCATTCCGTCCCGTCAGGGATAAAACGTATCGGACAACTACCTGTATTCAGTTTTTGAGGCAGAACGTATGAAAGGGTTATGAAACCGTCTTTATCCGCTTCACTGACAGTCGGATGAACAGCCAACTTTTCGTTATTCAAAAGAATAGCCACTTTATTGCGGTCATCTTTCCGTACCGTAATCAGGAGGCGGCTTGCTTCTTCTTTCACTTTCAACTGATAGCCGAACCAACCTTTGGCACGTCGGAAATGCCGGTCTTTATTCGTCCCTGTTTCTGCCTGCTCATACTGGATGCCATGGTCAGACTCCGGCTGCTGTTCACCGGGGAAGATAAGGTCAATGGTTTGATTAGCCAATTCCGTTGCTTTTCGTTCAGCCGTTGCCATCTCTTCCTGAATCGCTTTAAACTGCTCTTCGCTTGCCTGCTGGAAATAAACGGCATAGCGGGAATTATGCAGGCGGAAGAACGGAACGAGTTCCAATGCTTTGCCTTGTGCAGGATAAACCTCTCCGTTATAGCTGAAAGTAATCCGGCTATTCTGTTTTTTCTGAAGAGACTTGCAGATTGAATCAGGATTTCCTATCAGCATCGGGACTTCTTGCAAAGGAATTTGTTTGCCATGAGCGATATGGCCGCCACGACTGTCATCGGCATATAAACCATCAAGATGTTCAGTGCCTGTGGAAGCTGCAAGAACGATCGGACCATATAAGAAAGCATAATAATCTTTCTTGTCGGGAATCTGTTCTACGCTGACTTTCATAGGCAAGTGGAAAGTAATGACATCCCCTTTTTTCCATTTGCGGGAGAGAGGAAGATACTGGTTACCTTTTGCCATAACGAACATTTTTCTTTTTCCATTGATGCTGACGCTATATCCTTTGGAGTGGTTCGCCCATTCCGGAATACGTATCATTAAAGTACGTTTTTTCTTAGGCGCTTCATCTATTCGCAAAGTTACCTTGTCGTCATCGGGGAAACGGGTTTCTTGTGTCAAAATAATGCCTTGCTCTTTCCAAGTCAGTTGTGAAGGAATGAAGAGATTGACATAGAGCATATCTTTCTGATGCGCATAGATGAATTCACCATATTTGGTATGATTCTCCAAGCCTGAACCTACACAGCACCACATGGATGTTTCTGGTTGTGAGTACACACGATAGTGTCCCGGACGCATAGGAGTGAAGTAGACAAATCCACCTTTATCCGGCTCTTGTGATGCTAGAATATGATTGTAAAGCGCACGTTCGTAATAGTTTACGTAGTTGGGATCAGGTTCGTTTGTTTGATTCGGATTGTGAGAATTCTGATAAAGCATTTTGGTAAGACGGAGCATGTTGTAAGTATTACAGGTCTCCGGTCCTTGAACGTCGTTCAGCATGGACGTGAAGTTATCCGACGGATGGAAATGTTCGCGGACACTATTTCCTCCGATGCAGACAGAACGGTGATTGACTACCGTGTTCCAGAAAAAACGGGCGGCATGATCCCACTCTGCAGCATGATTCCAGTTCTTGTCGTCTTGTGAAAGTTCGGCTATTCGCTTGTAGCCGATCACTTTCGGAATCTGTGTGTTGGCATGCATTCCCGTCAATTTGTCTTCCTCTTTGATAAGCGGATCTAAGATAAGCTTGTGGGAGAAACGGCGTGCCAGTTCCAGATACTTCTTGTCGCCTGTGATTTCGGCCACATCGGCGAAAGTCTCGTTTAATCCACCATGTTCGCTACGAAGCATATCTTGTATTTGTTCATCGCTCAAGCCGGAAGTGATGTCGATCATCCAGTCTGTAAAAGCAATAAGCATTTGGCGTGCAAGATCGCTTCCTGCATAGAGATATGCATCCCGCAATCCGGCGTAAGTCTTATGTATATTGTATAGAGGCACCCATTTGCCGTTAAGGTCGAAACCTCCGGGACGGATCTTTCCTGCTTTTATATCTTTCCAAAGCTGAAGGCTTCCCGGAGTTCCTCCGATGAATCCTGTGCCGACAGTTTGCTGTGCCCGGTTCAACTCATTCAGCATGTAGTTGAGGCGATTATGGACTGTGGTATCTCCGGTGGCGGCATACATCATGGAAAGTGCGGATAAATAATGTCCGCCGATATGTCCGTCCAATCCGGTATTTTCCCAATTGGTGTAGCTGGGGGCTTTAGGCTGTAACCCTGCTTCGCGGAGAAAAGGTGCAAGCAGACGGTCGGGGTCTAATGCAAGTATGTAATGTAAATCAGTCTGTTGAGCTTGCAGGAACGGACTATCCAATAGTTTCACATTCTGCAAAGGGAAGTAAGACACTTGTGGGGCGTTTTGAGCTTTGCCCAGTGAGGTGGACAGCACAAGTGCAAGTATGAGCGAGGTGGTTTTCATGATAATAGTCTCCCCATCTCCCTCTCCAAAAGAGGAGAGGGGTGGAGATAATTAATGTTAATACTTAGTTAGAATTGACTCTTGATAAACAGCGATTTATCGACAATCTTTGATGAACAACAATGGATTGCCGACTGTCAATTATTTAAATTTGACTGCTGCCTCTTCGATAGGCAATCCTGCCTTATAGTTTTCGATGTATGTATTGAAGCCGGCTACATCTTCGGGGCTAGGTGATACCTCAATACCCGCATCACCGACAAATACGCTTTCATCCAGAAAATCGGCAAGAGATTGTTTCTTTTCATTGTTCACGAGGTAAGAACCTAACAAAGCAATACCCCATGCACCACCTTCGCCGGCTGTTTCCATCACAGAAATAGGCGAGTTGATAGCTGCAGCAAGTATTCTTTGACCTACTCCTTTGGTTCTGAATAATCCTCCATGGCCAGTAATTCTGTCCACTTTGATTTTTTCTTCGTTGAACAGGATATCGTTGCCAATCTTGAGCACTCCGACTGAAGCATACAAGTGAGCCCGCATAAAGTTTGCCAGGTTGAATTTGTCGTTTGCCGAGCGTACAAACAACGGTCTTCCTTCAGCAAGTCCTGTTACAGGCTCTCCTGAAATATAATTATATGAAAGCAAACCTCCGCAATCGGTATCACCGGTGAGCGCAATATTGTAAAGTTTGCTATAGATTTCATCCATATTTACAGGTATGCCCAGAAGCTCCTGATATTCTTTGAACAGGTTGACCCATGCGTTGAGATCAGAAGTACAGTTGTTGCAATGCACCATGGCTACCAGACTTCCGTCAGGAGTGGTCACCATGTCAATCATTTCGTATGGCTTCGACAAATCTTTCTCCAATACAATCATAGAGAATGAAGAAGTACCTGCTGACACATTTCCGGTACGTTGTTTGACTGCATTGGTTGCCACCATTCCGGTACCTGCGTCTCCTTCCGGCGGACAAACCGGTATTCCTGCCTTCAAATGACCCGATGCATCGAGCTTTTTACTTCCTTCCGGAGTGAGGACACCGGCATTTTCACCTGCCGACAATACTTTAGGCAGAATATCTTCCAGCTTCCAGCTATATTCTTTCGGAGCAATCAGATTATCGAACTTAGCCACCATTTCAGCCGAATAGTTATGGGTTGTCGGATCGATAGGGAGCATACCCGATGCATCACCGATACCCAATACCTTTTCGCCAGTTAGCTGCCAATGCACATAACCTGCCAAAGTAGTCAGGAAATCAATGTCATTCACATGCGCTTCATTGTTTAGGATAGCCTGGTACAAATGAGAAATGCTCCATCGCAGCGGAATGTTGTAGACAAACAGTTCTGATAAAACTGCTGCTGCCCGTCCTGTATTCGTATTTCTCCAGGTGCGGAAAGGCACGAGGATTTCTTCTTTTTTGTTGAACGGCATATAGCCATGCATCATGGCACTGACACCGATAGCAACCAATGTCTCAATCTCTACGCCATATAAGTTCTTTACGTTAGCGCGAAGATCAGCATAGCAATCTTGCAGTCCCGACCAGATAGCTTCAATGCTATAAGTCCAAAGTCCGTCAACTAACTGGTTTTCCCAAGTGTGGCTACCTTGAGCAATAGGCTTGTTTTCCTGGTCAATCAAAACTGCTTTAATTCGTGTTGACCCCAGTTCTATACCAAGGATGGCTTTGCCTGCTTCGATGGTTGATTTTGCATCTAATTTCATGTTGAAATCAATATTTAAGGTTTAGCAAAGCGCTTTATTCAACATGTAATATACTTCGTTCATGCGCAGTTCTTTCTTGAAGCAGCTGATTGTAGTATCCTTGTTGATATGTACCATTTCGATACCTGCAATTTCAGCATAATCTTCCCAATATTCTGCTGTCAGGTCGTAAGAGAAGCAAGAGTGGTGAGTTCCACCAGCTAAGATCCATGCACCTGCACCTACTTCGAGGTTGGGCATCGGAATCCAAAGAGCGGAAGCAACCGGCAACTTAGGCAGTGGTTTCGGTTCGATACATTCCACATCGTTTACAATCAGACGGAAGCGGTTACCCATATCTACTATTGTAGCAGTACATCCTGCACCAGTCTTTGAAGTAAATACCAATCTTGCTGTCTGGCTCTTGCGGATACCTATACCGAGGAAGTGTACTTCCAGGCGAGGTTTGTTGGCAGCAATAAGCGGACAGATTTCCAACATGTGTGACTGTAGGATAGAGCTGTTGGCACCGTCGAAGTTCAGTGTGTAGTCTTCCAGGAATGAACAACCTCTGGGAAGTCCCTGGTTCATTACCCATACCGTACGGTACAGAGCAGCCGATTTCCAGTCACCTTCAGCGCCGAATCCGTAACCTTCCGCCATCAGACGTTGTGAAGCAAGACCCGGGATCTGATCGAAACCATTGTATTCGATGTCGCCCAAATCGTCGAAGTTGGTTGTAAATCCTTTAGCGCCTTTAGCTTTCAGGATAGCACGCATGGCAAGTTCTGCTTTAGCGGCATTCCATACTTTCTGATAAGCTTCAGTCGATTTGTCTTCCAAAGAAGCATCGTGGTCGTATTCTTTGAAGTAAGTAGCTACCAATGCATCTACATCTTCATTCTTGATTTCTTTGTGGTATTCCATCAATTCGCTTACCGGACAATAATCTACGTGGTAACCCATACGTTGTTCTGCTTCCACTTTATCACCGTCGGTTACAGCTACATTGTTCATCTGGTCGCCGAAACGGATAATTAGCATATCTTGTGAATCTGCCCAACCGACACAAACACGCATCCAGACAGCGATCTTGTGCAACGTGTCTTCCTCTTTCCAGTAACCTACCACTACTTTACGGCGGATGCGCATACGGGTACAGATGTGTCCGAATTCGCGGTCACCGTGAGCTGACTGGTTCAGGTTCATGAAGTCCATGTCCATTGTATCCCAAGGAATTTCCTTGTTGAACTGTGTGTGCAGGTGCAACAATGGTTTTTTCAACTGTTGCAGGCCATGAATCCACATCTTAGCAGGAGAGAAAGTATGCATCCAAGTGATTACGCCGACACATTTTTCATCGTTATTGGCTGCTTTGAAAATAGTTTCCACTTCTTTAGAAGAGTTAGCAGTACCTTTGTATACCACTTTAACAGGAAGTTTCCCGGATTCATTCAGTCCGTTTACCATTTCATTAGAGTGTGCGTCTACTGCGATTACTGCGTCACCTCCGTACAGAAGCTGTGCTCCTGTTACGAACCATACTTCATATTGATCAAATACGTTATTCATAATGTTATTGCTTTAAATTTTAATATCTGTTTTTTATTGTTACTGTCCATAATAAGCATTCGGACCATGCTTGCGGCTGAAATGTTTTTCTACCAGTAACGGGTTCATTGTTAAATTCGGGTTTATCGCATAAGCGATACTTGCCATTTTGGCTACCTGTTCCATTACCACGGCGTTGTGTACAGCATCGTGCGCATCTTTTCCCCAAGAGAAAGGACCGTGATTTTTCACTAACACTCCCGGTGTGTGTACAGGATTCAATCCTTCAAAACGTTTCACTATCACATTACCAGTTTCCAACTCGTAAGCACCTTTCACTTCTGCTTCCGTCATATCTGCCGTGCAGGGAATGGCATCATGGAAATAATCCGCGTGAGTCGTTCCGATGTTCGGAATGTCGCATCCCGCTTGTGCCCAGGCAGTCGCATAAGTAGAGTGGGTGTGTACCACTCCGCCAATCTTCGGAAATGCTTTGTAAAGTACTACGTGAGTAGGAGTATCTGAGGATGGCTTCAGTCGTCCTTCAACGACCTTGCCATCCAAATCCACTACTACCATATCTTCTGCTTTCATGTCATCATAACTTACACCGCTAGGTTTGATTACTACCAGTCCGCTCTCACGGTCGATAGCAGAAACATTGCCCCAGGTAAAGATGACTAATCCATGCTTTACCAATTCGAGATTGGCATGAAATACTTTTTCTTTTAGTTCTTCCAGCATAATGATTAGATTTTAAATTTCGGGTCTTTGCGGTAAGCCTTGCCGTTGAACTTATACAAGGCAGCCCCCCGTTTGGAACCCAGTTTATCAATTTTATCAGTTTTTTCTATATAATCCATTTCAGCCACTCTTTTACGGAAGTTTCGTTTATCCATTGTTTCACCGTAAATAGCCTCATATAAACTTTGTAATTGGGATAATGTAAAGAGTTTCGGAAGCAGATTGAATCCGATAGGTTCTACGGATGCTTTCTGTTTCATCAGTTCCCGTGCTTTTTCTACCATTTCAGGATGGTCGAAGATAAGCGGGGGAAGTTCGTTTATATTCACCCAGTAAGCATTGTGCTTCTGAACCAGTTCCCGGTCATACTCATTGATGTTAATCAATGCATAGTAAGCCACTGAGATAACCCGTTCACCCGGATCGCGGTCGATTGCTCCGAAAGTTCCTACCTGTTCCATGTAAACGTTTTCCAGTCCGGTAAGCTCATGCAATACACGTTTGGCGGCATCATCCACACTTTCATTATTTTGCACAAATCCTCCCATTAGTGACCATTCACCCATTGCCGGCTCGAAGTTTCTCTTCAACAATAGCAAGCTGATTTCCCCTTCGTTGAAACCAAAGATGATACAGTCGATGCCAACATAAAAGGTAGGATTCGAGCTATAATAAGCCTCCCCCCGGTTCTTTTCAAAAGAGAGGGGGGCTGAGCTTATCATTGACTCTTGTGAATTATCTTTATCCATTGGATTGTAAATTTAGTTATAATAAACCAGTCTTTCCGTTGGCAAGACTATTTTTAGATTCCTTCAACCTTTCCCAAAGAGAAGGTTGAAGGAAGGGCTTATTTTTTACCAGAAATACCAGTAGAAAGCACCAGTAATAGCCAGAATAATCACAGTATGAATAATATCCCAGTGATTCCAGCTTGCACGTGTAACAGCTTTTTGCTCTTTAGTAGCCGTTCCGAATACCAGTCCCTGAATCTTTTCTGTAGTCGGCGCTTTGGTCACCAGGCTGACTACGACTACTACAATGATACAGAACAAGAACATCCATCCGCAGAAGAATAACCAGTTCATATCATAGAACAAATATTTGAATGTAGAATCTGCTACTTCGCTCACATTGCTATAATATACTTTTGCACCGAGGCGAGTCAACCCGATTACCATACCAGCAATCAATCCCCACATACCACCTTGGGCGGAAGTACGTTTCCAACAGATACCCAGTAAGAAAGCCGCAGCGATACCAGGAGCCAGTACGGATTGAACGTCCTGCAAGTAAGTATAAAGTACATCGCCTACACTACGCATGATAGGAATCCAAAGAATACCTAAAATAACGATTACAACCGTTGCAACCTGACCAATACCTACCAGCTTCTTCTCCGGAGTTTCAGGTTTGAAACGTTTGTAGAAGTCGATAGTAAACAACATGGCTGACGAGTTAAACAGAGATGCAAGAGAACTCATCAAGGCGGCAAGAATACCACATACTACCAGACCTTTCACACCGGCAGGAAGTAATTTGGCTACTAATGTCGGGAAAGCGGCATCAGCATTTGCTGTTCCGTTAGCCAGCATCGGCAAGAAACCTTCGCCACCGGCACCGATATATTTTTGATGTAATGCAAATGCGATCATACCAGGAATCAAGAAAAGGAATACAGGCAACAGTTTCAGATAAGCACCGAAAATGGTACCACGACGAGCTTCCATTTCATTTTTACCTGAAAGTACACGTTGTACGATGAACTGGTCGGTACACCAGTACCAGAAACCGATAATAGCCGAACCGATCAAAGCGCCCAACCAAGGGAAGTTTGCATCATCATTGCTACGAATCAGGTTAGTCATCGTATCACCGTAATCATTTACGGTAACAGCCCCACAGACTCTCATCATTTCATCCCATCCACCTAATTCTTTGAAGCCGAGTACCAGAATGATTAATGATCCTAACAGTAGGATAGGAGTTTGAAGGACAGAAGTGTAAAGAACTGATTTCATACCACCGAAGATCGTATAAAGTGCAGTTAACACTACCAGACCGATAGCTGCAATCCAGAAGAAATCAATTCCCCAAAGCTCTTTGATACCGAATACTTGTTGGAATACAAGACCACCGGCATATACAGTCACAGCTACTTTAGTTAACACATAACTTACCAAAGAGATGACCGACAGGATGGTACGTGATTGAGGATTATAGCGGCGTTCCAAAAATTCCGGCATTGTATATACCATGCTTCGTGTGTAGAAGGGCACAAACACCCATCCCAGAATCAAGATCATCCATCCCTGAATTTCCCAGTGCGCCATAGCCATACCACTGGATGCACCGGCTCCTGCCAATCCGATCAAGTGTTCCGAACCGATGTTGGATGCGAAAATAGAGGCACCGATCGCAAGCCATGTTGCGTCGCGTCCGCCCAAGAAATAATCTGCCGAGTCATTTTGTTTTTGTCTGACTACCCAAACAATAATACCGATCAGAGCCAGAAAAAAGACTCCGATTACTAGCCAATCTAATGCTTCCACAATAAATATGATTTATGAGTTAATATTATTTCTCTACAGAGAATTTGAAAATACATTCACTATTATAAGTTTGTCCCGGTTCCAGTACAACAGAAGGCCAGTCTGCCTTGTTAGGACTGTCAGGATAATGTTGTGTCTCCAGACACACAGAAGCACGTTGGTTGTAAACGATGCCTTTCTTTCCGGTTACGGTTCCGTCGAGGAAGTTTCCTGTGTAAACCTGTACACCCGGTTCGTTGGTATATACTTCTAGAGTAATACCACTTTCAGGTGAGGTGAGTTTTGCGGCAACTTGCGAAAGATCTCCCTTTGTGTTGAGTACCCAGTTGTGGTCATATCCTTTTCCGTTCTTCAGTTGAACGAAATCGTAGTTATCGATCTCTTTGCCTACAGCTTTCGGAGTGGTGAAGTCCATCGGAGTGTCTTTTACAGGAGCGATTTCGCCTGTAGTCATAAAGGTACTGTCTACCGGAGTGTAATAGTCTGCGTTCACATACAATATATTGTCGGTTGAAGCTTTTGACGGATCACCTGCCAGGTTGAAGTAAGAGTGGTTGGTCATATTGATGATCGTCTTTTTATCGGTAGTTGCGCTATATTTGATATCGATAGCGTTATCTTCAGTCAGTTTGTAAGTCACTTTAGCTGTCACATTACCCGGGAAGTTTTCGTCTCCGTCCGGTGAGACAAGTGTCAGTTCCAGCGTTGTCGGATCAATCAGATTAGCTTCATAAACTTTGTATTGCCAACCTTTCGGACCTCCGTGCAGGCAGTGGCCGAAATTGTTTTGCGGCAGTTGGATCGTGTCACCGTCCAATGCGAAACGTCCTTGGTTGATACGGTTTGCATAGCGTCCGATAGAAGCACCGAAGTCGCTGGGTACATTAATATAGTCAGCAATGCTGTCAAAACCTAAAACTACATCTTGCATCTTACCGTTCTTGTCGGGTACCATGACAGACACGATACGTCCTCCGAAGTTAGTGATGCATACTTCCATGCCTGCCTTGTTCTTTAAGGTGTAAAGAGCTGTTTTGGCATTGTTCACTTCTGTTTGAAATTTTACCGGATCAAGACCGGACAAGGTCAGCTCGGAAGCCGGCTTGTTATTGCACGCAACCAGCATCAGTGCGGCAAATCCTGCAAGTAGAAAATGTTTTTTCATGGTTTTATCTTTAATGTAAATGAGATGCTTATCTTATTTTGGGTGTAAAAGTAACACTTTTGTTTGGTGTATCAAATACACTCTTGTATGTTATGCAGCATAAACGGTATATTTTATGATTTCCCATACACCTTATTATATATATAAATGTACGCTTTCCATCCGTTTATTTTTCATATAATAGAGCGGATTAATAGGTGTTTTTTGATCTGTTTTCGTATTATAAATATCAGATACGGATGGAAAATTGTGCAAATGAATGGAATTTGATCCTTTTTGACCGATATACACCTGTTAATGATAAAATCGGGTACGGGGAAAATAGAGAATCTGATTATCTTTGCATTTTAACTATATATAATTTTTTATTGAGAACCATGAGAAGATACGCAAATTTATTGGCAGTAGTAGCCTTGTCTACTAACCTTGCGCTTCATGCGCAAACTAATGAGTTGGTGATACAGACGAAGAAGCTGGGTGCAGAAATCCAACCTACTATGTACGGACTTTTTTTTGAGGACATCAACTATGCTGCCGACGGCGGACTTTATGCCGAACTAGTGAAGAATCGTTCCTTTGAATTTCCACAACACTTGATGGGATGGAAAACGTATGGAAAAGTATCCTTAATGAATGATGGCCCTTTTGAACGCAATCCGCATTACGTACGCCTTTCTAACCCCGGACATGCACATAAGCATACCGGATTGGATAACGAAGGCTTTTTCGGCATCGGTGTCAAGAAGGGGGAGGAGTATCGCTTTTCCGTTTGGGCGCGTTTGCCGCAAGGAAGTACGAAAGAAACATTGAGAATCGAACTTGTAGATACCCAATCAATGGGCGAACGTCAGGCACTTGTTGCTGGGAATCTTACGATTGATTCTAAGGACTGGAAAAAATACCAGATAATCTTGAAGCCCGGCAGTACTCATCCGAAATCCGTACTCCGTATTTTCCTTACTTCCAAAGGAACTGTAGATTTAGAGCATGTCTCTCTTTTCCCGGTTGATACTTGGAAGGGACACGAAAATGGTCTTCGTAAAGATTTGGCACAAGCATTGGCGGATATTCATCCCGGAGTTTTCCGCTTTCCCGGTGGTTGTATCGTAGAAGGTACTGACCTAGAGACTCGTTATGACTGGAAAAAATCAGTTGGTCCGGTAGAGAACCGTCCCTTGAATGAAAATCGTTGGCAGTATACTTTTACTCACCGATTCTTTCCTGATTATTACCAAAGCTATGGATTGGGATTCTATGAATATTTCCTGCTGTCTGAAGAAATGGGTGCGGCACCTCTGCCGATTCTGAATTGCGGACTTTCCTGCCAATATCAGAATAATGATCCGAAAGCTCACGTAGCCGTTTGTGATTTGGATAATTATATTCAGGATGCGCTCGATCTGATTGAGTTTGCTAATGGAGATGTGAATACCACATGGGGAAAGGTACGTGCCGATATGGGACATCCTGCACCGTTTAACCTGAAATTTATCGGTATCGGTAACGAACAATGGGGAAAAGAATATCCCGAACGTCTCGAACCGTTTATCAAAGCTATTCGTAAAGCTCACCCGGAAATTAAAATAGTAGGTAGCTCCGGTCCGAATTCTGAAGGAAAAGAGTTTGATTACTTGTGGCCTGAAATGAAACGTCTGAAAGCCGATTTGGTAGACGAGCATTTCTATCGTCCTGAAAGTTGGTTCCTGGCTCAAGGTGCCCGCTATGACAACTACGATCGTAAAGGACCGAAAGTCTTTGCCGGCGAATATGCTTGCCATGGAAAAGGAAAGAAATGGAATCATTACCATGCTGCTTTGCTCGAAGCTGCTTTCATGACCGGATTGGAACGTAATACTGACATTGTCCACATGGCCACCTATGCTCCGCTTTTTGCTCATGTGGAAGGATGGCAATGGCGTCCTGATATGATTTGGTTCGATAACCTAAATTCTGTGCGTACCACTAGCTATTATGTACAACAACTGTATGCACAAAACAAAGGAACAAATGTACTTCCCCTTACCATGAACAAGAAAAATGTAACGGGAGCCGAAGGACAGAACGGACTCTTTGCCAGTGCTGTTTACGATAAGGACAAGAATGAACTGATTGTAAAGGTTGCTAATACTTCCGCCACAATACAGCCAATTTCCTTGAATTTTGAAGGATTGAAGAAACAAGATATACTGTCTGATGGCCGTTGTATCAAACTTCGCTCGCTTGATTTGGATAAGGATAATACACTGGAGCAACCTTTTGCCATCGTTCCGCAAGAAACTCCAGTATCTATTGAAGGCAACGTGTTTACTACCGAACTGGAACCTACTACGTTTGCGGTATATAAGTTCACGAAGAAATAAGAAGTGCAGAATGACACTACCTTCATGGCGAATGTAATCTCATCGTTAAATATAAATTTAAAAAGTAAGGGCGGCTTCCGTGATGGAAACTGCCCTCCTAATGTTTTTATAGTTTTCTTTCTGTGATAATCTCTATATCATCTGTGGAGGACAATAAGTCACTGTCGTCTGTAACCAACTTTAATTTATTAATCTTGCACATTTCAATATAATAGGCATCATTGAAGTCTCTATCAATAATATCTGATATGATTTTGTCAAGATTAACGGAGATAAATCCATCTGTAATCTTTTGGGTTATTCCTAAAATTACTTTTATATTATCTTTAGCCTCTTCAACAGCTTCCAAATACTCTTCCGTTCCCTTAAAGTCTTTTTTATACTCAGTTGAATAATTACCGCTAGCATCTTGCCAAAGTTTGAAACTTAGCTTTAAGTAGGCATTGATAAATTCAGAGACAACAAGAGAGTTGATCTTTATTTTAGCATTGGAATTTTGGATATTACTTAATAATGTACCATAAATGTTTTGTCTATGATAGTTGACATTAGCTATAGGAGCAAATAAAAGCATCCATATATTAGTGTCAAAGAAAAAAGAGTCAGTGGGTGCTACAGTATAAACTGAAGCTTTACTTAATGTCGCCATCTAATATGGGTTTTATATTTTTTTCGAATAGTGCTGTGTCTTTATAAAATAGTTTAGCTGTATCAGTTACTTTTTTAATTCGGCGTGCATTTTCGACTGATACATTTTGAAGCTTTAAATATTGTTTAATAAAATCGCTTGAATAGTCTTTGTATAAGTTTCCTATTGCAACGTTTAAAAAAGCGGTAGTCATTAGCTCTATTCCTGCAAAATCTAAAGAAACTTCTTCCTTTTTGTTTAGAGCTTCTTTGATTTGATCATAAATAGGTTTTCCTTCGTTGGGTATCACCCCTTGATGAAGTGTTACTAAATTGTCTACTTTAATTTCTTTCATATACTATATTATTATAATAAATCATTTGGGTCTAGTAGTGCTTCTTTTTCTTCGGACATATAATAAAACTTATCGTCATTGAAGTTGAACTCCATATTAACGATTGTGCCCGGAAAAATGTTCTCCATAAATTTTGAGTTAACTTTTCCGTTCTCATATTCCCAAAATCCATTTGATGATATGATCTGAAGAAGCCCTTTATTTAAATCAATGAAATCCTTAATCAAACTTAACCCTAATCCACCGGTGGATTCTTTAGTTGTGTTTCCTTCTTGAATAGCCCATTCAATAGCTTCGAAAGAGTTTAAACTATCAAGTCCTTTTCTTGCGCAATAATCACACACATTTTTATAAATAGTATTGCCACAATCCACAATTGTGACGTCAAGTCTTGGAATTTCAACTTCAGGTTTGTACTCTCCACAACAGTATACTGATTTACTATTTCCATGCGTAATGGCGTTTACATATATTTCAAATATACTTTCATTGATATTTCTACCGACTAATTCTGTGTGTTTAGGGAATTTTTGTTTGCTAATCAATTCATCGTCTATATATTTTTTAAAGTCGTCAGACTCTGTTTGTGAAAATTTCCTGTATGGAATAAATGTCTCCTTATCTTCATTTGATGTATCAATTAGAAACGCTTTAAGAAATTGATTCCTTGATAATATTCTTCGCACGCCCGTATATAAAGGTTTAGTTATCCATACCTGATATCCTTCTTCTATTAATAAATCTATTAATGCTCCTAACACGGAAGCGAGATTCGCGTCAAAATGAATACATTGGGAGAAATTGATTCTCAAAGAGATATCTTTTTGGTTATGAACTTCTTTATATAAACGAGCTATTGCTGCATAACCATCTATTTCAGTCCTTATATTTTTTTCTATATAAAAATCATACATGGCTAATTAGTGTTTATAATCTTTCGCAAAGATAGAACTTTTATTTTGATTTATTTATAAAATAATTTAATAAAAAGATGCTTGGGATGAATATGTAATAAAACAAGAGAGACATATATCTAATGCAGATATAAGTCTCTCTTAACAAATTCTCATCAACGAAATATGCGATGGAGATATAATACTTCTCTTATTCCAGTCTACGAGAACCGTCACCAATTACTACGTCATACACTTTCGGGCTTCTGCCGAATTTAGCTTTGAAAGCAGCTTTTGTTTTTTCAACGAAGTTGTCATACAACTCATCCTTAACAAGGTTGATCGTACAACCACCGAAGCCACCACCCATTACGCGTGAACCAGTCACACCGTATTCTTTAGCGCAGTCATTCAGGAAGTCGAGTTCTTCGCAGCTTACTTCGTACAGCTTGCTCATGCCGTGATGAGTTTCGTACATCTTCTTGCCAACAGTTTCGTAATCATCCTTTTCCAATGCCTCGCAAACATCGAGTACACGTTGGATTTCTTCGATTACATATTCTGCACGCATATAGTCTTCAGCACTGATATCAGCTTTCGCTTCTTCCAGCATAGCCATTGTACAGTCGCGCAGGAATTCTACGTGCGGATGTTTTTTCTGGATAGCGGCAACAGCAGCTTCACAACTTTGGCGACGCTTGTTGTAAGCAGAAGAAGCCAGTTCGTGTTTAACCACTGAATCCATCAGAACCAGACGATAACCTTCCGGATGGAATGGGAAATACTGGTATTCCAATGAACGGCAATCCAAACGGATCAAGCTGCCTGCTTTACCGAACACAGAAGCAAACTGGTCCATGATACCGCAGTTAACACCGCAGTAGTTGTGTTCTGTTGCCTGACCCACTTTAGCCAATTCAAATTTATCTATTTTGTTTTCACCGAACAGTTCGTTCAATGCGAAAGCATACGTACTTTCCAAAGCAGCAGAAGAAGACATACCTGCACCCAGAGGCACATCACCTGCAAAAGCAGTATTGAATCCCTTCACGTCAACGCCGCGTTTAATCATTTCACGGCATACGCCGAAAATATATCTTGCCCAGCTGGCACGTGGAGCATCCTCTTCGTTCAGACCAAATTCTACATAGTCTTTCAAGTCGATAGAGTAAGCTCTCACTTTGTCAGTACCGTTTGGTTTGATTTCAGCAATCATGCCTTTGTCTACGGCTCCCGGAAATACGAATCCACCGTTGTAGTCAGTGTGTTCGCCGATCAGGTTGATACGGCCCGGAGAAGCATATAAAAATCCAGTAGTTCCGTCAAAGTGTTTAATGAAGCGACTTCTTACGTATTCTGTATCCATGATATTTGTATTTTAAAGGTGAATAATAATATAGAGAATTATTCCACAGGAATATCCTTATTTACATTTTTGCAACCTACCAGACCGTAGAACAGCAGGTAAGCAAGTGCGGCGATGATAACCCAGTAGCTAGGCATGAAACCGGCGATGTCGGCTACCCAACCTTGGATAACGGGCAAGATACCTCCACCGCAAACCAGTACCATAAACAGACCGGAAGCAGCAGCCAGATATTTTCCTAATCCTTCTACTGCAAGGTTGAAAATACCACCCCACATGATAGAAGTACAAAGACCTACTAATACCAAGTACATGGCGTTGATAGGAACTTCTGCAAAACCGAACGACAGACCACCAGTAGCGCTCTGTTGAAGTACAGGCAGATTAACCAATGTGCTTGTAGAAGAGAAGATAGCAAGGAATACTAAAATTAGTCCCAACGCAGATGTAAACGTAAGCATCGCTTTACTGGAAATTTTAGCACCGAGTGAAGCACCGGCTAGACGACCAATCAACATTAAGAACCAATAAGTTCCTGCCACGAAACCGGAAATAGTAGAAGCGATGCCTGCTCCGCCTTTTTCTACAGGGTCTGTCAGGAATAGATTCAAAGTTCCCGGTACACCTACTTCAATACCAACATATACAAAAATAGCGATAGCTCCCAATACAAAATGACGGAATTTTAAAGCACCCTTCATCAATTTTCCGATAGGTTCTGTTGATGCATTAGCATTGGGCTCGGGAATTTGTACAAACAAAAGTACGAAGAAAGCAAAAGCGAACACAGCCATAGCAGTGTACATTACAGGGAATATTTGAGAAATAGTAGCTTTTTCGATAGATCCGGCGATCAGGATACCTACAAACATCGGAGTAATGGTAGCCATTACAGAGTTGAAAGATCCACCTACCTGAATAAGCTGGTTACCTTTGTTACCTTCACCACCCAGTTTGTTCAACATTGGGTTTACAACAGTGTTAAGTAAACACATAGAGAAACCTGCTACGAATGCACCAATCAAATAAACGGCAAATGCCATTTCCGGGCTTGAATGACCGGATAAGAATTGGATACCTACGCCAATGAAACCGATAGCTACTGCGATAAGTGCTGTTTTCTTATAACCCACGCGTTGCAATAGGATACCGCTCGGAATACCCATTACTGCGTATGCAATAAAGTTTCCGAAGTTACCCAGCATACCTAATGCGTTTGATACGTCAAACTGGTTTTTCAACACGATACCCATAGGAGCAGCGAGGTTGGTAACAAATGAAATCATACCAAAAAGGAAAATCATCGTAATGATTGCAATGATTTTACCGTTCTTTTTTTCTTGTGTCATGGTTCAAAAAAAATGTTAGTTTATAAAATTAGGTTAGTTATTTTTTCAAATCTTATTCTTCCACTGCAAACTTGTAGACAGTGATTTGTTGGTATTCATCACCCGGCAGCAAAGTAGCCGATGGGAAATGCGGTTTGTTCGGAGTATCCGGGAAACACTGTGCTTCAAAGCAGATAGCGCTTCTTGCAGGGAATGTAGCTCCATGTGCGCCTTCAAATCCATTCAGCCAGTTGCCTGTATAGAGTTGCACGCCGGCTTCGGTGGTATACACTTCCATGATACGGCCGCTTTTCGGGTCTTTGCAAGTAGCAGCCAGGTCGAGTGAGCCGTTTTCTATCTTGTTCAGTACATAGCAGTGGTCGTAGCCGGCACCGAAAATCAGTTGCTGGAATTTGTCATTGATACGTTCGCCTACGGTGTGCGGAGTACGGAAATCCATCGGAGTACCCTCTACTTTGGCAATTTCGCCTGTTGGGATAGAAACTTCGTCGATAGGCGTATAGAAATCAGCGTTGATAGTAACGATGTGGTCGTTGACGGTAGGAGTAGGAGTGGAGATACCGGCGAGGTTGAAGAAACCGTGGTTAGTCAGATTAACGACTGTGGCTTTGTCGGTTGTTGCGCGGTATTCGATAGTCAGTGCGTTTACTTCGTTTTCCAGGCGGTAGGTCATTTCTATTTCCAGTTTGCCGGGGAATCCTTCTTCGCCATCGGCAGAAACATAGTTGAATTGCACTGTGCTCTCGTCAAGTTGTATAGCGTCCCATACACGAGCGTGGAAACCGGTAGGTCCTCCATGCAGAGAGTTGGGGCCGTTGTTGATTGTCAGCTCATGTTCTTCGCCGAACAGAGTGAATTTTCCTTTGGCGATACGGTTGCCGTAGCGTCCGATAGTAGTGCTTAGGAAAGGTTCCGGGCTGTTGATGACGTGGTCGATGCTGTCGTGTCCGAGGATTACATTGGCATACTTACCGTTTTTGTCCGGTACCATGATAGAAAGAATGGCGCATCCGTAATTGGTTACAGCTACTTCCATTCCCTTTGTGTTTTTGAGGATAAATAAATCGGTTTTCTTATCATTTATATCCTTTTGGAAATCTTTCCGGCTGAGCCCTGATAGATTCCCTTCTGTTGGGAATGTGTTATTCATGTTTGGTATTATTAAAAATTTCCTGCAAATAAAGGGAAATTCTTTCTTTCTCACAAATTATTCCGACTAAATATAACAGGTGCTTTAGGAAAGTTTAGCTTTATTACTTCATCTTCTTTCGGATACAAAAGCAAAAGATGATTTCTTAAATGAATTTTCATCCTCCTTTTCTTTAAAACTAAACTATTTTTTGTATGTTTGCTCCCGGATTGTAACAATCCGAGCGAATTTAATCTAAGTTTATAACAAGAAAAACTAAAATGTATCCATTAAAATTCGAACCTATTCTGAAGCAGACGCTTTGGGGGGGCGACAAAATTATTCCATTCAAGCATTTGAACGCAGACTTGAAAGGAGTAGGAGAAAGCTGGGAGATTTCCGGTGTTGAGGACAATGAATCCGTAGTGGCTAATGGCCCGGATAAAGGTTTAACCTTAGCCGATATGGTAAGAAAGTATCGTGAAGAACTGGTTGGTGAAGCGAATTATGCCCGTTTCGGCAACAAATTTCCGTTGCTCATTAAGTTCATCGATGCCAAACAGGATTTGTCAATCCAGGTACACCCAACAGATGAGTTGGCGAAGAAACGCCATAATTCGATGGGAAAAACCGAGATGTGGTATGTGGTAGATGCCGACCAAGGAGCTAAATTACGTTCAGGATTCTCTGAACAGATTACCCCGAAAGAATATAAAGAACGCGTGTTGAACAATACGATTACCGACGTATTGCAGGAGTATGAAATCCATCCGGGTGATGTGTTTTTCCTTCCTGCCGGACGTGTGCACAGTATCGGAGCCGGGGCGTTCATTGCCGAGATTCAACAGACTTCTGACATAACGTACCGTATCTACGACTTCAACCGCAAGGACGCGAACGGCAAAACCCGTGAACTTCACACCGATTTAGCTCGTGAAGCCATCAATTACGAAGTATTGGATGACTACCGTACTAAATACGATGCAGTGAAGGATGAACCGGTAGAATTGGTGGCATGTCCTTATTTCACGACTTCTCTGTATGACATGACTGAAGAAATTAGTTGTGATTACTCGGAACTTGACTCGTTTGTGATTTTTATCTGCATGGAAGGTACATGCAAAATGAGAGACAATGAAGGCAATGAACTGACTGTTAGTGCCGGAGAATCTATTTTGTTGCCTGCAACTACGCAAGACATCACAATCACTCCTGAAGGAGGAAATGTGAAATTGTTGGAGACATACGTGTAAAAAAATAATATGCATATAGTTAAGGTCATTCGACTTTGTTCCGTTATGGCGGGCAAAGCCGGATGACCTTTTTCTGTAAAGCTATGCTTTAGCAATCGTAAAGCATAGCTTTATGGTCTCTAAAGCGGCGCTTTAGGTTGTATAAAACATAGCTATTATTAATGGGAAGGGTACAGAAGGTACAGAAATTCACCCCCTCCCTACCACACACGCACACGTATACGTATACGTGCACGCGTTTATTATGTACGCGAGAAATGCATATAATATATTAAGGATATGTGGAAATAGAATTATGGATAAGAGGCATTGGGAGGATATCCGTTTCTGTCTATATTCTATTTCTCACCTATATTATACGCGTGCGTGTGCGTGTGTGATAGGGAGGGGTGAATTTCTGTACCTTCTGTACCCGTCTTGCGATGAAAAGAAGTAATTGTAAGCTACCTTGGTTGTTTGGTAAATCGGTTGACGTTGAAAAATTAATTATCTCAATTTCCTAAAATACGTCCGCATCTTCCGCATAATCTTGATTCCTATCATTACTCCGTCAAAGATAGCCATCCCGGTATTGAACGAACGCATGATAGCATCCGCCTTATTGGTTGCCGGAGTAATCGGGGCAAATATTTCGCGTGTTGTAGCGGCCATGGCTCTTTTTTGGGCATGAATCTCATCCAAGAGTTTCTTTTTACGTTCGGCAATCTCTTCTAACGTGAATTTCTTTGGTGGTGTCTGCGCATTCATAATTTATTTATTTGAATCGGTTAAAAATAAATTAGCTAGGAAGTTCACCATCGGAGAAATGATGAGCTGCTTGCGGAAAATAATAACCAAGGCGATGAGAGCCATGTTGATACCCGCAATAATGGCGAAACTCGACATCAGTCCGCCCACGAAAGGCTCTAATATATAAGCAAGAGCAAAAAATAAATAAAACAGGGCAACCATGCCCAAGATAATAAGTATTAGTACCATTATTAACGTGGAAAAAAGTATGGTTAACTTCTCCGTCAATTCTAATATGGTATATTCTTTTTGAAGCTTCAGATATTTCTTACACTCAAAAAATAACTGCTGAAAATTTTCAATACTTTTATCGTCTCCCAACATAGTCACTCTGTTTTTAATCTTTGATTACTTACTTATTCTGCTATTTCTCCTTTCATCTCCGCAGCAATCTCGTCAACAAGAGTTTCCATTTCGCTACGGTTTAGTTTGATTCCTTTTTTACGAAGAATTTCTGCAATTTTGTGACGAGTGTCTTCTCCTTTTTCAGGAGCAAATAAAATACCAAGGGCTGCGCCTACGGCTGCACCACCCAGAAAAGCTGCTAAAACATTCAATCCTTTCATAATGTATAATGTTTAAAATGATTATAATACAACAAATATAACATTTTTATGGAAAGGTTGTTCATGCAAACAGGAAAAAAGTGCTTTGTTTTATAATTCTTTTTTTTCTTAGGGGTTTAATCTTATTTAACGGAGCTTCGTAGCTAACCATTGAAGGTTAAGACGTACTTTTGTTTTCAAATATTGTAAATCAAAACATAATGGAAGCTAAGATTGTTTTAATAACAGGTGCCAGTAGCGGAATTGGTGAAGGATGTGCCCGTAAATTTGCTAAGGAGGGATGGAACCTGATTCTGAATGCGCGTACTGTATCGAAACTGGAAGAACTGAAAGTTGAATTGGAAGGGGCGTATGGCATCAGGGTTTATATATTGCCTTTTGATGTGCGTGACCGGAAATCGGCGGTCGTCTCTTTGGAATCATTGCCCGAAGAATGGAAGGCGATTGATGTGTTGGTAAACAATGCCGGATTGGTGATTGGTGTGGATAAGGAATTCGAGGGTAGTCTGGATGAATGGGATATCATGATCGATACGAACATAAGAGGACTGCTGGCAATGACGCGTTTGGTGGTGCCCGGTATGGTAGAACGCGGACGCGGACATATTATTAATATCGGATCTATTGCCGGTGATGCCGCTTATCCGGGTGGTAGTGTGTATTGCGCAACGAAAGCTGCCGTGAAGGCTCTTTCGGACGGACTCCGGATCGATTTGGTGGATACTCCTTTGAGAGTGACGAACATCAAACCGGGAATGGTGGAAACAAACTTTACAGTGGTGCGTTACCGGGGAGATAAGGAAGCTGCCGATAATTTTTATAAAGGGATTCGTCCGTTGACGGGAGATGACATTGCGGAAACAGTTTATTTTGCCGCGTCGGCTCCTGCTCATATTCAGATTGCGGAGGTGCTTTTGATGCCTACCAATCAGGCAACGGGCACTATTTCGTATAAGAAAAAGCCGGAATAGACGTTTTTTTGATGGTTTTCTTTGCCGGATGATAAAATTTCTATTATTTTGTTGCCCGAAATTAAAAATAGAATAGACGAAAATATTGAATTATTAATTAAAACAGAGTATAGGATTATGAAAAAATTAGTCGTATTAGGAATGGGGGTATGCTTGGTGCTAGCATTTGCATCTTGTAAATCCAGCGAAAGTGCCTATAAGAAAGCTTACGAAAAAGCTAAACAACAAGAATTGGCAGAACCGCAGGTGGAAGCTCCGGTAGAAGTAACTCCGGTAGTTGCAGCTCCTGTGACAACTACTAAAGTGGCAGATACATCCGGCGTTCGTCAGGAAAAGGTTACAGTGGTTTCCGGCAACGAAGGGTTGAAAGATTATAGCATCGTAGCAGGTAGCTTTGGTGTGAAAGCGAATGCTGAAGGCCTGAAAGATTGGTTGGATGGACAAGGATATCAATCTACGATTGCATTTAATGCTGACAAGGCAATGTATCGCGTTATCGTAAATTCATTTGCTGATAAGGCCGCTGCTGCTGAAGCTCGCGACGCATTCAAGGCTAAATATCCGAACCGTTCGGATTTCCAAGGTGCTTGGTTGCTGTATCGCGTATATTGATTTCTTTTTGGTAATATATATTGGAAAGAACGAACGTTTTTTCCGAATAAGAAGGCGGTAACTGGGAAGTTACTGCTTTTTTATTGGAAATGAGTAATATCTCCGTTTAGATATTTTTATCTTTCTACTAAAAGAAGTTATAAATGATGGGAAGGAAACTTTTATAGCAAAGAAAGTTTTTACTTTTGTCAATTCTTAATTTAGAGAATGTATTGCCTGAATGTGAATAGGGCATTAATTTAGAGATTGAATGGAACAAAAATATGTAATGGCTGCTATCGAGGCGGCTTTAAAAGCAGGTGAAAAGATTCTTTCTGTTTATAATGATCCGGCATCGGATTTTGAAATAGAAAGGAAAGCTGATAACTCTCCGCTAACTATAGCAGACAGAAAAGCGCATGAAGCGATTGTGGCTATTCTGAATGATACTCCTTTTCCAGTTCTTAGTGAAGAAGGGAAGCATTTAGGGTATGAGACTCGACGTGAGTGGGATACTTTATGGGTTGTAGATCCTCTGGATGGAACGAAGGAATTTATCAAGCGTAATGGAGAATTTACGGTAAATATCGCTTTGGTGCAGGACTCTGTGCCTGTGTTCGGTGTTATTTATGTGCCTGTGAAAAATGAACTTTATTTCGGGGTTGAAGGCATAGGGGCTTATAAATGTTCCGGTATTGCCAGTTGGGAAGGTGACGGCGTGGCATTGGAAGGACTGGTTGCGAAATCGGAACGGTTACCTTTGAAGGAAGTACACGATCATCTGATTGTGGTTGCTTCACGTTCGCACCTGTCGCCTGAAACAGAATCATATATTGCAGATTTAAGAAAGAAACACGGCAGTGTGGAGTTGATTTCGAGTGGAAGTTCTATTAAAATCTGTCTGGTTGCTGAAGGAAAGGCTGATGTATATCCGCGTTTCGCTCCGACAATGGAGTGGGATACGGCTGCAGGGCATGCGATAGCCCGTGCCGCAGGGATGGAAGTATATCAGGCTGGAAAGGAAGAACCTCTACGATATAACAAGGAGGATTTATTGAATCCTTGGTTTGTTGTTGAGCCAAAAAGAGAACATTAAATAATGTTTATATGACATTTGAAATTGTATTTGTACTATTATCCCTATTGGGAATGGTAGCGGCTTTGGTAGCAGATAAGATGCGTCCGGGCATGATACTTTTTTCGGTAGTGGTTTTGTTTCTGTGTGCCGGCATCCTGACTCCTAAGGAGATGTTGGAAGGGTTTAGTAATAAAGGGATGATTACCGTTGCTCTACTGTTTCTGGTGAGTGAGGGGATCCGCCAATCGGGTACATTGGGACAAGTGATTAAGAAGTTGCTCCCGCAAGGAAAGACGACGGTATTCAAAGCACAGCTGCGTATCTTGCCTTCAGTGGCTTTTATTTCTGCCTTTCTGAATAATACGCCTGTCGTGGTTATTTTTGCTCCGATTATCAAGCATTGGGCTAAATCGGTGAATCTTCCGGCTACGAAGTTCTTGATTCCTCTTTCTTATGTGACTATTTTGGGAGGTATCTGTACACTGATCGGTACTTCTACCAATCTGGTGGTGCACGGAATGATATTGGAGGCCGGATTTGAGGGCTTTTCTATGTTCGAACTCGGAAAGGTGGGTATTTTTATTGCTATTGCCGGAATCATTTATATATTTCTTTTCTCCAAACGTCTTTTGCCGGATGCACGTCCAGATACGGCTGTGCCGGATGAAGAAGTAGAGGAAGGAGAGAAGTTGCATCGGGTAGAGGCGGTTTTGGGTGCCCGTTTTCCTGGTATCAATAAAAAACTGAAGGATTTTAATTTCCAACGTCATTACGGTGCGGAGGTAAAAGAGATTAAAACACGTAACGGACAACGTTTTGTGTCGAATCTGGAGGATGTAGTACTTCACGAAGGAGATACGCTGGTGGTGATGGCTGATGATACATTTATCCCGACATGGGGTGAATCTTCTGTGTTTGTCTTGTTGACGAACGGAAACGAACCGGATACTACCGGAAAGAAAAAGCGCTGGTTTGCTTTGTTATTGTTGATTCTGATGATTGTCGGCGCAACGGTAGGTGAACTTCCGGTAACAAAGGAGATGTTTCCCGGTATCAAGTTGGATATGTTTTTCTTTGTGTCTATCACTACTATTATTATGGCATGGACAAATCTGTTCCCTGCCCGTAAATACACTAAATATATTTCGTGGGACATATTGATAACGATTGCCTGTGCGTTTGCTATCAGTAAGGCAATGGTGAACTCCGGTGTGGCGGATAGCGTTGCGAAGTTTATTATCGGATTGAGTGATGATTATGGTCCGCACGTGCTGCTCGCAATGTTGTTTATCATTACGAATCTGTTTACGGAGCTGATAACGAATAATGCTGCGGCTGCCTTGGCTTTCCCGTTGGCATTGTCGCTTGCTTCGCAATTGGGAGTAAGTCCGACGCCATTCTTTGTAGTGATTTGTATGGCTGCATCTGCCAGTTTCTCAACGCCTATCGGTTATCAGACGAATCTGATTGTACAAGGTATCGGTAACTATAAGTTTACGGATTTTGTACGTATCGGTTTGCCGCTTAATATTATAACTTTTTTAATATCTATTATCCTGATCCCGTTGATCTGGAACTTTTAATAAATAAATCTGTAAATGGAAGAGAAGAACCATATATATCCGATATTTGACCGCATGATGACGCGGCAGGATAAAGAAGAGCTTTTAAGACAACACAGTGTGATGATCTGGTTTACCGGATTGAGCGGTTCCGGAAAGAGCACGATTGCTATTGCGTTGGAACGTGAACTCCACAAGCGCGGATTGCTTTGCCGTATCTTGGATGGGGATAATATCCGTAGTGGAATTAATAATAACCTGGGATTCTCTGAAACGGACCGGGTGGAAAATATTCGTCGTATAGCTGAAGTGTCTAAGCTGTTCCTGGATAGCGGTATCATTACGATTGCCGCATTTATCAGCCCTAATAATGATATTCGCGAAATGGCTGCAAATATCATTGGTAAGGATGACTTTCTGGAAATTTTCGTTAGCACTCCACTAGAAGAGTGTGAGAAACGTGATGTGAAAGGGTTATATGCAAAGGCACGGAAGGGAGAAATACCGAATTTTACAGGAATTTCCGCACCATTTGAGGTGCCGGAACATCCGGCTTTGTCACTGGATACTTCTAAATTGACTTTGGAAGAATCGGTGAACCGTTTGTTGGAACTTGTTTTGCCAAAAGTGAAGAATATAAAATGAAGAATGAGGAATTAGGGATGAAGAATTAGTGTGCGGTTATCAGCAAATTCATAATTCGTAATTCATAATTTTAAAAATAATGGAAGAATATAAATTAAGCCACTTGAAGGAACTTGAAGCAGAGTCTATTCATATCATCCGCGAGGTGGCGGCGGAATTTGAGAATCCGGTGATGCTTTACAGTATCGGGAAGGATTCTTCGGTGATGGTACGTTTGGCTGAAAAAGCGTTTTATCCGGGTAAAGTGCCATTCCCATTGATGCACATCGACTCAAAATGGAAATTTAAGGAGATGATTCAGTTCCGTGATGAATATGCGAAGAAGCACGGATGGAATCTGATCGTAGAAAGTAATATGGAGGCTTTTCATGCAGGGGTAGGACCTTTTACACATGGAAGTAAAGTGCATACGGACTTGATGAAGACGCAGGCGTTGCTTCATGCGCTGGATAAATATAAGTTTGATGCTGCATTTGGTGGAGCCCGCCGTGATGAGGAAAAGTCACGCGCGAAGGAACGTATTTTCTCTTTCCGGGATAAATTCCATCAATGGGATCCGAAAAATCAACGTCCTGAATTGTGGGATATTTATAATGCCCGTGTACACAAGGGAGAAAGTATCCGTGTATTCCCGATTAGTAACTGGACAGAGTTGGACATCTGGCAGTATATTCGTTTAGAGAATATTCCGATTGTTCCGCTTTATTATGCTAAGGAACGTCCGGTGATTAACTTGGATGGTAATATCATTATGGCAGATGATGAGCGTTTACCTGAAAAATACCGGGATCAGATTGAAATGAAAATGGTGCGTTTCCGTACGTTGGGCTGCTGGCCTCTGACTGGGGCGGTGGAAAGTGGAGCTTCTACAATCGAAGAGATTGTGGAAGAAATGATGACTACCACCAAGAGTGAACGTACTACTCGTGTGATTGATTTTGATCAGGAGGGTAGTATGGAACAAAAGAAACGTGAAGGATACTTTTAATTGTAACTAGTAATGGCAGATAATAAATTAGATATAAAAGCTTTTCTGGACAAGGATGAACAGAAAGATTTATTGAGACTGTTGACGGCAGGTTCGGTGGATGACGGAAAATCAACATTGATCGGACGCTTGTTATTTGACAGCAAGAAATTGTATGAGGACCAGTTGGATGCACTGGAACGCGATAGTAAGCGTGTAGGAAATGCAGGTGAGCATATCGACTATGCGTTATTGCTGGATGGTTTGAAAGCAGAACGTGAACAAGGAATTACGATTGATGTGGCTTATCGCTATTTTTCTACGAATGGACGTAAGTTTATCATTGCGGATACTCCGGGACACGAACAGTACACCCGTAACATGATTACCGGCGGATCTACGGCGAACCTGGCTATCATTTTGGTGGATGCCCGCACGGGAGTGATTACCCAGACTCGTCGTCACACTTTCTTGGTGTCTTTGCTGGGGATTAAACATGTGGTGTTGGCTGTCAATAAAATGGACTTGGTGGATTTCTCGGAAGAGCGTTTTAATGAAATTGTAGCTGACTATAAAAAGTTTGTTACTCCATTGGGGATTCCGGACGTAAACTGCATTCCGCTTTCTGCATTGGATGGGGATAATGTGGTGGATAAGTCAGAACGTACCCCGTGGTACAAGGGGATTTCTTTGCTTGATTTCCTTGAAACGGTTCATATTGACAATGACCATAACTTTGCAGATTTCCGTTTCCCGGTTCAGTATGTGCTTCGTCCGAATCTGGATTTCAGAGGATTTTGCGGTAAAGTGGCATCGGGGATTGTTCGCAAAGGCGATACAGTGATGGCACTTCCTTCCGGAAAAACATCTAAGGTGAAGAGCATTGTGACTTATGACGGGGAGTTGGATTATGCCTTCCCACCGCAGTCTGTGACTTTGACGCTGGAAGATGAAATCGACGTGTCACGTGGTGAAATGTTGGTGCATCCTGACAATTTGCCGACTGTGGATCGTAACTTCGAAGCTATGATGGTTTGGATGGATGAAGAACCGATGGATATTAATAAATCGTTCTTTATTAAGCAGACTACCAATCTGAGCCGTACGCGCATCGATACGATAAAGTATAAGGTGGATGTGAATACAATGGAACATCTGTCTTTGGAGAATGGTCAGTTGACCAAAGAGACTTTGCCTTTGCAATTGAATCAGATTGCCCGCGTGGTACTGACTACAGCTAAAGAGCTGTTCTTTGATCCTTATAAGAAAAATAAATCGTGCGGTTCCTTTATCTTGATTGATCCGATCACCAATAATACTTCAGCGGTAGGTATGATTATCGACCGGGTGGAAATGAAAGATATGAGTGATACGGAAGATGTTCCGGTATTGGATATGACGAAGCTGGGAATTGCTCTGGAGCATTATGAAGCGGTAGAAAAAGCTGTGAAGGAGTTGGAACGTCAGGGCTTTGCCGTACGACTAATAAAATAGATTGTTAAACAATAATTTGGAAGTTGGAAATGATGGTTTTACTGTCATTTCTAATTTTCAGTTTTAAATTTTAATTCATAAAGTGGGATTACTCGAATTTAATAAACTTCCGATTAATACATTGGTAGGTGCCGACTGGAAGACATTCAAGGCTATTACTGCCGGTCGTGAAATTGATGCAGCCTACAAGGGGAAATATCGATTGACCAAGGCAGTGTGTCGCTTGCTTTCTCCATTGGCGTCATTACAAGACAAACGTTACGAGAAACTGCTCGCTAATCAGCCGTTGGAGCATGATCCGGTATTCATTTTGGGACACTGGCGAAGCGGAACTACGTTTGTACATAATGTGTTCTCTTGTGACAAGCATTTTGGGTATAACACTACTTATCAGACTGTATTTCCTCATCTGATGATGTGGGGACAACCATTCTTCAAAAAGAATATGAGTTGGCTGATGCCGGATAAGCGTCCGACGGATAATATGGAACTGGCAGTGGATCTTCCTCAGGAAGAGGAGTTTGCTTTGTCGAACATGATGCCTTATACCTATTACAATTTCTGGTTTTTGCCGAAGTATCAGCAGGAGTACGCTGATAAATATCTTTTGTTTGATGATATAACGGATGCCGAATTGAAGGTGTTTGAAGAGGTGTTCACTAAATTGATTAAGATTTCTTTGTGGAATACTCACGGTACTCAATTTCTTAGTAAGAATCCTCCGCATACCGGAAGGGTGAAGGAATTGGTGAAAATGTTCCCGAACGCTAAGTTTATCTACCTGGTGCGTAACCCGTATACCGTATTCGAGTCTACACGCAGTTTCTTTACAAATACGATTCAACCGTTGAAGTTGCAGGATGTCAGCAATGAACAATTGGAGGAAAATATCCTTTCTATCTATGCAAAGCTTTATCATAAGTATGAATCGGATAAGAAATTTATTCCGGAAGGTAACCTGATAGAAGTGAAATTTGAAGATTTCGAAGCGGATGCGATGGGTATGACGGAAACTATTTATAAGTCTCTTTCTATCCCGGGATTTGCCGAAGCACGTAGTGATATAGAAAAATATGTGGGCGGAAAGAAAGGATATAAGAAGAATAAATATAAGTATGATGACCGTACGATTCAATTGGTAGAAAAGAACTGGGATTTTGCTTTGAAACAATGGGATTATAAATTATAAGAAGAAAAAGAAAGGAAAAGTATTGATGATTCAGAAAAGTATTCATCGCCTGTTGATGACAGGTTTCGTTGCATTTATTTCTTCCTTGTCTTTGATGGCGCAACATAAAGTTGAAATGGTTCCTTTTGGGGACATGGATCAATGGATAGACCGTCAGATAAAGGAGTCGAGCATTATTGGCGGAAATACTAAGAATGTATATGAGATAGGACCGACGTCGGTGATTAAGGGAGATCAGGTTTATAAGAATATGGGCGGATCGCCTTGGGCTACTTCAAATGTGATGGCGAAAGTGGCCGGTATCACGAAAACCAATACTTCGGTTTTTCCGGAGAAGCGGGGAGATGGCTACTGTGCACGTTTGGATACGCGCATGGAAAGTGTGAAAGTGCTGGGATTGGTTAATATTACAGTGCTGGCGGCAGGCTCTATCTTTACCGGTTCGGTACATGAACCGATTAAAGGTACTAAAAATCCGCAGAAAATGTTGCAGACGGGTATTCCGTTTACCAAAAAACCGGTTGCTCTTCAGTTTGATTACAAGGTGAAGATGTCTGACCGGAAGAATCGTATTCGTGCTACCGGTTTCAGTAAGATTACGGATGTACCCGGAAAAGATTATCCGGCAGCTATCTTGTTTCTGCAAAAACGTTGGGAAGACGCTAATGGAAATGTGTACGCGAAACGGATAGGGACAATGGTGACTTATTATTATCACTCTACGGACTGGAAAAATAATGCGACCTACGAGATTATGTATGGTGACATAACGAGTCGTCCGGAATATAAGTCGCACATGATGCGTCTGCAAGTGACGGAAAGTTATACGGTGAACAGCAAGGGTGAAAGTGTACCTATTCATGAAGTGGCTTGGGGAGATGAAAATGATGTTCCTACTCATATTTGTCTTCAGTTCACATCCAGTCATGGGGGAGCTTATATCGGTTCTCCGGGAAATACATTATGGATTGACAATGTAAAACTGGTATATTAAATATAGACAAAGAGGAGAAATAGTCAGTGATATCATTTATCATTGGCTATTTTTTTGTTTTAATTCTTTTGTCACAACCCCCTTCAGATGCCTTCTGGAGTTATCTAAGTCTTTTATCGCTCTACAAAAATCTATGATTGAATGAAAATTTACGTGTTTTTTTTGTTTGTGTTATATTAAATTTCTATTTTTGCACCAAAATTTAGAGGAAGGATAACATTTATTGTCTCTTACACAGGTATAGAGTATTAGGGTTGTGAATCTATCCTGTAAGACAAATGAAATATATTATTTACTAAAATAAATTGAGATGAAAAAGGGTTTATTGTTTATTTTATTGTCAGCAGTCTCTGTATGTCTGCCTGCACAAGAAAAAGAAAATGCAGCAAAGAGTTATAGAGTAGAAACTAATCGCTTTGGTGCTAATTGGTTTATCAGTGGTGGCGTTGGCGCACAAATGTATTTTGGCGACCATGATGGTGAAGCCGATTTCGGAAAACGTCTTGCTCCTGCACTTGACATCGCTGTAGGTAAGTGGTTCACTCCAGGTATCGGATTACGCGTAGCTTACAACGGTCTTCAGGCTAAAGGTGCTACTCCTTATGCTAACGGTCCGCTTGTAGACGGAGGACAGTACTCTAATGGTTACTACAAAGAAAAATGGAATGTTGTTAACCTTCACGGAGACGTATTGTTGAACCTTACCAATATGTTCTGTGGCTATAAAGAAGATCGTCTGTACTCATTCATTCCTTATGCAGGTGCTGGATTCATACATACAGGAAAAGGTCCGGGCTATAATGAATTGGGTATCAATGCCGGTTTGATCAACCGCTTCCGTCTGTCTTCTGCTTTGGATCTTAACGTTGAATTGCGCGGACTTTTGATGAAAGGCGCATTTGGCAATTCTGGTCCTGAAGGATTGGCTGGTCTGACTGTAGGTGTTACTTACAAGTTTAAGAAACGTGGCTGGGATGCTGTTCCTACTGTACCGATGGTTCCGGAAAGCCAGTTGAACGAAATGAGAGACAGAGTTAATGCTCTGAAGGGTGAAAACGAAGCTTTGAAACGTGATTTGGTTGAAGCACGTAACAAAAAACCGGAAGTGATCGTTAAGAAAGAAGCTGGTTTCATTCCACGTTATGTTGTTGTATTTAATATCGGAAAGAGCAACATCAGCAAGAGAGAGTACATGAATATCGAATCTATGGCTAAGGCTATCAAAGCAACTGATAAAACATTTACTGTAACAGGTTATGCTGATAAAGGTACTGGTTCTGCTGAATATAACATGAAATTGAGTAAGAAGAGAGCTGAAGCAGTTCGCGACCTGATGGTTAATGAATTCGGTGTTCCTGCTTCTCAGTTGAAAGTTGATTACAAGGGTGGCGTAGCTAACATGTTCTATGATGATGCTAAGTTAAGCCGTGTAGCTATTGTTGAAGAATAATATACATTTTAAATAATAGAATAAAAGAGACGTTTCCTTTCACGGGAAGCGTCTTTTTTGTATTTTTGTACCCCATGAGCAGAATAGTAGCAATAGATTATGGAAGAAAGCGTACTGGGATAGCTGTGAGCGATACTATGCAGTTGATCGCGAACGGATTGACAACAGTGCCTACGCATGAACTTCTAAACTTTATCGGTGAATATATGGCTAAAGAACCGGTGGAGCGGATTATTATTGGATTGCCAAAGCAAATGAATAATGAGGTTTCGGAGAATATGAAGAATATAGAACCTTTTGTTCGTTCGCTGAAGAAGCGCTATCCGGACCTTCCGGTCGAGTATGTGGACGAACGGTTCACTTCTGTTCTTGCGCATCGTACCATGTTGGAGGCCGGTCTGAAGAAAAAGGACCGCCAAAATAAAGCATTGGTGGATGAGATAAGTGCTACTATTATTTTGCAAACATATTTGGAGAGTAAACGTTTTTAATAGAAGATATTGAATAACTTAATTTTTAGTAGAGTATAAAAATATGATTTTACCTATTTATGTATATGGTCAGCCTGTATTGAGAAAGGTTGCAGAGGACATAACACCGGATTATCCGAACCTGAAAGAGTTGATTGAAAACATGTTTGAAACAATGGTACATGCCGATGGCGTAGGACTGGCTGCTCCGCAGATTGGTTTGCCTATTCGCGTGGTTACTATTACGTTGGATCCGCTTTCGGAGGAGTATCCTGAATTTAAAGACTTCAATAAGGCTTATATCAATCCCCACATTTTGGAAGTCGGAGGCGAAGAAGTGAATATGGAAGAGGGCTGTCTCAGTCTTCCCGGTATTCATGAAACAGTGAAAAGAGGTAATAAAATTCGCGTGAAATATATGGACGAGAATTTCGTGGAGCATGAAGAAGAGGTAGAGGGTTATCTGGCTCGGGTGATGCAGCATGAGTTCGATCATTTGGATGGTAAGATGTTTATTGACCATCTCTCGCCGCTTCGTAAGCAGATGATTAAAGGAAAACTGAATACGATGTTGAAGGGAAAAGCACGCAGTTCTTATAAGATGAAACAGGTGAAATAAAGATAAAAAACGTTTATATCCCTGTTAAGTAAGCGAAAAACATTATTTTTGCTTCGTTTACAAGCATAAAATATCAATGGTAAAAAGAATCTTAACAGTTTTATTACTGTTCCCAACGCTGGTGTGTGCTCAGATAAATACAGATCGGGTGATGACTATCGCCCGAAACGCTCTTTATTTTGAGGACTATGTACTTTCTATTCAGTACTTTAACCAGGTTATTAACGCTAAGCCTTATTTGTATGAGCCCTATTTCTTCAGGGCATTGGCAAAACTAAATCTGGAGGATTTTCAGGGTGCTGAAACAGACTGTGATGCAGCTATCCAACGCAATCCGTTTGTGGTGGGTGCTTATCAGATTCGTGGTTTGGCAAGGATCCGTCAGAATAAATTTGATGGAGCGATTGAGGATTACAAGAAAGCATTGCATTATGATCCGGAGAATATTACCTTATGGCATAATCTGACATTATCCCATATCCAGAAGAAAGATTATGATGCTGCGAAAGAGGATTTGGAAAGTTTGCTGAAAGTATCTCCGCGTTATACCCGCGCTTATTTGATGAGGGGGGAAGTATCCTTGCAACAGAAAGATACGATTGCTGCTTTGAATGATTTCAATAAGGCTCTTGAGCTGGATAAATATGATCCGGACGCATGGTCAGCAAGAGCGATCGTTAAATTGCAACAGGCTAAGTATGCGGAAGCTGAAGCGGATTTCAACCGTGCTATTCCTTTGAGCGCTAAGAATGCGGGAAATTATATAAACCGTGCATTGGCGCGCTTTCACCAGAATAATTTGAGAGGCGCTATGAGCGATTATGATTTGGCGTTGGATATTGATCCGAATAACTTTATTGGCCATTATAACCGTGGTTTGTTGCGTGCTCGGGTAGGGGATGATAATCGGGCTATTGAAGATTTTGACTTTGTCATCAAGATGGAACCGGATAATATGATGGCTGTCTTTAACCGTGGATTACTACGTGCGCAAACGGGGGATTATCGTGGGGCAATACAAGATTATACGACCGTTATTAACCAGTATCCGAACTTCCTTGCCGGATATTACCAGCGTTCGGAAGCTCGCAGAAAGATTGGCGACAAGAAAGGAGCGGAGCAGGACGAGTTTAAAGTCATGAAAGCTCAAATAGATAAGCAGAACGGTGTGACGAATAAAGATGTAGCACAGAATAAGGGTAAGGAAGACGAAGGTGAAGGCGGGGAGAAGACCCGTAAGAAATCGGATAAGAATATGAATAACTATCGTAAGATAGTGATTGCTGATGATTCTGAGGCTGAACAGCGTTATACAAGTGATTATCGTGGACGTGTGCAGGATAAGAACGTAAATATAAAACTGGAACCGATGTTCGCTTTGACTTATTATGAGAAGATGAGTGACGTGAAGCGTTCGGTGAATTTCCACAAATATATTGAGGATTTAAACCGTGCGGATGTACTTCCGAAACGTCTTCGCATCACGAATATGGAAGCCCCATTGACGGAAGAACAGGTGAAAGTGCATTTTGCCTTGATCGATACACATACGTCGGCTATTGTGGAAGATGAGAAAAATGCTTCGAAACGTTTTGCCCGTGCAATTGATTTTTATTTGGTGCAGGACTTCTCGAGTGCGGTTTCTGATTTGACTCAGACTATCTTGTTGGATGGTGATTTCTTCCCGGCATATTTTATGCGTGCATTGATTCGTTGTAAACAGTTGGAATATCAGAAGGCTGAGCAAGCTGTCGAAACAGATGTTGTTTCTGGTGATAATAAGCGTAAAGAGATTACTGCGGTAGATTATGAGGTGGTGAGAAAAGATTTAGATAAGGTGATTGATTTAGCTCCGGATTTTGTATATGCATATTATAATCGTGCCAATGTTTCTGCCATGTTGAAAGATTATCGGGCTGCAATTGTCGACTATGATAAGGCGATTGAATTAAATCCTGATTTTGCAGACGCTTACTTCAACCGTGGATTGACTCATATTTTCTTAGGAAATAATAAATTGGGTATTTCAGATTTGAGTAAAGCCGGTGAGTTGGGGATTGTTTCTGCTTATAATGTTATCAAACGTTTTATAGATCAATCGGAATAACATTTTTTTGATAAAAAATAGAAAACTCAAAAGATTTAGTTACTTTTGCGTTCAAATTATGAAAATATAACATCATCATATTATGATAAAGATAACATTTCCCGATGGCTCCGTTCGTGAGTATAACGAAGGAGTGAACGGTTTACAGATTGCTGAAAGTATCAGCTCGCGTCTGGCACAGGAAGTGCTGGCATGTGGAGTGAACGGCGAGACTTATGATTTAGGACGTCCTATTAATGAAGATGCTAATTTTGTTCTTTATAAATGGGATGATGAAGAAGGTAAACATGCGTTTTGGCATACAAGTGCACACTTGCTGGCGGAAGCTTTGCAGGAACTTTATCCGGGTATCCAGTTTGGTATCGGACCGGCTATCGAGAACGGATTCTACTATGATGTGGATCCGGGTGAAGCTGTGATTAAAGAAAGCGACCTTCCTGCCATTGAAGCTAAAATGTTGGAACTGGCTGCAAAGAAAGAAAACGTAGTCAGAAAAAGCATCGCAAAGACAGATGCTTTGAAGATGTTTGGCGATCGTGGCGAAACATACAAATGTGAGTTGATCTCAGAGTTGGAAGACGGACATATTACGACTTATACCCAGGGTGCATTTACAGACCTTTGTCGTGGACCTCACTTGATGACGACTGCTCCGATCAAGGCTATTAAGTTGACTTCAGTGGCTGGTGCTTACTGGCGTGGTCATGAAGATCGTAAGATGCTGACCCGTATTTATGGTATCACGTTCCCGAAGAAGAAAATGCTGGATGAATATCTGGTGTTGCTGGAAGAAGCGAAGAAGCGTGATCACCGTAAGATCGGTAAGGAGATGCAGTTGTTTATGTTCTCTGAAACTGTAGGTAAAGGACTGCCTATGTGGTTGCCGAAAGGTACTGCATTGCGTCTGCGTCTGCAAGAGTTCTTGCGTCGTATTCAGACACGTTACGATTATCAGGAAGTAATCACTCCGCCAATCGGTAATAAATTTCTGTATGTCACTTCAGGTCACTATGCAAAATACGGTAAGGATGCATTCCAGCCTATTCATACTCCGGAAGAGGGTGAAGAGTATTTCTTGAAACCGATGAACTGTCCTCACCACTGTGAGATTTACAAGAACTTCCCACGCTCGTATAAGGACCTTCCATTGCGTATTGCAGAATTTGGTACGGTTTGTCGTTATGAACAAAGTGGTGAGTTACACGGTTTAACTCGTGTTCGTAGCTTTACACAGGATGATGCGCATATCTTCTGCCGTCCGGAACAAGTGAAAGATGAATTCCTTCGTGTGATGGATATCATATCTATCGTGTTCAGTTCTATGGATTTCCAGAATTTTGAGGCACAGATATCCTTGCGTGATAAAGTGAACCGTGAAAAGTATATCGGTAGCGATGATAATTGGGAAAAGGCTGAACAGGCTATTATCGAGGCATGTGCGGAAAAAGGCTTGCCGGCTAAGATTGAGTATGGAGAAGCTGCTTTCTATGGTCCTAAACTTGACTTTATGGTGAAAGACGCTATCGGTCGTCGTTGGCAGCTGGGTACAATTCAGGTTGACTACAACTTGCCGGAACGTTTTGAACTTGAATATATGGGTTCTGACAATCAGAAGCATCGCCCGGTAATGATTCACCGTGCTCCGTTCGGATCAATGGAACGTTTTGTTGCCGTACTGATTGAACACACTGCCGGTAAGTTCCCGTTGTGGCTGACACCGGAACAGGTAGTTATTCTGCCAATCAGTGAGAAGTTCAATGAATATGCAGAGCAGGTGAAGACGTATCTGAAGATACACGAAATCCGTGCGATTGTAGATGATCGTAACGAGAAGATCGGCCGTAAGATCCGTGATAATGAGATGAAACGTATTCCTTATATGCTGATTGTCGGTGAAAAAGAAGCTGAAAATGGAGAAGTTTCTGTTCGTAGACAAGGCGAAGGGGATAAAGGAACCATGAAATTTGAAGAATTTGCTAAAATTTTGAACGAAGAAGTTCAGAATATGATAAATAAATGGTAACTTTGCAGCCGTTTCAGAATAAAATATTTAGTATAACAATAAAAAGATCAAACTAGGAAGTAAACGTTTTTAATGAAGAATGACACTCTAAAAGGGCAATACAGAATCAATGAACAGATTCGTGCCAAGGAAGTTCGCATAGTGAGCGATGATATTGAACCGAAAGTATATCCAATCTTTCAGGCTCTCAAAATGGCTGAAGAGAGAGAATTGGATTTAGTGGAAATTTCTCCTAATGCTCAACCCCCTGTTTGTCGTATTATTGATTATTCTAAATTTCTTTATCAATTAAAGAAACGCCAGAAGGAACAGAAAGCGAAGCAGGTTAAGGTTAATGTGAAGGAAATCCGTTTCGGACCCCAGACAGACGACCATGATTACAACTTTAAGTTGAAGCATGCTAAGGGATTTTTGGAAGACGGCGATAAAGTGAAGGCTTATGTATTCTTTAAAGGTCGCTCCATCCTTTTCAAGGAGCAAGGTGAAGTGCTTTTGCTTCGTTTTGCAAATGATTTGGAAGACTACGCTAAAGTAGATCAAATGCCGATACTGGAAGGAAAGCGCATGACTATTCAGCTTTCTCCGAAAAAGAAAGATGCTCCTAAAAAGTCGGCAACAGCTGGAGCACCGAAACCTGTTGCTCCTGCACCAAAAGCAGAGAAGCCGGAAAAGGGCGAAGAATAAGAAAATATGCGTAACGCGCAGGTATAGTGCGTTGCCATTATATATTTAATAATTTAAAAACAAGTAAGATGCCAAAGATGAAGACTAACTCCGGTTCTAAAAAAAGGTTTACCCTTACCGGAACAGGTAAAATCAAAAGAAAGCACGCTTTTCACAGTCACATTTTGACTAAGAAAACTAAGAAGAGAAAAAGAAATCTGTGTTACTCTACAACTGTTGATACAACAAATGTAAGCCAGGTTAAGGAACTCTTAGCAATGAAGTAATCAAAAGCGTAAAAGTATTATTAAAGTATTAACCGAATGCATTAGCCTGAAGTTCGCTGCGTGAAGTAGCGGCGCTAACATTCAAAAAAAGTAAAACTATGCCAAGATCAGTAAATCATGTTGCTTCAAAAGCAAGAAGAAAGAAAATTTTGAAATTAACCAGAGGTTACTTTGGTGCAAGAAAGAATGTATGGACCGTAGCTAAAAACACTTGGGAAAAGGGTTTGACTTACGCGTTCCGTGACCGTAGAAATAAGAAAAGAAACTTCCGCGCTCTTTGGATACAACGTATCAACGCTGCTGCACGTCTTGAAGGAATGTCTTATTCTAAATTGATGGGCGGTCTGCACAAAGCCGGTATTGAAATAAACCGTAAGGTTTTGGCTGATTTAGCTATGAATCACCCGGAAGCTTTCAAAGCTGTAGTTGCAAAAGCAAAAGCTGCTTAAGCATCAATAGTTTACGAGTTACAAAGTGTCAGTTACTAAGCTAGTAACTGGCACTTTTCTTTTGTTAGGCAGATGAAAGGGAATAAAAAAATGTTAGTTGGCAAACAAATTCCTTTTTTTTTCTTGTTAGTTTCATGTATTCTTATTACATTTGTGGTACAAAAATATTAGCCGTATCGACTAGATCGGGAAACTCTTCAAATTAATCTGATGCACCGAGAAAGCTTCGTTCTTCAATGGCGGGCCACATCCTTCGGGACAGCTTTAAGCCGGTGGATTACAACGAGGGCGAGCGCTCAAATCTTGTTCTATCAGAGTTTCATCACATCGTCGATGCGGCTTTTTTATATACTTTTCTATGATATTCTATTTCTCCGGTACAGGTAATTCTAAATGGATTGCAAATCAGCTTTCCAAAGAGCAAAAAGAAGAATTGGTTTTTATTCCCGATGCATTAAAGGACAGAGCGTTCGAGTTTTGTTTGCGGGAAGATGAAAAGATCGGTTTTGTATTTCCAGTCTATTCGTGGGCTCCTCCTGCAATTGTACTTCATTTTATTCGGCAACTCTTTTTTAAGGGGTATAAAAGACAATATTTGTTTTTTGTTTGTTCCTGTGGAGATGATACCGGGCTTACTCAGCAGGTGTTGGAGAAGGCTTTGAGTCATAAAGGCTGGAAGTGTCATGCCGGCTTTTCTGTGACTATGCCCAATAATTATGTGCTGCTTCCTGGTTTTGACGTAGATAAGAAAGAGCTGGAGGAGAAAAAGCTGGCAGATGCTATTCCGGCTGTCAATCAAATAAATGCTTCGATAAGTAGGAGAGAGGAGTTGTTTCTTTGTCATGAAGGGAGTATTCCTTTTATTAAGACGAGGATTATCAATCCTTTATTTAATCGTTTTCAGATGTCTCCCGGGAATTTTTATACTACGAATGCTTGTATTGGATGTAAGCGTTGTGAGAAGAGTTGTCCGGTAGGGAATATTATGATGGTGGGCAGAAAGCCTGTTTGGGGGATGGGTTGCACCTCATGCCTGGCATGTTATCATATTTGTCCGCAGCATGCGGTGCAATATGGGAAAAGAACGAAAGATAAAGGGCAGTATTTCAATCCTAATTAATCTACTCATCAATTAATCTACTCGTCTTTGATTTTAATACAGCAATTGGATAAATCTTCAATGATAGCCAGACTTTCTACTTTGACGCCTTGTGCCTCAAGTTTTTTGCGTCCATTTTGGAAGGCTTTTTCAATAATGAATCCCATTCCCACCAAATTTGCTCCGGATTGTTTGATGAGGTCGATAATTCCTAATGCGGCATTTCCATACGCGAGGAAGTCATCCACGAAAAGGATATTGTCGTTTGGAGTGAGGAAATCGGCACTGATAACTACTTCATAATCACGGTCTTTGGTGAATGAGTGCACAGTGGTGCTTAGTGCATTCTGAATGGTTTTAGGAGACTTCTTCTTTGCAAATACAACTGGTAAATCCATCAGGTAGCCTGTCATGATAGCCGGGGCGATGCCGCTGGCTTCGATTGTCATGATCTTATTTACGTTTGTGGCTGCAAAACGACGGACAAACTCGACTCCGATTGATTTCATCAAGACAGGATCCATTTGATGATTAATAAAACTGTCTACTTTCAGGATACCTCCTTCGTAGCATTTTCCGTCTTGCAGAATTCTTTTTTTAAGTAATTGCATGCTGTATGATATTAATAAATAATGTGCTAATATTCCATTTCCGCATGGTGAAAACAGCGGTTGGTATATTAGCACATGGATATTTGAATCGTTACTTGTTGTCTCTTAAGTCTTTCACTCGGACGGCTTTTCCTTCGCTTTGCGGGAGAGAGCCTTTCTTTACCAGTTTAACTTTAGGAGTTACCAATATTTCATCCTTCAATTGGCGGGTAATATCCTTGCGGATCTTCTCCAGTTCAATATAATTGTCGGTAGAAAGGTCGCTTAATTCTACTTCGACGATCATTTCGTCTTGGTTGTTGACAGTTTCCAGTGTAATCAGGTAGTTGCTGCCTAATTCGGAGAATTGTACCAGAATCTTTTCTACCTGCATCGGGAAGATGTTTACTCCCTTGATAATGAACATATCATCACTGCGGCCTTTGATACGGTCGATGCGGATATGAGTGCGGCCACATGGGCATTTTCCGGGAAGAATACGGGTTAAATCGCGGGTACGATAGCGGATTAACGGCATCATTTCACGATCAAGAGTCGTAAGTACTAATTCTCCGATTTCTCCTTCCGGAACGGGTTCGCCTGTTTCCGGGTCGATTATTTCTACCAGGTAACAGTCTTCCCAGAAGTGCATTCCATTCTGTTCCTTACATTCGAAGGCAACACCGGGACCGTTCATTTCTGTCATGCCGAAGCTGTTGTAGGCTTTTACACCTAGCATCTTTTCTATTTTCCGGCGTTGTTCGTCGGTATGGGGTTCGGCACCGATAACCAGGGTTTTCAGTGTGGTTCCTTTGGGATCGAGTCCTTCTTCCTGGAAGACTTCTGCAAGGCGGATGGCATAGCTGGGGATAGCATGTAAAGCGGTAGTCTTAAAATCGTTGATGAATTTAATCTGTCGTTTACTGTTTCCGGCAGCGGCAGGGACTGTGAGGCAGCCTAAGCGTTCTGCACCGTATTGGAAGCCTAAACCTCCTGTAAACATACCGTATCCGGAGCTGTTTTGGAAAACGTCAGTCTTGCGTATTCCTACTGCATACAGACAGCGGGCTACCAGGTTGGCCCAGGAATCGAGGTCGTGTTGTGAGTGAACGATAACAGTCGGGTTTCCGGTGGTACCACTGGAAGAGTGAATACGTACACCATCATTGCTCATATCACCTGCCACCAGTCCGAACGGGTAGTGGGCGCGCATGTCAGATTTGGTAGTGAAAGGTACTTTGCGGATATCATCCAATGACTGTATGCTATCTGCTGTGATGCCATGTTTGCTGAAAACTTCTTTGTAATATGGAGCGTTCGCAGCTATATTGATTGTTTTTTTAAGCCGTTGAAGCTGCAATTCCTGCAACTTCTCCCGGCTCATGGTTTCTAATTCTTCTTCCCAGTATTGTGTACTCATGGTAATGCCTTTTATTGCATTAGCTTTTCCGCAATTTCTTTGCCGGCTGCCAATGCTTTAAGATTCATTTCTACAATTGCTTCTCCCTTACGCAGGAAGATTTCGCGGATGCTGTCTTGCACTTTTTCGTTATCAATGCCCAGGAATGGGATTGTTGCTCCCAGTAAGACGATGTTGGCAACGCGGGCGGAGCCTACTTCTTTTGCTACTTTGTCTACGTTCAATACTATTTTATGAGGCAGTTTGTTGATTTCTGCCATCACTTTGTCTGTTTCCGGATAATTGGGGATGTTGACAAACGGAGTTTCATTAGTCACCAACCAGCCGTTAGGGCTAAGGTAGGGGAGGTAACGCAATCCTTCCATCGGTTCCAGTGAGATGATGAGATCACATTTGCCTGACGGGATCAGGTCTGAAGCAATCGGCTGGTCGCTGATACGGAGATTGGATTGGACATCTCCTCCGCGTTGGCTCATTCCGTGCACTTCCGCTTGTTTCATGTATAATCCTTCTTTCAAGGCAGCTTTGCCGATTACTGTGGCAATGGACAGAATTCCCTGTCCGCCGACTCCTGATAATATAATGTCTTTTTTCATGGCTTACTTACTTCTTTTTTTGCGTGCTAATGTCTGGATACACTCTCTGCGTGGGATAATGACAGATACACCACGATATTCTATTTCTTCGCGAATGATTTGCTTCATCTCCTCATAGTTCTTCTTCAATGGGGTAACTACACGGATATGTGCCGGATCTACTCCGATACCTGCACAGATCGCTTCGATGCGTCCGGTTCCGGCGGAATCCTGTCCACCTGTCATGGCGGTAGTTTCATTGTCGGAGATGACGATGGTTACATTGGCGTTCTCGTTCACGCAATCTAACAGTCCGGTCATTCCGGAATGGGTGAATGTTGAGTCGCCGATGACAGCTACGGCCGGGAAAAGACCTCCGTCAGCGGCACCTTTTGCCATCGTAATGGAAGCACCCATGTCCACACATGAGTTAATTGCATTGAAAGGAGCATTTGCGCCTAATGTGTAACAGCCGATGTCGCTGAATACTTTATGAGATGGATATTCTTCTTTCAGAACTTCGGTCAGCGTGATATACATATCGCGGTGTCCGCAGCCTTCGCAAAGTGCAGGCGGGCGCATTTCTACAACAGAAGGAATGCCGAATTCCGATTTATTCTCTTTACCTACGGCACGGGCTACAGAGTCCGGATTTAACTCTCCGTCCTGTGACAGAGTACCGTCGAGGCGTCCTTTTACTTTAACGCCGATACCCAGATAGCCTTTCAATTGTTTTTCTACAAAGGGTTGTCCGTCTTCCAGAACTAAGATTTCATCACAAGACTCGATCAATTGATGCAATTGCTTTTTAGGCAATGGATATTGACCAATCTTAAGTACCGGATATTCGCAACCTTCCGGATAGTTTTCCATCAGATAATTGTAACCGATACCACAAGCTACGATTCCCAGCTTTTTGTTAGGACCGTCTGTGTATTTATTATAAGGTGATTCTTCTGAAGCTTTGATAAATTCGTCTTGGCGGGCAAGCAATACTTTGTAGCGTTTGCGGGCGTTTCCCGGCAACAAGATGAACTGACGCGGATCTTCGCTGAAAGAGATGTTGTTCTGCGGCTTCTGCTCTTTGCGTTCTACTCCTGAACGGGAGTGTGCCAGGCGGGTTACCATACGCATCAGGATCGGTTCGCCTACTTTTTCAGAGAATTCGAAGCCGCTGTATACCATATCATACGCTTCTTGCTGATTGCTTGGTTCGTACATCGGTATCAGTGAGAAGTCTCCGTAGAAACGGCTATCTTGTTCGTTCTGCGAGGAGTGCATACTGGGATCGTCTGCGGCTATCACAATCAATCCGCCTTTCACGCCTGTGACGGCAGAGTTGACGAAACAGTCGGCAGCTACGTTCATACCTACGTGCTTCATACAAACTAATGCCCGTTTACCTACGAAAGACATACCCAACGCAGCTTCCATCGCTGTTTTTTCATTGGCACACCAACGGTTGTGTATATTCTGTTCGGTCGTTATAGGAGCCATTTGAATATATTCTGTAATTTCAGTAGAAGGAGTACCCGGATAGGCATAAACACCCGAAAGTCCGGCATCCAGTGCAGCTTGTGCAATGGCTTCATCGCCAAGTAAGAGTTGCTTGCTCATATCTATTTCTTTTATTTAGTGTTGATCACAGTTTGTTAATCTATCGGGCAAAGATAGGATTTTCCGTTCGTTTTATCACAAATTTACTTGAAAATCTTTCTTTCATTCAGTGCTTTCCAGTATTTTCTTGCATTTGCCATGTGGTCGGCGTAGTTGGAGGCAAAGTTGTGAGTACCGGAAAAATCTTCTTTGGCGCACATGTAGATGTAGTTATGTTTGGTATAGTTCAACACGCTGTCTATTCCCTTTTTAGAGGGGATACGGATAGGGCCCGGAGGCAGTCCGGTATTTATATAGGTATTGTAGGGAGAATTGACTTTTAAATGTTCGTTGGTAATTCGGCGCAGACCAAAGTCTTGCAGGGAAAATTTGATGGTGGGATCTGCTTGTAAGGGCATATCTTGATGTAACCGATTGATATATAATCCGGCTACCATTGGCTTTTCTTCGTTGTTGTTGGTTTCTTCTTCGACGATGGAAGCAAGTGTGCTGACTTCTTCCGGTGTCATGCCGATGGCGGTAGCTTGTGCCAGGCGATCTTTATTCCAGAATCGTTCGTGTTCGTCCTTCATTCGTTTGAAGAATTCGTCTACGCTCATGTCCCAATATACCTGATAGGTTTCCGGTATGAAAAGGCTGGGGAGTGTTATACTGGTATATCCCATTTGAGCTAGGAAAGTAGAGTCGAACAGTTGGCTTGCGATTTCGGCAGAGTCTATCATGAGTTGCTTGCCGATGCTTCGCGCCAATCGGTCTAATGTCCGGACGCTTCCGATAGTAAGGTTCATAGGTTCCTGATAACCTCTGGAAAAACGGCTATATACATGATAGACGTTATCATTGGGGCGAATGGCATATCGACCAGTATGGATGTTCTGATTGAAATCCTTGTATTTTGCCATCCACTGGAATCCGGCGAACTTATTGACATGCCCTAATTCTTTTATTTTATGGTAAATAGAATCGGCAGTATCATCCCGGTCTACATAAATATATACGGTTTTGGATGGGTGAAATTGGGGGGCAAACAGATAATAATAAAAGGTGCCTCCGGCAACTGCACAAAGGAGGAATGCTCCGATTAGAATGGATAGTAGAATATTTCTCTTTTTTTTCTTCATCTTTTGAGGTGTATTTAAAAAGTTCGTCAAAGATAAAAAGAATTTGGATAGGAGTGCTCTCTTTTTAGGATGAATCATAAGAAGACTATGTCAAAAGTATGTTTTCTTTCGATGCGGTTATGAATCCATTCTTTCATGTTACGTTTGCCTTACTTGATTTATTCAAGTTGCTTATTGTGTTGTTTGGCATTCATTGCAATTATCTTTTTGTTTCCAGTGTAGTTCCATTGTTCCCATATATTGTGGGACTATTTTCCCGCAATATATGGGAATATTTTCTCATAAAATAAGGGAATACTTTCCCACAATATGTGGGACTAAAACAATCTCTTGACGTTATAATGTGAAACCTTGGGAGTCATACAACAACTCCTTTTTATTGAAGTGAGAGTCTGTTTGTAACCGGAATGCCATTGGCACAGGGAAATGAATTCATTTCAGCGAAACGAGTTTTGCTATTTAATAAACGTCAGTCCGATATGACTTCGTTTGCATGGTTTCCTGAAGGAGGAGAATCGGAATAGAATGCAAGCTTATATCGAATTGACGTTAATTAGGCCACAGGGAGTAATTAATATCTGCTTCTATTTTGTTTTCTATCTCATCGGGCAGAGGTGCAAAGAAATCCATGTTAGTCAGGCTCTCGATGCTATCTATTGTTACCGCATAGGATGATAGAGGTTCTACTGCCTGCTCATTATTAAATAAGAAACCGATAGCTCGCATCGGCTTGACAAAAGGAGAAAGGACTACTTTAAAAAACTTTTGAGGGACTACGACTTTATTCTTTCCGATTGTTTTGGGATATTTTTCAATAATAGGTCCACATATAATAATGATGGCACTGTCTGCTATAGCCCAATCCCGGATCTTTTCTTCCAGATTTTTCCATCCTCTTCTGTTTAGTTGTGGATGTTGCGGACACATATTGCTAAAATAAAATGATTCTTTCATGGCTTCAGGACTCCATTTCATATCTGCGGCGGGAGCCATGTGACCTTTGTCATATCCTGAACGGGTATAGTCGGCATTCGTTGCAATCGGCCCTGTCACTAGTGGATCGGCAATAAAACGATTACCTCTTTTTTCTTTTCCTTTGGTTTCTTCCCTGGTTAATTCGTAAGAAACCCAGTTGGGAATTTTTAAATCTTTGTTATATGACACTGTATATCCGCTATGGTGGATGATTTGTTCTTGCCGGGGAACTAGTGATATGGGTGTCTCCAAATCTTTGCCAAGTGGGATTTGAAAGGAAGCATCGGTTTGCGGTTCGTTATTTTTCTGGATATTAATTTGCTGGCAATACAAATAAACACCAAAAAGAATAGGAATGAGCACGATAATGGCGATGATACATCCTAATCTGTTATTAGAATGTGATTTCTTTTTGAATAGTTTTCTGTTTGTACCTTTTTTATTTCGGTTCATTGATTGGCTGGTGATGACAGGTTTGTTTTATTCTTCTTTTCTCATGCTGAATTCGCAACCGCAATATTGTTGGTTGTAAAAGTTGTATTCTTTAATGATGGCAATACGTCGTTCGCTCAGTCCCCCTTTCCGCCAATTCTGTTCCCAGTACGTAACATCCGGGTAAGAGGCGGTAGCATATTGTCCGGCTTCATTGATCTGCTCCAGGCTTTTCCAACGACTGGAGGCAAGTGTCGTGGTAATTACAGAGAAACCATGTTCGTGTGCGTAACGGGCTGTCTCCAATAAACGCAGTTTAAAACAACGCAGGCAACGTCCTCCTCTTTCAGGTTCTTGCTCCATTCCTGCTATGTGACATCGCCAGTTTTCATGATCGTAATCCGCATCTATGATCTCCAATCCCAATGATTGGGCATAGCGCGTACATTCTTCTTTTCTTATCATATACTCTTCCTGCGGATAAATATTAGGATTGCAATAATAAATGACGGGGGTGATATGATGCTGCATCATACATTCAATAATGGCTGATGAACAAGGAGCACAACAAGTATGAAGCAAGACTTTATCGGCTCCTCCCGGAACTTCGAGTTGGAATTTCTTTTTCATGCTGTAAAGTTAGTACATATTTACGATACGAGTCAATGGTTTATGTTTTATTCAGAATAGTTTTTTTGTTATCTTTGTCCATTCAAGTTTATAACAGACCAATAATGAATGAATTAAATTGCGGGCAAGAAGAGCAATATGCGGGCCCGGAGAAGAAAAAGAGTACCTCGAAAATTGTAAAGAGAACTTTAGTTGTGGCTGCATTGGCTTTGGCGGTATATGTTGTATATTCCGTAGTTTATTTATTTGTTTCGCCCGATCGTAATATTCAGCAAATCTATCTGGTTCCCGAAGATGCTGCGTTTATCATTCAATCATCTGCCCCGATTGAAGATTGGGAAAAGTTTAGTGGAAGTGAAACATGGCAATGTCTGAAGAAAGCGAAATCTTTCGAGGAAGTAACGGAGAGTGTAGAGAAGCTCGATTCGGTAGTCAAAAGCAATAAAGTGTTGTTGTCGCTTGTTGGTGAACGGGATATGCTTATTTCGCTTCACAAGACTCGTGTCACAAAGTGGGATTTTCTGCTGATTCTGGATATGCAGAAAACATCGAAAATGGATTTATTGAAAGACCAGGTGGAAACCGTATTGGTCATGAGTGGTTTTACTGTCACCAACCGGATGCATAACGGCATTAATATCCTTGAAATGCATGATCCCGAAACAAAGGATATTTTCTATATTGCTTTTGTGGATAATCATTTGGTGGGGTCTTATACGTCCAGGCTTGTCGAGTCGGCTATTGATTCGCGTAATAAACCCAAAATCGGACTCGACCAGTCTTTTATTGAAACGGAGAAGTTGGTTTCCGGCAAGGGGCTTGTCAGAGTCTTTATTAATTATGCGCGCGTACCTCAATTCATGTCTATTTATCTGGGGGCAAGAAACGAATACATTGATCTGTTTAGCAATTCTATGAATTTTGCCGGACTTTACCTAAATACGGATAAGGAGCGGATGGAAGTGAAAGGGTATACGTTGAGAAAAGATTCTGCCGATCCTTATGTCACTGCTTTATTGAATTCGGGAAAACATAAAATGAAAGCGCATGAGATTCTGTCCGGGCGGACAGCTCTTTATACCAATATAGGCTTCAATAACCCGATAACTTTTGTAAAAGAGCTGGAGAATGCAATGTCGGTTCATAATAAACAATTGTATGATTCTTATCAAAGTTCCCGGAAAAAGATTGAAGGGCTATTCGGGATATCTTTGGAAGAAAACTTTTTGAGTTGGATGTCGGGAGAATTTGCTATTACGCAATCCGAACCGGGGTTGTTAGGGCATGACCCTGAACTCATTCTGGCTATCAGAGCTAAAAGTATAAAAGATGCCCGTAAGAACATGGAATTAATAGAAAAGAAAATTAAGCGGCGCAGCCCGGTTAAGATAAAGACGGTCAATTATAAAGATTTTGAGATTAATTACATCGAAATGAAAGGCTTTTTCCGCCTGTTCTTTGGAAAACTATTTGATAAATTTGAAAAGCCATATTATACTTATGTCGATGATTATGTAGTTTTTAGTAATAAGGCTGCGTCTTTGCTCTCTTTTGTGGAAGATTACGAGCAGAAGAATTTATTGAAAAATAATCCGGGATTTAAAAATGCGCTTTCCTATTTAAAGTCGAGTTCTACCATTTTCTTATATACGGATGTGCGCAAATTTTATTCCCAGCTGAAACCTATGATGAATCCTGCCACATGGAATGAAATACAATCCAATAAAGATATTCTGTATTCGTTTCCTTACTGGACTATGCAGGTTATAGGAGATGGACGGTCAGCTTCTTTGCAATATGTGATGGATTACAGTCCATATCAACCGGAAGAGGATGTTGCCATTGCTACCGATGAAGATGATGAGGAAATGAACGAAGATGCTGAAACTGAAAAAGAACAGATGAGCGAATTGAAGCGTTTCTATGTCGAAAAGTTTGAAGGAAACGTTTTGAGGGAGTTTTATCCGGAAGGAGCGTTGAAGAGTGAAGCGGAAGTAAAGGAAGGAAAACGTCACGGTCGTTACCGTGAATATTATGAAGATGGGACATTGAAGCTTCGTGGAAAGTATGCAAATAATAAACCGAAGGGGACATGGAAGTACTATACCGAGGACGGAAAATTTGAGCGCAAAGAAAAGTTCTAGATTGCGTCAACAAAAGTTGATTTTAAAATTATGCTCAAAAAATAATCGGATTCTTTTTGTTTTCTCAAATAAAGCTGTAATTTTGCACGCCGTAAACGAGAGACAAACGCCGCTATAGCTCAGTTGGTAGAGCAACGCATTCGTAACGCGTAGGTCGCCAGTTCAAGTCTGGCTAGCGGCTCTCAAATTAGAACGCTGATTATTAGTTAATAATCAGCGTTCTAATTTTTACAGGATTCCCTATTCTTATTTTAAAAAGGAAATCCTGCGTATGTAATAGATGTGAAATATAAAAATGTAATCTATGTTGAGTCGTATTATTGTTTTAGTGGTCTCCGGGGTAGCCGTAGTCTATATCGTTCGCTTTATAGATAACTTTTTCTCCCAGCGTAGAAGATAAACTAGCTTTCAAACATTCTGCTGCGTGCGAGCATACAAGCGCCAACGATGCCGGCTTTGTCTTTCAGCTTAGATGTGATGATGGCTGAATCTTTATTAACCAGATTTAGAGAGTACTTGCGTACGGCTGTTTTTATAGGTTGGGTGATATAATCACCGGTTAGTGACAAAGTTCCACCTATAATGACCAGTTCCGGGTTGAAGATATTGATTAGTCCGGCAATTTGTTTTCCAAGCTTCTGTCCGATTTCTTCTACAATTTCAATGCAAAGCAGGTCTTCCTTATTCACAGCGGCAATGATCTCATCAAGAGTGATCGGGTTTTCTTCTGTGGTGATTCGTGTAGATAGAATGGAACTTTCCCCACTTTGAATACGCTTTAATAAGATACGGTGAAGTGCCGATCCGGAAGCTTCCGTCTCCAAGCAACCTTTTTTCCCGCAATGGCAGATTATCTCATTATCATAAGCATTCATGTGTCCAAATTCACCGGAGAATCCGGATTTCCCGGTATAAATCTTACCATCAATAATAATTCCGATACCTACTCCCCAGCTTACATTCACAAAAATGATATCTTTTTCTCCTTTCACGCATCCTTGCATATATTCGCCATAAGTCATGGCACGCGTATCATTATCAATGGTTACTTTATATCCCAATTTTTCGGATAATACATCCGCCAACGGTCTTTCCTCAAAATTGAATTGACTGAAGCTATACCCTGATTCAGGATTTACACGTCCTGACACATTTACATTAATATTTAAGATCTTCTCTTTATTAATAGTGAGCTTCTTTATAAAATGGAGAATATGCTTGCATAACTCATTCATCCCTTCGATTGAGTTCTCAAACTTATAAGGTATATTCATTTTCAATTCTACTATATCGCCTTTGAAATTTATCAGTCCGATGTTAACAGCGAATCTTTTGATGTCTACACCCAAAAAGTAACCGGATTCCGGATTGAGTCCATAGAGGTTGGGGTGGCGTCCACCACTAGTCTCCAATTTGCCATAATCATTAATATATCCGTCTTCACACATTTCACCAATAAATTTAGTGACAGTCGGTACACTTAAATCCAGCTCTTTTGAAAGATCGGGAATTGTAGAACTTCCATTATATATATAATGTGTGATAATCCTCTTTTTGACGAGAGCGCTTTTAGAGCCCTTTTCTATTTCTTTCAAGAATTGTTGGTTCATAACTATGCATATTTGTTAATCCACACAAAGATAATTAATTTTTTTATTAATAAATGGTTTTGGGACTTTGAAAATTAGAATATCTTGAATGTTATATTCCCTATATACTATATAATGGATTTATATATAGGATAATGTAGCTATGGATGATTGTAGATATAATAAATGAAATAAGATGAATAGTGAGGTAATTCCTCCTTTTATTAATTAATAATGCAGGAAATAATGATTTTATTAATAAAATATTTTATTATCTATTGTTTATTTAATAAATGTAGCTATATTTGTGCCATGATATTATTAATAAAAATCTATGCCCTTAAATGATTTTAGTATGAGAAACTATTTTTTAGGTCTGTGTTTATTATTTGCTTTGTGTTTTACAGCATGCTCTCATTCGGATGATTCTGTTGATGTGCTAATTATTGGTGGAGGTGCCAGTGGAGTGACTGCTGGTATTCAGTCTGCTCGAATGGGGGCTGCGACATTGATAGTAGAAGAAACAGAATGGCTGGGTGGAATGCTCACTTCTGCGGGCGTTAGTGCTGTTGATGGGAACTATGATTTACCGGCAGGCTTGTTTGGTGAATTTCGCGAACATTTGGCAGATTATTATGGCGGACTTGATTCTCTAAAAACCGGTTGGGTGAGTTCAGTGTTATTTGAGCCTTCAGTTGGAAATAAAATTTTCCATGAAATGGTTGATGTAGAGAAAAATCTAAAAGTATGGCATAATGCTACCTTGGTAAAGTTGGAAAGAGAGAATAATGCTTGGATTGCTCAAATTCAGATGAAAGATAATGCAATTAAAAAGGTACGTGCTAAAGTGTTGATTGATGGTACTGAATTGGGTGATATAGCCAAGATGTGTGGCGTGAAATATGATGTCGGCATGGAAAGCCGTCATGATACTAAAGAAGATATCGCTCCGGAAGAGAAAAATAATATAGTTCAGGATATTACATACGTAGCAATCTTGAAAGATTATGGTAAAGATGTGAGTATTCCTTGTCCTGAAGGATATAATAAAGATGAATTTGCTTGTGCTTGTGCCAGTCACGTTTGTATCACGCCTAAAGAACCGGAACGTGTATGGTCTAAAGATATGATGATAACTTATGGGAAACTTCCTAATAATAAATACATGATTAATTGGCCGATAGAAGGCAATGATTATTATGTAAACTTGATTGAAATGACCCGTGAGGAGCGTGAAGAAGCACTGAAATATGCAAAACATTATACGCTGTGTTTCGTTTATTTTCTGCAACATGAATTAGGCTTTAATACATTGGGCTTAGCTGATGATGAATATCCTACAGCCGACAAATTACCATTTATTCCTTACCATAGAGAGTCTAGGAGAATCCATGGGCTAGTACGTTTTGATTTAAATCATGCTTGTGAACCGTTCAGGCAGTCTCAACCTCTTTATCGTACTTGTATTGCCGTGGGGAATTATCCTGTGGACCATCATCATACACGTTATCATGGATATGAAGAGTTGCCTAATCTTTATTTTCATCCGATACCGTCATACGGTTTACCTTTAGGAACTTTGATTCCGAAAGATGTTGAAGGATTGATTGTTGCTGAAAAATCAATATCGGTTTCTAATATAATTAATGGTACCACTCGTTTGCAGCCGATGGTTATGCAGATCGGGCAGGCAGCGGGAGCATTAGCAGCTCTTGCGGTGAAAGAAAATAAAAATATAAGAGAAGTATCTGTTCGGGAAGTACAAAATGCGATTTTGGATGGAAAAGGATATTTGTTGCCTTATTTAGACGTTGAGTTAGATCACCCAATGTTTAAGTCACTACAACGTATCGGCTCTACAGGTATATTAAAAGGTATAGGTAAAAGTGTTGACTGGTCAAATCAGATGTGGTTCAGAGCGGATACATTATTATTGGCAAATGAGTTGAAAGGATTGGGTGATGTTTATCCTTTTGTCGATAAGCAAATATTCGAAGGTAATAATACCATATCAATTCAGAAAGCTACAGAGTTAATAAGAGAGATTGCAGAAAAAGAAGGTTTTGAGATGAAAGAGGGTAGGGTAGAAGAGATATGGAATGAATTTGAATTGAAAGACTTTGATATGAATCGAAATATTTTGAGAAGTGAAATGGCAATTTTGATTGATCAGATATTAGATCCTTTCAATAATAAAAAAGTAGATATTACAGGACAATATATTCAATAGGTAATAATAATATAAGTGTTAACTGCTGTTTTAATTAAACTAATATGAAAACATTAGATCGTAGAGATTTTCTAAAAAAAGCCACATTGGCTAGCGCATCGGCTTTGACTGTACCAACTTTATTTGAATCTTGTACTTCAAAAGTTAGCGCTAGTACGGTAATGGCAACTGATGATTTAGAAAGTAAACTTATTGTTCCTAAAAACAATGGTTTGAAAATTACCGGAACTTTTTTGGATGAAATATCACATGATATTCCACATCAGAACTGGGGTGAGAAAGAATGGGACTTGGATTTTCAGCACATGAAAAATATAGGAATTGATACGGTAATAATGATCCGTTCTGGTTATCGTAAGTTTGTCACTTTTCCTTCTCCTTATTTATTGAAGAAAGGTTGTTATATGCCTTCCGTTGACTTAGTGGATATGTTTTTACGTTTAGCTGAAAAGTATGGAATGAAATTCTATTTTGGACTATACGATTCGGGTAAATACTGGGACACAGGAGATATGACCTGGGAAGTGGAAGATAACAAATATGTAATTGATGAAGTTTGGGAAAATTATGGTTCCAAGTATAAAAGTTTTGGAGGATGGTATATCAGTGGTGAAATAAGCCGGGCAACGAAAGGAGCGATTGGTGCTTTCCATGCATTAGGAAAACAATGTAAGGATATATCTAATGGATTACCGACTTTTATATCGCCTTGGATTGATGGAAAAAAAGCAATCATGGGAACGACAAAAATGACTAAAGAAGATGCCGTTTCTGTACAACAACACGAAAAAGAATGGGATGAAATTTTTGATGGAATTCATGATGTGGTAGATGCATGTGCATTTCAAGATGGGCATATTGATTATGACGAATTGGATGCGTTCTTTTCTGTCAATAAAAAATTAGCAGACAAGTATGGTATGCAATGTTGGACAAATGCCGAATCTTTTGACCGTGATATGCCAATTCGTTTTCTACCCATTAAGTTTGATAAACTTCGGATGAAGTTGGAAGCAGCCAAACGTGCCGGATATGATAAGGCTATTACTTTTGAATTTTCTCATTTTATGAGTCCGCAATCAGCCTATCTGCAAGCAGGTCATTTATATGACAGATATAAAGAATATTTTGAAATAAAATAAATGTTATGAAGTCTACAATCAATTTTGGTTATCTTATATTCCTTTCTGTTGTGGCAGCATTGGGAGGCTTTTTGTTCGGATATGATACCGCAGTTATATCGGGAACAATTGCTCAAGTGACTCAACTTTTTCAATTAGATGCACTACAACAGGGATGGTATGTAGGATGTGCTTTAGTAGGCTCTATCGTAGGTGTTCTTTTTGCTGGAATCTTAAGCGATAAGTTAGGAAGAAAACTTACGATGGTTATATCAGCTGTGTTGTTTTCTACATCAGCTCTAGGATGTGCTCTATCAGCCGATTTTACCCAATTGGTAGTTTATCGGATTATAGGTGGGGTAGGAATAGGGGTTGTGTCCATTGTTTCTCCTCTTTATATATCAGAACTAGCTGTAGCGCAGTATAGAGGACGTTTGGTGTCATTGTATCAGTTGGCTGTAACCGTTGGTTTTTTGGGAGCTTATTTAGTTAACTATCAATTATTGGCATGGGCGGAGAGTGGTACGCAATTAAGTGTGGATTGGTTGAATAGAATATTTATAACTGAAGTATGGAGAGGCATGTTGGGTATGGAAACATTGCCGGCAATCTTATTCTTCATTATCATATTTTTTATTCCGGAAAGTCCCCGCTGGTTAATCGTACGTGGAAAGGAATTGAAAGCTGTAAATATATTAGAGAAAATATATAATTCGATTACAGAAGCGAAAAGTCAATTAAATGAAACGAAATCTGTACTGACCTCTGAAACAAAATCGGAATGGTCTTTATTGATGAAGCCTGGAATCTTCAAAGCTGTTATTATCGGTGTGTGTATTGCGATTTTAGGACAGTTTATGGGTGTGAACGCAGTACTTTATTATGGCCCTTCTATCTTTGAAAACGCCGGATTTTCCGGCGGCACTTCTCTATTTTACCAAGTTCTGGTAGGACTAGTCAATACTCTGACCACCGTTCTGGCTC
>CAPAOL010000014.1 GCA_948579315.1 uncultured Phocaeicola sp.
ATGATGCAAAAATAAGAATTTTAACGCAATCCCCCAAGAATTACAACTGAGCCATATTTAGCATGATTTCAGTCTCCAAATAACCACTGCCAACAAAAAGAAAACCCTCATAAGTACTTAACTTACAAGGGCTTTTGTTGGGTGGAAGACCGGACTCGAACCGGCGACATTCAGAACCACAATCTGACGCTCTAACCAACTGAACTACATCCACCATGTCTGCGTTTCTCTAACGCGGTGCAAAGATAGATATTATCTTTTAATCTCCAAAAGATTCTGCTGTTTTTTTTCAAAAAAAGTATATTCTTTTATTCCCTGATTGTGCTTGTTGAAAAGGGTTCGCGCCTCATTTATGAAGATTTTCAGAGAGTTACGTGCTTGTAAAGGAATTGAATCAATCGGAAAATTGACGGGGAGTAATTGATGATTTTTTTTCCCGGACTGAATGGGGTGGGCTGTCCAGACTAAACTATACTCGCAATTATTGAGACGGACTGTGCTGTCTTTTACTAATTCCATTCTTACCATCAGTCCACCATCGGTGCGGCGGGCGGACATATTGGAAATATAATTTCCCAGTGAATAGACTACGAGATGTTTGTCGTTCGTCACGCTGTCTGTACGAACTTCGATGGGTTGAACTACGTGAGGATGGGAGCCGATGACATGATTTACTCCTTTTTGAATCAGCCAGTCAGCAAGGAACTTCTGCTCTTTGTCCGGGAGCGACTGGTATTCGATTCCCCAATGCATACAAGCTATGATTGCGTCCGGTTTCATTGCTTTGCTCTCTTCAATATCTTTGGCGATAACTGTTGTATCAATATAGTTCACGATATTGGGAGGAGTAACGGGGATACCGTTTGTGCCATACGTATAGTTGAGCAGGGCGATGCGGAATCCGTTCTTTTCCAATAAAAGAGGATATTTCTTGTCGCGTTCTTCGGTGTTGATATACGTGCCGGCATGTGGAATTTTCAACGAGTCGATAAGTTGAATGGTACGCTCCAGTCCGGATTTGCCACGGTCGAGACTATGATTGTTGGCAGTCACTAAAACATTGAAACCTGCGTCATGAATTGCGGTCAGAAATTCGTCCGGTGCGCTGAATGCTGGATAACCTTTGTAGGGTTTGCCTCCTAACGTAACTTCCAGATTGGCGATAGCGAGATCGGCTCTCCTTATTTCTTCTTTAACGTACGTAAAACAGGTGGAGTAATCGTAGCCGGTTGAGGTCCGTGCAGCGTTGATTTGTCCTTGATGTTGCATGAGGTCACCTACGAAAAGAAGTCGTAGGGTATCAGTGGGGGAAATACTGTCGGTTGCGGAAAGGCTGTCCGACAAGGTATCGATGATAGAATCTCTCTTTGCCTGCGACCGGGAGGTGCAGGACAAAGAGAGAAGTAAAATCATTAGAAACAAGCTATGTCTCATTGATAAATGGCTTTCTTGCCAGCTAAGAGTGTATTTTTCATTAACGATACAATCGTCATCGGTCCAACACCGCCCGGTACAGGAGTGATAAAAGAACATTTTGGGGCAACTTCGTCAAACTTCACGTCACCAGTCAGTTTGAAGCCTGATTTCTTGGTTGCATCCGGTACACGAGTAGTACCTACATCGATAACTACCGCACCTTCTTTCACCATTTCGGCTTTTACAAAGTTGGGTTGTCCCAGGGCAGCGATGATAATATCAGCTTCCTGGCATTCTTTTATCAGGTCTTTGCTGCGGCTGTGGCATACCGTCACCGTGGCGTCGCCCGGATAGGCTTTCTGCATCATCAGGGCAGCCATTGGTTTGCCGACGATATTGCTACGTCCGAGTACAACACATTTTTTGCCGGAAGTCTCTATTTTGTAACGTTTCAGCAATTCGAGGATACCGTTGGGAGTAGCGGATACATAGCACGGAAGTCCGATGGACATGCGGCCTACGTTGATCGGGTGGAAGCCGTCTACATCTTTACGGTAATCTATTGTTTCGATTACTTTCTGTTCGGAGATATGTTTAGGTAAGGGAAGTTGTACGATAAAGCCGTCTACATCGTCGTCTTCATTCAGTTCGCGTACTTTGGCAAGCAGTTCTTCTTCAGTCACGTCACTTTCATAGCGGATGAGGGAGGACTTGAATCCACATACTTCACAGGCTTTTACTTTGGCAGCTACATACGTTTCGCTACCACCATCGTGTCCAACAAGAATAGCTGCCAGATGCGGGCGTTTTCCGCCACGAGCCACAATTTCGGCTACTTCGGCTGCAATCTCTTGTTTCACTTGTTCGGAAATGGCTTTTCCGTCTATCAGAGTCATATTTTCAGAGTATTTATTGGTGATAGGCAAAAGTAAAATAAATAACTGAACTCTCCAAAAGGATTGGAATTTTTGTCAGGAGTTGAGCAGTATATTATCAGTCGGTTAGTGGAGAAACTACTTTCTACTGTAGGCTTCCGGATACAAAAAAGAGGCTGTCTAAAAAGTCGTCAGTAACTCTAACTTCCTTCCTGAAGGAGGAGAATGAGGATAGAACCGACTTTTTAGACAGCCTCTTTTGGGGTTATAATCAGTTTGGATCTATTGAATGATTATCTTTTCATTTTAGGCATCATCTTACCCATCTTGCTGCTAGTTACCATTTTCATCATTTTGCGAGTCTGGTCGAACTGTTTCAGCAGGCGGTTTACTTCCTGAATAGTCGTTCCGCTACCTTTTGCGATACGTGTGCGACGTGATCCGTTCAGTATTTCCGGATTGGAACGTTCTGCCGGAGTCATGGAATAGATGATAGCTTCGATGCTTTTGAAAGCATTGTCGTCAATTTCAATATCTTTGATTGCCTTTCCTACTCCCGGAATCATGGAAGCAAGGTCTTTCAGATTACCCATTTTCTTGATTTGTGCAATCTGGCTAAGGAAGTCATTGAAGTCGAATTGGTTCTTGGCAATTTTCTTCTGTAAACGTTTAGCCTCTTCTTCATCATATTGTTCCTGTGCGCGTTCTACCAATGAAACGATGTCACCCATACCGAGAATACGGTCGGCCATACGGGCAGGGTGGAATTGGTCGATTGCTTCCAGCTTTTCACCTGTACCTACAAATTTGATCGGTTTGTTCACTACCGAACGGATAGAAAGAGCCGCACCACCGCGGGTATCACCATCAAGTTTGGTCAGTACCACACCGTTGAAGTCCAGACGTTCGTTAAATTCTTTAGCTGTGTTTACAGCGTCCTGACCGGTCATGGAGTCTACCACGAACAGAATTTCGTTCGGGTTGATTGCTTCTTTGATAGCGGCGATCTCGTTCATCATCTGTTCGTCTACTGCCAGACGTCCGGCTGTATCGACGATAACGAGGTCATATCCTTTGGCTTTAGCTTCCTGAATAGCGTGTTGTGCGATTTCTACCGGATTCTTGCTGTCCAGTTCGCAGTACATCGGTACTTCGATTTGTTCTGCCAATACGCGCAACTGTTCGATAGCTGCCGGACGGTAAACGTCACAAGCCACCAGTAATGGTTTACGGTTTTTCTTGGTTTTCAGCATCCGTGCCAACTTACCGGAGAAGGTGGTCTTACCCGAACCTTGCAAACCTGACATCAGGATAACTGCCGGACGGGCGTTGATATTGATTTCGGCTGTCTCTCCACCCATCAACTGCGTAAGCTCATCATGTACGATCTTCACCATCAACTGGCTTGGCTTCACAGCCGTAAGCACGTTCTGGCCAAGAGCTTTTTCTTTTACCGTATCCGTGAAATTCTTTGCCACCTTGTAGTTTACGTCGGCATCGAGAAGTGCTTTACGTACGTCTTTCAGCGTTTCCGCCACGTTGATTTCGGTGATTTTGCCTTCACCTTTCAGAATCTTGAATGACCGTTCTAGTCTTTCACTTAAATTATCGAACATAGTTATTTAATTACGAATTACTAATTACAATTTACTTGGGCGAAAGAGGGACTTTTCCGTCTACTCTTTATTTGAGCTTGCAAATGTACAAAAATCTCTTGTATTTATATCTTTTTATTCTGCCATTTTGCTTTTTTGAGATAAATATAACTTGTTGTCAATAGCAAGCTATAATACACAATCTCAATCGTAAAGCAAATTTCGATCGGTGCTTTCAGCCACATTCCGATGAAAACGATATAGGATCCGTAGATGATGATTGTAATTGTTTCGAGCAACAAGGCTGCTTGTGTATTTCCTGTTCCGGAGATTCCGTTGAACACCACATTGGCTACGGATGCGATAAGCATGGCGCAACAAATTACATATACTGAGGGGACGGATTCCATAATGAGCGCAGTTTCACTGGTGTAGATAGAGAGCAGGAATTGCGGAAAAAGTGCCGATAACGCTACCAATCCCAGCATGATGAAAAAGGAGAACCGTGCAATCTTATTAATAAGCGGTATTACGTGCTGGATGCCTCCTGCACCGATAGCATTGCTGACAAGACTATTGGTAGTCGTAGCCAGTGCATTGACCGGAATCAGCAATACGATATAAATACTTCGGACGATATTGGCAATCGCCAGTTCCCGTTGTCCCAACCGTTCTACGGCTACGAAGAAAACAAACCAGGTAGCCATCGACAGGAAATATTGCAGCATGGTGAAGCTGGAAATACTAAGAATCCGCATCAGCAATGCAGGGTCGAATGTGCGCAGGCGGTTCATACCGTATTTCTTTAAATCGACCGTGGCATACGTATAGATGACGAAAAAGAGAATGGAGGAGGCTTCTGCCAATACAGAAGCAATAGCAGCCCCTTTGATGCCCATTTCCGGCAAACCGAACTTTCCGAAGATTAATGCATAGTCCAGTACGATATTGGTAAATGCCATAACAATAGCATTGATGGTTAGCACTTTAGTGCGTGTAATACCGATATACAATGCCCGGAACATGACGTTGATGAAAGAGAAAAAGAATCCGTAAATACGCAAGTCTAGAAACTCCATTGTTCCTTCGTAGATGGATTCTGAAGAAACTAGCAAACGCATGATGTTTCCACCGAATGACTTGGTGAATCCAAATAGCAGCAGTGCCATCACGAACAGGAACATGACTCCCTGAATCATGACAGGACCGACATCTGAATGGCGTCCTTCGCCATTGCGTCGCGCTATGACAATCTGCGAACCGGTGCTGAATCCGAATGCGATGGTGAATATACATATATAAAATAACCCGCCCATGGCCGATGCTCCAAGAGCTACCTCGCTCACGTGTCCGAGGAATGCTGTGTCGGTGACATTGATGACATTTTGTGCCAGCAAGCTTAGTAGTATCGGATAACTGACACTCCAAATTTGTTTGTTGGTGTACATAATTAAGTGTTTAAGTTTACACTTTGCAAAGATAGTGCTTTATTTCGATTCGGAAGTGATGGGGTAGATGAAAACTATTTCCGGACCTTCGGGAGTTTTATCGTTAGTTGATTCGGAATGAAGCATGTCTCCCTTACGGCTTAATATGAACCGGATGATTCGTGCTTGTCGGTGTTCTTGGGCTATACTAGTGCGCTGCTTGCTTGTAAGTTTGCCAGCGAAAGAACTAAAAAGAGTGAAGATTTCTTTGTCGTCTTCACTCTTTTTTATTATTTATTTTCTTTTGAGTATTTCCCGAACTCCGGGACCTTCGTGGTTGGGGTAACCGGGAGTATGGTTTCTGCATCGTGGGTCAGCGTCTACTTTCAAGCTTCGGTAGTCATCTTTTGTGCGGGCGATGTAATCATCAAGCATAGCACGGTGTTCTGCCAGAACTTTACTGTATTTCGGATCTTTGGCGAGATTCTTGCGTTCTCCCGGATCTTTTTTCATATCATATAGTTCTTCTCCGTTGCCTTCCAGATAGTGCGTGTATTTGTATCTCGGTCCGCGTACCATACGTCCGGGGGTAACGACATATTCATATTCGCTGTGCCATTCGGAAACTACATAAGGGTGAGTCTTTTTCTGTTTCTCTCCTTTTAATGTAGGTGCGAGACTGATTCCCTGTTTTTCGACTGGAATGGAAATTCCTGCCAAATCGCAAAGGGTAGGCAAAAGATCCAGCGTAGGCTGTGTTAATAGTTGATCTACCGGTTTTTTCTGTTGTTTGATGCCGGGACCTGCAAAGATAAACGGAACGTTTGTCATTTCATCATAAAAACTGATATGCTTGGTTACCATGCGGTGCGAAGCCATTCCGTCGCCATGATCGGCCAGGATAACAACGATGGTGTTTCTTCCGGCAGGAGTGGAGTAAAGAGCTTTTAATACACTGTCTACTTGCTTGGACACCATTTTAGTATAGTGCTGGAAAGCGGCAATGTAGTGGCGGTAATTCTCTTCATTCCAATGAGATGCCTGTGTCATGCGGCGATGGCTGCAACAGATGTACTGCACCGGTTGGGGGATATTGTTCCAGTCTTCCACGTCGAAATTGGCTGGTAGTTCAGGAAGAGTTCCGTTGATGGGACGATCGGTGTGTATTCCTTCATTTGCTCCTACAAATCCGCAAATGTTGTGAGGGTTCTGAAAATCGGCAATGCAGATGAAGGGTTCTTGGGGAGGATTGCTTAAATAAGCAACCGCGTCTTCGCAGGTTCCTACATCCAGAAAACTGTCGTTGTTAACGGGGAACTCCGGATCAGTGAATGGTTTGGCTACCGGTTCTTTGTGCTTGAATCCTCTTAATGACCCCATGTCGTGTGTTTTTCCGAAGTGTACGGCTTCGTAACCGTTTTCTGAGAAAAGGCTTCCTAATGTCGGTACATTTTCAGGAATACGTGTGTTGATAGGTTCGTTGGAGTTCGAACGCACATTTGTTTGATGAGGTGTCATGCCGCTCCATAAAGCTGCGCGTGAAGGTTGGCTGAGAGGGCAGCCCACATAAGCATTGGAGAAGATTACTCCTCGTGAAGCGACTTCGTCAATAGGGAGGGTGCAGCCTTGTGTTTGCCCGTATGCTCCTACGACGCGTTGTGTCAGATGGTCGCACTGGATAATCAGGAAATTGGGCTTTTCTTGAGCTTGGGTTGCTATGCCGCACAGGGCTGATCCCATAAATGGATAAATAGTTTTCATTACTGGCTAGAATTAAGTAATAGTTGATTTTGAAACAAAAGTAGGAAAAAAGGAAAACGCAAAAAAGGGTGAAGTCGTGGTTTTGGACGCAAATGAAAGTATTTTGTACAAAAATGTAATATGTGATGGGGTATTAGGGGGGGGCTATTGTCGATGAATGTTAGCTGGTGAAAAATAAACGGCATGTGATAATTAATTAACCGGGTAGCTAAAAAAGAGAACGGTGAACAAACTGCAATTATCAGGACGCAGTTTGTTCACCGTTCATCATTTATCGTTTGCTGTTGATTAGCTGTTCATGCTCATCAGGAATTCATCGTTATCTCTGGTCTTTTCCAAACGGTCTTTAACGAAGTCCATTGCTTCGATCGGATTCATGTCTGCAAGATATTTACGTAATATCCACATACGGTCAAGAGTTGTCTTATCAAGCAACAGGTCGTCGCGACGAGTGCTGGATGCAGTAATGTTGACTGCTGGGAAGATACGTTTGTTGGACAGGTTGCGGTCGAGCTGCAACTCCATGTTACCGGTACCCTTAAATTCTTCGAAGATAACTTCGTCCATTTTAGAACCGGTATCGATCAATGCGGTAGCGATGATGGTCAACGAGCCGCCGTTTTCAATATTACGGGCAGCACCGAAGAAACGTTTAGGTTTGTGAAGTGCATTTGCATCCACACCACCGGAAAGAACTTTACCGGATGCAGGAGATACTGTATTGTATGCACGAGCCAGACGGGTGATAGAATCAAGGAAGATCACTACGTCGTGACCACATTCTACCAAACGTTTTGCCTTTTCCAATACGATACCTGCAATTTTCACGTGACGTTCTGCCGGTTCGTCGAAAGTAGAAGCGATAACTTCTGCATTAACGCTACGTGCCATATCGGTTACTTCTTCCGGACGTTCGTCAATCAGCAACATAATCATGTAGACTTCCGGGTGATTGGCTGCGATGGCGTTAGCGATATCTTTCATTAAGATCGTCTTACCAGTCTTTGGCTGGGCAACAATCAAAGCACGCTGTCCTTTACCGATAGGAGCGAAAAGATCAACGACGCGTGCAGACATAGAGTCTGAATAACCGCCTTTGCAAAGTTTGAACTTTTCATCCGGGAAGAGAGGTGTCAGATGTTCGAAAGGAACACGGTCGCGAACGAAAGCTGCGTCACGTCCGTTGATTTTCGAAACCTTTACCAATGGGAAATATTTTTCTCCTTCTTTGGGAGGACGGATAACACCTTCCACTACATCACCGGTTTTCAAACCAAAGAGTTTGATTTGAGACTGTGATACATAAATATCGTCCGGAGAAGAAAGGTAGTTATAATCGGAAGAACGGAGGAATCCGTATCCATCCTGCATAATTTCCAAAACGCCTACTCCGTTGAGAATATCATCGAATTCGTAAGGTTTTTCGCGTTCAATAACCTTGCGCTCCTGCTGCTGTTGTGCCGGAAGATTATCGCTCGCATGGTTTTGTTGAGTGATACGCGGCATCGGTAAGCGCTGTTGGTTTTGATTATTGTTGTTACGCTGGAAATTATTATTAGCGTTATTGTTATTATTGTTAGCATTGTTATTACCGTTGTTATTGTCGCGTGGACGGACAATACGCGGGCGTTGTTGCTGCGTTTGCTGCTGTTGAGGTTGTTGCTGCTGTTGAGGATGAGATGGTTGTTCGGGTGCTGTTTGTACAGGTTCTGTTTTAGTTGCTTCGAATTTGCCGAAGAGTTCGGTAGGAAGCTCTATTTTTTCAGAAGGCAGATCTTCGATTGGAATAAAATCATCATCGTCAACACTGGATAAGATATTGCTTTCCTCGTCGATAACAAGTGCAGTTTTCTTTTGTGGTTTATCTATATTTTTTTTCTCTACAACGGGCTTGTTGGGTTCTGCGGCTGGTTTATTTGTTTCTGCAACTGGTTTGCTTTTTGCTTTCTTTTCAGCAGTCGGTTGTTGTGCTGGAGCAGTTTTTTCTGTTGTTTCAGTAGTCTTCTCTGCAACAACAGACCCGGTTTCCACCGCTTTGGGGGTAGCCAGTTTTGCATTTTCTACTTCTTTCTTCTCTTCTGCGTCAGCGTTCTTACGTGGACGTCCCACTTTACGCTTGGGAGCAGCAGTAGCATTTTCTGCTTTAGCTTCTACAACAGGAGCTTCTTTATCTTTATTTGTACTTTCTTCTTTCTTGGAAGGTTGTTGTGCTTTTACAGGAATGGCTTCTTTGGTTTTAGTAACCTCTCCATTCTTTGTTGCGGAAACTATCTTGTCTTCTTTTTTAGCAGGAGCTACCCGTGAACGCTTTTTCTTTTGTTCTTCATTTTTGCGTTCTTCTTTGAGTTTATCTGCGGCAACTTTCTTAGTAGCTCCTACAATAGCCTGTTCATCAAGTATTTTATAAACGAGGTCTTCTTTTTTGTATGAGTCTGCTTTTTTTATGCCTAACTCTTTGGCAATAACTTGAAGTTCCGACAGATTTTTGTCGTTTAATTGGATAATGTTATACATATAGTATGGTAAGTTATTAATATTTCTTTTTTGCTGAATTATGGACAGCATTACTACAGCTTATAGCTACAGATATGCAAGCATACGTTTTGTTTTTTATTCTGAATTAGGGATGTATATGTTGAATCGTAGTATGTTTCAACGGGGGCAAAGATAATAATTTTTTTTGGTTTCATGAACAATCAAACATTTTTTTCCACGTAAAAGTGTATCTTTGCTACATAAAAGAAAATAGTATGACAGTAAATGAAGCTTATTTAATTTATTTTTCGCCTACACATACATCTAAACAAGTTGCGGAAGCGATTGTTCACGGAACGGGCATAAAAAATATTCTTCCTATCAATGTGACGCAGCAAATTGCAGATGAAATTGTGATTCCGGCATCTGCTTTGGCTGTTATTGTAGTACCTGTGTATGGAGGTCATGTCGCCCCTCTGGCAATGGAGCGTTTGCGGTATATCCGGGGAGTGGATACTCCGACCGTTTTAGTGGTGGTATATGGAAACCGTGCTTATGAAAAAGCTTTAATGGAACTGGATGCTTTTGCTATTCCTCATGGATTGAAAGTGATTGCCGGGGCAACTTTTATTGGAGAGCATTCATATAGTACTGACAAGCATCCGATTGCGGTAGGACGTCCTGATGAGTCGGATTTAGCCTTTGCTACGGAATTTGGGAAGAAAATCATGGAAAAAGTACAGACTGCCGATAGTATGGATACCCTTTATCCGGTAGATGTACGTGCTATCAAACGTCCGAGCCAGCCATTCTTTCCTTTGTTCCGTTTTTTGAGGAGAGTTATCAAGTTGCGTAAAAGTGGAACACCGCTTCCCCGTACTCCTTGGGTGGAGGATGAGAATTTGTGTACCCATTGTGGGTTGTGTGTGGTCCGTTGTCCGGCAGGGGCTATAACGAAAGGGGATGAACTGCATACAGATGAAGCTAAATGTATCAAGTGTTGTGCCTGTGTAAAAGCCTGCGTTAAGAAAGCACGGGTGTATGATACTCCTTTTGCGGCTTTGTTGTCAGATTGCTTCAAGAAACAGAAATTACCTCAAACTATTTTGTAGATTACGACACGCTTAGTTGTTTCATCAATACGAAAGCGGTTGTCTGTTCGTTCGCCTATCAGCCACGCAATGTGTTCTCCACAGCAGAGTACCCACTGGCGTTCTTTTTGACTGATAGAAAATTTGCGGTCGGTCAGATAATCGCTTATTTTTTTCTTTCCTTTCATGCCAAAAGGAATAAAAACGTCTCCTGTCTGCCATTTCCGGTAATGAATATCTCCATTCAGTTTGTCGGCATCAAAACAGGCTATTCCTTTTTCGCGCGGGATTAGGAAATCAGGAGTGTATTCTTTTTCTTCTTTGATGATTTGAAAAGGAGGAAGAACTTCATTCCCCGATTCAATAGCTTCTATTAATAAGAACTCTCTGTCTTTTATCACTCTCCATTCTTTACTGCAAAATTGTTTGCCCGGTTGGCTGTGAAGCGAATGGGTTATATCTTTGATTTGTGCAGAATTGAAGCCTAGAGGATGCAAGATTTCGAATAGAATAGCTTCAGGTGTCGGTTCCTTTACTAACTCACTGATTCGGATACCTTCTGTCGTTACAATATTCTTTTTGGTTTCCTCTATACATTTATTATATATGGTAGCTACATCGTTCAGATAATTGCTTGTGTCTATCAGATTCTTTTTGACTGACGGATTGATTTCCTGCATAAGAGGAAGGAGATTGAGCCGGATTTTATTACGGGTATATTCGTCTTCCAGATTGGTGCTGTCTGTTACATAATCTTGTCCGATGCTCTCCAGATAATGAATGATGTCTTCCCGGTTGACGCAAAGCAGAGGTCGCACGATTGCTCCGTTGCGGGGGCGAATTCCTAATAAACCGGTAATTCCTGTACCTCGAATCAGATTGAGTAGTATGGTTTCTACGCTATCATCCTGATGATGTGCTACGGCGATCACATCTGCCTGGCATTCTTTTCTCGTTTTTTCGAACCAGGCATAGCGCAATTCCCGTGCAGCCATTTCGATAGATATCTGTTTTTCCTTAGCGTATTGTGTCGTGTTAAAATCAATTGTATGCAAATGGATTCCGGTTCTTTTGCAAAGTTGGCGGACAAACTGTTCATCCCGGTCTGATTCTTCGCCTCGCAGGTGGAAATTACAGTGTGCGGCTTCGCAATGATAACCTGCTGTGTGCAGAATACATAGCAGTGCCACCGAGTCGGCGCCGCCACTCAATGCAATCAGGACTTTGGCATCTGGTGAGAATAAATGTTCTTTTTCTATATATTTTGTAACTCGTTGTTGTATCATACCTGCAAAGATACGAGTTTATCAATAAGTTCTTTTATTTTTTTTCTAAATCTTTTGGAGGAGAAAAACGACTGCTATTTAAAAACATTCTAAATAATTTGCGTGCTCCGAAGTTATGAATTATCTTTGCCGAAAATTTTGAGAGTTATGCGTTTGTCCGAATTAGAAACAGGAGAAAAAGGTGTTATTGTAAAGGTATTGGGGCACGGTGGTTTTCGTAAACGTATTGTGGAGATGGGCTTCATTAAAGGTAAAACGGTTGAAGTGCTGTTGAACGCTCCGCTAAAAGATCCTATAAAATATAAAGTCTTAGGTTATGAGATATCTCTTCGTCGTCAGGAAGCTGAAATGATCGAAGTAATCAGCGAGGAGGAGGCAAAAGAACTGGCTGAAAAGACTGTTTATCATGAAGGATTACCCGAAGACCTTTCAGTAAAAGAAGAAGATATGAAACGGTTGGCGTTAGGTAAACGTCGTACCATCAATGTTGCCTTGGTCGGAAATCCGAACAGTGGCAAGACTTCTTTGTTTAATCTTGCGTCCGGTGCTCATGAACATGTAGGCAATTACAGCGGTGTGACCGTGGATGCCAAAGAAGGTTATTTTGACTTCGAAGGTTATCATTTCCGTATTGTCGATCTGCCGGGAACTTATTCTTTATCTGCTTATACGCCGGAAGAAATCTATGTTCGCCGTCATATTATCGATGAAACTCCTGACGTGATTATTAATGTCGTCGATTCTTCTAATCTGGAGCGAAACTTATATCTGACTACCCAATTGATAGATATGAATGTCCGCATGGTAGTGGCTCTGAATATCTATGATGAACTGGAAGCCAGTGGAAATACATTAGATTACCATTTGTTGAGCAAGTTGTTCGGGGTGCCGATGCTGCCTACTGCCAGTAAGAAAAATCGTGGATTGGATACGTTGTTTCATGTAGTTATCAATCTGTATGAAGGAGTAGACTTCTTCGATAAACAGGGAAACATGAATCCGGAAGTTCTCAAAGACCTGACTGAATGGCATGACTCTTTGGAAGACCGTAAGAACCATGAGGAAGAGCATTTGGAAGATTATGTGCGTGAACATAAAAAGACGGGGCGTGTCTTCCGGCATATTCATATAAATCACGGTCCTGATATAGAAAAAGCCATTGAGGCTGTAAAAAGTGAAGTGTCTAAGAATGAGTTTATCCGGCATAAATATTCTACCCGTTTTCTCTCCATTAAATTGTTGGAAAATGATCCTGACATTGAGCGTATTGTACGCACATTGCCGAATGCGGATGAAATTCTTCATGTCCGCGACAAGATGTCGAAGCGAGTTCAGGAGACAATGAATGAGGATTGTGAATCGGCTATTACTGATGCTAAATATGGATTTATCAGTGGCGCGTTGAAAGAAACGTTCACGGATAATCATCTGGAACAGGCGCAGACAACAAAGGTATTGGATTCGATTGTAACTCATCGTGTCTGGGGATTCCCTATTTTCTTTCTTTTTATGTATCTGATGTTTGAAGGTACATTTGTCATTGGCGAATATCCGATGATGGGGATTGAATGGATGGTAGAGCAGCTTGGTGAATTGTTGCGCAATAACATGTCGGAAGGTCCATTTAAAGATCTGCTGATTGATGGAATTATCGGTGGGGTAGGAGCTGTGATTGTTTTCTTACCGAATATCCTGATTTTGTATTTCTGTATTTCTATCATGGAGGATTCTGGTTATATGGCTCGTGCGGCTTTTATCATGGATAAGATCATGCATAAAATGGGGTTGCACGGAAAGTCGTTCATTCCTCTGATTATGGGATTCGGATGTAATGTGCCTGCGATAATAGCGTCCCGTACCATTGAGAACCGGAAGAGTCGTCTCATTACCATGTTGGTGAATCCATTGATGTCTTGCAGTGCGCGTCTGCCGATTTATTTATTGTTGGTGGGTGCTTTCTTCCCGAACAATGCAAGTTTGGTGCTGTTAAGTATCTATGTGATTGGTATTGTGCTGGCTGTGGTAATGGCTCGCTTGTTTAGCAAGTTTCTGATAAAGGGTGATGATACGCCGTTTGTGATGGAGCTTCCTCCTTACCGAATGCCGACGGCGAAGTCTATCTTCCGTCATACATGGGAAAAGGGAGCGCAGTATCTGAAAAAGATGGGCGGAATTATTATGATTGCTTCTATTATTATCTGGTTTTTGGGATATTATCCGAATCATGATGCTTATGAAACGGTTGCCGAGCAGCAGGAAAATTCTTATATCGGTCAGTTGGGACGCGGGATAGAGCCAGTAATAAAACCATTGGGATTTGATTGGAAATTAGGTATTGGCTTGCTTTCCGGTGTAGGGGCGAAAGAATTGGTGGTAAGTACGTTAGGCGTTTTGTATGCAGATGATCCGGATGCTGACTCGGTAAGTTTGGCAGAACGTATTCCGATTACTCCATTGGTTGCTTTCTGTTATATGCTGTTTGTATTGATTTACTTCCCGTGTATTGCAGCGTTGGCGGCTATCAAACAGGAGGCGGGTAGTTGGAAATGGGCGCTTTTTGCTGCCTGCTATACAACGGCATTAGCTTGGCTTGTATCATTTACTGTTTATCAGATTGGAGGATTGTTTGTATGAGTAATTGGCAGGAGTGGGTAGTCGGAGTACTCGTTGTGCTCTGCATTGCCCGTGTCGTATATGGAATATTGCTTTTTTTTCGTCGGACGCAGGAAAATCAGAATCCTTGTGATAGCTGCGTAAGTGGCTGTGAACTAAAGGATATGATGGAAAAGAAACGCAGAGAGTGTGATGTAAAGAAAAAAAGTACAAAGAAAAATTGCTGCGGATAGTTGGTAGTTTCAAAATTTGTACTACCTTTGCAACCGCAAACGAGAAATAATGGTTCCTTGGATGAGTGGCTTAGTCAGCGGTCTGCAAAACCGTGTACGGCGGTTCGAATCCGCCAGGAACCTCACGAAACCCTTTCAGATATTTTCTGAAAGGGTTTTTCTTTTGCTCATAACTAAAATGTTCCCACGGCTCAGTTGTAATTCTTGGGGATTTGATTGATTTGATTCAAGGCAATCACATCCTTAACAAAATAGATTCATTCCGGTGCCGTAATACAGTAATATCGTTTCAGGGCTCAGTCTGAAACTTTCAGTCCATTTGAATTCAGCTTTTGCAATTCTCCCCCATAGAAGTTTTTTTCATTTTTGCTCTCATGCCCCCATATTTCTCTTCAATCCCTTTATTCATCGTGCTTTCCGCTGTGAGAGCAAGTATGATAGCAGAGTGAGGGCAGGCGTTTGCCCTCATTCTCTGAATTCGCTATTTTTGATTCAATCCGTTGATTGATAATGATATATCTGCTTTTTGCACATCTGCAAGCACTTCTCTGTTGATTCTCATTTCTCATAGTGTCCTTGCCGGTCAATCTGTAACAAGAATAAAGAAACAAGTAGTCAACCATTACCGGAGAAGTACAGATTCTCTTAGTCCCACATATTGTGGGAAAGTATTCCCTCATATTATGGGAATTTGTTCCCACAAAATGAGGGAATCTTTTCCCAGTTAGTAGGGAATCTTTTCCCACAATATGTGGGACAATCGGAACTTGTTAATCTTCTACCGGGAAAAAGGGGAGAAAGATAGTATTTGACTATGAGAAATGAAAAAATCTTTTTCAGTAGCGAGGACAGGCTGAGATACTGTATATGCACCGAAATGATCATTTAGTTTATTTCTGCACTGGAATGAATCTATTTTGTTAAGGATGTGATTGCTCTGAATCAAATCCCCCAAAGTTACAACTGAGCCGTTCCCGCGTTTTCTGTAATTATAATTCCCTTTGAGCCAGCAGGGTATGAACGTATGAGGAGCTTTTGTCTAAGATACAGAGCCTATGAAATAAAAAGCTGTATTTGCGATGCAATGTTTTTACAGTTGCGGCATTTAATATATAGTAAACAATTAAAATGGATAAAAATGAAGAATAGAAACTTTCTCGTAATGCTGTTTATGGCAATCTTTACAGTGATAGGGGTAACATCGTGCAATGACGATGATGAAGAAGGCAGAAAAGTAACCGATTACAAGGAATACACGCTTACGGTGGCTTCTGTAAAACTACCCGGTGTTTTAACATCAAGTGGTAGCAATGTGCTTACAGATGTATATGCTGTAAAAAACGAGCAGTCCACCGATTGGGAGGCTCAGGGAAGCATCGGTAAGTTTGAATACGAAGAAGGCTATGAGTATCAGATACGCATCAGTGAGACGAGCTATCTGGATTATAGTATGGGGGATCCGGCGTGGACTGAATACTCGCTATTGGAGGTTATATCGAAAGAACGCAAGGACTCTGAGAATTTGCCTCCTCATTTCATCCCGAATTGGTATTTTGAGCAATACTGTCCGTATATAAATCCGGCATTTGCTTATGCCATTGAAGCCGACCAAAAAGAGGTGATTGAGAATGACCTTAAAATCGATGATACGTATAAATTTGGAGGCTTACGTTATTACATGTCTTTTTCGAGAACAGACAATTGGTTTTTATTGGATGACGATATGCACACTGTCGGGCATGGCGTTTTGATTAGAAGGAGTAAGGAGCTAACAGAGTTTCCCGAATCATATAAGTTGCTTCCGCCGGAAAGTAAAGTTGTCGGATATGGAGAGTTTAATTTTGTAACAGGCAATGATACAGAAAACGTTGTAATGCAATATGATGTGTTTTTATCTGCTCAGAATCGAAGCAAAGACGTTGCACTGCAGAACGTTGGTATATGGCTATATAAAGACCTTACCGCATATTACCAAAGCAAATATCCCGCAGCCGATGTCAAAGCTGTCGTGATTCGCTATGAGGTAAAGAATTTGTGATAACGTTTTTGTGCATCATGAGTCTAAACAAGCATTTTGATTATACTGATAATTTTAGTGAGATAGTCCATACCACACGACCGATAAGTGCAGAAGAACTAACAACCATATTCTTCTGCGCACCGCAGTGGATTATTGCCTTGATGAAGTTTCGTAATGCCGTAGTAAAACCTTTTGGTCTGAAAGGAGAGAATATTTTCCCACTTCGTAAACAAAGAAATAAAAGAGTATAAATAAAAAAATGCTGTTTAACCTGATCGGATAAACAGCATTTTTATAGGAGAGCCTCTTGTCGGATTCGAACCAACGACCCCGAGATTACAAATCACGTGCTCTGGCCAACTGAGCTAAAGAGGCGTTTTTCTTTTGCGGGTGCAAAGGTATGAATTTCTTTTAAAAATGCAAATACATCGCATACTTTTTTTATATTTGCAAAGTTACCAATGATTAGATGAAAATGAAAATTATGAATGTATGTAGTATGGCGCTTCTAGCCATAGGTATATGTGCTTGTTCCGGACAGAAGAAAGGAACGCCGAATGTTGAAGTTGCAACAGATAGTGTAGAAGTAGCTACGGATGCTATATCTGTTCGGGCAGACAGTACAGGATATATTGTTCGGGTAGGAGAGATGGCTCCGGATTTCACGATTACCTTGACAGATGGTAAACAAGTGAGTCTGTCTTCCCTTCGTGGAAAAGTTGTCATGTTGCAGTTCACTGCAAGTTGGTGTGGGGTTTGTCGTAAAGAAATGCCGTTTATTGAGAAGGATATTTGGTTAAGGCATAAAAATAATGCAGACTTTGCTTTAATTGGCATTGACCGTGACGAACCACTTGATAAAGTATTGGCTTTTGCTAAATCTACCGGAGTGACTTATCCGTTAGGACTGGATCCGGGAGCTGATATTTTTGCGAAATATGCATTGCGTGAATCCGGAATAACAAGAAATGTGTTAGTTGATAAGGAAGGAAGAATTGTAAAACTGACTCGTTTATATAATGAAGAAGAATTTGCTTCTCTTGTACAGAAGATTAATGAGATGCTGAAATGAAAAGAAAGCCTTCATTATGCGTTTCTGGCGGAGCATTTATGAGCATATAAAAATAGTGACGCTATCCTGATGTGATGGCGTCACTATCTAATAATGAGCTTCTCAAGCAATACTAAGTTTGACAAGGTAATCGTAATGTTTTCCTTCTTTTACCAGTTCTGCTTTGAAACCGCATTCGGAAGCGTATAAGCTAAGAGTCTGAAAATCTACATATAACCAGTCGAATGTGTCTCCTTTTACATCTTTATATTGCATTTGGAAGTCAATCTCTCCATAATAATCTCCTGCCAGGTCGATGATTATGCTGCCGTCTTCTTCTTCAAAAAGATAGCGCAAATCGCTGGAATCCATGAGTATGCATCCTCCGGGACGGAGAATACGTTTCATTCGTTGGAAGAATCCAGGCATATTATTCAGTCTTCCGATAATTCCGGAACCATTCATAAGCATCAGGATCGTATCGAATGTTTCGGTAAATGTTTCGTCAAAAAGGTTGATGAGGCGCGGATCGTTCACTCCGCGTTGTTGCATCACTTCGACGGATAACGGAGAAATATCAATGGCACACACTTCTTTTCCCATTTCCTGAAGTGCCAGTGCATGGCATCCGCTTCCGGCACCTACATCCAATATCCGCCCTGTAGCCATTTGTAGGGCGGTACGCTCTAGTATAGGCATAGAATGTATACTACGGAACAATTCTTTGACGGGAATTTCATCTTCTTCAAATTGGGAAGAGAATACCCGCAAACGACCAGCTTTGTGGTGGTTGAAATAATCAGAAATAGCGGCTCCCATCGGGTCCTTTTCTGCAGAAAGAGTTGTTATTGCCATGGGTGGTTATGATTGTTAACTCTGCAAAGATAAATAAATCCGCAGAAAAGGGTTATCTTTGTCGTCGGAAATGTTGAATACTAATAAATGATTATATGAATATAGAAGAAGCAATCATGGGTGGAATCGTCTTTAAAGGTAAGAAAGATAAGCCCAAAGAAGAGGAAAAAGTGAAGACGAAAGCGAAAAAAGCAACGTACATTCGTGGGCAGCATGGTTCGGGTGCAGCGAAGATGAAAGCAGATATCCGGAAGAAGAGAGCTAATCGTCATAAAAAATAAAAGAATGGTTATAAATATTATAATTTGTATAGTTGCTGTTATACTTCTATTGAGAGGTATTTTCCTTGTTACGTATATGTGGTTATTGTGGACGTTTTATTCCAAGATAATGACAACGTATAGTATGAAAGTATATGGAGAGGTAGTAGATATAGAGATGCAGGCAAAGTCTGATGGTATGAATATTACTGATGTATGTATACCCAAAATAAAGTATAAATTGGAGGGAGAAAAAGAAGTATATTGCCAATTTCTTCCTGCTGCTCCAAAGAATGAAGAGGAAAGGTATGTTTATGCTCATTTTTATCCCAAACAGTATCATATAGGTGATAAGGTTGTCGTATTTTATAATAAAAAAAAGAAAGATGATATATCTGTATTTCCAAAGATGCAAATGATTAAGCTGTTTATTAGCCATTTTGTCCTTGGTTGTTTTTTTATACGGGTGGCAATTTGGGGGTTCTCTTTTGTTTTTTAGAAACAGCATAGGTTGTCCGAGAAAATTTTTAGAGACATTTATTGAGTATCTCTGCTTAGAAATACAAAAAAAGGCAACTAATTCGCAGTGAATTAGTTGCCTTTTTGTTTGTATTAAACGTCCCTTTTTAATCTGTTTAGCTTTTGGGAATCACTCCAAATTGTAACAAGGGTGATTTTTCTTTTTAGGGACTTTTGAGGACGTCCTCTCTTACTTCTGTGGAAGAATCTCAATCCAATAATCGTCCGGGTCATTAATGAAATAAAGCCCCATGGCAGTGTTCTCAAAACATACACAATTCATTTCTTTGTGATAAGCTCTGATTGCATCGTAATCACCGGCTACACGAAAGCAGAGATGGCTTTCGTTTTCTCCCAGTTCGTATGGAGCAGTATGATCTTTTAACCACGTCAATTCCAGCAAGAAACCTGTTTCGTTATCAGTCAGGTAGACTAACGTGAACGAGCCGTCGGATGCTTCCTTCCGATGATGTTCTTTTAAACCGAGTGCTTTTTCATAAAAAGCGATACTCCGTTCCAGATTAGTGACGTTGATATTAAAATGGTCAAATTTACTTTTTATTTCCATGGTTGCGATTTTCCTTATTTTTTCATTAAGAGCTTCACGATTTCTCCAACATACGTGCGCGGTTGTCCGGCTTGCGGAGTTGTCTGTGAAGGTATTTTCTTACATTCGATAACAGCCGAAGGTGTTGTTTGGTTCGGAGCGTACAATTTTAATGTATAGCTATCTGCCTTTTCTATTGCATCGTAAGCTTGATCGGGTGAAAGTGTGCAATAGGCAACTGCTTTTCCTGATTGATAACCAAGTGCGCCACCAGCGTTTGCAGTCATATTGGTCATATTGAACTCATCTTTTCCGATGCTGATTACTAATTTTCCGCTTCCCATCAAAGCATATACTTCACCCGGGATTTGTTTCAAATCAATTTCTATATAACCCGGCATATCAGCGGAAGCCTTGCCGGCAGGAGTAGCAGGAGTGAGAGTGGCAGCCGGAACAGTGGTTTGAGCAGGTTCGCCAGTTGTCACTTTTACGTCAGTCTTTTTATCTGCGCCACTAATAACAATCGGACCTGCGGCTGTAACGATGGATGGTTTTTGTTCTTCTTCTTTCTTCTTTTTCTCTGTTTTCGGACGGGTATCAGGTGCTCCGAAAGCCACCGCTACATCCATAAATAGATCATCCGCGAAGTCTACGGTTTTTCTACGCCATTTAGCCAAGCCACGTATTAATTTAGTCTTGGTTTTATTGAGCGCATATTTATCAGTAATCCATTCTTCGGCTTTATATTTTTCTGTTTCACGATAAGTAAAACGGAGTTTCTCAAGCTCTACCAGGCAGTTTCCGGGTTTGCAGGTAACGGTTATCTGATAGTTCATTAATGTACGGTCTAATGACAAGGCGCTGGATTTGAAAACAATCCATTCTTCTCCGATACCGGCAATTGTCCCTTTTGCTTCGTCGGAGAAAACAATGCGGCTGTCGATATTTTGATTCTCTTTCAGGCGCTCATCCATCCACTTTGTCATTGTGTCGTAGATTTGTGCCTGACTCATTCCGGGAATCTGGAACTCTTTGGAAAATACTACTTTACCTTCTACTTCAGGAACAGCTCCTGCAAGGTACCTGGTGTCATCTTGCTTCTCTTTTGCAGAAGCTGCTTTCATTGCCATCGGCAACGCGAGAAACAGGGTAAGAAACAGAATTGTAAATTTATTCATAATTATAATGTGTTTATTTGGTAATTTCAAAACTTTCGCCCCTACGGGTGATGCTGATAAAACGGCATCCTGCATTTTCTGCAAAACTACGAAGCGCATTTCCTCCTTCATAATCTTCACTGAAGTGCATGGGCACAAATATAGTAGTTTTTATTTGTTCGATAAACTGTTTTGCCCCTTTCATGTAATCTTTTCCCATTCTCCGATCCACCGGGAATAGCACAAGATCGATGTTAGGCACTTTTTCTTTTAAATATTTAACTTCTGCAAGGAAGTCACCATTGGCTTTGCGTATCTCTTCTTCGGTCGATTCTTCACTCCAGTGCCAGTTGTTCAAGTCGCCGGCATGGAAAATACTCCAATCTTGTAAGTGAAGAAGGAACGAACTGCCGACATCTGTCGATCCGAAGGCGTCGATTCGGATCGTGTCGTCTTCGTAGGTTTCTCCTTTTTTAATATAGAAAGCATCTTCGGCTTTGGCACGATGGGACTTCAGAATATCTTTGGAGAAGATATATTGAATGTCGGGGCGTTGCTCTTTCCAAGTCAATATCTCACGGTTAAAGTGATCGGGATGGAAATGGGTGGCCAATACGTACAGTTTACCCGGCCTTTGCAGGAGATAATCGTGCACGATTCCCCGGTTGTGTTCCGTTTCGGAAGAATCTTTGTAGTAATCGATGATAACGGTTGCGTCTTCCATTTCGATGGCGAAACCGCTGTGATAAATATAATCTAGTGTCATAGCTGACTTTTTATAGTTGCAATATTACGTATTCTAGTTGGAGTTGCCAAGAAAAATCGACGAAATCAAGGAGCAAGACGACTGATTTTCCATTCTCCGTCCGGTTGTAAGGTGTATAGAAAGCGGTCGTGCAGTCGGTTGGGGCGTCCTTGCCAGAATTCAATCCTTGTAGGTGTGACGGCATATCCGCCCCAATTGTCAGGTCTTTCCACTTCTTTTCCAATCCATCGGGCAGCTTCTTTGACGAAGGATCGTATCAATTGTATTCTGCTTGCTATCGGTTGACTTTGTGGAGAAATTCGTGCACCAATCCGGCTTTTATAAGGACGTTTCCGGAAGTATTCATCCGATTCTTCCGGTGAAACTTTCATCGCTATTCCTTCTATATGTATTTGTCTTTCGAGGGCATGCCAGACAAAAGAGAGGGAGATAGATGGGTTTTGTGCCAATTGTCTGCCTTTGCGGCTTTCGTAATTGGTATAAAAGATAAATTTTCCTTCATGGAGTCCTTTTAGCAATACTGTACGTGTGGACGGTCGCCCTTCGGGGGATACAGTTCCTACAATGACCGCAGTCGGTTCGTCCACTTCTGCGTCAATGGCTTCTTGCAGCCAACGACTGAAAAGCGAAAGCGGGTCGCCGGGAAGTTCACTTTCCCGCAACCCGCCTTTCGTATATTCCTGTCGGATATCTGCTATGTTTAATTTCGCCATAAGATTATCTGGCTGTTTTAGTTTATTATTTTTAATGATGAAATCACATAGGTACTTCTATTAATAGAATATGTGAGTCTTTCAATGTCTCTAGTTCAACGCTGTTCGTATCGTAAACACCCATGCCGTCACGGCGTTTCAGAACTTCACCGTCTACCACTATTTCTCCTTCAATAAGGAAGATATAGACGCCTGCATGACTTTGATGCATGTGATAACCTAATTTCTTCCCGGCTTCTACTTTGCCGATGGAGAACCAGGTATCTTGCAAAAGGGAAGCCGGTGTGCTACCGTCGGGAGATACGATGATTGCCAGTTCATTCGGACGCTCCAATTCTGCAATGCTGAAATCCTGATAAACGGGACGGGTGTTCCGTTCTTTCGGCATAATCCAGATCTGCAAGAATTCCACCGGTTCTACCGGACTTGCATTTACTTCACTATGGAAGATTCCTGTTCCCGCACTCATTGTCTGAATTTCTCCGACAGTGATAATGCGGTTGTTCTTCTTGCTGTCTCCATGTTGCAGATGTCCTTTCAGAGGGATGGAAATGATTTCCATATTCTTATGCGGGTGAGTCTGAAAACCTTGTCCGGGCGCAATCTTATCATCATTCAATACGCGAAGAGCACCAAAATTGATACGATTGGAGTCGAAGTACTCATCAAAACTGAAAGTGTGATAACTATCCAGCCAATCGTACTGGGAATGTCCTCTTGTATCTGCTTTATGTATTACTTTTTTCATAAAAACTGTCCTTTCTCTTATTTGTTTATATGTTTGGTAAACAAAGGAAGAGACTTAAAAGTTTTATTTCTTCACTTCATTTAATGAAGGCTTATGATTGATAAAATCTTTTATGTTTTGCAGGGTGGTTGCAGCGATATTCTCCATTGCTTCATGTGTGAAAAAAGCTTGATGAGAAGTGACGATTACATTGTTGAACGAGAGCAAACGGGCGAGTACATCATCGTCGATGATGCGGTCGGATTGATCTTCATAAAAGTATTCGCTTTCTTCCTCGTACACGTCCAGTCCTGCGGAACCTATTTTCTTGTTCTTCAGTCCTTCAATCAGCGCATTGGTATGAATCAATTGCCCGCGACCGGTATTGATAATCATTACTCCGTCTTTCATTTTGCTGATAGAGTAGTCGTTTATCAGGTATTTGGTTTCTTCGGTGAGCGGACAGTGTAAGGAGATAATATCCGAATTGTGGTATAGTTCGTTCAGTGAAGTATAAACAATTTGTTCTTGACGGGCGAAGTTGTAGTCCGGATAGAGGTCGTAAGCCAGTACGTTCATGCCGAAACCTCTTAAGATATGAATTAATATTTTCGCTATTTTTCCTGTGCCGATGATACCTGCTGTTTTTCCATGCATGTCGAATCCCATCAGACCATGCAGGGAGAAATTACCGTCTTTGGTACGCCAGGAGGCGCGGGGGATTTTACGATTCAACGACAGCATAAGAGCCACTGTGTATTCGGCAGTTGCATAGGGTGAATAAGCCGGTACGCGTACAACGGTAATTCCGGCGGCAGCAGCTGCATCCAAATCTACGTTGTTGAAACCTGCACATCGCAGTGCCAGCAGTTTTACTCCGTTAGCTGCCATGATACGGATTACTTCTGCATCGGCAACATCATTTACGAAGATGCATACAGCATCTGCACCTTGTGTCAGTAGTACATTGTTCTTATTCAGATTTCCTTTGTAATAGCGTATTTCAAATCCGAATTCCTTATTCTTTTTATTGAAAGAAGACTCGTCATAAGGCTTTGTGCCAAAAAATGCAATAGTATATGCCATAATAGTATTCTATAAATTATTATTCTATTAAAACGTAAAAACAGGTGGATTTGTTTGCTTTCTGTATAGTGATTAAGATGGATTGTTTCATTAGAAACAGTTTGTTTTTTCAATTAAAATAGGCTGATGAATGAAAATAAATGCACAAACGTATCTTTCGTGTGCAATAATGTCGTATCTTTGCGCCCGAAATAATTAAAAAAAGATTTAGATGAGAAAAAATTCCTTGATTGGATTTGTAATGTTAATCGTTTCAATTCCAACTTTTGCCGGAGGTCTTCTGACAAATACTAATCAACACGCTGCTTTTCTTCGTATGTTATCTCGTGGTGCTACAATTGAAATCGATGGTGCTTTGTCTAATCCTGCTGGTTTGGCTTTTTTGCCCAATGATGGTTTTTATATGGGTTTGAGTATTCAGAGTGCTTTTCAAACAAGAAATATTGATGCTAGCTTTATGACATATAGTGGTCTTGATTTAACAAACCCTACCGCTCCTGTTCCTACCGTTTCCGACAAGTATTATAGTAAATATTATGAAGGAAAGGCTGCTGCTCCCATTATTCCGAGTGTATTTGCAGCTTATAAAAAAGGTGATTGGACTATTTCCGGTTTCTTTGCAATTACTGGTGGAGGTGGTAAAGCTTCATTTGATGACGGTTTGCCAATGTTTGAGTCGGTGGCTATGGCAGGTATCTTTCAGGAAAGTTTAAAAAAACATTTAACTTCTGGTGGAAAGAGCCCTATCGTTACTCCTGGTATGTATGACATTAGCACTGCTATGGATGGCAAGCAATATATCTATGCATTACAATTAGGGTTATCCTATAAAATAAATGATTGGCTTTCTGCTTTTGCGGGAGGACGCATGAATTATTTTACTGGTGGTTATGTGGGCTTTTTGGATGCTAAAATGAAAGCAGACTTAGGAGGAGCCGACTTGATGCATTTGGCTTTAGACTGTGATCAGACAGGTTGGGGATTCACTCCCGTTATTGGTGTGGATGCTAAGTTGGGTAAATTGAATATTGGTGCTAAGTATGAATTCAAGACTAATCTTAATATAGAAAACAATACAAAAAAAATTGAAGCTTCTGTAGAGACGGATGCACTGGCACCTTTCAAGCACGGTGTGAACACTCCTAACGATATACCTTCCATGCTTTCAGTTGCAGCTGCTTATGAATTTCTACCTGTACTGCGTGCATCTGTAGAATACCATTTCTATGATGACAAAAAAGCAGGAATGGCTGATGGAAAGCAGAAGTATTTGACAAAGGGAACAAACGAATATCTGATGGGAGTCGAATGGGACATAATTAAACGATTGACTTTAAGTTGTGGTGGTCAGATTACGGATTATGGATTGTCTGACAACTTCCAAAGTGATACTAGTTTCTCCTGTGATTCTTATTCAATAGGTGTGGGTGCAAAATTGATGTTGAGTGAAAGAGCTGCTTTGAATGTAGGTTATATGTGGACTACCTATGAAGATTATACTAAAAAATCCCAAAATTACAATGGTACAGGGATATCCGGTACTAATGTATATAGCCGTACTAATAAAGTGTTTGGTGCAAGTGTGAACTATAAGTTCTAAATTTCTAATCCTTTATATATAGAAAAGAGGCTGTCTAAAAAGTCGGTTCTATCCTCATTCTCCTTCTTCCTGAAGGAGGGAAATGAGAATTACTAACGACTTTTCAGACAGCCTCTTTTTTGTTTTATTATTATGCCAGTTTAGAAAGAATACTGCACCAGCATATTCAACCGGTTGGCATGACTTGTTGAAGAGTCGTAATTGCTTCTCCATCCTCTCAAGTATTCAACGCCTACTTGCAGATTGCTGCTTACATTCCAAAAAGCGTTAGCAACAAGATATTGACCTTTGCGGTAAGATTCCGGGTTTTCGCATGAATATCCGTTTTCAGAATAAAGTCTGGATAAACTATAAGTGCCGGATACAAAGAATTTCGGGCAAATATTGTATTGGAGTCCCGCATACCATCCCATCATTGGCAGAACCTGCATTTTTCCTTCGTCATCAGGATCGGGAACGATATCCACGTTCAGATTGCTTAAATCATTCAGATAAGAACCGATACCTTTTCCATAATTGAACTGTCCGTAAGCTTGCAACTTTTTTGTGATATTGAAAGTTGTAGATGCTTGTAGACCGAATCCGGTGGTAGAATATGCTTTATCGTATATATTGCTTGAATAAGTCATGCTGCGAACGATGGCTCCCAATTTGATGTGACTATTGCTATTCCAGTTGAATTGTGCAGAAGCTGCAAAGTCCGGCATCCGTTGGGTGTTGATAGAAACATTGCTATTTGTAGTGCCGTCTACTGAAGGCATTTCTATAGCTGCACCGAACTTCCAGTTTTTCAACTTATCGTACATATAACTTAATTGCGTAGTGCGGTAAAAGGTAGAACCGTTAGGACCTGCAAAGTCGATAGTAGGAGGCAAGGCTGAAAGATCCATGAATGAGCCATAGCTATATCCGATGGTGAAACCCAAAAACTGTGCATACGCATTTTGCAGTTCAAAGGTTTTTCCGTCACCGCGGAAGTTACCGGCAGTGTAAACTACGAAGTCTCCCAAATGCTTCGTACGTCCTACCAATTTGAGGAACAGGGTGGAAGTGGTGATATCCATCTGGAATTGGTTCTTTGCAAAATTGCCGCTTCCGCATTGTGGTATCAATGCCGGATAGAAATCAACATCGTCAACAATCCCATTAAAATCATACTCTGCCGTAGCACGTACATAACCTCCGATACCGAGAGCGAATTTCCCTTTTTGGTCAGTGAGCAGGAAGCGGGGAGTGTTGGGATCGTGAAAACGCATCTGTTGGCGGTTGTTCATAATCTGTATGATTGCATCACCTGCTTTGTCTCGTGAGACAAACATGATCGAATTAGGTTCCTCATTTTCGATAATTACTTTCTTTTGTGCCTGGGCACAGACGGGAAAAATTCCTATCCCCAGTAGCATAGCTACCATCTTAATGCTTGTTTTCATTATAAGTTAAGTTTTAGGTGAATGCCCAAAGAACAACTAACAAAAGAAATGGTTGAGAGCTCCGAAGGAAAAATAGCCAAACTTATCGGAAGAATTGCTATTTATATTTGTTCTAAAAAAGCGGATCTTTGTATTATAGTAATTAGATAAAAGAAATACCGTGATGGGAAAAGTAGAATTTACTCAAGGAATATTAGATATACAATCAGATTTACAACGCTTTGCGTATAAATTGACGGCAGATCGTGATTCTGCCAAAGATTTGGTTCAGGATTGTGTATTACAAGCATTGGATAATCATGAGAAGTTTGCATATAGTAAGAACCTCAAAGGATGGATGTACACACTTATGCGCAATATTTTTGTGAATAATTATCGTCGTACGGTTCGTGAAATGAATATCATAGATGATACCTATTCTATCCATCAGCAGCACATGATTGAAGATGAAGATGGTGACAAGTTTGAATTGGCTTATGATATGAAGCAATTGTATCGTGTATTACATTCCATTCCTGACGATATGAAAGTACCCTTTCAGATGTTTGTCGCCGGATTTAAGTATAGAGAAATTGCCGAGAAACTAGGACTGCCGATAGGAACGGTGAAAAGCCGTTTGTTCTTCATCCGTAAGCGGTTGAAAGAAGAACTGAAAGAATTTTCCTGATATGATTTTTGATTAAGCGATATGTTCTTTAAGATGGATAGATGAGCCTTCCAGCCATAGACGACAACTGGCTGGAAGGCTCATGTTTTACTGTTAATCCAGCATTTCTTGTACTCTGTGTTTAGCTTTTTGAGCAGTCTCTTGTACGGTATGGGCTGCTTCTGTAGCTTTTTCTTTCACAGTGTTAGTCGCTTCTGTTGCTTTTTCCTGAGCAACATGTGCGGCATGCTGTACTTTCTTTTTCAAACTTTCACCCGAATGTGAACTTGCTTCGGCACCTCTTTCTTTAGCCTCTTCAGCTCTTTGTTCAGCAAGCCGGGCATTTTCTTTTGCCTGCATTGCTGCTTCTTTTACGTCTTTTTTAAATTGATGTTCCATGATTTGGTCTTTTAGTTAAACATGGATTTTAAACACATGACTACCTGAAAAAGATTCTTCAATTAGAGAATTTTCATTCTTTTTTGTTCATCCAAATATTTGTTAGGTAACTATATAGTATAGGTCAATTTAAAGCATATATCGTTTTTTTTGTTTTTTCATTGTTTTTCCTATACCTTTGCAGCGCAAAAGAATAAAAGACGTATGATGCCGTGGATAGCGGTCGTGTATTCTAGAACACCACGTAAAAAACAGGAATTATGAAAGAAAAAGTATCTGTACCCTTTATGCTGCTGGGTATTCTCTTTAATGTTTGCCTCATTGCAGCCAATCTTCTTGAAACGAAAGTAATCCAGATCGGTAGTTTGACCGTGACAGCCGGATTATTGGTTTTTCCTATTTCTTATATTATAAATGACTGTATCGCCGAGGTTTGGGGATTCAAAAAAGCGCGCCTTATCATTTGGAGTGGTTTTGCCATGAACTTCTTTGTGGTCGCTCTTGGGTTGATAGCTGTTGCCATTCCTGCTGCTCCTTTTTGGGAAGGCGAGGAGCATTTTGATTTTGTGTTTGGTATGGCTCCCCGTATTGTGGCTGCCAGTCTGATGGCCTTTTTGGTAGGTTCGTTTCTCAATGCGTATGTGATGAGTAAAATGAAAGTTGCCAGTCAGGGACGTAACTTTTCAGCCCGTGCCATTTGGTCGACTGTAGTGGGGGAGACTGCCGATTCGTTGATTTTCTTCCCGGTAGCTTTTGGAGGTATCATTGCCTGGAAAGAACTGCTTGTCATGATGGGGATTCAGATTCTATTGAAATCCTTGTATGAAGTGATGATTCTTCCGGTAACGATCCGTGTGGTGAAAGCAATCAAAAAAATAGACGGTAGCGATGTTTACGACACCAATATCTCTTATAATGTGTTGAAAGTCAAAGATATTTAATATAGAATATGAATAGAGAAGCAGCATTAGTTGTGTTTAGTGGCGGGCAGGATTCTACCACTTGCTTGTTTTGGGCAAAACGCAATTTTAAAAAAGTATATGCCTTGAGTTTTCTGTACGGTCAGAAGCATCAGAAAGAAGTGGAATTTGCGCGGGAGATAGCCCGGAAAGCGGAAGTGGAATTTGATGTGATGGATGTTTCCTTCATCGGACAGTTAGGCCATAATTCATTGACCGATACTACCATGGTGATGGATCAGGAAAAGCCGGCAGATAGTGTTCCCAATACATTTGTTCCGGGACGTAACCTGTTCTTTTTGAGTATTGCGGCTGTATATGCCCGTGAACGTGGTATTAATCATTTGGTAACGGGGGTTTCTCAAACGGATTTCAGCGGTTATCCCGATTGTAGGGATGCGTTTATCAAGTCTCTCAATGTGACTCTCAATCTGGCTATGGATGAACAGTTTGTGATTCATACTCCTTTGATGTGGATTGATAAAGCAGAGACATGGGCGTTGGCCGACAAATTGGGAGTGATGGAACTGATTCGTACCGAGACTTTGACATGCTATAATGGTGTTCAAGGAGATGGCTGCGGACATTGCCCGGCTTGTACGTTACGCCGGGAAGGATTGGAGAAGTATTTAAAAAGTAAGAATCAATAATATCTCTACATAGAGATTAAAATGCATTTTTTGCTGTCATCTGTCACATTGTTGTTGTTAAATGGTTGATTATAAAATAAATACTTTGTGACAGCAAGTGGTGACAGCAACAAAACTTGATATTTTGCTGTCACATCTATTGTCACCGGTAAGTTTCAATTCATAGAAGATTATAGCTTCTGCCTGGGAATGTATTGGCTTAGTTTAGTTTCAGCAGCTTGAAACTAAAGTTCCAACGGTAGGAAACTAGAGTTTCAACGGTAGGAAACTAAAGTTTCTGTTACTTGAAACTATTAGTTCCAAGGCATGAAACACTTGGTTTCTCGGTGTGAAACACTTTGTTTCAAGGCATGAAACTCTTTGTTTCAGGCAATGAAACAAACTGTAACAAGTAAGCTGCGGATAAAGCAGCCGTGGGTTAAGATTTGGTGATGATAGGTGATAGGTTGTGAAATGAGTCTTTCACCACTGAAACGTCGATGAATAGGGCGTTTGAGACTGGCGGTGAAAGGTGAAAGAGGAAATGTGTTTTTTTATCTAGGATAGAGATTATAGGTAACGAGTACAATGACAGAATTAAAAGACCAACTTTCCTTATTAGGAAGAAAGACCGAGTATAAGCAAGATTATGCTCCTGAAGTATTGGAAGCTTTTGATAATAAGCATCCTGAAAATGACTATTGGGTACGTTTTAACTGCCCGGAGTTCACAAGTCTGTGTCCTATCACAGGGCAACCGGATTTTGCTGAAATACGTATCAGCTACATTCCTGATATAAAAATGGTAGAAAGCAAAAGTTTGAAACTATACCTTTTCAGTTTCCGCAGTCATGGTGCTTTTCATGAGGATTGCGTAAATATCATTATGAAGGATCTTATAACACTGATGAATCCCAAATATATTGAAGTAACAGGTATCTTTACTCCTCGTGGCGGTATTTCTATCTATCCATACGCCAATTACGGTCGTCCGGGAACAAAATTCGAGCAGATGGCGGAACATCGCTTGATGAATCGGGAATAATATAAATAAAAGAATTCACTAGCTAAAAAAATCGAATATGACTCATCATGTGCCTGCTGAATTACAAAACTATGTTCGGCAAAGTATTATTCCTCAATACACAAACTTTGATAAAGCGCATCAAATTGACCATGTAGAAAAGGTAATTGAGGAAAGTCTGAAATTAGCGACGCATTATGAAGTCGATTATTCGATGGTTTATGTCATCGCTGCTTATCATGACCTGGGGTTGTATGAAGGACGTGAATTTCATCATATAACCTCCGGCAAAGTGTTGCTAGCCGACGAAACTTTGCGGCGTTGGTTTACGGATGAGCAGCTGTTGCAGATGAAAGAGGCGATAGAAGATCATCGGGCTTCCAATAAACAGGCTCCCAGAACAATCTATGGAATGATTGTTGCCGAGGCTGACCGAATTATTGATCCCGAAGTCACTTTACGCCGTACCGTACAATATGGGCTGTCTCATTATCCGGAGATGGATAAAGAAGAGCAATATGCCCGTTTTCGGAAACATCTAACTGAAAAATATGCAGAAGGAGGGTATCTGACGTTATGGATACCCCAATCGGATAATGCCGGACGGTTGGCAGAACTTCGTCAACTAATTGCGGATGAAAAAAAACTTTGTAGAGTTTTTAATAAAATCTATGAAGAAGAGAATAATACAGTTTTGTGAAATATAGCTGTTAGCTTGCGTTCGATTCATTTTTTATTTTTATCTTTGTCATATTAAGGATTGCAATACGATAGATAATGGAAGAATATATTACTCGATTTTCAACATATCTTTTTTGGGATGTCAATAAAGATGATTTGGATATGGAGAAGCATTCACAATATATAATAAAGAGAGTGCTTGAATATGGTATGTTGCAAGATTGGAATATTGTAAAACAATATTATGGACTTGGGAGAATCGTCGAAATAGCTAAGGGGTTTCGTGAATTGGAGCCTCGGGCTTTAGCTTATCTTTCTGCCATTTCACAAACTCCTAAAGAACAATTTAGATGTTACACTTATCAACGGTCGAATCCACAACACTGGAACTTTTAAAAAAGTTGCAACAGTTGCCTGTACTTTGTAATACTCGTCTAGTCGGTGGTACTGCATTAGCTTTGCAATTAGGACATCGAAAGTCGGTCGATTTGGATTTTTTTGGTCAGATTAATGTAGATTCTCAAGATTTGAAGGAAGCTTTGCGAACACTTGGGACACTGACTATCTTAAATGATTCTAAGAATATACACATTTACGTATTGAATGAGGTTAAAATAGATATCGTGAACTATACTTATCCTTGGCTTGAGGATGTCGTATATAAAGATGGGATACGTTTGGCAAGTCCTAGAGATATTGCGGCAATGAAAATTACTGCTATTGAAGGGAGAGGTACTAAAAAAGATTTTGTAGATATTTACTTTTTGTTGAAAAAGTATTCATTGAAAAATCTATTGGATTTCTATTCTCAGAAATATCCTGACTCATCTTCTTTTATGGCTATGAAAAGTTTAGCTTATTTTGAAGATGCGGAGGAGGAGCCAATGCCTTATATGTTTGTGGATGTATCTTGGGACGAAATTAAAAAGTCTATTTTGTCTCGTTTATAATAGTATATGAGATAAGTTACTATTCATGATGATACGGCCCTCCATTCAATATCGTCATTGCCCGATAAATCTGCTCCACGAATATTAACCGAATCATTTGATGAGAAAAAGTCATCTTCGACATTGAAATCTTTTCGTGTGCTGCCTGATACACTTTTTCTGAAAAGCCATAAGGACCTCCGATAATGAACACCAATCGTTTGTTTACCGTATTCATTTTCCGTTTCATATATTCGGCAAACTCAAGAGAGCGCATTTCTTTTCCGTGTTCATCGAGCAACACCACGACGTCACCCGGTTGAAGAGCTTTCAGTATCAGTTCTCCTTCCTTTTCTTTCTGCACTTCCATTGAAAGACTCTTCGTGTTTTTCAGTTCAGGAATTACTTCCATATCAAAAGTGATATAGCGTTTGGTACGCTGGAGATAGTCGTTGATGGCAGTGATATAGTGTTGTTCTACGGTTCGTCCTACGACGAGCAGGGTTGTTTTCATACATCTACAATTCTGATTATTGCACAAAAATAGGTATTTTTTATGTTATTCTGCAATAAATGCTTACCTTTGCCTATCATTAGTTGAAAGTTTAAGCCTTTAAACTTCAACTTAAAAGCTTGTAATTATGACAAAACGAGTGCTCGTAGGAATGACCGCATTGCTTCTTTCTCTCTCGTTGCTAATGGCGCAAGAGATACCGGCAGGAGTGATTACGGCATTTAAAAGAGGAAGCTCGCAAGAGCTAAGTAAGTATATGGGAGACAAGGTAAACCTGGTGTTCCAAGGTCGCTCGACAAACGTTGACAAACAGAAAGCAACAGCTGTGATGCAAGAATTCTTTACGAAGAATAAAGTCAGCGGATTTAATGTGAACCATCAGGGAAAACGGGACGAATCAAGTTTCGTTATCGGCACGTTGGCTACTGTTAATGGGAACTTTCGTGTGAACTGCTTCCTGAAGAAAGTGCAAAATCAATATTTAATACATCAAATAAGAATTGACAAAATCAATGAATAAGGAAAAAGAACTGATCGACAAGTTGATCGATCTTGCTTTTGCAGAAGATATAGGTGATGGCGATCATACCACCCTTTCATGTATTCCTGCTACGGCAATGGGAAAATCAAAATTGCTTATCAAAGAAGCCGGTGTGCTGGCAGGTATCGAAGTTGCCAAAGAAATCTTCAACCGCTTCGACCCCACTATGAAAGTGGAAGTGTTTATCAACGATGGAACAGAAGTGAAACCGGGCGACGTAGCAATGGTAGTGGAAGGAAAAGTGCAATCTTTGCTTCAGACCGAACGCCTGATGCTGAACGTGATGCAGCGTATGAGCGGCATCGCAACCATGACCCGCAAATACGCAAAGGTATTGGAAGGAACAAATACCCGTGTGCTCGACACCCGTAAGACAACTCCCGGTATGCGCATCCTCGAAAAAATGGCAGTGAAAATCGGTGGTGGAGTAAACCATCGTATTGGTTTGTTCGACATGATTCTTCTGAAAGACAACCATGTAGACTTTGCCGGAGGTATCGACAAAGCGATCACTCGCGCTAAAGAATATTGCAAAGAAAAAGGCAAAGACCTGAAAATAGAAATAGAAGTCCGCAGCTTCGACGAACTGCAACAAGTCCTTGACCTCGGCGGAGTGGATCGTATCATGTTTGATAACTTCACCCCCGAAATGACTAAGAAAGCAGTGGAAATGGTAGCAGGCAAATACGAAACCGAATCGTCGGGCGGCATTACCTTTGATACCCTACGTGACTATGCCGAATGTGGCGTAGATTTCATCTCAGTAGGGGCTTTGACTCATTCAGTGAAAGGACTGGATATGAGTTTCAAAGCGTGCTGATTTTCTTTCACCACAGAGGACGCAGAGGACACAGAGGTTTTAAACTTACTTTATAGGAAGAATTTCCTATCATTGTTCCTCTGTGTCCTCTGCGTCCTCTGTGGTGAATTCTCTTCTGTTCTTTAACTTCTTTTAGCAATATTCCTTGCAGTATTCCTCAAACTTTTGCGTCTAATGAGTAAAACGACGCAGACATACGTTCGATTTTAAAAAAAAGTAATTGACTTTGGAAAACGAGATAGAACTGGTAAAGGGCTGTCGGGCAGGAAAGGATTCAGCCCGAAAGGAACTTTACACCCTCTATTCCAAACAGATGCTGGCGGTATGTTTCCGCTATACGGGCGATATGGATGCGGCGCACGATGTACTGCATGACGGTTTCATCAAGATTTTTACCAACTTCTCGTTCCGGGGCGAGTCTTCGCTCTGTACATGGATCACCCGGGTGATGGTTACTCAATCGCTCGATTTCCTGCGGCGGGAGAAACGAGTCAGCCAGTTGGTAGTGCATGAAGAGCAGCTTCCCGATATACCGGATATATCGGATTCGGGAGGAGGGGCTGGAATCTCCGAAGAGCAATTGATGGCTTTTATTGCCGAATTGCCGGATGGTTGCCGAACCGTTTTCAACCTTTATGTGTTTGAAGAGAAATCGCACAAGGAGATAGCCAAAATGCTTCATATTAAGGAACATTCGTCTACTTCGCAGTTGCACCGGGCCAAGTATTTATTAGCAAAAAGAATTAAAGAGTATAGGACTCATGAAGAAAGACAATGATGAAATAACCGATCTGTTTCGTACGCATCTCGCTGATGCAGGGATGAGTGTACGGGATGGCTTTTGGGAAGAACTCTCGCAGGAAATACCTGTGGCTTGCCAGCATCGTCGTCGGATTCTGCTCTTCCGTGTGGCGGCTGCGGCATCTGTATTGCTCGTTTTGGCGGCATCGTCGGCTGCTTTCTTGTATTTCTCTCCAAGGGAAGAAATGGAAGAAGCATTTACAAAGATAACCGTGACAAATGGAGGACAGATGGATGGAGATGGAATACGCGTCAATCAGTTACCGTTGCCGGTACAACCGGTGTTGCCGAAACCGGTTCCAAAGTCTTACGGTATGCTGTCACAATACACGGAGGAAGAAGATTCGCTTTCTATCACTTTTTCCATGTCGTTTTCTTTTTCTGCCACCACTTCCACAGGAAATGGCAACCGATATGGTAATCAAGGGAATAACGGCTTTTGGCAGGCAACAAACGGTGGTACGGAATCATCTGTTGCTCCGGAAGAACAATCGAATGTGAATATGGCTCAACCCCAAGCGGTGAAAAAGCATCGCTGGGCGATGAAAGTTCAGGTAGGCACGGCGCTTCCGGCTGATAATGGCACTTATAAAATGCCAGTTTCCGCAGGGGTAACGGTAGAGCGTAAACTAAACGAATCTCTCGGAATAGAAACCGGACTGCTTTATTCAAACCTTCGTTCGGCAGGACAGCATTTGCACTATCTGGGTATTCCTGTTAAAGTAAATGTAGCACTGGTGGATACGAAGAAATTTGACCTTTACGCTACCGTAGGAGGAATAGCCGATAAATGTATCGCCGGCGCGCCGGACAACAGTTTTAAAGAAGAACCTATCCAGCTGGCAGTGACTGCCGGCATTGGAATCAATTATAAGATTAATGACCGACTTGCTGTTTTTGCCGAGCCCGGAGTTTCGCATTATTTCAAAACAGATTCGAAACTGGCTACGGTACGAACGAAACGGCCGACTAATTTTAATTTACTTTGCGGACTTCGCATGACGTATTAATCCTTATGAAAATGAAAAAAACACTACTAATGCTGTGGATGGCTGTTTGCCTGATCGTATCTTTTACAGGATGCACCAGCGAAGAAATGGATTATAACAATCCGGATGTTGCCCTTTTTGTAAAACAATTGAAGTCGGGTACGTACAAGATGAAGAATGATAAAGGGGTGGTGGAGGTTCCTCATTTTACGGAAGAGGACATCCCCGAACTTTTAAAATATGCAGAAGATCTGACCATTATTCCTTCTTTTCCGTCGGTTTATAATATGAATAACGGTAAAATTCGGTTGGGCGAGTGTATGCTTTGGGTGATTGAATCTATCCGCCAAGGCACACCTCCGTCATTAGGTTGCAAAATGGTATTGGCGAATGCTGAAAATTATGAAGCAATCTATTTCCTGACTGATGAGGAGGTGCTCGATGCCGCCACTTGTTATCGTAATTGGTGGGAAGAACGCCAATATCCGAAAACAAGATGGACGATTGATCCGTGCTACGATGAGCCGCTTTGTGGGTCGGGTTATCGTTGGTGGTAACAAAGGCGGCGCCTTCGGAAAGTAAAAAATAGGAAACATTCATGTGGGAACGTTTGTTTGTATCAGTAGTCTTATGCTGCTGACAGGGGATTACTACGCTCAAAAGACCGCTTCTCGTAGGAGAATATGGGCGGTAACGTAAGGGAGAAACGTATGTGAATTCGTATATATGAAGCGCTCCAAAATAACAGGTATTGAAAGAAGATAGAGGATGGATAGATTGAAACGGTTTATTGCAACAATGGTACTGTGCCTGACGGCTTTATTTGCATATTCGCAAGTATGGACGGCGCAAGACTCTTTGCATTTGAAGAAATTGCTGGAGAGTGACCAGGAGTTGCATTTGAATATGGATGCTGTAAAGTCGATTGATTTCGGAACTGCGGTTGGTACTCCCCGAATGTCGGAGGAGAAAAGCTGGATGATGCCAGATGAATCGCTTCCTGAAGCATTGCCTAAACCGAAAGTGGTGTTGAGCCTGATGCCATATAAAGCGAATACCCCTTATAACTGGGATCCTATTTATCAGAAGAAGATAAAGATTGATAAAAACACTTGGCGGGGAGATCCTTTCTATGAAATACGCCATCAAAGATCTTACTCGAACTGGGCACGTAATCCGATGGCGAAAGGGGTGCGTAAATCTTTGGAGGAGATACAGGCGAGTGGAGTACGTTTCCGACAGTTGAGCGAACGTGCCAATGGAATGATGGTGAACACGGTAGTGATGGATGCACCTATTCCCTTGTTTGGTGGAAGTGGGGTATATGTCAATGGCGGAACGGTTGGCGGACTTGACCTGATGGCTGTCTTTACCAAAGAGTTCTGGAATAAGAAAGGCAGAGATAACCGCGCCCGTACATTGGAGGTTTTGAGAACTTATGGAGATTCTACAACTGTGTTGATAAATAAACCGATCGAACAGATTGCACGCTGAAGACGTTATATATGTACTAATGTTGCGATACGACAATATATTGACTGGAGAGTGTTTGTGATTGAATGATTTATATATTTGTATATTTGTATATTGTGTATTGGCACATTAGTAAATAACTCGGTTTCTTATGTGGATGAAATTATTAGTGCATTGATAAATTGTTAATTATGAATAGAATAACTTCTCTTCTAGGAATACAGTATCCTATAATTCAAGGTGGAATGGTATGGTGTAGCGGTTGGCGGCTGGCTTCCGCAGTGAGTAATGCGGGTGGCTTAGGTCTGATTGGTGCAGGTTCTATGCATCCCGAAACTTTGCGCGAGCATATTCGTAAATGCCGTGCGGCTACGGAATTTCCTTTTGGTGTAAATATTCCCTTGATGTATCCTCAGATAGAAGAGATTATGAATATTGTGGTGGAAGAAGGAGTGAAGGTTGTTTTTACCTCTGCCGGAAATCCGAAAACGTGGACCGGATGGTTGAAAGCGCGTGGAATAACAGTTGTTCATGTCGTTTCATCTTCTCGTTTTGCTGTGAAATGTGAAGAAGCCGGGGTAGATGCGGTAGTGGCCGAAGGTTTCGAAGCCGGAGGGCATAATGGGAGGGAGGAAACAACGACTTTCTGTTTGATTCCTGCTGTGCGTGAGGCTACCACATTGCCTTTGATAGCCGCAGGAGGTATTGGAACAGGAGAAGGAATACTAGCTGCTATGGTGTTGGGTGCCGAAGGCGTACAAATAGGAACACGTTTTGCGCTGACTGAAGAAAGTTCAGCGAGTCCTGTATTTAAAGATTATTGCTTGAGTCTCGGTGAAGGGGATACTAAGTTGTTGTTGAAAAAGCTGGCTCCGACACGATTGGTAAAAAATGCTTTTCGTGAAGCGGTGGAGAAGGCTGAAGATAGTGGCGCTACTTCCGAGGAATTAAGAACTTTGCTCGGACGCGGACGTGCTAAGAAAGGTATCTTCGAAGGTGACTTGGAAGAAGGTGAACTGGAAATAGGTCAGGTCTCGGCAATAATATCCCGTCGACAGTCGGTGGCAGAGGTGATGAATGAATTGGTTGATTCTTATCGGCAAGCAGCGGGAAAAGATTATTTGTTTTCAATGTAATATGGGAATTTCTTGATAGTATACATTCTTCATTTTCAATAGCCAATTCGCCTGTATTCCTATCTTTTAGCCACTTTTCTTGAAGGAGGAATAGCTTAGTTACTTTTGAATTACCCTAAAAACAGACAAATGAATAGATTTTGTCCTTTATTGGTTTATATTTTTCCTAGCTTTTAATGCTTTTTTCTTTCCTTTGGACCTGTACTACTACGTAGCGCTTAAGAATTTACGTGCGGTGTATTTAGTATTAATCAATTGATTTTGTTAATAGGAATAACATCCAAATAGGATTGATTTTTTTGAAATACTATGAAACTTGAATTACTTTTTAATTATGTACCACCAGCAATGATATATAGAGAGAATATTTTGATGGCACCTCTATTGATCTATGCTACAGATGATCATTCGGAAATTATTTCTATAATAAATACAACAATCTTATCATGAGAAGAATATTGATATTGTTTTTAAGTTTTTATACCACATCGGTAATATCTCAAAATGTAAACTATTCCCAAATATTGGTTGATATGCTGATGAGAGATGAGTGTTTTCAAGCTTGGGATTATAAACAGCAGTATAGTGATAGTATAGCAAAAGAAACAGAGCTAATTTATAATTATAAGATGAATGGTTTTTTAAATAGACCTGATAGCTCTGCAATATATTTGGAACGAATATTTGACGAATGTCCTGCTATTATGCCGGATGAGACTACAAAACTTGCATTCTTTAATAATTTAATCGGACTATATAGTGAAACCGAAAATTATATTAAATTGGTGGAAACTTATGATCGTATTGAGCAATTTATTCTTACTGAATCTTTTAGTGGTAATAGCTGTTGGAAAGAAGAGCAGTTAGCTCTATTAAATAATTTTCGTTTAGAGGCTAAAAAGAAACTGAATACTCCTAAAATAGGAGTTGCTAGATGCGAAAGTGATAATTATGTTGCGGTTAGTATTCAAAAGGAACCATTTATAACAACTTTAGCTGAGTGTAATGGCATATCATTAAGAACTATAGTTGACACAGGTTTTCCTTCTTTTCTTTTTGTGAGTAAAGCAAATGCTGACAAATGTCAATTTAGAGAAATTCCTTCATTAACAGATTCTTTACCGATAAATGGGGTTATGGCTCGTGCAAATTGGGCTTTGGCAGACTCTATAAGAATTGGGAATGTACTTTTTACCAATATTCCAGTATTTGTTCTTCATGATAAATATTCATCGCTGTTACGAGATAATACGTTATCTGAAGAACAAGTTGCCAAATATGATTCTCTCATGTCCATTTCTGATGCAATAATAGGACTCTCTTTGTTGCAGAAATTGGGTTGTATTGAATTTGATTGGGAGAAGAATCAAATGAACTTAAAAACTAAATCGGAAATTCCTAGGATGAAAAAAGAACCAAATATGTATATTAAAGATGGAGGTTTATATACGCATTTATTGATTAATGGGATTGACTACACTGGGATCTTAGATACCGGAGCAAATACTTTTATTGAATTGAATCAACATTTTTATGAAAGTAATAGTGCTAATCTTCCTATAGATCCAAATAAGAAAAAAGAAAAATCGGTAGCATGGGGAATTTCAGTTTCTACAGAAGCAAAAACGGCGTATTTGTTAAATCCTCAAGTAACGTTTGATTCTAAAGTGATGAAACATGATAATAGTAATGTTGCTGTGGTTTGGTTTGATGATACTAATGCTTTGTCAATCCCTATTCTTAAAAGTGGGGGTATAGGGAATCTATTTATTAAGCGATTAGGAAAAAAAGTAAAATTTGATTTCGTAAATATGCGAATTGTGGCAGAGTAATATTTAATGCAAATTTTAGTTTGAAGAGATTTTGAGAATGAATAGGTTGACAATAATTCAAACTTTCTTAAATGAAGGGATTGAAGTCTTTAATACGATATATCTTTTCAGCTTTTAGCGATGACTTGTTAGATAGTAATCGTTTTTTGATTGCAACATATCTAAATGGGAAATCTGGCGAAATAGATGAAATATATAGAGATTGGTATAAGAAAGGTAAATATCATTCGGATGATTTTATAGCAAAATATAATTTTAGCTTTGAAGGAGTGGAAGAGGAGTTGGAAAAACATGAGCACTGGAAAAAGTATATACATTTAGTAACTACTCCAACAATACTTGTTTTCCTCCTCAATATATAATAGAGAATTTATCTTTCTAGATACAGATATTTAGATAATAGTATTATTTGCTGTAAAATATTGTGGCTATTATTAATTTAATAATTTATAAACATGAAAAAGTTGTCAAAAATGACTCTACTACATGTAGAGAAGATGTCTGATTCAGAAATGAAACTGATATTGGGAGGAAACTCTCTCGCCAGGCTAAGTGGCGATAATTGTTATGAAGAATATATTTCGATTGATCCTCTTCAGGCAAAATGTTCCGGGTATTGTGCTCCTTATAGACATTATGATTCATCTAATAGTTTATTAGTAATGCAACCAAGAACATGTAAAAGAACTATAAAATGTGAGTGTGTTATAAACTAGTATTGTAAAGTTTAAATGGGAAGCACTTGCTTTGAAAAATACTTTCCATTATGTTTAATAATTCGATGTATGAAAAATGTAATATATTTATTTCTTATAATACTATTTTCTCCTATATCTGTAAAAGGGCAGAAAATGTTATCACCCGATTCAACGATTTGTTTTATAGATTCTAAAGAAGCTGATTATCAATTTACAGCAAAGAAAATGGGAGATGGTGAGATTAATGGAACTGGTGAAGTTATATCAGTACGTAATGCTATCATGAATTTTGGTGAAATAGCACGAAATGGTATTTGGACCTTTTGGACAATTAATAAACCGGAAGAAGCCCCTTTGCAACCTGATGAATATATAATTCATGGGACAATAAACCCTGCATATAATGGAGAACTTGCTATGTTATTCACATTCAAGTCTACCGATTGGGAGAAGATCCAACATGTTGATACGGTAATGGTGGCGGATGGTAAATTCAGTTTTCGAGGAAAGGTGAATGATTATAATCCTTCAATATTGGCAGTAGGTAATTATCCCAAACCCACGCGTTCAGTAGAATTATTCTTGGATGCAGGAAATATACAAGTATCTTTAGACTCACTGAGTGTAGTTGGTTCGCCTTTGAATGATGCTTTGACGCAATTCCAGAGAACGACGAAGCGTTTTACCAATGATATCCTTCAGGTTAAATCAGATAGTTTGCGGCGAATGTTTGGTATGTCAAGAAGAGCAATGTATAAAGAATTTGTGAAGCAGAATATACATAATGGAATAGGACGTATGTACTGCTATGGATGGAATTATTCATTGCCCGATTTTGAAGAATTATATGCGTTAGCTGATGATACCCTGAAAAATACTCCATGGATGCTTGCTGTAGTAGAGGAACATAAAAGAGATCAAGAACGTATGAATAAGCTTTCCCAAATGTCAGGAGAAACATTTAAAAATCATATATTCGAGACGCTTTCTAAGAAACGCAAAGAACTGAAAAACTATGTTGGCAAGTCCAAATTATTGGTTGTTGATGTATGGGCGTCATGGTGTGGACCTTGTAAAAGAGAAATTCCACATTTGAAAAAGGTTTATGATGCCTATAAAGATAAAGGATTATCAATAATCAGTGTTTCAATCGATGATTCAGAAAAGAAATGGAAAGAAGCTGTGGACAAATTTGAAATGCCTTGGGAGCAACTTAGGACAAGCTCGGATGAAGAGATGAAGTCTTTTATGGCAGACTATCTAATAAACGGAGTACCTCACATGATTATAATTGATAAAGACGGAATTATAGTCTATGCCGGTTCAGCTCTTCTTGCAGAAAAAGGGCAATTGCAAAATTTGCTAGATGAAAAATTGAAATAGTATATATTGTGTAATATATTAAATGTTGTACTCTAGGTTGTTGGTTTTCCCATTCAAGATCTTAAATCCAACAGTGCATGAATAACAAAAGTGTGTTAAAAATAACTCCATTCTCTTTCTTCCAGAAAAAGGAGAATGGAGTTATTCAGAATGTAAGATAACTTCGTTTTAGGATAGGACCCGTATTTTGAAGTGGTGTATTAATTCATTAGATCAGGATTGGCTGCGATAGCACTTTGAGGGATGCGCAGTGTATATCGTTCGTCATCTTGCGACAATATCAATGTTTGCCCATCTATTGTTTTTCTTTGTTCGGGACGAGTGGTGCGGCGTAGGTCGAACCAACGATGTCCTTCGAAAGCTAATTCACGCGCCCGTTCGTTTAATATTTCGGTAATAAGTTCTGCCTGATTCATTGCATTTACTTCGTTCTTTTTCTGCGTATATCCTGCAGAGGTATACCTTTTTTCCATTAGTTTTAGCAGATAGTCACGAGCTTCTGGAAGTTGGTTTAATTGAGCAAGAGCTTCAGCTGCATTTAGATAGAGTTCAGCAGTACGGAAAGTACATTTATATTGTGAAGTCTCATTGGTTTTAATAATTTTGTAGTTGCCATCATTTTCCTCATCTGCATCACCGAAATATCTTTCAGTACGAAGATCTCCTTCTTTGAACATTTTAACGAATGTTGGGGTGGCAAGTGAAGCATTAATTCCGTTACGGCTATATACATTTTCATAAGCTGTGATAGACTCTACAGAAGTATATGTGTTAGGCATCTGAAAGTCGGTGCTATTGTTATTATTGTAGTCCTCTAATGCGCTTTTCTGTTCTAGTACACGTTCTGCTGCATTATAGGCCGCTTGCCATTCACCTTTATAAAGTCGTACACGTGATTCAAACGCATCTACAGCAAGTTTGCTGAAGCGATAGTTATAATCGGTTTCCCATTCTTTATGGTTGATGAGTTGCCGGGCATTTTCAATATCGGAAAGAATAGATGCATAGATTTCTTCTACTGTATTACGTGTCGGCATCTCTTCCAAATCCAGTGATAATTTTAATGGAATGGCTTTGCTAGTTGGCGCACCTTCTTTTGTATATGGTTGTCCATAAAGGTTGACTAGCAGAAAGTGCATATACCCTCTCATAAAATATGCTTCTCCCACTAACTGATTAATTTCTGCTTCACTCCCTTCTGTTATCTCATTTTTCTTGTTGATGATAGCATTGGCATAATAAATATTTTGGTAGTAATAGCTCCAGCCAAATTCTGTTCCGGATGGATTACTTGTAACCCATCTTTCAATGTCTTTGAAGTTATTTTGATCAAATTCGTCTTTGCTGACAGAAATATCCTCCGTACGCATGTCGCACATGCCTCTATCTGTCAAATCTACCCCATAAGCTGTAGTTATAAGTGCTCTATATTCTTCCAAAGTATTAGGAATAACTTTTCCTACAGGCTGAATGTCTAGAAAACTATCACATGATGTCAAGGAAAGAACCAAGCATCCGCTGATTATGAAAATTGTATATAGTTTTTTTATCTTATCCATATATCTTTAATTTTAAAAGTTAAGGCTCAGGTTGAATGTCATTGATTTGGCTACAGGAGTGGAATAACGGTTGAACATAGATTCCGGATCCATGTAATTTTTATAACTGGAACCAAAGACAAACAAGTTACGACCTTCTAGGGCAACGGTTGCTCCATTTATATTTATTTTATGTAGCCATTCCTGTGGTAGCGTATAAGCCAGTCTTATATTTTGTAGACGTACATAACTAAGACGCTTTACCCATATATCAAGATTTCTGTAGACTTCTTTGACGTTATCAAAGAAATAGTTGTCTGCCGGATAATTGTTACGGTTAAGAAGAGCTGGTAATTTTCCAGTAGGGTTTTCCGGTGTCCAGCGGTCCAAGATATCGCGATTTACATTATGTCCTGGGTCGAAGCTGGTTATATCATATGATGGACTTGTACGGACATGGGCTCCCAAATTGTAAGCAAAATTAAAACTTAGTTCCCAATTGCGGTAATTAAATGTGTTGATTAAACCACCAGTATAAGGAGCGTCAGTAGTACCTGCATATTCATATAAATTACGTCGGAACTCTGCATCTTCATTGTAAGAGTAATATCCGATACCCCATTCATCTTTCATGTCAAACAATGTTTCTACATCAATGGCTTCATTACTTCCTTTCGGGTAGATGAGTATACGTCCGGTCTCAGGATCGACTTCGCTTTTGATTGCAAAGATAGCACCTACAGGAGAACCTTCAAGTCCAGGAGTAAGACTATTGGAAGCTGTCAGGTCTTTTAATACTTTGTTATAATTATAGGCAAAGTTGAATGTTGTATACCAAGAGAAATTACGGGTAGTTATATTACGTGTTTGTAGATTGATTTCTACGCCTTTATTTTCCATACTTGCCCAGTTAATGGTCATACTCTCGAAGCCGTTTTCTAGAGGTAGGTTTTTTATACCAATAAGATCTGTTCCTTTGCGGTAATAGTAGTCCACACTCATGTTTATTGCTGATTTTAATATAGAAAAATCGACACCAATGTTGTATGAAGCAGTTTTTTCCCAACGCAATTTGTCATTAGGAGCTCCCGATATGCTGATACTTGTTTCCTCATTGTTAAGTATAGTCTCGTTTTTATAATCACCAATAAGGTAAGGAGAGGTGTTTTTGTCTATATTTCCTTGTAATCCATAAGAAAGTCGTAATGCTAAATTATCCATCCAATTTTTCGTTGTTCTTAAAAAAGGTTCGTCTGATATACGCCAGAGACCGCTAACTGAATAAATTGGCAGGTAACGATATTTCTTATCTACACCAAAAAGGTCGGAACCATCCATGCGAACGCTTGCTCCTAATGTATAACGTCTCATTAATGTATAAGAGCCGTTGGTATAGAATGAGGCAAAAGCATTTTCTGTGTAACTTTTTGTATGTAATGGATAATTTTTGGCGTCATCTTTGTCTCTAAAGATAATTGGCTTTGTTGTGAGAGTCTTAGGATCATATCCATAGGCATTGGTGGCTATTGCATCATACCAATTCTTTCGAATCTCGGAACCTGCCATGATTTGAACCTCATGGATATCTTTGAAAGATTGATTCCATTCTCCTTGTACTTTCCATGTGATTTGCGATGTCGTGGCGTTATTGACTTTGTGCATACCTCCTTCGGGAATAAGATATTTTGTACCATTGTCATATTTACTATTCTCTCGCATGTTGCGCATTGTAAATGTATTGCCTCCGATATATTGTTCTTGGTTAGCTTGTTCCCATTGTAAGCCAACTTGTGATGTAAGTTTCCAATGGTCATTGAAACGCAGGTCTGCATTAAACATTGCATTGACTGCGCTTGTTATTGTTTCCTTATTTGTGTTGGCTCGTTCCTCAAAAATATTAAAGCCCTGATTAGGGTTTGGTTCATCATCTGTATTAATATTATAGTCATATATATAGTTACCCGCTGCATCGTAACTTTCTTGATATGGGTTGGCTGTACGTGCATAATAAATAGGGTTTGAATAACCATGCGAATCTGTAACAAAGTTTGTGTTTTTTCGTCTGTTGGCAAAAAGAGAGAAACCAATTTTTAACAGACGATTCATTTGATATGAAGTTTTGCTGGTCAGGTTAAAACGACTCATACTTACTCCTGGTACGTTACCGTCTTCTTTAGAATAGCCGAGGGAGTTGTAGTAAGTAACTTTTTCACTTCCTCCCGAGATACTGAAATTATATTCTTGAGTAAAAGCATCTCTAAACAAAATATCATTCCAGTCTGTATTGATGTTTTTTAATTGATTGATAGCATTTTGTGCTTCAATAGGAAGTCCATTCCAGCCTTGCTGCTGATATACTTTGAATAAGTCATATTGTTTTAAGACAGATGCTACACCTCCTTTACGATAGTAAGCTGGAAGATTATTAATAACATCATTAGGCTCTTTCATCAATTCTAATTCTAAATTAATTTTTTCTTCAGAATTTAAAAGGTTTAATTTCGAAGTATCTAAATTAGGAGTGTAAGTTAACCTAGTGTTGAAATTAATGATAGGCTTTCCTGCTCTTCCTTTTTTGGTTGTCACGATAATTACTCCGTTTGCTGCACGTGCACCATATATGGCAGTAGCGGCAGCGTCTTTCAGAATAGTGATACTCTCAATATCATTCGGGCTTATTCCAGCAATGGATGATTGTTTCATATCAACAATGTTATTAGCTTCGTCTCCAAGGTCAGGAATATCGGTCCCCTCCAAAGGTATTCCATCCAATACCCACAACGGGTCTTGTGTTCCATTCAGTGAAGCAGTACCACGAATACGAATACGTGCTGGAGCTCCCGGTGCACCGGAAGTTGTCGTTACAGCCACACCGGCGATTTGTCCCGCTAATGCCTGGTCGATACTTTTTGCAGCACCTACCATTCCATCTGTAACATCTATTTTGGCAATGGCAGCAGTCAGTTTACGGCGTTCCAATTCTTGGTAACCGGTTACTACGACGTCTCCTAGTGTGTGTGATGAAGCTTGAAGTACAATACGATAAGTATCTTTTCCTGCTTGCAACACGATGTTTTGTTCTTCAAATCCTATATAACTACAATGTAACCTAGTCACCTTTTCCGGAATGGAAATGGAGAATTTACCATCCATATCTGTGATAGTACCTAGAGAAGTCTGTGATGCTCCGGCTTTTTTCAAGTCGTCTGCGTTAACATATACGGAAGCACCGATCAGAGGTTCATTATCTTCGCCGGATATAACGACTCCGGTGATTGTACGATTAGCAGCGCTGGCAAAGGCCAGCGCATTTGCAAAGAGGCATATAAGAATGCACAAGTATTTTTTTCTCATTAATGTAGATAGTTAAAGTAATAAGTGGTTTTATTTGATTCCTAAAGCAGTATTAATACGTAGAATCATGTCCTCATAATGATAGCGTGCAGCAGTATCGGAAGTTCCGAGACGGTTCTGCAACAACTTCTTGATACGTAATAATTCACCGCGTTTCACAGAAATAGCATCTGAAATACGGTTGAGCTGACTGCCGTAGAAATTGAGCACACGTGGAGCACCCATCCGGTCTTCCTGACGAAGTGCACGTTGTTCGGCAGCGTAACAGCTACAGAAAGGAGTAGCGTGGTCAAGCAAGAAATGCTCGTTGGCAATTTTCTTGTTGATTTTAACGGCTTCAGGTTCTGCAGCGGCTGTAAGTAATGCATCGAGGAAGTTTTTCTGCAAAGAACGTTCCATTACGTTAGGGATGCCACCGCGTTCGGTAACACCGAATATGTTCTTATGAAGTCCGTCCATAAGTTCCACTACTGTAAAGGCTTTCTTTCCATTGACAGATTCATTCTCTATCATACGCATCAAACGAGTATTGCCAAGTAAATCCCAAAGGATATAGGCTTGGGCGTTCTTTAAGATTTGTGTAGGAGCATTTTCCTGTTTTCCGATGGGAGTATTGCGAAGTAGATAAGTATATTGCCCCACTTCTGTGTCGAACAGCCATTTAGGGTATGTCAAAACTTCATCCATCAGAAATTTCAGTGAAGCTTGTTGTTTCTCTTTCTCTACGAATGTATAAGTTTTAACGCCATCTCCTACAATTGTATTTTCAATGTAGATACCGCCAATATTGGCAAGGACATGATATAAATAGTTGTTCCATTGGTTGATTACAGCGTAGTAGAGGCGAGATGCTTCTTCATAAGTTTGTCCCTTCTCACCGGTAGTAGTCCATTGAAGAATTTGTGGAACGATGCGTTTCAGATTCTCAATACCAAGTAAAGAAGAACGAACCGGATCATCACCTAAGTCTTCGTTCTGTGCACGTGGGTCTACCGCATCGCGTACGTCTTGTGCTTCACTATATTTATAAAGCCGATCAGTATGTTTGCTCAAGAAATCGAATAAAATATCCTTTTCTTCTTCCGGAGTATTCTTTCCGTACCAACGATACCCATATTCGATAGCAAACATATCGTATGGACCGATATGCGGAGAAAGAACTTTCACGCCATCTCCAGGCTGTGCGATATAATTGAATCGTGCATAATCCATGATAGATGAAGCGGTAGAGTTCATTCTAGAAGTGAATGCTTCGGAACGTAATGAATCTGTCGGGAAAGCCCATGAACCCATCATATTGTGGCGGAGTCCTAAAGAGTGGCCTACCTCATGACAAGCTACAAATCGAATGGCATCTCCCATCAAAGCATCGGGCAATTGCACATTACGTGCTTCCGGACACACTGTTCCGGTCTGGACAGTAATCCATTCACGTACCATAGAAAGCACATTGTGCCACCACATAATATCAGCTTCCAGGATTTCTCCGGAACGGGGATCTAACAGAGAAGGTCCCATTGCATTTTTCTTTTCCGAAGCAGCATAAGTCACTACGGAATAGTTGACATCATCCATGTCTACATGCATACTGTCAGTGATTTCTTTGGCGATAATCGCGTTCTTGAAACCAGCCTTTTCAAAAGCAATCTGCCAGTCTTCAATACCTTTCTTAATGTACGAACGCCATTGGTAAGGAGTTGAATTGTCAATGTAGAAGACAATCGGTTTGGCAGGTTCCACCATCTGACCTTTCAGGTAAGCCTCCCGATCTTCCGGTTTGGGTTCCATACGCCAGCGGGTGATATACTGTGTCTTATCCGTACGCTGCTGCGCATCGCTGAAACTTAATAACGGATTCGTGAAATAACCGACCTTCTGATTGTCGAATCGTCCCATCATCGGCTTTTCGGGCAATAAGAGAATAGAAGAACTAACCTCCACCGTTACATAAACAGTAGTAGTTCCTTCCGTTACCCGGGTGGTCAACTCGGAAGTTGCCACGACATTGTTTGAAAAAGATTTGATGGATAGAATACGTGATAAATTCTTGATGGCCGAAGTACCCAGATTAATATTGGTAAATACATTATTGATACTGGTTTCCGTACCGTCATAAATATCATTTACCTTGATTACTAATGCCGTAGAATCTGCATTGATTGCTTCGATTTTGAATGCGGCAATTAGTGGAGAGATAAAATTATCCTTTACCGAACGGAAGATAGCGTCCGTTTGGGGGGCTAGAGGTAATGGGCGTTGTTGGCGTAACATTAGTTTGCCCGTCGCTTTGTCCCATTCCATGCAAACCATCTGATTCTCATAGTTTACTCCGCGGTTTACGCCCGCATCGTTAAGTTCGGCAGGAACTCGTTGCAGCTTATTGACAACTAATAAGTCACGTCCCAAAAGTGAGGTGGGAATTTCAAAATAATAATCATTCTTCTTTTGATGTACAGTAAACATCCCTTTGGTTGTTTTACTGTCTTCCACTAATTTCTCGTAGTCGCTTTTACTCTTCTCTTCTTTCTCTTCTGGTTTCTTCTTTTTCTTTTTAAACCAACTCAGATTTTCTGTAGCGGGGGTAGTTGCAAATGCTGAGAACGTTTCTCCACTCAGCAATATACATGCAATGACCGCTGCCATTACTTTGACATACATTCTCATTGAGTCTCTAACTTTTAATTATAATTAAAAAAACGGTCACAAAAGTACTAATATAAATAACACAATGACTATTAATTTGCAATCAATATAACATTAAAAAGAAATATTAACTAGTATCTACGGTCATCATTCTCCTCGGATATTTCATAGTTTAGTGGGAATAGTGTACATTTGCGGGAGTAAAAAAGTGAACGGAATGATGAGACGATATATTACTGCTCTGATGCTGGCTTGCTGTATCGGAGGGTATGGACAAGAGAAGAAGCAAGCAACCTTTGTACCTCCTTTTGACTTTCCTCTTACATTGAGTGGGAACTTTGGAGAAATCCGTTCCAATCATTTCCACGGCGGACTGGATTTTAAAACAGGCGGAGTTATCGGTAAACCCGTTCGTGCTCTCGCTGATGGCTATATTTCGCGTATTCGCGTCACGAATGGTTCGGGATATGTACTTGATGTCTGTTATCACAATGGCTATTCAACGATCAACCGTCATTTGAATGGTTTTGTTTCTCCCATTGCCGAAAGGGTGGAGAAACTTCAATATGAAGAAGAAAGCTGGGAAGTAGAGATTGTTCCCGGACCGGGAGAATATCCGGTGAAAGGGGGGCAGCAGATCGCATGGAGCGGAAACACCGGATATTCGTTCGGTCCGCATCTTCACCTGGATGTATTTGAAACGGAATCGGGAGATTATGTTGATCCTATGCCTTTCTTTCGGTCGAAAATAAAAGATACGCGCGCTCCGAAAGCGGATGGCATTCTATTTTTTCCACAGCTGGGTAAAGGAGTAGTGGATGGAAAGCAAGAGAATAAAACCATCCTTCCCAATAGCGAGTGTCCGGTGGAAGCATGGGGAGTGATAGGTGTGGGGATCAAAGCATACGATTACATGGATGGGGTGAATAACCATTATGGAGTTTATTCGGTTGTGCTTACGGTAGATGGAAATGAAATATTTCGTAGCACCGTAGATCGTTTCTCGCAGGAAGAGAACCGGATGATTAATTCCTGGACTTACGGACAATATATGAAATCATTCATTGATCCGGGTAACACTTTGCGTCTGCTAAAAGCATCGAATGATAACCGTGGCTTGGTGACGATTGACGAGGAACGGGACTATCAGTTCTTATATACATTAAAAGATGCTTTCGGAAACACTTCCAAATATAGTTTCACCGTACGGGGGCGGAAGCAACCGATTGAACCGTTGAATCATCGGGAGAAATATTATTTTACTTGGAATAAGACTAATTATCTGCAAGAACCGGGATTGAACCTGGTTGTTCCGAAAGGAATGTTGTATGATGATGTTCCCCTTAATTATCAGGTGAAAGCGGATAGTGGTGCCGTTGCTTTTACTTATCAGCTGAATGATAAGACGGTTCCGTTGCACGCAGCTTGTGAACTGTGTATCGGGTTGCGTAGAAAACCAATTGCCGATACGACGAAATATTATGTGGCCCGCATAACTCCAAAAGGAGGAAAGTACAGCGTAGGCGGAAAGTATGAAGACGGATACATGAAAGCATCTATCCAGGAGTTGGGAACTTACACTGTTGCCATTGATACCATCCCGCCGGAGATTATCCCTGTCAACAAGAATCAGTGGGGAAGAAACGGAAAGATTGTCTATCGACTGAAAGATCAGGGTACGGGAATTGCTTCCTATCGCGGAACGATTGACGGAAAGTATGCACTTTTCGGACGTCCCAATATTGTGAAATCGTACTGGGAATGTACGTTAGACCCGAAACGCGTTAAGAAAGGAGGCAAGCATACTGTTGAATTTACAGTGACCGATTACTGTGGGAATGAAACAGTGGCCCATGAAAGCTTTGTTTGGTAAATTATTAAAAATGAATCATATATTTATTATGAAGAGAAGAATTATTCTTTGTGCCGCTGTATTGATGGCGGCCGTGGCGAACACCTTCGCCTGCACCAATCTGATTGTCGGAAAGAACGCGTCTGCCGATGGTTCGACGATTGTTTCCTATTCTGCCGACTCGTATGGCTTATTCGGAGAACTTTATCATTATCCGGCTGCCACCTATCCCAAAGGGACGATGCTGAAAGTTTATGAATGGGATACTGGCAAGTATCTGGGAGAAATAGAGCAGGCACGCCAAACTTATAATGTAGTTGGTAATATGAATGAATATCAGGTTACCATTGGTGAGACAACTTTCGGCGGACGTCCGGAATTGGCCGATTCTACAGGGATTATCGATTACGGAAGTCTGATTTATATCGGTTTGCAACGTTCGCGCACTGCCCGTGAAGCTATTAAGATCATGACCGATTTAGTGCAGCAATACGGCTACTATAGCGAAGGAGAATCCTTTACTATTGCCGATCCGAACGAAATATGGATTATGGAAATGATTGGTAAAGGTCCCAGCATCCGTGGAGCGGTTTGGGTAGCAGTACGCGTGCCTGATGATTGTATCTCAGCTCATGCGAATCAGTCACGTATCCACCAGTTTGATATGAACGACAAGGAAAACTGTATGTATTCTCCGGATGTCATTTCTTTTGCTCGCGAAAAGGGATATTTTAATGGAGTAAACAAAGACTTTAGTTTCTCATTAGCCTATGCGCCTCTTGATTTTGGTGCCCGTCGTTTCTGCGAGGCTCGTGTGTGGAGCTATTTTAATAAGTTTACGGATAACGGAAAAGATTATCTTCCTTACATTGAGGGAAAGACTAATACGCCGATGCCTCTTTTTGTGAAGCCGAAACAGAAGTTATCCGTGCAAGATGTGAAAGATATGATGCGCGACCATTATGAAGGAACCCCTCTTGACATCTCCAATGATTTCGGAGCCGGACCTTATAAGACACCTTACCGTCTTTCTCCTCTGAACTTCAAGGTAGACGGCCAGGAATATTTCAACGAACGTCCGATTTCCACTCAACAAAGCGGGTTTGTATTTGTTGCACAAATGCGCGCTAACAAGCCGGACCCGATAGGCGGAGTACTTTGGTTTGGCGTGGATGATGCGAACATGGCAGTATTTACCCCGGTTTATTGTTGTGCTACTAAAGCGCCGGTATGTTATACCCGTGTAGACGGAGCCGATTATATTACTTTCTCCTGGAACTCTGCTTTCTGGATTTTCAACTGGGTATCTAATATGGTCTATCCGCGTTATGATTTGATGATCGGTGATGTACGGGAAGCGCAGAAAGAAATGGAAACTACTTTCAACAATGCACAGGAAGGCATTGAAGAAACGGCTGCCAAACTGCTGGCAAAAGATAAGAACGCAGCAGTTGACTTTCTGACAAACTATACAAATATGACCGCACAGAGCACTTTCGATACTTGGAAACAATTGGGAACATTCTTGATTGTGAAGTACAATGATGGAGTAGTGAAACGCGTTAAAGACGGTAAGTTTGAGCGTAATTCTATCGGGCAGCCTGCCGGAGTGATGCGTCCCGGATATCCGAAAGAATTCTTGCAGGAATATGTCAAGCAGACTGGTGACAGATATAAAGTGCCACAAGAATAGATATTAAGTATGAACTATTAGGTATTAAGTATATCGCTTTTTAATTCTTAATTCTCAAATTTCAATTAAAAGAATAGGAATTATAAACTTATTATTTTACATTTGTGTGCTCAAGAAATTGATAATAAATAATTCATTAACCAATAAATAACAATCGAAATGGAAAATCAGGAACTTATTAAACAGGTCACTGAAAAAGCCGAAAAATGGCTAACCCCGGCTTATGATGCTGAAACCCAGGCTGAAGTGAAACGTATGTTGGAAAACGATGATAAAACCGAACTAATTGAAGCTTTCTACAAAGATCTTGAATTTGGTACTGGTGGTCTGCGTGGTATTATGGGTGTAGGTAGCAATCGTATGAATATTTATACGGTAGGTGCTGCCACTCAAGGACTTTCCAACTATCTGAAAAAGAACTTCAAAGACCTGCCGCAGATTTCTGTAGTAGTCGGTCACGATTGCCGCAACAACAGCCGTTTGTTTGCGGAGACTTCTGCTAATATTTTCTCTGCCAATGGTATCAAAGTATATCTGTTTGACGACATGCGTCCGACACCGGAAATGTCTTTCGCCATCCGTCACCTCGGTTGCCAGAGCGGTATCATTCTGACTGCTTCTCACAATCCGAAGGAATACAACGGTTACAAGGCATATTGGGACGATGGTGCGCAGGTATTGGCTCCACACGATAAAGGTATCATCGACGAAGTGAATGCAATTGCTTCTGCTGCCGATATTAAATTCCAGGGGAATCCGGATTTGATTCAGATTATTGGTGAAGACGTCGATAAGGTTTATCTGGACATGGTGAAAACTGTTTCTATTGATCCGGCAGCTATCGCCCGTCACAAAGACATGAAGATTGTCTATACTCCGATCCACGGTACAGGTATGATGTTGATTCCTCGTGCATTGAAAATGTGGGGATTCGAAAACGTATTTACTGTGCCCGAACAGATGATTAAGGACGGTAACTTCCCGACAGTCGTATCTCCGAACCCGGAAAACGCGGAAGCTCTTTCTATGGCTGTAAACCTTGCCAAAGAAATTGATGCTGACCTCGTTATGGCTTCCGACCCGGATGCTGACCGTGTGGGTATTGCTTGCAAGGATGATAAAGGCGAATGGGTACTGATTAACGGTAACCAGACTTGTATGATGTACCTTTATTATATTCTGACGCAGTACAAACAACTGGGTAAGATTAAAGGTGGCGAGTTCTGCGTGAAGACAATCGTTACAACTGAACTAATCAAGAAAATCGCAGATAAGAACAATATCGAAATGCTTGACTGCTACACCGGATTTAAATGGATTGCCCGTGAAATCCGTCTGCGTGAAGGCAAACAGAAATATATCGGTGGTGGTGAAGAAAGCTACGGATTCCTTGCCGAAGATTTCGTTCGCGATAAAGATGCCGTATCAGCTTGCTGTTTGATTGCTGAAGTTGCTGCATGGGCAAAAGATAATGGTAAATCTTTGTATCAGTTGTTGCTGGATATCTACGTAGAATACGGATTCTCTAAAGAGTTTACTGTAAACGTAGTGAAACCGGGTAAGAGCGGTGCAGAAGAAATCAAAGCTATGATGGAGAACTTCCGTGCCAATCCTCCGAAAGAATTGGGTGGCTCTAAAGTGATCTTGAGCAAAGATTATAAGACACTGAAACAGACAGATGATAAAGGTAACGTAACTGCAATCGATATGCCGGAACCATCTAACGTACTTCAATATTTCACTGAAGACGGTAGCAAAGTTTCTGTTCGTCCTTCAGGTACAGAACCGAAGATTAAGTTCTATATGGAAGTTCAGGGCGAAATGGGATGCCGCAATTGTTATGCTTCTGCCGAATCTGCCGCAATGGAAAAGATTGAAGCAGTGAAGAAATCATTAGGTATCTGATTGGGTTTCTGCTGAAATTTCAGATATAGATAACGAAAGATAAATAATAAATAGCGCCTCCATAATCTTTTCGAAGATTATGGAGGCGCTTCTTTTTCTCTATGCATAGCCCTGATTCTGCCTATTTTCGGGCTTTTTTCCTCATTTGGCACAGTTCTTTCATTTCCTTTGCATTCTTTAAGTCCACTTGCTAATCCTTCTTGCCCGAATCTTGTTGTATTGGCATCATCTCAATTTCAACAGGCAGGCTGCGGATACACATGTTTTGTTGATGCTTTAGAGTGATACGTTCAGTTTCATATTCGTAAGTTGTTCGTTTGTAGTTATGTGTATTTCGTGGCCTGCTTTCTGTTATTTTTTAGTTTCTATTCAAGTCCATTTATGCCATATTATTTATTTTAATTCTAATTCTTGATCTTCGCGCTGCGAAGTTATAAAAAAACTAGATTGATATTTAGACTTATCAGATAAAATATCAATAGACTAACTCAATAAAATGCATTGTTCGACACCAATTTCCTGAATAAAATAATTGTCGTGTGAGATTGCTATCACAGTGCCTGCATAATTTTTGATAGTAGCAGTGATAATTTCAATACTTTGTATGTCCAAATTGTTGGTAGGTTCATCCAGGATAAACATATCAGGGGTATTGTTACTAATCATCAGACAGCAGAAAGCGAGACGCATTTTCTCACCACCACTAAGTTTCCGGCAGGATTTGTCCCATTCGGATGCAGGAAACAAGTAACGGTTTAGAATAATCTTTATTTCATGCTCCGGCAGATTCCGGCTGTTGAAAGCGTAAGCCTGTTCAAGAATACTGTTCCGATCGTCGATGATCGAATACTCTTGATTCAAATAGACATAGCTAAAGTCCGTCCGTGTCAGGGTTCCTTCCTGTGGTTGAAGTTGGCCGGTGATTAATTTCAATAGAGTTGTTTTCCCGCTACCGTTGGCTCCTTCTATACGGAGGCGGTCTCCGCTCTTTAGCTGAAAGCTGACAGGAGCTTGCCAAAGCTGTTGCTTTGAAATACTATTTTCCTGAATATCACTGCTATTTGGATTGGGATGATAACCAGTGTCAGACGAATTTATTTCATCATTCGTCAGCATATTATTGTCAGCCGAATTGGAATGATAACTGAAATTAATCTCTTTTGCTGTCACTAATATCTTCCCGGTATGAAGCGAGGAACTGTTGAAATCGGTTTTTAATGCCGCAGTCGGAGAGAGCGAACCTCGAAGCTGGTTGCGTTCATCTGTTAACTTCTCGGCTTTCTCCTGATGAACGCTTGTCAGTTTACTGGTGCTCTTCTCGGATTTCCCTTGGAGTGCGTTCAATACAATGCGCGGAACTCCTTTTTTTATATTACTCTTTTCGCCGCGTACATTCTGTTTGTCCCTGCGTTCGGCTGTTTCGCGAGCCACTTTACGGGCGATACGTAGTGCCTTTTCTTTTTCTTCAATACGTTGTTGCAATGCTTCCTGCATCAGCGTTTTTTGTTCTTTATAGAATTCGTAATTTCCGCCATAATAATTGATTTGATGCTTCTCCAGTTCGCAAATCTCGGGGAGAAGATTGAGCAGAGTACGGTCATGACTTACCACTAACAGGGTGGAACGATATTTTTCTACCCAGTCATATAAACGTTGTCTGCCGGAAGAATCGAGATGATTGGTCGGTTCATCCATAAGTATGACAGACGGATGATGAATGTCCATACCTGCCAGGAATACGCGGGTCTTTTCACCGCCACTAAGCAGATTCATCGGGTAGGATAGCGTAAACTGTCCTAATCCCCATAAATCGAGAGCGGCGATGGAACGTTCTTCGATATTCCAGTCATCATTTAGAATGGTGAAATTCTCGTTTGAGACATCTCCTGCCAGGATGGCGTGCAGAGCTTGCTGTTTACGCTCTATTTGAAGAGCCTGTGCGATGGTCAGTGAATCATATTGCCCGAAATGTTGCGGGATATAATATAGATCGTCCGGGCGGACAATGACACCGGAAGAGGGTGATAACTGCCCGGCAATAATTTGTAGCAAAGTAGACTTGCCACAACCATTGTTACCGACTAATCCCAATTTCTGCCCTTTACTGATGGCGAAATTGAGGTCACTGAATAATACTTCTTTATCCGGATGGATATAGCTGATTTGTTGGATACTGATAGACATGATGATCTATTGGGTTTGAGGTTGAAAATAGAGTGAAAAAATCACAGGATAGGGGGAACGACAAACACAATACTGGCTAAACAACACGGATTTCGTGATGCTTGACAATATAGAAAAAGCATATAAGAAAAGTGATGTTTACTTAGAAGTGTTGTCTTACTTAGTAAGTATCATTGCGGTAGGTATATAGTTTAACTTGGCTGCAAAGATAACACTTTTTATTCGATTTCACTCTATTAAGACTGAAAAAAGAATGAATTTCATTTATTCAGAGGCTCCGTTTACCTCATTCAGAGCCTCCGATTACTCCCAATAGAGCCCCTGTTTACCCTATTCAGAGGCTTTGTTTTAGAAAGAAGTGAGTTATACTCTTTCTCATTCTTATACATCAAACAGTTGATTTAATCCCTCACTCATACTGGGATGTGTGAAGATAAAATCGCGCAAGAACGTAGACGTCTGTCCTGTTTTTATTGCCATAGCTACGATATTGATAATTTCTGAAGCATCGGCGCAGAATAGAGTACAGCCCATAATCTTCCCGTTATGATTATTGATGATAGCTTTTAGCATACCATCTGTCTGCCTCAATGTACGGGTACGGACGATGGAGGATGCCGGCAACCGGGAAACCTTGAATGAGTATCCTCTTTTCAGCGCTTCTTCTTCACTGATTCCGATATGTGCCAATGGCGGATCAATAAACACTGCATATTGCACAGGATCACGGTCTCCGATATCACGTTTCTTGTCGCCGAAGAGTTGATCGCGGATAATCCGGAAATCATCCAGCGAGAGATAAGTAAACTGTGATCCGCCTTTCACATCTCCCATTGCCCATATATGAGGAACAGTAGTGCGTAACTGATCGTTTACGATGATAGCTCCGTGGGCATCAACTCTTACGCCCGCTGCTTGCAGATTCAATCCCTCAATCATCGGTTTACGTCCCGTTGCGATAAGAATGGCATCCCCATCTATATAATAAGGAGTACCGTCGGATACGTCCGAGTAAGTCACCGTCACTCCGTCATTCGTGTCGTGGATAGACTGCGCCCGAGCGTTCAGATGGATTTCAATACCTTTCTTCTCCATCACTTCTTTGACGCTGTTTGCAATATCCCGATCTTCGCGAGGCATAAATTTGTTTCCTCCTTCCAGTATCGTTACTTTACTGCCGAAATTGGCATACATAGAAGCAAACTCCAAGCCGATATATCCTCCACCTATGATAATCAGGTGATGAGGAAGTACGCTTAATTCCAGAAGTGCGCTGCTGGTATATACATGCTGGCTTTGCTGAATACCATCTATTGCAGGGATAATGGGAGTAGCCCCCGTGTTGATAAAGATCTCTTTTCCTTTCAGTTCGATTTCGCCTTCGGGAAGTTCCACTTTTATGGTATCGGCGGATATGAAAGACCCTGTTCCGGTATAAATAGTCACGTTGGGACGTTTACTTAGTCTTTCGTAGTTATCATTTCTAAGAAAGGAAGTGAGGCGGTTCTTTCGGTCGATGGCTTGTTTATACATATTCGCCTGTTTCGGAAAATCATCGTGGTGAAGCAAGGCGGAAACCTCTGCCTCATGCACCAGTGTTTTGGTTGGAATACAGGCTACGTTCGGACAAGTTCCTCCATACATCATGTTAGAACGTTCTACGATGGCCACTTGCCATCCGCGGTTCGATAGTTCGGCAGCCAGGGTTTTCCCTGCCTTGCCGAATCCTATAATAATTGCATCATATTGTTTCATAACTTCTTGTATTAACGATTCGTATCAGATTATATAACACTCTGAAAATACGATTTGTTCCGCAATGACAAGAAGTCAGAATTCTATATCAATTTATTTATGTCCGCTCGCTAATGAACTGTTTCAGGCTATTCTGACAAGGGTATATTCTCACTGCAATGAGAAAAAATTCTCATTACTATGAGTATTTATTCTCATTGCTATGAGTATTTTTTCTCATAGGGATAAGTATCGTTGAGAATATTTGCGGATTTTTTAAATTATCATTGTATGAGTCTACCTCATCTCCACACGGTTTTTAGTTAAATGAGAATTTAAGACATACGGAAGAACATAAGAACAGTCGATTTCATAATGAAAATACTTCAATCCGCCTATCCATGCAAACACTACTAGGATGGCAACGCGGATAAATTTCATACCAAAACTTTTCAGACTTGAAGTGAAGGTCAGTAAAGCGATCAATTTTTCCCTTCCTGTGTATTTCTGAATTGCACGGCGCTCTGTCCGGTCATATTTTTGAAGAAACGGCTGAAAGAAGCCTGGTCTTCAAATCCTAGAATATCGGCAATCTCTTTGGCGCTTTTGTTGCTGTAAAGCAGGAGACGTTTAGCTTCCGCTTCCACTCGTTCGTGGATAACCCGAAGCGGCGAAGGTAGTTTGCAGGTAGAAAAGATATTCGATAGTGTCTTGGGAGATTTATGCAGCATATCGGCATAGTCTTGTACTTGTTTCTTTGTCCGGTAATGCTCGTCGACCAAGTTGTAGTATCGGCGGATAATCTCAAAACCGGATTCTTTTTCACGGGTAATATTCATGCGATGACGTGCAATTCGGGTACATTGGATGATGAAACGTTTCAGCAGGATGCGCAGCATCTCTTCCTGCAGGCTGTCAAAAACAGTAAACTCGTTTTCCAGTGCTTCGGTAATAGTGCCGAGTTCTTTACGTTCTTTTTCATTCAGTGTGAAACGGATCAGGTGAGATGAACCGTTGAACAGGAAACCGCTGCATGACACTTCATGGTCATTGCCATAGATACAATAGAAATTGCTGTTGAACAACAAAGTCAGGTATTCGCCATCAATCGATTTAAATTCGAGATGTTGCAGATGAGTGAGTGAAATCACTTCATCTTGGGTAAGCACCATTTCCTGGTGGTCTATTTCTACTGTGATGCTTCCGTTGCGTACCCATATAAATTTATAAAGCCCTTTTTCTTTTTGCAGTGCTTTTTCTGTCAGATAAGAGTCTGTAAGTGCGAGTGTTCCTTTTAGTTTCGTGTGATATTGTTGTAACATAATTAATCCTCCATTGCTGATGCGTCAAATGATAACGGCAGTAGATCTCCTATACTTTTTACTTCATAGATACATTCTTTGCCATATAATAGGATGCGGATGGGGTGTTTGTAACGTTTTTCCGTTTCCAGAATCACTTGCCGGCAAGCGCCGCAGGGGGGAATCGGAAGGTCGATGAAGTCCTTTTCCGTTCGTGCCGCAATGGCAAGAGTGACAACCGGTTGGTCGGGATATTGGGAGTTGGCATAGAATAATGTAGTACGTTCTGCACAAAGTCCCGACGGATAGGCCGCGTTTTCCTGATTGGTTCCTGTAACTACCGTTCCGTTGCCCAATAGCGCAGCGGCACCTACGGAGAAGTGGGAGTATGGAGAATAACTACGAGCTGTTGCTTCCATGGCTGCCGTCATAAGTGCCCGATCAGCTTCATTCAATTCATCATATTGATATACTTTGATAATAGCGGTAATTGTGAGGTCTTTCATATACGTCAGGGTATTGGTTTCTACAATTAATGTTACAAAGTTAGGAAAGAGATTGATAATCCCAATTATTTTTCGGATTTTTGTGCCATCTAATTCACATCTGAATAAAAATGGAGAATAAACTGCATAGATTTATCTTTTTAACCGTTGTTTTTTTCTTTGCCGTAGGAGTGCAGGCACAGAAACGGAATGCCCGTTACGTTGAATATATAAATAAGTATAGTGATTTGGCTGTTGAACAGATGAAGCTTCATAAGATTCCGGCGAGTATCACGTTGGCGCAAGGATTGCTGGAAAGTGGTGCCGGATACAGCCAGTTGGCACGGAAGAGTAATAACCACTTTGGTATTAAGTGTGGTGGCAGTTGGCGGGGACGTACGGTCCGTCATGATGATGATGCCCGCAACGAATGTTTCCGTGCTTATAAGCATCCGCGTGACTCTTACGAAGATCATTCCGTCTTCCTTAGAAGAGGTGCCCGTTACGCTTTTCTTTTCAAACTGAATATCACCGATTATAAAGGCTGGGCGCGTGGACTGAAAAAAGCAGGCTATGCTACCGATCCTTCATACGCTAACCGCTTGATTACAATTATCGAAGATTATGACCTGTATAAATATGACCGTAAGGGTGTATATTCGGAACGGAAACTGAAAAAGAATCCTTGGTTGATGAATCCACATCAGGTGTATATTGCTAATGATATCGCTTATGTGGTAGCTCGCAGCGGTGATACCTTTAAAGATTTAGGTAACGAGTTCGGCATTAGCTGGAAGAAACTTGTGACGTACAACGACTTGCAGCGTGATTATACCTTGATGAAAGGGGATATCATCTACTTGAAGAGCAAGAAGAAAAAGGCTTCCAAACCTTATACTGTATATATTGTGAAGGATGGAGATTCCATGCATGGCATCTCTCAAAAATATGGTATTCGTCTCAAAAATCTGTATAAAATGAATCGTAAGGATGGTGAATATGTTCCGGAAATAGGAGACCGTTTGCGTCTGCGATAGAGACTTTTCTCGAAAGTTTCGAATTTCGAAAACTTAATGACTCATTCATGTGTTATTATTCTTGATAAAACATGATTAAAATATGAGTCTAAATATTGCAAAAAGTAATAAAAAACGTGTTGTCATAGTAGGCGGTGGTTTCGGCGGCTTGAAACTGGCTAACAAGCTGAAAAAGTCAGGCTTTCAAGTCGTATTGATAGATAAAAACAACTATCACCAGTTTCCTCCTTTGATTTATCAGGTGGCTTCGGCCGGTATGGAGCCAACTTCCATATCCTTCCCCTTTCGTAAAATATTCCAGCATCGGAAAGATTTCTATTTCCGTATGGCGGAAGTACGTGCCATTTTCCCGGAAAAGAATATGATACAGACTTCCATCGGAAAAGCAGAATATGACTATCTGGTGTTAGCAGCAGGTACTACAACCAACTATTTCGGTAATAAACATATTGAAGAGGAAGCCATGCCGATGAAAAATGTGTCAGAAGCGATGGGATTGCGAAACGCTCTTCTGGCTAATCTGGAACGAGCGCTGACCTGTTCAACGAAGCAGGAACAACAAGAGCTATTGAATATTGTAATCGTGGGAGGTGGAGCAACCGGAATAGAAGTAGCCGGAATACTTTCCGAGATGAAGAAATTCGTCTTGCCGAACGATTATCCTGATATGCCCAGCAGTCTGATGCACATTTATTTGATTGAAGCCGGACCGCGGCTGCTTGCCGGAATGTCAGAAGAATCTTCTGCACATGCTGAACATTTTCTCCGTGAGATGGGAGTAAATATTCTGTTGAATAAACGTGTTGTGGATTATCGTGACCATAAAGTAATACTCGAAGATAGTACAGAGATTGCCACGCGTACTTTTATTTGGGTGAGTGGTGTCACCGGTGTGACTATCGGTAATCTGGATGCCTCTCTGATTGGGCGTGGAGGACGTATTAAAGTCGATTCATTCAACCGCGTAGAAGGGATGAGCAATGTGTTTGCTATTGGTGACCAATGTATTCAGTCGGCTGATGAAAATTACCCGAACGGACATCCTCAACTGGCACAAGTGGCGATTCAGCAAGGAGAACTGCTGGCAAAGAACCTGATTCGTATGGAGAAAGGACGGGAAATGAAACCTTTCCATTATCGTAATTTGGGTTCTATGGCAACTGTCGGGCGCAATCGTGCCGTAGCAGAGTTTAGTAAAGTAAAGATGCAGGGATGGTTTGCCTGGGTGATGTGGTTGGTTGTTCATCTGCGTTCTATCCTTGGAGTGCGTAATAAAGTCATTGTACTCTTAAATTGGATCTGGAATTATTTCACTTACGATCAATCCATGCGTATGATTGTCTATGCCCGTAAGGCAAAAGAGATTCGTGATCGTGAAAAGCTGGAGGAGACTAATCATTGGGGAAAAGAACTGATGCAGGAACCGAAGCAACACTCTCCGCTGGAGATTCAGCAAGCTTCCGGACAAGAGAAAAATAGTCAATGAGAAGTTACTATACCGTAGTTGACAAACCGTCATTATCCAGGTATATTGACCTTCCGCTGGCAAGCGGGTAGATTTATATTTTGAACAGTAAATGCGTACAGGGTGTCCGATATCGGACACCCTGTGCTTTTTGTTACATTCTATTTATCAATCACTTACGGTTTTGGCATAGATTTGGTATATAAAATGCTAAATTGATACATGGTAAAATTGTAAACGATCAGATATGGACAGAGAAATTCCTAAAGAAGTACGTCAGAAAGAACGTAATAAGAAGATCATTCGTTATTCATCCATCGGGGTGGCAAGTATTATTGTCATTGGTGTACTTATATCTGTACTAAGGGCAAGAGTGGAGGCAAAAGATCTTGTCTTTTCCACAGTCGATACAGGAGTTATTGAGGTAAGTGTCAGTGCTTCCGGCAAGGTGGTTCCTGCATTTGAAGAAATTATCAATTCTCCGATTAACAGTCGTATTCTTGAAGTTTATAAAAAAGGAGGAGATAGCGTAGATGTAGGTACTCCGATTCTGAAACTAGATCTTCAGAGTACGGAAACCGAATATAAAAAGTTGCTGGACGAAGAGCAGATGCGTCGGTATAAGCTCGATCAGCTTCGTGTCAATAATCAGACGAAGCTTTCCGATATGGCGATGCAGATCAAAGTTTCGGCTATGAAATTAAGCCGGATGAAGGTGGAGTTGAGAAATGAACACTATTTGGACAGTCTCGGTGCGGGAACAACGGATAAAGTGCGCCAGGCTGAATTGAGCTATAATGTTGCCCAGTTAGAGTACGAACAACTCCGGCAGCAATATAAAAATGAGAAGGAGGTAGCTGCTGCCGAACTGAAAGTACAGGAACTCGATTTTAACATCTTCCGTAAGAGTCTCTCCGAAAAGAAACGTACTTTGGATGATGCGCAAATCCGTTCTCCGCGCAGAGCTATTCTTACCTATATTAATAACCAGATTGGTGCGCAGATTTCCGAAGGCGGACAAGTCGCTATCATTTCCGATTTAAGTCATTTTAAGGTGGAAGGCGAGATTGCTGATACGTATGGCGACCGTGTGGCTGCCGGAGGAAAAGCAATTGTTAAGATAGGAAGCGATAAACTGGAAGGAACGGTCAGCAGTGTAACACCGTTATCCAAAAATGGCGTCATATCATTCACGGTTCAGTTGAAGGAAGATAATCACCGTCGTCTGCGCTCCGGATTGAAGACAGATGTTTATGTGATGAATGCCGTGAAGGAAGATGTGATGCGTGTTGCCAATGGCTCTTTCTATGTGGGGCGTGGTGAATACGAATTGTTTGTCTGCAACTCTGACAATGAACTGGTCAAACGTAAGATACAGTTGGGGGATTCAAACTTTGAATATGTAGAAGTTTTGAGTGGGTTGCAACCGGGCGACAAGGTAGTGGTAAGCGATATGAGTGCATATAAGAACAAGAATAAGCTGAAGATTAAATAAATTAAATACTAGAAGTTATGATAACATTGAACTCTCTTTCCAAAATTTACCGTACTGATGAGATTGAAACGGTAGCGTTGGAAAATGTGAATCTGACGGTAGAACGTGGAGAATTTCTAAGTATAATGGGACCTTCCGGGTGCGGAAAATCTACATTGTTGAATATAATGGGATTACTTGACGCACCTACCAAGGGAATAGTGGAAATCAATGGAATACGCACCGAAGGAATGAAAGACAAAGAATTGGCAATTTTCCGTAATAAAACGCTTGGTTTTGTGTTTCAGTCTTTCCATCTGATTAATTCGTTAAGTGTAATGGATAATGTGGAGCTGCCTCTACTTTATCGCCGTGTTGGCAGTAGTGAGCGAAAGCGGTTGGCGCAAGAGGTATTGGAAAAAGTAGGGTTAAGCCATCGTATGAGACATTTTCCTACACAACTTTCCGGTGGACAGTGCCAACGTGTAGCTATTGCCCGTGCTATTATCGGTAATCCCGAAATAATCCTTGCCGATGAGCCGACAGGTAACTTGGATTCAAGGATGGGAGCCGAAGTAATGGAACTGCTTCACCGGTTGAATAAAGAAGACGGACGAACCATTGTTATGGTCACCCATAATGAAGAACAGGCGAAGCAGACTTCGCGTACTATCCGTTTCTTTGACGGACGACAGGTGCAATAGGAACCTGCGTTGTATATATATAAAACTAAATAGAAAACAGAATAATATCTCTCTAAATTAATGTCAGTTCGATATAAGCTTGTACTATTCCTAATTCTCCTCCTTCGGGAAGGAGGAGTACCCGTAGGGGGAGGTGGTAGGTAAACCCATATAAATACATAAGTTTATCATCTACCATAAAATAGGAAGAACCTTGTTTATCCTACCACCCCGTCCTTCGGACACCCCTCCTTCCCGAAGAGAGGGGAAGCCATGCGGACGAAGTTATATCGAACTTACGCTAAATTAAAAACCAATATGACAAAGAATATTTTCATCGTTGCGATAGCTGTCCTGTTAAGTGTTGCTTTTTGTTCGCTATCGGCACAAAATGTGAGTAAAGATTATAATGTAGGCAAATTTTCTGCCATCAACCTGCAATCTGTCGGAAATATGATTTTCGCTCAATCGGCAGAATGTACCTGCCGTTTGGAAGGACCTTCCGAATTTGTAGAGAAAACCCGGGTAACGGTGAAGAATGGTACACTGGTTATCGATTATAAAGAGAAGAATGCAAAGAATGTCAAGAATTTGATTTTTTATATAACTGCTCCCGATTTGAGTAAAGTGAAAATCGACGGGGTAGGGAACTTTGATGCAAAGGAAAAATTGAATCTTAAAAATATAGCTTTCGAACTCGACGGAGTGGGAAATTGCAACGTGAAAAATCTTCATTGCGATGAACTGAAACTCGATGTCGACGGGGTAGGCAATATGAAAATGAATGTTGACTGTGATGTTATCAAGGCTAAAGTGGATGGAGTAGGAAATATCACTTTATCGGGCAAGGCTGATACTGCTTTCTTTAAAAAGGATGGTGTTGGTAAAATCAATCACAAAAACTTGAAATGTAAGGATATAACAAAGAAGGGCTGGAACTTCTAACGTAGAACGTTCTTTGACGAACTACTGTGTAACCTAATCGAAAAAAGAATAAAAAAGATGAGTAAGAAATATACTGAACTTTATACTGATACAATAGTTCGTTAAAAATTCGCCAAGCCTAAGCGGCTCTGGCAGTAAATAAA
>CAPAOL010000015.1 GCA_948579315.1 uncultured Phocaeicola sp.
AGCAAAGATAGCTAATTTTAAAACTTACCAACCAGAAATTTCCGCTGAGCCGGAATTTCCTATGGAGCACACAGAATGATTAGTAAGGCTTTATTTGAGCAAATCCCGGATGATGATTGGCGCAAAGAAACTTGGATTGCTCCTGAAGATGCCGGAAAGGCTCCTGGTACCAAGTATCATACCTTGTTCACCGATGAGAATTTTAAAAAAGTGCCTGCATATGTTCATTTAAAATTCAAGCTGAAAGAAGGCAATATGATTGACGCCAATGTAGGTGCACCGATAGATAATCTTTTAATGCGTGTTGAAGAAATGTATTTTATTGAGGCTGAGGCAATAGCCGCTAGTCAGGGGGGTAAGCGCTGGAATTTCTGCTTTGGAGAATTTTATGAAAACTTATCGTTACAGTTCCTACCAATGTACGGCATCTGCTATGGAAGATTTTCGTAAGGAATTGATTTTGCAAAAAAAGAATAGAGTTTTGGGGAGAGGGTATTATTTATTGGGATTATAAGCGTTTGGAATTGTCTGTTACTCGAGGGTATTCAGGTACTAATTGTCCGGTGGGGTATCGTATGAACTCTAAGGAAGGATATTGCTGTCCATGGTTCAATTTATTTTTTAGTAAATTTGAATCAATCAATCTATTATTTTGAATCCAGATCCTTCGGCTATAGTGGAGGACTGGACAGAATAATAAATTGTTAATTTTAAAAGATTAGTTTATGGTTTAGCATTGTGAATGTTTGGATAGACGTTTATCTTGTTCCTTTCTCTGCCGAAGTATAGCTTCGGCAGAGTTTTTCGGAGAGGAAGGTTATGGTGTGATATTGCTGTTTGCGGTATAATTTCTTATAAAAACAGGTCTAATCATTGTAATAACTATTCAGTCTGTTGGTTTGTGATATCTTTTTCCGATATTTGTATAATCGAAAAAGATAAATACGATGTTGAAACAGATTCTTTTTATATGGTTGTGTTTTTCTGCCTTGACTTTGTTTGGTCAGAGTTTGATTGATATTAAATATTATTCTGTTCAAGACGGACTGTCGCAGAAAAATATTCAGAATCTGATTCAGGATGACAATGGTTATATATGGATGTCTACTTGGAATGGGTTAGAGCGTTTTGACGGATATTCTTTTACTAACTATAAAACCTATCCTGGAAGTAAAGTACGTATAGCGAATCATCGTTTCACCAAGATTGAAAAAAGTTCGTTGAATAACATCTGGTGCCAGACGTATGATAAACATTGCTATTTATTTAATACCCGTACCTATCAATATGAAGATCCGTTCCTTTTCAATAAAAGTCTGGTAAATTCAGTTGAGAAGCTTTATGTATTGCGTAAAGGAATAACGTGGGCAGTAGGTACGCAAAACGAGTTGTTCCGTATGGATGAAAATAAATTCCCAGATATGGAATCTGTACAGTTATATACCGGAAAAACAGAAAATAGTATAGGAGACAGCATTTATACTATTATACAGGATAAAGATGGAGATGAATGGATTCTGACAAATAAGGGAACTACTATTGTGGGGAAGAAGAGTATAGCGAATCTTATGCCTTTTAAATTCATGGTGGAGAATGCAGATGATATTTATCTTGCTACTTCAAAAGGATTTTTTGCCCGCTATGATTATCAGAATCAGAATGTTGTACCGTGTGTTCCTGATGAATCCATGTTCGAGATTATTGGATTGAAGTCCCTGTCTGATCATAAAATAGCTATCCTGCAAAAAAAAGGTATTCGATTTTATGATCCGAAAATTGGTAAATTCACTTTTTATGAAATTCCTATAGAGATTAATCCTGATATTTATCAAGATAAGCAAGGAAATATTTGGATGTTGGGAGTGACTGACGGAGTGATTCGTTTGGATTATCAAAATGAGGACATGGATTTGTTGAGTTATCCTAGATGTAAGGAAATTCCATTTACAGCTCCTTGCACTTTTATTCATGAAGATGAATATGGATGTATTTGGATAAATCCTGCAGGTGGTGAGTTCTGTTTTTATAATCCGGTAACTCGGAAGTTGGAACAGGCTTATATTTATGATGATATGGGAGAACGTAAGTTAGTTTCACTCCAAGCTTTTAGTTATATGATTGATCAACATCATAATTTATGGTATAACCATGACGGTTTTGGGTATATATCGTTTCATCAGAAAAATATTGATTATATAACAAATACTCCTAAGGGAATGGCACGTGCCTTGACTGAGGATCATCAAAAACGCCTTTGGATTGGATGGAAGCGTAATCATAAAAGACAACCGGGAAATCTTTGTCTTTATGATTCATTAGGACAATGGATTGGCAATATTTCGAGAGATGGAAAGTTATTAGCTGATCATTCAGCTGCTTTTAACGTTGATGTATATTGTATTTATGAAGATAGAGAACAGAATATATGGCTGGGAACAAAGGAGGATGGACTTTTTTTGCTTACTCCGAAAAATGAGAATAATTATGAAGTTACACAATATATACCTCGTGAAGATGATCCTTATAGCATTTCTTCAAACTCTGTATATTCTATTCTGCAAGATTCAAAAGGGCGAATGTGGATAGGAACTTGGGGAGGTGGCATTAATTTGATTGACCATTCTTCGGAAAATGGTCATATACGTTTTATTCATTCAGGGAATATTCTTAATAATTATCCTATTCATGTATGTGAGAAAGTTCGTTGTCTGTATGAGGCTGAAAATGGAGTTGTCCTGATTGGAACTACGGGGGGATTGCTAGCTTGTCCTTCAGAATTTATGAAACCGGAAGCTATCAGATTCTATCACAATATTTGTGAGGAACGATATTCCAGTCTAAGCAATAATGATGTGCTTAATATTACCCAAACCCGTAGGGGAAAGCTTATAGTAACAACGCAAAGTGGAGGGATAAATATTCTAGAGGGACATGGTGATTTGTCTGAAAAGTTAATTTTTGAGCATTACAATGCAACGATAGGGCAAGTTTCTGATTTGACTCTTTCTACTATTGAGGATAAGGAAGGAAATATATGGGTTGTTTCAGAGAATAAAATATCAAAATACGATGCAGAAATGAATTTGTTGGGTGAGCTTAGTGATCAAATATTGATGGCTGAAACCAAGCCGGTTCTGCTATCTTCCGGTAAATTGTTTTTAGGGTCACTATATGGTGCGTTATGTATTACTCCTGATGAACTGCATAAAAGTGATTTTGTTCCTCCTATTGTTTTTTCTCATCTTGATATTTATTTGAACAATACCTCTCGTCGTCAGGATATATATAATCATCGTGAGGTCCAGTATTTACAGGCTGACGAGCGCAATTTTATTATCACCTTTGCCGCTTTGGATTATGTTAATTCTCCGGCTATTAAATATGCATATCGAATCAAGGGGCTGAATGACCAGTGGATAGACCTTGGAAATAACCGTTCTGCCAGTTTGGTGAATATACCTGCTGGTGATTATTTGTTTCAGGTCAAATCGACTAATGCTGATGGAGTATGGGTGGATAATGTAACTTCTTTATCTATACATATTGCTCCTGTATTCGGTGAGACTATTTGGGCGATACTACTCTATACCATCATAGCAGTGGGGATTATGTTGGTAGTGGTTTACATAGTGATACGTATCACTAATCTGCAACGCAGAGTGGATTTTGAACAACAAATTTCCAACTTGAAGCTGCGTTTTTTCACTGATATATCTCATGAACTTCGTACACCGTTGACGCTTATAACCAGTCCTATTGACGAAGTCATCAGCAATGAGAAATTATCTGATGTTGGCATGGAGAATATGCAAGTGGCCAAAAGAAATGCGGACAGGATGCTGCGGCTTATCAATCAAATATTGGATTTTCGCAAGATACAGAATGATAAAATGAAAGTGTTGGTGGAGCAAGTAGATGTAATCCCTTTGATTTTAAAAATCTACGGTAATTTTGTTCCTATGGCTCATACGCACCGTATTGATTTCAGGTTGATTTGTCCTCTTGATACTTTTGTTATGTATACGGATGTGGACAAATTGGAAAAGATTCTTTTTAATTTATTGTCCAATGCCTTTAAATATACTCCCGATGAGAAAAGTATCTTCTTGTCTGTTACTTGTGAGAAACAGATTTTATGTTTGCAAGTAAAGGATGAGGGCAGGGGAATTAATGCTCAAAAGCTCAACCGTTTGTTTACCCGTTTTGATACGTTAGATGAGGCTAATCCTAATATGTCTACCGGTATAGGACTTTCATTAGTTAAAGAATTATTGAATCTGCTTCATGGTACAATCAGAGTAGACAGTAAATTGGGTGAGGGTAGCAGTTTCTTTGTTAGGTTGCCGGGGAGTCGCGATACGTTTGATGCCGATGCCAATGCCGAATTTATTCTGGCCGATGGTGAAAATTCCGGTTCGAAAACAGTGGTACCTGATAATCTTATAGAAGAGGAGGAAGATAAGGAAACACGGATTCTTATTATTGAGGATAATGAGGAACTTCGTCATTTTATCTGTGGCGTACTCGCCAGGGAGTATGTGGTTTTTGAAGCGGGTAACGGTCGTCAAGGACTTGAAATGACTTTGAGTGAATTGCCTGATATTGTGATCAGTGACATTATGATGCCTGAAATGGATGGAATAGAGTATCTGAAACAAGTGAAAGGGAATAGTGATATCTGTCATATTCCTATCATTCTGCTATCTGCCAAGTCTTCGTTGAATGATCAGATTCAGGGATTGGAATATGGAGCAGATGAATATATAACAAAACCTTTCAGTTCTGCTTATTTGAAGGCTAGGGTAGATTCTTTGCTCAAACAAAGGCAAATGTTGTATGATTATTATACTTCAAAAATGAGAGAAGAGAAGGATGCTTCTTTTATGGAACAACTTGCTCCTTCTACTCCCCAAGTTACTCATTTCGATGATGATTTCATCTGTAATATCCTTCAGAGTGTGGAAGAAAACATTCAGAATTCCGAATTTAGAATTGATGATCTGGCCGAGGCCATGAGTATGAGCCGGACTGTATTCTATCGGAAAGTGAAATCTCTGATGGGAGTTTCTCCCGTAGATTTTGTCAAGACGATGCGGATTAAACGGGCAGTCCAGCTTTTGGAACAGGATGAATTAACTGTATCTGAAGTAGGATATATGAGTGGATTCACTACTCCGCAATATTTCAGTAGAGTGTTCAAAGAAGCGATGGGATGTACACCAAAAGAGTATAAATTAAAACATAAACCGATTGGTGGGCAAAATGTGTAACTAATAGCCTAAATACTGCAACTTCCACACAGGTATCCTATTTTATATTTGCATAGAATTATAAACATAATACAATACTATGCAGACAAGAACCGTTCAAATTTTGGCATCTTTGTTGTTTTTGACAACAGCCATATCTTCATGCGATAAAAAAGAAGTGTCTTCCTGGGATAAGATGGTAGAGGTTAACAATCAAATTGTATCTCCCGTCTTTCCTGATAGGACTTTTGTGATTACTGATTATCACGATGTGAAAGACACGCTTTATACAAATGCCATCAATCAGGCCATAGCCATTTGTTCTGAACAGGGAGGTGGAAAAGTGGTTATTCCCAATGGAGAATTTTTCACAGCCTCCATTCGTTTGAAATCCAATGTAAATCTCCATTTATCTGATAGTACGATTTTGAAGTTTACTACAGATCCTTTTCTTTTTGATACTGTACAGACCCGTATAGAAGGAATAGATTGTTACAATATCTCTCCGTTGATTTATGCCTATGGAGAAAGTAATATTGCCATCACTGGTAATGGGGTGATGGATGGTCAGGCTGATAGAAGTAATTGGTTCAGCGAAAGCAGAATTCGTGGCATTGTACAGGAAGATGGTAAAAAAATAAATGAGAAAACTTTATTGTATGAAATGAAAGAGGATTCTATTCCTTTTAAAGAACGGGTCTTTATGAGAGAGAATGGCATGCGCCCTCAGTTTATTAATCTCTACAAATGTAAGAATATTCTATTGGAAGGATTTACTATCAACCGTTCGCCGTTTTGGCTCATTCATCCGTTGTTGTCCGAGAATATCACTGTCAGAAAAGTAAAGATGCAGAGTCATGGTTATAATAATGATGGTTGTGATCCGGAATCATGTAGGAATGTGTTGATTGAGGATTGTGATTTTGACACAGGCGATGATTGTATCGCCATCAAATCGGGACGTGATGAAGATGGCCGTTACTGGAATATTCCCAGTGAGAATATTATAGTTCGTCATTGCAGAATGAAGGATGGTCATGCTGGAGTAGCTATTGGCAGTGAGGTGACTGGAGGATGCCGTAACGTGTGGGTGGAAAATTGTACCATGGACAGTCCTGAACTCGACCGTATTATCCGTATAAAATCAAATGCGATACGAGGAGGTGAAGTAGAAAACATATTTGTCCGGAATATAAGGGTAGGTGAGTGTAAGGAGTCTATTTTAGGCTTTGAATTGAAATACTGGCATGTGGATGACGGACCGTATCTTCCTTATTTTCATAATATTCATTTGGAAAATGTCACAAGTAAGAAAAGTCAGTATGTTTTGCATCTGGATGGTTTTGAAGATAAAATACGGGCACGAGATATTTTTATAAAGGATTGTACTTTTGATGGAGTGATGAAACCTGAGATTAATAAAGTAATTGGTGTTGAAAACATTCATTTTGAGAATGTAACAGTAAATGGACAGGATTTTAAAGGATTATAAAGTGATGGACAGATTCGCATTTTTATTAAGCTTTCTTTTGGGAGCATTGATGACGGTCACTCTTCAGGCTCAGAAAATAATTCCTTTGTGGCAGAATAATATGCCCAATAGTAAAGGTATAGCTCTTAAAGACTCTGTAGCCAGGGAACGTGTGGTGCAAGTCGGGACTCCCACAATTCATGTTTATGAACCGTCAAAAGCTGAGCGTACTGGTACGGCGGTACTGATCATTCCCGGTGGCGGATATGTGAAATTGGCGCATGAAATCAGTGGTATTGCATTGGCTAAATGGTATAATACTTTGGGAGTAACGGCTTTTGTTCTGATGCATCGTTTTCCACAATCGCCGGATGTAATAGAATCTTATAAAGCTCCTTTGCAGGATGGACAACGTGCTCTTCGCTATATACGTGCCCATGCGGAGGAATATGGAATAGATATTCATAAAGTGGGCGTGATGGGTTGTTCTGCCGGTGGCCATTTGGCTGCTTCATTGTGTGCTATTGATGAAGACTGGGCTAAAGTGGGCGATACGTTGGATGCGTATAGTTGTAAACCCTCTTTTGCTGTATTGATATCTCCGGTTATTTCTATGGATGACGCTATTGTTCATGAAGGTAGCCGGACAAATCTGTTGGGAAAGCGGGAACAGGATATTACTCTCAGGAATTTGTTTTCTTTGGAGAAACAAGTGAATGGTAACACGGCACCGGCTATTTTGTTTCATGCTTCTAATGATAAGGCTGTCTCTCCTTTGAACAGCATAGCCTATTATACTGCCTTATATAATGCAGGAATAGAGAAATCCTCGTTGCATCTGTTCCCTACCGGTGGGCATGCCATTTCCTTGCGTGCCCAAAGGGGAAGCACGGTAATGTGGCCGGAACTGGCCGAAGCTTGGTTGATAGAAAACAGATTTCTTTCTCCATTATAAAAGTCGATACCATTTATTCATTAATTTAATTATAGAATGACACATAAATTATTAAAAAGAGCACTTGTAGTTTTGCTATCTGTAGTCAGCATCAGTATAGATGCTCAGGAAAAGCCTGTATTGTGGTATGATAAGCCTGCTCAATATTGGGAAGAGGCACTACCTTTGGGAAATGGACGTTTAGGAGCCATGGTATATGGCAATCCTGCGGCCGAAGAGATTCAACTGAACGAGGAGACAGTTTCGGCAGGTTCTCCTTACAAAAATTATAATCCTGAGGCTAAAGGAGCATTGGCGACCATCCGTCAGTTAATTTTTGCTGGTAGATATCCTGAAGCTCAAGAGTTGGCAGGTGAAAAAATCCTCTCCAAGAACGGTTTTGGAATGCCTTATCAGACAGTGGGTAGTTTGCGATTGGACTTTCCCGGTCATGAAAACTATATCAATTTCCGTCGTGAATTGGATTTGGAAAAAGCTGTAGCCACGACTGCTTATACTGTAAATGGAGTAGATTATAAGCGTGAAGTCTTTACTTCTTTTGTCGATCAGCTGGTCATTGTACGCCTTACTGCTTCTCAACCGGGAAAGCTTACTTTTTCCGCTTCCCTGACTTGTCCTCAGAAGGTGGATGTTACCGTTTCTGGAAAAAATGCCTTGATTTTGGAAGGTACAACCAAAGGAGACGATTTCACAAAAGGTGCGATTCGTTTCCGTGCAGATTTGAAGTTGGATTTACAGAGTGGAAAGAGTGTGGCAGGAGATACATTATTATCTGTGACTAATGCTAATAGTGCTACTATTTATATCGCCATGGCTACTAACTTTGTGAATTATAAGGATATATCTGGAAATCCATCCGAGCGTAATAAGATATCCATGAAGAATGCCGGAAAGAATTATGCCCGAGCTTTACAGGCTCATATCAATGTATATCAAAAATACTATAACCGTGTATCTTTGAATTTGGGACGTACTTCGCAGGCTGATAAACCTACAGATGTCCGGGTTAAAGAATTCGCTACTTCCAATGACCCTCATTTAGTCGCTCTTTATTTTCAGTTTGGTCGTTATTTGCTTATTTCCAGTTCTCAGCCGGGAGGGCAACCTGCTAATTTACAAGGTATTTGGAATCAGAAACTGAATCCTGCTTGGAAATGTCGTTATACCACCAATATCAATGCGGAAATGAATTATTGGCCTGCCGAAGTTACCAATTTGCGCGAGATGCATGAGCCTTTCCTGCAAATGGTGAAAGAATTGTATGAGAATGGTCAGGAGGCTTCCCGAGAGATGTATGGTTGTCGGGGATGGGTATTGCATCACAATACGGATTTATGGCGTATGAATGGTGCTGTAGATAGGGCCTATTGTGGGCCGTGGCCTACCTGTAATGCATGGTTATGCCAGCATTTGTGGGATCGTTACCTCTATTCGGGTGATAAGGAATACTTGGCTTCTGTGTATCCTATTCTGAGGAGTGCTTCAGAGTTCTTTGTTGATTTTTTAGTAAGAGATCCTAATACCGGTTATCTGGTTGTCACTCCTAGTAATTCCCCGGAGAATTCGCCTAGTATTTGGAGAGGGAAAGCCAATTTGTTTGCAGGTATCACGATGGACAATCAGTTGGTATCCGATTTATTTTCAAACACTCGGGCTGCAGCACAGGTTTTGAACTTGGACAAGCAGTTCTGTGATACTATTCTGTCATTAAAAAGACAACTTCCTCCCATGCAGGTAGGGCAATACGGACAGTTGCAAGAGTGGTTCGAAGACTGGGATAACCCTAATGATCATCACCGTCATATCTCTCACTTATGGGGATTTTTCCCTGGTTATCAAATTTCGCCTTATTCGTCACCTGTGCTCTTTGAGGCTGCCCGAAATACATTGATACAGCGTGGTGATCCTTCTACTGGTTGGTCCATGGGATGGAAAGTTTGTTTTTGGGCAAGATGTTTGGATGGAAATCATGCATTTAAGTTGATTACCAATCAGTTGAATCTTGTTTCTCCCGAAGTGCAGAAAGGTCAGGGAGGAGGTACTTATCCAAATTTGTTCGATGCTCATCCGCCTTTCCAGATTGATGGAAATTTTGGTTGCACAGCCGGGATTGCTGAAATGTTGATGCAGAGTCATGATGGGGCTGTTCATTTACTTCCTGCTTTACCTGATACTTGGAAAGATGGAGAGATTAGGGGGCTTCGTGCACGTGGTGGTTTTGAAATTGTTTCTCTGAGATGGAAGGATGGCAAGATAGAATCGGCAGTTATCAAATCTACTATCGGTGGTAATCTTCGCTTGCGCGTGCACAATGCTTTAATGGTGGATGGTATGACACTGGTTAAAGCTAAAGAGGATAATCCTAATCCTTTGTTTGGAAAGCAGGAAATCAGTCGTCCGCTTATTAGTGAGAAAGCTCCATTGAAGGGAGTGGAACTGAAAGATTCCTATTTATATGATGTACCCACTGAAGCGGGACAAACTTATATTTTCACTCAATTATAATCGTTGTATAAACATGAAAAAAATAGTATTTAGTCTTTTAATGCTTGTGCCTTTCGGACTTGTTTCCTGTTTTTCTGGAGCATCAGAATCTTCAACTGAAGAAATTGAAACACAGAAAATGCAACAACAAGTAGATTCACTTTATAAGAAAATGTCTCAAGCTGAACGAGTTGCTCAGTTGTATGGTATCCGTTCCTCAGAGGTGGTGGAGAATGGAAAATTGTCTTTACAGAAATGTAGAGAAAAAATTCCTAATGGAATAGGACATGTATGTCAATATGCTTGTGCATTAGATTTAGGACCGAATGAATTGCGTGATTTTGTACGCGATTCTCAGAATTATCTTATAAATGAAACTCCGTTGGGTGTACCAGCTATATTCTATGAGGAGGCTATTATTGGATTGGCAGCTAAAGGAACAACTGTTTATCCTCAACAATTAGGGGTCGCTTGTTCTTGGAATCCTGAACTGGCTACAGTTAACACAGAACAGACGGCAGAAGTCATGCGCTCTGTTGGTGCTACGCTTGCTTTATCACCCATGGTCGATCTTATACGTACCGCGTATTGGCCTCGTATAGAAGAATCTTATGGGGAAGATGGCTATCTCAGTCCAGCTATGGGGGTAGCTTTTATAGAAGGTTTGCAAAAGAATGGGTTGAAGGATGGTGTTGCAGCTTGTACTAAGCATTTTTGGGGATATGGTGGAGGTTCTTCATTGACATGGAAAGAAATTTTTGAAGAAGTACTTATGCTACATGAAGCTATGATACGATTGGCGGATTGTAAAGTCTTGATGATATCTTATGGTCGTTTTCGTAGTGAACAGGCTGTATCTAGTGATACTCTTTTGAATAAAATATTGCGTGGATATTTAGAATTTGACGGCTTGGTAGTGGGTGATTATGGTGCTGTGGAACATTCCAGTCAGAAAGGTAATCCTGAAATCCTAAAACAAAGGGCTATTGAGGCTCTTGTAGCAGGTAATGACATTGAACTTCCTTCGAATAATTGTTATAAATTTTTGTCCGAGTTAATAAAAGATGGTTTAATTGATGAGCAATATTTTGAAAAGGCGGTGAAACGTTCATTAATGTTGAAGGCACGTTTAGGATTGTTGTCAACGGATCGGAAACTTTATGCAAATGGAGATTTGGATTTAGATTGTCCTCAATATCGTAAAACATCTTATGATTTGGCTTGTCAATCTATTGTTTTATTGAAGAATAATGGGGTGTTGCCCCTTTCTGGCAAGCATAAAAAAATTGCTTTGGTAAGACCGAATGCAAACACTTATTGGTGTATGTTGGCGGATTATACTTACTAGTCTGTGCAGGCGTTTTGGTGGGGAGGAAAAATAGATCTTGAAAATCCTAAAATTATCTCAGTATACGATGCTTTGAAACCTAAGTTAGGAGAAAATTTTACTTTAGGGTATGAACGTGGGTGCGATTGGAGCGCAACAAATGAAACAGCCATTATTCGTGAAGGTGATCCTAGGACGGAACGTTTGAATATGATGCTTATGGAGTCATCTGATCCTACTAATTGGAAGGCTGCCATAAAACTAGCTTCAGAAAGCGATGTCGTTATTGCTGCATTAGGAGAAAACCCAACTTTATGCAGAGAGGCCCGTCAACGTAAAGGAATTCGTTTGCCGGGAGATCAGGAACGTTTTTTAAAAGAACTGATTGCTACAGGAAAACCTGTTGTTTTAATGATGTTTGGTGGACGTCCTCGAGTTATTGATGAAGTGGAGGCTGGTTGTGCAGCTATTCTTCAAGCTTGGTATCCTGGTGAAGAAGGGGGAAATGCTGTTGCTGATATCTTGTTGGGTAATGTTAATCCTTCCGGAAAACTTTGTGTCAGTTATCCTAAGACAGAAAGTGAAGAACTTTATTGTTATAATAATGGTGTTTCTCAAGAGAAAATAGCTTATCCGTTTGATTTTGGACTTTCATATACTTCTTTCGAATATAGTGGGATGAATGTTCCGGCAACAGCGCAAACAACGGATGATTTTATTGAGATAAGCTGTCGGGTAAAGAATACCGGTATGCGTAAAGGGGTTGAAATTGTACAGCTTTATTTATCTCCTGAATCTTCACAATCTCTTAAACCTATACAGTTAAAAGGATTTGCTCGGGTAAATTTGAAACCTGGCGAATCAAAAAGGGTAAGCTTTAAAGTTTCTCCTCAGCAAATGGCATATTACGTGAATGGTAAATGGACTATAGATGATGGAGCATATAAATTTAAAATTGGTGCGTCCTCGTCAGATATACGTTTGGAATCTTCATGCCAACTTATAGGGAAGAAACTACAGATGGAACATAGAAATGTACTGTTTGCTGTGCAAGATATACAACCTTAGAACAAGATTCTTGATGTACAATATTATAATGTAATTTTGTACGTCAAGAATTTTTATTTAAATATATAAATTAATTCATATATGATAAGGAAACTATTATTTTTCGGAGTGTTTGCCATTTTAGAATCAGGTTTAGTGTGGGCACAAAATTTAAAGGTTCATACTATTGGAGATTCTACTATGGCAGATTACATGGAAAATACAACTCGTACTCGTGGGTAGGGAGAAATGCTGCAGGAGTTTTTTTCAAAAGAAGTACAAGTGATAAATTATGCACGTGGAGGTAGAAGCTCACGTCCTTTTTGGGAGGAAGGACGTTGGGATAAGGTGAAAGAAAATATAAGCTCTGGTGACTATGAAGAATGTAGCTCGTCAAAAAAAAGTACCTGTAGTTGATATGACAGCTCTGACCAAGGAGTTTGTTGAAGACTTAGGGGTAGATGCTACAATTCAACAGATTTATCTTCCTACAGATGGAACTCATACGCAAGCTACCGGAGCAGCTTGTTATACAAGAATAGTAGCTCATGATTTGGTGCATCAAGGGATATTGAGCGAATATATTGATAGTGAGGTGCCAATGGTATTAAATCCTACTTTATTGGACTTCGGGACTATTTATATTGGTAATGAGTCTACTTTTAAATAGCAGATTGGCAAGTACAGGGTTTTGAGATAGAATAATAGGATAAGAGGAGGAGAAAATAACTTTGAAAATCGAAAGGTTGATTTTTATAAGGATTTGGATAAAAAATATAAAGGTAATAACTTGAAATCGTGCACCTTTGCTGCGTGAACCTTTAAAATATACTATTCATGAGAACAAGTAAAATACAATTTCCAAAACGGTTTTCTTTTTTCTTCCTCTTATTTTGTATATTGGGAATAATGGGATATGCCCGCTCCCAGCAGAATACTATTTTTCATGCTGTTGTTGCAAAAGATGGTACGGGAGATTATACTACAGTTCAGTCGGCTATTGATGCAGTCCCAGAGAATTTGAAAAGTCCTTGGCTGATATTTGTTAAAAATGGTTCATATGAAGAACAGGTGATTATTCCCCAAAACAAGCCTTTTATTCATCTTATCGGACAGGATAAGGAACGGACTATTATTCATCTTAAATTAAATGTAGGTGGTAAACCTGATGCCAATACTAAAGATTTAGCGTATTGGCATTATTCGGTTCATAATCCAAAATCTGTTGTTTCTCATTTTGAGGGAGCTGTGGTAAATATCAATGCTTCTGATTTTTATTCTGAAAATATTTCTTACGTCAATGATTGGGGGGTGGAGGCTCAAAATGGTCCTCAAGCATTAGCTTTGAAAACGAAGGCGGATCGTATTGCTTTTTATAATTGCAAATTCCGTTCGTTTCAAGATACCTGGATGACTACTACACGAGATGCAGACCGTCATTATGTAAAAGAATGTTGGCTAGAAGGGGCTGTAGATTATTTTTACGGTGGAGGCAATGCGTTAGTGGAAGAGTCTACATTATATAATGTACGTAGTGGCTCTGTTATAGTTGCGCCCTGTCATGAATCAGTAAAATATGGTTATGTGTTTCGTAATTGTGTGATTGATGGCAACGAACAGGCAGCAGATGGTAAATTGAAATTAGGACGTCCTTGGCATAACTCACCCAAAGCTGTTTATATTAATACTTTGGTGAAGATTCCTTTAGCTCCTGAAGGATGGACAAATATGGGTACTATTCCTGCTCTTTTTGCAGAATATAACAGTATGGATATGAATGGAAAGGCATTGGATTTAAGTTGTAGAAAAACGGAATATGAAACAGGTGGAAAAGAGAAAAGGAAAGGGGAATGCCGGGCTACAATTACTTCGAATGAGGCAGCTTTATATACTTATGAAAACATAATTAAAAGTAAGGATGGATGGGATCCTCGCAGCATGATGGAACAATTGCCTGCTCCGGCTCATATCCGGTGGGAGCAGGATGGTTTAAAGTGGGATGCTGTACCAGGCGCTTTGGGCTATGTGTTAGATGTAAATGGGAAAATAGTTGATATAACTTCTGATACTCAATCATTATGGAAATCTGACATGAAAGGAGTAGTTCTGTTAATACGTGCGGTTAATCGAAACGGAACATTGGGAGAGCAAGGAGTTTATTATTTATAATTTTATATTCGGATAACTCTGTTTTGTTATTCTCAAACCGGATTTTATAAATATTAGACCGGATAATGTAATATCCGGTTCCTATTTTTACTCATTTTTGTAGAGCTAAAAACTTTAAATTATACTATAAAATGAAAACAGTAAAAAACATGAAACAAAGTAGGTTTATTCTGTTTGTGCTTTCATTCCTGATGATGAGTATTGGGAATGTTTATGCGCAAAATATTATTGTAACAGGTACGGTTCTAGATAGTACCGGTGAGCCTGTTATCGGTGCTAATGTAAAGGTAGCAGGCAACTCATCCGTAGGAACCATTACCGATTTTGAGGGGAATTTCTCCTTGTCGCTTCCTGCGGACACAAAGAAATTGGAAATCAGTTATATCGGTATGCTTTCACAAGAGACTGTCATTAAGCCGGGAACCCCGGTAAAGGTAATTTTGAAAGAAGATACGGAAGAATTGGATGAAGTGGTAGTCATTGGTTATGGTACTGTAAAGAAACGGGACTTGACTGGTTCTATGACCTCCATCAAGCAAGCGGACATTGTCGCTGTTCCTACGACGAATGCTTTGGAAAGCTTGCAAGGAAAAGTGGCTGGACTAGATATGACTAAATCAAGTGGTCAGACAGGTTCGGGATTGTCATTCTCTATTCGCGGTAACCGGTCATTGAATGCTTCGAATGCTCCGCTGATTATTGTGGACGGAGTACCCTATGGGACAGATATTGATATCAATCCCAATGTTATAGAATCTATGGAGATTCTGAAGGATGCTTCTTCTACCGCTATTTATGGTTCTCGCGGTGCTAACGGAGTCATCTTGATTACTACAAAGAAAGGAGCTGTAGGCAAAACCAAGGTTTCATATAACGGTTATTATTCTAGCAATTCTGTAGCTGCTTATCCTGATAGAATGAATTTGTCCGAATGGGCTGATTTCAAGAGAGAGGCTTATCGCACGGACGGTCAGTGGGCAAGCCCCGAAGATGATGCCAAAATTTTCGGTTCTGCTTATGATGCTATAAAAGCCAATCAAAATGTGGACTGGGTGGATGTGCTGATGCAAACGGGTAGCCAGATGTCCCATTCTATCAATATCTCGAATGGTACAGAGAAGACAACATTCAATCTGGCCTTTGAATATATGTCTGAAGACGGTTTGGTGAAGTTGGATAATATGGACCGTTATAATGCAACCTTATCTTTGTCGCATAAGTTGACTGATAATTTAAAACTGAACGCTAATGTAGTATATACCTATTTGGATCAGAACATCAGACGTGATCCTTTCAACCGTTCTATTTATTACGCTCCCTATGGGGATGTATACAATGAAGACGGTTCCATCAATGTGCTTCCTTTTAATGACGGACAGACCATCAGCCCGATAGCCGAGGAAGTTCCCGGAGCCTATAAAAATAACCGGTTGACCAGCCATTTGGTGGGGAATGTAGGGGCTACCTGGAACATTATCAAGGACTTGACACTGACTTCTACTTTCGGATTTGACAAGAAAGATGTCCGTACAGGACATTTTGCTGATACATATACGTTGGACGGAGCGGGAAATTACTCGTTAGCAGATGTTATCAATCATAGTGATGTCAATTGGTCGTGGGAAAATACATTGGCTTATTCGTTCACATTAGGAAAACATAATCTGAGTCTGATGGCTGGTAATGCATTATATAAAAATGTAGCTGAGGAATATAAGGGTGCGGGACATAATCTTATTTCATCTACTATGTTGTTTTATAATTTAGGTGGTTTGCAGGATAGTCAGCAGATATCCAGTAATTATGTACAAACCACTATGGCTTCTTTCTTCGGACGTATCAACTACAAATTCAATGAGAAATACTTGATGACCGTAACTTTGCGTCAGGATGGCTCATCTGTATTGGCAAAAGATCATCAGTGGGGGTTCTTCCCATCTGTGGCTTTGGCCTGGCGTATGAATGAAGAGAATTTCCTGAAGAATATAGAACAACTTTCCAATTTGAAACTTCGGTTGAGTTATGGTATTTCAGGAAACAGTGCTGTTTCTGCATATCAAACTCAGGGAGGATTAGGAAAGACCATGTATGCTTATCTCATAAATAATACGGAAAACGGGGCCTATGGTTATTATCCGGCTTTGACACCGAATTATAATTTGGGCTGGGAAAAAACAGCAACGGCTAATATCGGTATTGATTTTGGTTTCTTCAATAACCGCATCAGTGGTTCATTGGACATCTATCAACAAAAGACATCAGATTTGCTGATGCAGAAAAAAGTACCTAGCTCTACCGGATATTCTTTGGCATGGGATAATGTAGGAAAAACTGAAAATAAAGGTGTGGAATTAGTTATTAATACCCAAAATTTCAATCAAAAGGATTTCTCGTGGAATACAGATTATACTTTTACTCTGAACAGAGAGAAAATCACTGAATTGGCAGATGGAACCGATCGTGATATTAGTAACGGTTGGTTTGTAGGACATTCCATCAAAACGCATTATGGATTGGAGAAAATCGGTATTTGGCAACTTGACGAAGCTGAGGAAGCAGCTAAATATGGTGAGAAGCCGGGCCGTATAAAAATAAAGGACCAAAATAAGGATGGTTCTATAGACAATGATAACGATCGTGTCATTTTGGGTTCGGAAACTCCCGATTTCGTAATGGGATTGAACAATACATTCAAATACAAGAACTTTGATTTGCGCGTTTTCATGTATTGGAGACAAGGGCAAATGTTACATTCGGAAGCCAACGGGTATGGATCATACCGTATTCAAGGAGATCCGGGTATTAAAGTAAACTATTGGACACCGGAGAATCCTACGAATGAATTTCCCCGTCCGGAAAAAAGTTATTCAGATTCTTCCAAATTGGATGCATTGGGATACGTGGATGGTTCGTATTTGAAGATTAAAGAAATCACTTTGGGATATCAGTTACCTAAATCATGGATCGAGAAGATTCATGCTTCTAATATCCGTATCTATTGTTCATTAAAGAATTTCTTTACTTTCAGCCATTTGGATGATTATGATCCTGAACGAGGAGGCTCTTTGAGCTACCCGATGACAAAACAAGCAGTATTTGGTATTAATGTTGATTTTTAAATAAACGAATAGGTATGAATAAATTATATAAATGGTGTTTGCTTAGCTGTATAGCAGCAACCTTGAGTTCATGTGATGATTTTCTGACAGAGGAAAATCCCAGTGGATTGACCGCTGATACTTTTTATAAGACTGCATCGGGTGCAGAAGCCTTGATTAATTCATGTTACACACCGTTGCGTTTCTGGTATGGACAGGAATATGCCACATCAATGACAGAGTTGGGAACGGATATATTTACTCGGGGAAATGGTTGTACCGATGCTGAACTTTCCGATTATAATTCGTCATTACAAGGTTCCAGCAATGCGATAACTAAAGAGTGGGAACGTTTGTATTCGGCATTGAATACTTGTAACACTGCCTTGAACCGTTTGCCAGGATCCGAACTTTCAGCTTCGGTTAAAGATATCCGTATGGGGGAAGCCTATTTCTTGCGGGCTCTTTATCTGTGGCATATTGTAGAGACATGGGGAGGTGTTTATTTATCGACAGAAGAATGTACCGAGCCGTCAGGCTACGTTTACCGTTCGTCCGAAGAGGATTTTTATACTCAGATTATAGCTGATTTAAAAGAGGCGATGGCTAAATTGCCAGTTTCCACTTCCGACTATGGACGTGCTACTAAAGGTGCGGCCGAAGCGTTTCTGGCACGCGTTTATCTGTATAATAAAAATTATGAGGAAGCATTGAAATATGCCCGTAATGTCATTAACAATTATGATTATAGTTTGGCAAAAGATTATTCGGACCTTTGTGATATTTATAAATGTAATGATGTAAAAGAGAATGTGTTTGTTTGTATGTACACGAAGAGTGAGATATTCGGAACTTCCATTGAAGAAGGTCCTGATGGGAACCCCATCATTTGGAGAACACCGGGTAATAACCCTTCACATTTGTTGTGGGTGATGTGCTATGATCAGGTACTCGATAAAGACGGTAAGAAACCTGTTACGCGCTCCATAGAATATGGTCGCAGTTTTAACAGATATATGCCTACGCTGTATTATCTGAATCTGTTCGATGAAAAGATGGATGCCCGTTATGATGATGTGTTCCAGCAGGCATGGATTTGTAACAATACGAACAGTGCTTATATCTCACCGGGAGATACGGCTATTTTCTTTACTAAATATAGTGTGCCCGATGCAGAGGAAGCTAAACACAATTATATTACCATAGACAAGGATTTTGTTTACAATGCCGATGGTTCTATCAAAAATAGAGTTCAGAATGTGACTTTCAAAAAATTCCTTGATCCGTCTCGTGAGTCTGTGAATTATACGGGAAGTGTGAGACATGGTGTGGTCATTCGTCTTGCTGAGTTATATCTGATAGCTGCTGAGGCTGAATTATTCTTGAACGATAATGTCTCTGGAGCATCTTATATCAATGAGGTAAGAAGGAGAGCCGCTATTCCTGGAAAGGAAGCCGCTATGGAGATAAAGCCGGAACAGTTGACATTAGATTTTATTTTGGATGAACGGGCCCGTGAGTTGGGAGGAGAGCAGCAACGTTGGTTCGATTTGAAGCGTACCGATAAGCTGCTGGAAAGAGTAAAAGCATACAATCCGGATGCGAAAGTGAATATAAAAGAGCATCATTTGCTACGTCCTATTCCTCAGACTCAATTGGATGCCATTATCAATAAAGATGAGTTTGGGCAAAATGCCGGTTACAATTAAGTATGTCTGTCAGACTAAAGTTTGATTTCTTGTAAAGGTGTAGTCTGATGATTGGCAGAGAAGTTATTTAGTTTGCAAAAGTTTTTAAACAACATAAGTTCGTTTTTAAAAACGAACTTATGTTGTTTAAAAAGGTGGTGGCCTTTTTTAAAAAGGACAAGGTCTTTCTGGTTGAATGAAAGAGGAGTATATAAGGCTCCTTACATGTGTGGATATAAGAGCTCTCATCGGAGTTTTTTCCGGCAGGTCGGAATGTTTTTCCCAATTGAAGAACAAGTTTGGAAAGGCTAGGCGGATTTTCAATATTTTCTTTTCATAAGGTTTATCAATTCTGCGCCACCACCCCTAAATCTTTTTATCCATCAGTGTTTCCGATAAAAGGTGGTAGCAGTGGCAGCAGATTTTAAAAACTCTATTGTGGAACTTTCCAGCAAATACAGTCTGTCAGATGATCGTTGATAAAACCTGAAGCTTGCAAATGGGCGTAGCAAATTGTAGTCCCGAAGAACTTGAAACCTCGTTTTTTCATATCTTTACTCATGGCATCGGATTCGGGAGAGGATACCGGAATCTCGCTCAATGACCGGAATGTGTTGATAATCGGCTTTTTGTCGGGAAAGAATGACAGGGTATAATTATAAAAGGCACTATAAAATATTTTGTGTTAATGGAAAATACGGGATTCAAAATCGAGTTCCGTATTTTTTATTTTATACATTTACCAAATGAAAAAGATTATGAAAGAAAAGAATCAAGTAGTGCCTGATGAGGTATTAAGCAAGGAGTTCCTTAGCCAGTTCAAGACAGAAGCGGATGTGAGCAGGTTTCTGAATCAGTTGCATGCGCAGGTATTGGAAAAGATGCTTGAAGGTGAGATGGATGCCCATTTGGGGTATGAGAAGAATTCCGTGGCAGGGAACAACACCGGCAACTCCCGGAATGGCAGTTATCCGAAGAAAATTCAGACCGGACATGGAGAGTCTGTCATCTCCATTCCGCGTGACCGCAACGGGCAGTTTGAACCGATAGCAGTCCCCAAGCATGAAAGCCGGGGACTTTCTATAGAGAAGCTTGTTATCTCCCTGTATGCCAAAGGAATGAGTGTTTCCGATATAGAGGAGGAGATGCGTGAGATTTATGAAATAGAGCTCTCTACATCAGCTATTTCCATTATTACAAACAAGGTAAGCCAGGCTGCGCAGGAATGGCAGAACCGTCCTCTGGATCCGGTCTATCTGATAGTCTGGATGGATGGTATCGTCTTCAAGGTACGGGATAACGGCAAGATTATAAACAAGACCGTCTATTTTTGTGTCGGTCTGAAACAGAACGGCCTGAAGGAAGTCCTTGGCATGTGGGTCGGCAAATCGGAAAGTTCCTCTTTCTGGATGGGTGTCCTGACCGACTTGAAGGCTCGTGGAGTGCAGGATATACTGATTACCTGTACTGACAATCTGAATGGATTTACAGATACCATCCGTACCGTATTCCCCCAGTCATCCACTCAGATCTGTGTGGTACATCAGATCAGGAACTCCTGTAAATATGTCGTTTATAAGGATAAGAAAGAGTTTACGGCGGATATGAAGAATATCTACAATGCACCTAATAAGGAAGTTGCTGCCGCAGAACTTGACAATCTGGAAAAGAAATGGGGAGGAAAGTATCCATACGCCATACTTTCATGGAGAAACAACTGGGATGATCTGACTGTTTTCTTCCAGTTCCCATTGGAAATCAGGAAAATAATCTATACCACAAATCTTATTGAGAATCTGAACGGAAAAATCAGAAAGTACACCAAATCAAAGCTTTCATTCCCGTCGGACGATGCCGTAAAAAAAAACCGTGTATCTTTCACTTATGGAGATTGAAAAGAAATGGACAATGCCTATTTCAAACTGTGGATTGATTATGAACCAGTTTATGCTTATATTTGAAAACAGAATCCAGATATAAGAACAAACTTACAACTGAATCCTGTTTCCATTTACACAAAATTTTGGACAGTACCTTATAAAAACTACCGAATTCCTTTTGTACGGCAAGGAATAGTTTCGCATTCGTGATTGTCGATTTGATTTTCAGACGGTTTTTTACAATTCCTTCAAATTGCATTAGCCGCTCAACGTCTTCATCGGTCATTTGTGCTACCAGCTCGGCATCAAAATTATAGAAAGCTTTACGATACCCCTCTCTTTTTTTAAGAATCGTTATCCAGTTTAGTCCTGCTTGGGCACTTTCCAATACAAGAAACTCAAACAGCGTCTTGTCATCGGTAACTAACTTTCCCCACTCCTGGTCATGGTATTTCACATACAATTCGTCTGTTCCGCACCAACCGCAACGTCCGTTTGTTATATCTTGCATAATTCTAATATTTGTGATATAGAACAAATGTAGTGGATTCATGGCATTATGCCAAATTTAAAAGGACTATTTTGTGGCATAAATACCTATAAAAAGTTATTGCATAGTATATATATTCCGTAAAATGGGGGAAAAGATTACCTATATCAGGTGATTGTTTCCCCTTTTCTTTTTACGGACCTTTGCATTCTCAAAAATTAAGAATTTAGAATTATAGGTATTCATGGTAAAAAGACAGTTACAAAGGATCAGTTTAGGCTCTCTTTTTTTTATAATCGGAGCGATATCTATCTTTGCACAACCTAAGACAATGGTATCCGGTAAAGTAATATCCAAAGAAAAACAGGAAGTCGTAGATTTTGCAACCGTATATTTGAAGGGTACAACTTATGGCTGTACAACGAATGAAGAAGGTATCTATCATCTTCATGCACCGGCAGGGAAATACACGCTAGTTGTTTCGGCTATAGGATATAAGACTATAGAAAAGCCTGTAACTTTAGTTCATGGTGAAAGAATTAAGATGAATGTAATGATTGACCCGTCAGTGACTGAGTTGGGTGAAGTGGTAGTGGTGTCTAACGGGGTTTCCCGTGTGAAACGTTCCGCATTCAATGCGATAGCTGTAGATACAAAAGAATTCCAGAATTCTACCAAGAATCTGAGTGATGCTTTGGCTAAAGCTCCGGGAATGAAACTCCGTGAGTCGGGTGGGGTAGGTTCGGATATGCAATTGATGTTGGATGGTTTCAGTGGCAAACATGTGAAGATATTTATTGACGGTGTACCTCAGGAGGGAGTAGGGAGCTCTTTTGGCCTAAATAATATTCCTGTGAATTTTGCAGATAGGATTGAAGTGTATAAAGGGGTGGTTCCTGTAGGATTTGGCACGGATGCTATAGGTGGTGTTATCAATATTGTAACCAATAAGAAGAAACGTAATTGGTTTTTGGATGGCTCCTATTCATACGGTTCGTTCAATACGCATAAATCGTATGTGAATTTCGGACAAACTTTCAAAAATGGCTTTACTTATGAAATAAATGCTTTCCAAAACTATTCGGATAATGATTATCAGGTGGATGCACCGGTAGAGGACTTTGAAACCGGAAGAATTGATAAAGATAAAAAGATACGTGTGAGACGCTTTAATGATACCTATCATAATGAGGCGGTTATAGGTAAGATGGGTATTGTGGATAAGAAATGGGCAGACAGATTGATGTTGGGCTTTACTTATTCACACATGTATAAGGAGATACAGACCGGAGTACGTCAGGAAATAGTCTATGGGGAAAAACATCGTAAAGGATATTCGTTGATGCCGTCATTGGAATATAGTAAGCGTGGCTTATTCATCAAAGGTCTGGATGTGGCATTGACTGCCAATTATAATAAAAATGCAACGACAAATATAGATACAGCTTCCTATAAGTACAATTGGTTGGGTGATAGAAAATTAATGAACTCACCCGGTGAACAATCCAATCAATATTCACGGGCGGATAATAACAATTGGAATGGAACATTAACCGTTAATTACCGTCTGGCGAAAATACATATGCTGACCTTTAATCATGTGTTGAATACTTTCCGCCGTTCTAACACTTCTTTATTGGCTAAGATGGAATCGGAGGATGCCATAGCTAAAGAAACCCATAAGAATATCTCCGGATTGTCCTATCGGTTGATGCCGTCTGATAATTGGAATCTCTCAGTATTTGGAAAATATTATAGTTTGTATGTGGCAGGTCCTATGGCTACGACTACGAATCAAGATGATTATGTCCGTACTACCCGAAACATGAATTCCATAGGATATGGAGCTGCGGGAACTTATTTCATTCTACCCGGTTTGCAGGCGAAATTGTCATATGAAAAAGCATATCGTCTGCCTACTATTGAAGAAATGTTTGGAGATGAGGATTTGGAAATGGGAGATATCAGTATAAAACCGGAGAGTAGTGATAATTTGAATTTTAATTTGAGCTATAACAGAACATTTGGCAGGCATTCTGTATATATGGAAGGTGGAGTGATTTATCGGAATACAAAAGATTATATTCAGCGTAATATTGCGGATTTGAGTGGTGGTAAATATGCCGCGAAATATATTAATTACGGTAAAGTATTGACGAAAGGATATACTGTTTCTGCTCGTTACGGTTTTGGTAATTGGGTGAGTATAGGAGGTAATTTTACCAAAATGGATGTACGCGACAATATGAAAACATCTATTTCCAGCAGTGCGGAAAATCTGGCTTATAAAGAACGGATGCCGAATCTGCCCTATATGTTTGCTGATTCGGATGTTACTTTTTATTGGCGGGATTTAGGAAGGAAAGGCAATATGTTGACAGTGTCTTATGATAATCAATATCTGCATAGCTTTACTTATTATTCTTCCCGAATAGGCTCAAATAAAGGGGACTATGTGGTACCTGATCAATTCTCGCACAATATATCCTTTTCTTATAGTTTGCAAAAAGGACGATATAACGTATCATTGGAATGTCGTAACTTCACAGATGAGAAGTTATATGATAATTTTAGTCTTCAGAAGGCCGGTAGGGCTTTTTATGGTAAACTGCGTGTTTGTTTCGGTAATTAAAGAATTGGAAAAAGGAGTTTATAATTAATTGGGTTTTAAATTAAATAGAAGAATAAAATGAAGAAAGATTTCTTTTTGAACGGATTTGCTGCTATTGCCATAGTAGGAATGGCGTTGAGTGCATGTACGGATAATGAGCCGGATTACGGTTCGGGTACCGAGGCTAAAGGTGAGTATGTTATTGCATCATCGGTCACAGCGTCTGGAAATACAACGAATGTGCTGCTTACTTCTGAAACGTTGGATAAAGGTACTGTTTCTACAGTGAATAATGGTCTTGTGAATGATGGTGCAACTCAATGGGTGTTTTACAAGAATCAATATCTTTATGCACTGACTTATAATCAAGGGAATGCAGGTACGACCCGTTCTTATATCATGGATTCAAATAATGAAGTAAAGGCTCGTTCGGGGGAGTTTGCCGTAAAGAGATTTACTACTTACGGTATTTATGATAAATATATCATGACCTCGTCTACCGGTGACGGACCTACTGCGTATGCTGATGAGAATGGATATTTACCAAAAATGTTTTTGCTTTCTTATTTGGACGTATCTGCTGAAACATTTACCACGAATGATACTCAAAATAAGGCTTATATGTCCGAAAACTTCCTGGGAAATGGAGAATATGTAACATTGGCCGGCATATTGGAACGAAATAATAAACTGTATAGCGCTGCTATTCCAATGGGGTTAAGTCAATATGGTTCGGCTACTGACGGGGGAAAGTGGATACTTCCCGGCAATGAGGATTTGGTAAAGACAGAAGATGGTGGTTCCAACAGCAGCAGTTATAAAAAAGGTGAATTGCAATGGACGCAATATCCCAATAAATGCTGGGTGGCTATTTTTGATGATGAAACGCTGACAAATAAAAAAATCATAGAAACAGATAAGATCAGTTATGCTTGCGGGCGTTTTAAATCACAGTATTATCAAACGATTTGGGCGGCAGATAATGGTGATATTTATGTATTTTCTCCTAGTTATGCCAAAACAATGGCTGATAAACGGCAACAGACTACCTTGGATGCCGGAGTAGTACGTATAAAGGCTGGAACAGAAGAGTTTGATCCTGATTATTATTATAGTATCGAAGCGCAGACCGGAGGTAAATCTTTCATTCGTTGTTGGCATATTACGGGAGATTATTTCCTGTTGCTGATGTATGATCGTCCCTTGACTGAAACTGGTTTCACTGCTAATCAGTTAGCAATATATAAAGGAGAAACCGGAAAACTGACTTATGTAACCGGTTTGCCTTCTGCCGATTTGATCTCCGGCTTTGGTAATACTCCGTATGTGGAGAATGGATATGCCTATATGGCTGTAACTACAACAGAAGGATATCCGTCTATTTATAAAATAGATCTGGTTGGTGCGGTAGCGACAAAGGGTGTTTCTATAGAAGCGACACAAATCAGTGGCGTCGGTAAACTGCAACCTCAGAACTGAGTATTGTAATAATATAATGGGAGTCTGCGGGCAGTATGTGCTTATGCAGACTCTTTTTATGAATCGTATCGAAGATTTTATGAAGAAAATATTTCGCCAAATACATCTTTGGCTTTCTGTTCCTTTCGGGTTAATCATTTCCTTGATTTGCTTCTCGGGAGCCATGTTGGTTTTTGAAAATGAAGTGGTGGAACTGACCAGGCATGAGCTCTATTATGTAAAAAAGGTAGAGACAGTTCCACTTTCTGTTGATCGATTATTGGAAGAGGTAGAACTCACGTTGCCCGACAGTGTGTCTGTGACAGGAATCAGTGTTTTCTCTGACCCGGAACGTGCTTGGCAGGTGAATTTGTCCAAGCCTCGTCGTGCTTCCGTGTATGTGGATCCATATACTGGTGAGATTAAAGGTAAATATGAACGTCCTGCATTTTTTGTGACTATGTTCAGGCTGCATCGCTGGCTGTTGGACAGTATGAAAGCGGATGGTGGAGTCTTCTGGGGAAAAATGATTGTAGGTGTCAGCACCCTGTTGTTTGTCGTGGTTTTGATATCGGGTATCGTTATCTGGTGGCCTCGTACACGAAAAGCCTTGAAAAATAGTTTAAGAATATCTGTCGGCAGGGGCTTTAGAAGATTTTGGTATGACCTGCATGTTGCAGGTGGTATGTATGCGCTGTTTTTTTTGTTGGCTATGGCCCTTACCGGGCTAACATGGTCTTTTGGATGGTATCGGACAGGTTTCTATAAAGTGTTTGGCGTGGAAGTACAGCAGGGAGGTGCTCATGGTGGGGTGACCCGGCGTGGGGGGAAAGGCGGCGACCAATCCGGAAAGAATGTTTCTCATTCTTCGTCCTATGTTTGTTGGCAACAAGTTTATGAACAATTAGCCCTGAATAATCCCGGCTACAAGCAGATAACCTTATCAGATGGGGCAGCAAATGTCTCTTTCAATACCTTCGGTAATCAACGTGCTTCCGATCGTTATAAATTCAATCCTCATAGTGGTAAGATTGATAAGGTAGTTTTATATAAAGATGCTGAGAAGGCTGGAAAGATTCGCGGATGGATCTATTCTGTACATGTTGGTAGTTGGGGCGGTATGCTTACCCGTTTACTGACGTTTATAGCAGCTTTGATAGGAGCCACCTTGCCATTGACAGGATACTATTTATGGATAAAACGTATTTGGAGAAAGAAAGTAAGAGTAAGTTGAATATCTTTGTTATAAAATTAGGGGGCGAAAAGAATTTTATCATATGACCTGTTGTCGTGAATGACAGGTCATATGATATTGTTACAGGATTTTTTAGAACCACTTTATCTTTCTGAAAATAACAAAAGCCAACGCAGACAATGTGATGGATGCCAAAATAATAAAACTAAAAGCATGTGGTAATGCATCTACATGTACATCTACATTCATTCCATAGAAACTAGCTATTAATGTGGGTACCATCAGAATGATGGAAATACTGGTCATGCGTTTCATGATGGTGTTCACATTGTTGGATATGATGGAAGCAAATGCGTCCATGGTTCCGGTTAAGATATCACTGTAGATATTAACCGTGTTATATGCTTGTTTTAATTCAATAACTACATCTTCTACCAAATCGCGGTTTTGATAATCTTTTTCCTGGAAGATACTTTGCAATTTACCTACCATCACCTCATTTCCACGAATGGACGTATTGAAATAAACCAATGTTTTTTGTAGTTTCATCAATCTGAGCAGGTCCTCATTACGTATGCTCCTTTCCAATTCTTTTTCTGCGGCAGCTACATCATTGTTTATTTGCTTCAGATATTTCAAGAACCATACGGCAGATGAGTAAATTAACCGTAAAATCAATTCAAATTTATTAGGCACAATGATTCCTTTACGTCGGGTGTGGTCAATAAAATCAGGAATCATTTCAGTGGAGTGATAACACACGGTAACAATGATTTCATTGTTTGTAATGATACCGATGGGGATAGTGATATAAGGGATGCTTCCCTGTTGTTGCAGGGGGATTCGGATAATGGTCAGTAGCCAGTTGTCTTCCGTATCCGTTCGCGGACGTTCATCCATATCGGCGATGTCCTCTAAAAAAGCTTCGGGAACTTTTAATTCTTTAGTCAGAAACTCAAAATCACTTTGGTCGGGGCATTCTACATTCACCCAGCAGTTTGGCATCCATTGTGGCTTTTCTACAAAGCCATTCTCACAATAAAGATATTTTCTCATCTTATTGCCTCCTTTCGTTCGTTTATATCCGTTCAGAGGCATTCAGAGTAGTGATTGCCCTGTCGGATCAGTTAATACTATTGCACGTTCGTGGTATTGAATCGTCCATTTTTATTGATTGTTTTTTGTTTAAAGCGGTACAAAAGTACATAAAACCTTTAAAGGACAGACAGAAGTCAGGAGGCTTTTATATTTTTTTTAAGAATATCACCGGAAAGCAATCAGTGCCCGAGCAATGATGGTTTTGTCGCCATAGCACAGTTCTAACGTACTGTGTTTACCGATTAAGTTCCCTGGCGGAAACTATTGTTGTTAAAACATTTAGCATCCTTTTAATTACATGCAAAATTCACTTAAAAAATCGTTTGTCCAATACCTATTTATGATGAATCTTGTTCTATATAATCCTAATAATTAGGTATTGTGGAAGGTGCTGAAGTCGGTTACCTTTGCAAATGTAATAATTACAATTTAAAAATCAGTTTTAATTTAAAAATAAAAAGAGTATGGAACCAATTATTAATTCACAAGTTCCTGAATTTAAAGTTCAGGCATTCCATAATGGAGAGTTTAAAACCGTAACTAATAAAGATATTGAAGGTAAATGGGCTATTTTCTTCTTCTATCCTGCTGACTTTACGTTTGTATGCCCTACCGAACTTGTAGATATTGCTGAAAAGTATAATCAGTTCAAAGAAATGGGAGTGGAAGTATATTCTGTAAGCACCGATTCACATTTCGTTCATAAAGCATGGCATGATGCGTCTGAAAGTATCCGCAAAATCACTTATCCGATGTTGGCAGATCCTACAGGTGCTTTGTCGCGTGCATTTGGTGTGATGATTGAAGAAGACGGTATGGCTTATCGTGGTACTTTTGTAGTGAATCCCGAAGGCAAGATCAAATTAGCTGAAATTCAGGACAACAGCATCGGGCGTAATGCTGATGAACTTCTTCGTAAGGTAGAAGCTGCCCAGTTTGTAGCCACTCATGATGGTGAGGTTTGTCCTGCTAAATGGAAGAAAGGTGCTGAGACCTTGAAACCGAGTATTGATTTGGTAGGTAAAATTTAAAGTATAGAACTCATGTTAGATAGTGCGATAAAAGATCAGTTAAAAGGTCTTTTTGCCCAATTGGAAGCGCACTATACTTTTGACATCTTTGTCCACCCTCAGCACGAAAGTCGTGCCGAGTTGGTGGACTTGTTGGAAGAAGTGGCTTCCTGTTCGGATAAACTTTCCTGTCGGTTGCAGGATAGTGAAGGGCTGAAGTTTATCCTTTTAAAAGAAGGAAAGGATACGGGAATCACATTTCGTGCCGTACCTGGTGGTCATGAATTTACTTCTTTGTTGATGGCTGTTCTGAATGCTGACGGCAAAGGAAAGAATTTTCCGGACGAGTTTATTACCAGACGTATCAAGGCATTACAGGGGCCGATTAGTTTGACCACCTATTTGTCTCTCACCTGTACCAATTGTCCCGATGTGGTTCAAGCTTTGAATATGATGGTACTTCTGAATGGTCAGATACGCCATGAGGCAGTAGATGGATCTATAAATGAAGAAGAAGTAGAACGGATGAAAGTACAGGCCGTTCCTACTGTATTTGCTGATGGTGAACAGATTCATGTGGGGCGTAGCAGTATGGGGGATCTGTTGGAGAAGCTGGAAGCCCGTTACGGTTCGGTGGAATTGGAAGCTGTTGAGACAAAAGAATATGATGTACTGGTAGCCGGTGCTGGTCCTGCCGGTGCGACAGCTGCTATCTACTCGGCTCGTAAAGGGTTGAAAGTAGCAATAATAGCCGAGCGTATTGGTGGACAAGTCAATGAAACGATGGGGATTGAGAACTTGATATCTGTGCCTCAGACTACCGGTAAACAGTTGGCCCAGGATCTGAAAAAACATTTGGCGGAATATCATATTGATATTTTAGAAAATCGCCGGATAGAGAAAGTGGAAGTGGCAGAGGGCATGAAAGTGTTGTCTGTGAAAGGTGGAGAAACGTATAAGGCTCCCGTATTGATCATTGCTACCGGGGCGAATTGGAGAAAATTGAATGTTCCCGGTGAAGAAAAATACATCGGTCATGGAGTTGCTTTCTGTCCTCATTGTGACGGACCATTTTATAAAGATAAGGAAGTAGCAGTCATAGGTGGTGGAAACTCCGGGGTTGAGGCTGCTATTGATTTGGCGGGAGTCTGTTCCAAAGTGACTGTATTCGAATTCATGGATACTTTGAAAGCGGATACTGTTTTGCAGGAGAAAGCTAAAAGCCTGCCCAATGTGGATATTATTACTAATACTCAAACGGTAGAGGTGTTAGGAAACGGTGATAAAGTGGTGGGGCTTATAAAGAAAGACCGTTCATCCGAAAAAGAAGAGATCTTTGCCTTGGATGGTATTTTTGTCCAAATAGGTTTGACTGCCAATAGCACTTTGTTTAAAGAATTGCTGGAAACGAACCGCATGGGTGAAATTCTGACTGATAAAAATGGCCGGACCTCTGTAAAAGGTATCTATGCTGCCGGAGATGTAACGGATGTTTCCTATAAACAGATAGTTATAGCAATGGGGGAAGGCGCCAAGGCTGCTTTAGCTGCATTCGAAGACCGGATGCGCGGAACGATTTATTAGTGATAAGTGGTTGGTGGTGAATAGTGGGTGCATATCGCAGTATTTACCACTAATCTTATCACTAAAAAATGCACTCTTTGTATGTATATTGGTGAGAATATGCTTTCTTTGTAGGTGAATCACCGTTTACAGCATTGATATGGCAGAATCGAGACGTACTTCATTGAAAGATTTGGCACAGATATTAGGTGTATCCATACCTACAGTATCCCGTGCCTTGAAAAATAGTCCCGAAATCAGTCGGGAACTTTGTATTAAAGCTCAAAAATTGGCAAAAGAGATGAATTATCACCCCAATCCTTTTGCTATGAGTCTCCGGAAAAATACTCCCCGTACCATTGGAGTAATTGTACCTGATATTGTTACTTATTTCTTTGCGTCTATTTTAAGTGGTATAGAAGATACCGCTATAGCAAACGGCTATTTTGTTATCATCACGACTTCCCATGAGTCATACGACCATGAGAAAAGAAATATTGAGAATTTGGTCAATATGCATGTGGAAGGTATTATAGGTTGTTTATCTCAAGAAACAACAGATTATGCCCATTGGTTGAGTTTGGATGATATGAATATGCCGCTTGTTCTATTTGATCGTGTTTGCATGCCTGACCGTTTTTCTACGGTAGTGGCTGATGGAGTATATTCTGCTCAGATGGCGACACAGCACTTGTTGGATCATGGAAGCAAACGGATTGCTTTTATCGGTGGTGCAAACCATCTGGATATAGTAAGAAAGAGAAAACATGGTTACCTTGAAGCGTTAAGGGAAAATAAGATACCTATTGAGAAAGATTTGGTTGTGTGTCGGAAAATTGATTTTGAAGAAGGGAAAATAGCTACAGAAATTTTATTATCGCTTCCGGAGCCTCCCGATGCAATTCTTGCCATGAATGATACATTGGCATTTGCCGCTATGGAAGTGATTAGAAATCATAATCTTCGTATTCCTCAGGATATAGCGCTTATTGGGTATACAGATGAGCAACATGCCAATTATGTAGTGCCTCGCCTTTCGGCCGTCTCGCATCAGACTTATAAGATGGGGGAAGCCGCATGTCAGATGTTGATTGATAAGATTAAGGGAGATAAAAAAATCAGGCAAATCATTATTCCTACTTGTTTGCAGGTGAGGGAAAGCAGTATAAAAAGGAAGGATTGAGAACCGAAATGTATTTTAAGAAGAGAATAAGGCTGAACTCTTCACAAAGAGCCAACCTTATTTCTTTATATATTGGAGTATTATTGAGTGACCAACGTAATAATGGAACGTGCCGGGATCACAACTTTTTCATGGTTTTTGATGCTTCCTACCGGTAGAAGATTCTCTCCATCTTTATCCGAAGTACGATAGATTGTCCAGTTTTTTATAATTCCGTTACGCTGATAGAAAGTAAACTCTTTATCTTCCGCTGCATAATTAATCATAACGAAAACCTCCTTTCCGTCTGTATTTTGGTATGCTGAACACATTAGTCCGGTTACATCCGTATCGCCTTCAGGAATGATTTTCCCTTGGTTGTCTTTGGCTATAATTGCTTTCCGAACAGCTCCCGGGCGTATAAATCTACTGTAGTTTCCCAAAGCCCACATTAATTTGGAGTCTTTCACCTCACCATTCAGAAAAGTCGGATCACTATACTCACGGATTAATCCGTCTTTATAATCTCCACCGATAGATCGCCACCATTGCCAACTGCGAGCACCTGCATATACAATGTCATGATGAATGATCCGTGCTACATATAATGCTGTCTTCATGGTGAAGTCATATCCTCCGCCTCCGCCGATTTCTTCGTCATTGCCCATGATACAGGTTTCTGTCTGCCAGAAATCCACCTTATACTTGTCTAAAGTATCTTTTAATTGACAACGGATATCGTGTAAATTATTCAGAGGAGTATTAGTCCAATAACTATGCCCTACCATCAGCCGGGGAACATTGGGAGTATCACCCAGATAGGTGGCTGTACTGTCCGGATTAAAGAAAGACTGGATTTGATACCCCCGTTCCCAATTAGTCATGTGAGTATCGAACATACAACGATAGTCAGAGGACTCATTGACTAGAATCTGTGTGTCAATTTGGTTATTTACGAACTCTTTACTGATGAGGCGTATGGCACGGGCTATTTCGCGGTTGGTAGCCGGTGTACCTTCTTGTTTGGGGCCAATCCAGTTCCAATGCCCATCGGGTTCATTGAATGGACAGAGGTAATTGAACTTGATTCCATCGTGTTTCTCCACCCCTTTTATGACATTGGCAAGAAAACGGGCAAAATTCTTATAATGCTCTTCCTTTAAGTTTAAGGTTCCTCCACGGCCTGTGTTGGTGGCAAGACCGTTTTGTGTGAAATATACGGGAGGTGAATTAAGAAATGCCAAAAATTTGTTTACACCCCGTTCTTTTGCCAGACGCAGGAAGTTGCGCTGCCCTTGTTGTTTATTCCAATTATAGTTACCATCTGCCTGAAGGAAACATTCGGTGCGCATCCAGGGAGAGGCTATCTGGCTGGCTTCTCCTTGTTCCGCACTTCCGGCTCCTACATTGAAACGCCATAAAGACAAGCCGATTCCTTTAGGTTGTCCGTTTTCATGGTTTTCCGTACTGAACAGCCAGTCGGCTACTTGGTTTTGTTTTTCTTGCGGCCATAAGCCGATAAATTGCATGCTCCAACAGTCTGATGCTCCGAAATAGTCCATGGTTTGACAGGGTTGGTCTGTTTCTATTTCAAAGTGAATGGCAGGATGTTGAGCAAACAGGTTTGCTGTTGCAAATAAAGAGAATAATAATGCTTTGTATTTCATAAAGTTGAGGGATTATTTCAGATTATAAATGACAGTTGTAACACTTTCCGAAGGCACAATTACTTGTTGGTCTGCCGTGACGTGTACCTCTTGCAAATTTTTGTTATTTGTTGTTGTATAAGTAGTGATGGAGCTTATTTCACTTACCCATTCTTTATGAATTTCGTTTAGCCGGACTCCTTTTTCTGATAGATTGGTATAAACAGCAACAATTTTATCTTTTTTCGGTGAAATCCATGCTGACCCGAAGAAACTGGATGATTCATTCATGTTAAGCATGATACGGCGATAACCCGGTCGGATGAATAGGCTGTAGTTACCTAATACCCAAAGTGTGGGAGTAGCTTTATAAGTGCCTTCTTTCTCTATATCCCCATAAACTCCATCGGAGGGTTCCAGTGAAATCAGTAAGAAGCGGTTTTTGTGTCCCCAGCGGGGGATATCCATTGAGGTCCAGTAACTCCAGGAGGAAACTCCTGCTATAGTTAGGTCATTGTGTATTACTTTTGACATATAAAGTGCAATGTCCATTTCGGTTGCTTGGTCATAGCCTATAAACTCGGAAGAGCTGTATCCGTCGCCTAACATACTCCACTCACTTTGCCATATTTCTACATCATATTGTTGGGCTGCTTGGGCCAGTTGTTTCCGGACATTACGCATACCATCCCATGTGCCATCTGTCCAGTAGCTGTGGCCGCAGATAAGTTTCTTTACATGAGTCAGGTTGCCTATATAGGTGGAAGTTCCAGGTGTGAAAAATGCTGAAAGTACGTTACTATGGGCGGCATCATTCTTAAATTTGTAGAGATATTCATAATCTCCAGATTCCCCTGGAAGAATATCAATAGAAAGACCGGCAGAAGTGATGGCGGTATCCAATTCACGTATAAGTCTGGCTACTTCATCATTAGTCCATCCGCTGCCTTCCTGGCCGCTGTCCCAATTATATTGGGGTTCGTTAACTGGTGAGATATGTGTCACTGGATATCCTTCGTTTACATAGTATTTTGCTACATCTGACATGTATCTGGCAAAGTCCGTATAACATTCATCCTTCAAATTAGAAACTCCTCCGCTATTGGAGAATCCTTTTCCGTTGGAGGTATATTGTACAGGAGGGGTATTGCTGAAAAGTACTATACTCTGACAACCAAACTCTTTGGCGCGCTGCAAGAAGTAGCGCTGCCCTTTACAGCGTGTCCAGTCTAATGTTAAGTCATCAGTCAGATAAGATTCTGCTCTGCGTGATTTGTCTTCTATTCCACTTGCTTCACCTTGTTCTGCACTGCCACCACCTAGATTCACACGCCACATGGAGAGTCCTATACCTTTAGGTTGTCCTGATTGTATTTCAGAAGAGAATAGCAGTTCACTGATTTTGTCACGATTCGTTATCCAGCTTTTTCCTACGAAGGCAGGTGCCCAACAATCTGATGCGCCAAATCCTGTCAGAGTCTGAAAAGATTGTCCGGCATCTATGGTTACTGTTTTTTCTACGTTTATGCTGCTGTCCGGTTGCCCCGATGTATCCGGTGTTTGGGGAGAATCGTCACTGCAGGCTACAGTAGAAAAGAACAGTGGAAGAGTAAAAATATATTTTAGTTTCATTGTTTTAGATGGATTAAAAAATAGTCGCGGATAATCCTAGCAAACTATCCGCGACAGAATATAAAGACCTATTGAATGTTTAATTCCTGTAACAATCTGTTCTTTTTGGAAAATGATTAATTCCAGCCCGGATTTTGGGTGATAGAACCATTAGACATTGTAATCTCATATAAAGGTATCGGGAATACCATATCCCGGTTTTCGTTGAAGCTGATTCCTTTATCACTTGCCTCACCTTGATTTTCCCATTCGTAAATGTCGCGGGTAGCGGGATCTGTATTGTATTTTACAAATGTACCGTTTGCTCCCATCAGGTTACAAATCATTTTCTTGCCATTGTCATCTGTCCAACGGCGGATATCATAGATTCTGTTTTGTTCCCATGCCAGTTCCAAACGACGTTCTAGCCGGATAGCTTTGCGAAGCTCGTTCCCACTGGATGTGACAGCAGGTAATTTTACACGATTCCGTACCTCATTAAGGTAGGTACGTGCTGTACCATCTTCGCCCAATTCGTTGCAGGCTTCAGCATACATCAACAATACATCTGCATAGCGTAAGATACGATGATCTAATGGAATTTTGTCGATATTGTATACTTCCGGACGTTTTTCAATAGGTACAAAATACTTCCGGACAATACGTGCTGATTTATGTTGTGACGGATCTATAATATAACATTCGGGATCCCAACCGTACTTTTCGATATAATCTTTATAATTGGCGATTTTTGTGTTGTTTTCAACGAACTTGTCGAAGTTATTCTCTCCGGCAATTTCTGTACAACCGGTTTTAATGATAGTCCAACGTAAACGTTCTGTATCTCCTGCATCGATGTAGGCTTGTTCGAGGTTAGCGGTTGGCTGTCCCCAAGACCATCCGTCGCCGGGACCACTACGGGCACCGGTAATAACAGTCAAAGAACCACCCAATGCATAAGTTCCATCATACATATATTGTACTTCAAACAGACTTTCTTCGCTATTGTTATGGTCAACATCCCATACATCACCGAAGTTGTCGAGTAATTTATATTCACCTTCGTCGATGACTGTTTTCAATACATCATGTGCCTCTTGCCATTTGCTTTGGTAGAGGTAAACCTTTCCCAATAGGCCTAATGCAGCTCCACGGGTAGCGCGTCCCATATCTGTAGCAGCATATTGACTACGTTGTGGCAACACATCAGCAGCGGCTTTTAAATCATCTTCAATGAACTTATATACATCTTCGGCCGAAGCGCGGGTAATACCTTGTATTTCTTCGGGCAACAGGAAGCCTGTAATGAGAGGCACACCACCAAAATTCTTCACAAGTTCAAAATAGAAGTATCCACGGAGAAAACGTGCTTCGGCTACAAGCCGGTTCTTCATTTCTTCATCTGAGAAATCAGCTTGTGAAATGCGTTCCACTGCGATATTGCAACGTAGAATGCCTTTGTATCGATACTGCCAAAAGTTGGAGATGGCACCATTGCTTTGTCCGGTACCTTGATAGTGGGCCAAAGAAATATAGTCACTTTGACTTTGGCTGGTATTGCCCATCCAACCGTCATCACTACACATCTCGGAAAGCAACCATACTGTGTTGATATTCCACCATCCGCCAAAAGTAATGGCCTGGTAACAACCAGTAATAAATGCTTCGGCTTCTTCTGCACTTTGGAAATAAGTATCCAAATTTTGTTGCCCGCGCACTTCCTCTGTTAGGAAATCCTCACAAGAAGTGAATGTCAGCGAGGCAATCATTGTTAATATTGTTAATATCTTTTTCATGGTTTATACCTTGAGGGTTAAAATTTTAAATCAATTCCAAATAAGAAAGTACGTGGGTTAGGATAAGCGATGCCGTCAATACCGGTTTCAATTACACTGCCATCTTTACCAATCTGTGGACGTTCAGGATCCATACCTGAGTAGCTGGTGATAGTGAAAGGATTTTGAGCCGACAATGAGAGACGCAATTCGGTTCCGTTCAACCACTTCTTGGGGAGTGTGTAACCCACTTGTAATAGTTTGCAACGCATATAAGAGCCGTCTTCTACAAAGAAACTTGAAACGCGTGTGTAATTCTGATTCAAATCATTGTAGGACAGACGAGGAATATCGTTGCTGGTTCCTTCGCCATGCCATGCTTTCTGCAATGTACCTGCCCAAACGTTTTGCCCACTTACGCCGGAGTATAAACCTTTGGTCTTATTGAAAATATCATTACCGAATGTACCATAGAAGTTGGCTGTGAAATCGATGTTTTTATAGCTGAAACCCAAGTTCAAACCTACCATCAAATCGGGATATGGGTTACCGATCCATGTTTTATCATTTTCATCTAGAACTCCGTCATGATTCAAATCCTTAAAGCGAATGTCACCGGGTTGGGCATTGGATTGTACCAGCTTGCCATTTTCGTTGGTGTGAGCATAAACTTCATCCCAATTTTGGAAAATACCATCGGCTACGTAGCCGTAGAAGCGTGAAATCAAGCCACCGTCTTCATTACGGATAATTTGGTCGCTGTTGAAACCTCCAGTTTGGATAGGACCGTCACCGGAGAATTTAACAGCTTTATTTTTCACTGCGGAAAGGTTCAATCCCACATTATATCGGAAGTCTGCTACTTTGTCGTGCCAGTTCAGACTTAATTCCCAACCGCTAGCTTTCATACTACCTATATTCATCCATACTGTACTGTTCCAGTCGGGGTATCCGATGGCGAAGATATTTTGTTTCTGATAGAGCATATCAGAAGATTTCTTTTGGAAATACTCAAAGGTCATGTCTAGACGGGAGTCAAGGAAGGACATATCCACACCTACGTTCCAGTCTTCTACTGTTTCCCATTTTAGCAAATTATTGCCAACGCCTGATACCATAGTACCTGAAACACGTCCTGGAGCTGTACCGAATACATAATCAGATTGTCCTAACAAAGTCAGCGTAGCATCATTATCTATGTTTTGATTACCTACACGTCCCCAACCTCCGCGTAATTTCAAGTTACTGAAAATCTTCTGGTCTTGCATGAAACTTTCACTGATGATACGCCATGAAGCAGAAACAGAAGGGAAGATGGCATATTTGTTTCCTTTGGGGAAACGAGAAGACCCATCTGCACGAATAGAAGCTGTTAGATAGTAACGATTGTCATAGTTATACATCACGCGTCCTAAATAAGATACTAATGTGCTGTAAGCAGTTTTACCTTCTGACTTTTGGTTTTGTGTACCGGCATTTACTTCCTGCATTTGATCCATATTATTAGGAACATCGTCACGTGAGGCTTTTGATTGGAATTCAGCAAAGCGTTCAGCTGTAAAGCCACCCATTACATTAATATTATGCTTTTCTGCAAAAGTCGTGATGTAAGTAGCAGTATTAGTCCAGTTCCAATCAAGCCATTCCTGCATTTCACGGGAAACATTACTTAATGTAGATTGTTCCAAAGCATCAATATAGAATTCAGGAGTGAATTTGTCTGTACGGCGGAAGTGTGCATTAGCGCCGAACTGCGTGCGCAGGGTCAGTTTTTGAATAGGGTTTATCTGTAAATAAGTATTTACAATTGTACCCATTTCACGGGAGTGGGAATTTTGGCGAGCCAATGAACCGGCAGGGTTCCACTCCTGGTTGTTGTAAGAACGCTGATAGTTATTGAATTCGTTATCCACCCATTGATCTTCCGGCTTGAATATAGGAGTTGTGGGGTCCATAGACATGGCAGCTGAAAAAAGATCGGGGGTATCATCCCATGATTCTACACGTGGGGCAATGTCGAAACCCATTTTTACATATTTATTAAATGTATATTCTGTATTAAGGCGTGTGTTGATTTTGTCCCAATAACCATAGTCATATTGTGAATTGTTACGGTAGTAACCCATACTCAGGTTATAAACCAGTTTGTCTGAACCACCGGAGATATTGAGTGAGTAATTTTGCACTAAAGCAGTTTTGTTGATTACTTCGTCCCACCAGTCTGTTCCTCCGGGATTGGTAGTAGCGCCTGTATCATTCCAAATAGAAGTTCCTCCGTCATTTGTGTATCGGGTATTGAATACTTCTTTATATTCGGCGGCATTAGCCATTTTGGGTTTTGACAGTGTTTGGAAACCTGCAGATGCATTAAAACTGATATTTGTTTTTCCTGCCATTCCTTTTTTGGTTGTGATTAGAATGACACCGTTAGAAGCACGTGTTCCGTAAATGGCAGCAGCCGAAGCGTCTTTTAAAACTTCCATAGATTCAATGTCATTACTGTTTAGGAAGTTGATGTTTGTACCTACCGGCATGCCATCTACTACATACAAAGGATCGGTTCCGTTTACTGTTGTTACACCACGGATTAGAACTTTTGGTTGTGCGCCCGGACCACCACCACTGGTTACTTGAACACCGTTGATTTTACCTTGCAAGGCGTCCATTGCATTACCGGTTACAGTTTCGGTAATTTCTTTTCCTTTTACGGTAGATATAGAACTGGTCAGGTCACTTTTTTTCACGGCTCCATAACCAATAACCACTACTTCGTCCAGTAATTCACTGGCATCTTTCAGCACTACATTGATAACGGTTTGTCCGTTTACCTTTATTTCTTGAGTCTCATATCCTATGCTGGAGAACACAAGTACGGCATCCTTGGCAACATCGTTTAGTGAATAATCACCATCAATACTTGTAATAGTACCTGTACCTGTACCTTTAACTTGCACTGTTGCACCAATCATCGGTTCTTTATCTGAAGCCGAGGTTACTACACCTTTTACAGTGATGGTCTGCGCATAGCTACATAGACTTGTCAGCGCAAGACACAATAATAATATTTGCTTTTTCATATCTTAAATCTAATGTTACTTGTTAATTGGCCGGAATGAGTTTAGCTCTTTCCAAATGAGCGTCGAATATAAGTTTATAATTCCCTGTGACGTTCACTGTTGGTTTTGCCCAATTGTCACCTACATGATCGGGTTTGGTCCATGCCGGATTGGTATATTTGGCTTCTTTACCATAATATCCGAAGATCTCCGGTTCGTCTGAGTTGTCTACACGCCACGTGCAATAATTCCACCATCCGTCAGAGTGCCAGTTATGAATAACGAAATTCATTTTAGTACCTGCCTCCAGGAATAGGGGGGTATCCAAATAGAACAGGTGAGGATTGGTCTTATCTTGAGTGAAACGCAGGACTTCAGTTGGGCTACTGGTCATATATCCGAAATAGAATTCCTGTAACCACGAACCACCGTCACCCCATGTGTCAAGGCTGATAGAACCGTATGTGTGAGGTATGGGGTCTACAGCATCGGCAATTGAGTAAGTTTTCAGATTGTATGTACTGTTCTTCACATCAATATTAATTTCATAATAAACATTGGCTTGGTCAAGTACGATTGGCATTGCTGTTTCGGGATCGTCTGTCAGTTTGGTGTTATCCTCTGGATCAAGCCCGAAACAAATAGGAGTGAAGTCACTCTTTTGTGGTAAGAAGAATATTTTAGTTCCGGCTTTTTGACAGTAATAATTTGCTTTATACTGATATTCACCTGTATGTTCAATTACCATCGGTACCCCGAATATATCACTATTCAGTTCTTCGGCAGTTGCCACATCTGCCAGATACATTTTGGGAAAATCCGGCATTTCTGAGATATTCAATACACTGGTGGTAGTGGTTGAGTTTTCTTTCTTGTCAAAAGCGGTAATTGTCACATTATAACTTTTCGGTTCATTGGGGAATACTATTATTTCGGCAAAGTTCAATGAACTTTTTCCATCAGCATCTACACGGCGGTTGTCAAACCCGTCTATACCTGGAATATTAATTGTGACATAATCCAATGCACGATCATCTGTAGCCGTGAACCGAAGATTGAATTTCGTTTCATTTTTCATTAATACTGTAACAGTGGCATCCGGGGCAGCTGAAAATACCGGAGCTGCAAAATCTCCGTCCATTGTGATTAATACATCTTGAGATATACTGCGTCCTCCTACATCGGTTACAGTAACTTTGACTGTGAAACGTTCGCCGATTTCATTTCGGTTTATGTCAAAGTAATAACTTAAATCATAACTCTCTTGCGGAGCACCATAGATTTCGATTAAATCAATTGTCTTGTTCAAATGCAGGTCGGCACATTGTAGGCTGATAGAAGCAATACCGTCTTTGTCTTCTAATGTCCCTTCAATAGTAAATCGATGTCCCGCTCCGGACTCGATGTGGTCTGTTGCTAATGTCATTGTTGGATTTTGCCCGTCTACATCGGGGTAGTCGTTATCATCACTACATCCCGTACATAGGTTTGCAGTTACAAGAAAAGCCCATAACATGGCACCATACAAATGTTTCTTTTTCATATTTTATTAGTATTTGAAGATTAAACATCTACTCTAATAGAGGACGAATTAAATTCGTCAGTGGTGCAAATGTACGTGAAGAAGAATTAAAATCCTGATATAAATCTTGCAGAAAAGGGAGGTAAATCTTGCAATGCATGATTTATGTATCTAAAATACAGACTTTATTTGTATTTTTGAACCATATTATTTAACAATGTGTACACTGATGCTATGAGAAAGATATTCGTACTTTGGCTCTTGCTGCTGTCGGTTGTTTCATTGGCACAACCTTATTCTGTTAAGCAGCTTGGTATAGAGAAGGGATTATCCAATAATTATGTGGTGAGCATTGCTCAAGACAAACAGGGCTTTCTGTGGTTTGCCACGGAGGAAGGGTTGAACAAATTCGATGGTACCCGTTTCATTACTTATTTGAAGAATGAAGATTTGACAAGGCAGGGTATAACAGGCAATGAACTGAATTGTTTGTTGGATGATCCTCAGGATTCTATCCTTTGGATAGGCACGCAAAGGGCCGGTCTGAATGCGTATGACTATGTAAATAACACTTTTCTTTGCTATAGGCATGATGGCGAGAACCCCGAAAGTCTGATAACGGATGATGTTACTAAGATTGTGGCAGCTACAGATGGTAATCTTTGGATTACGACATATTGGCGGGGAGTAGATTATTTCGATAAAAAGGCTGGAAAATTCATTCATTACAATACTCAAACAGTTCCGGGATTGGCTAGCGATAATATTTGGTCGGTTGTTGATGGAGGAGATGGAAAGTTGTATATGGGGCATGTGCATCATGGATTCAGTGTGTTGTCTCTTAAAGATAAAAAAGTAAAGAACTTTATGCATGACCCTGAAGATCCGGTCAGTTTGCCAGGTAATGGGGTAACTTGCATTTATAAGGACTTAAGCGGTAATATTTGGCTGGGAACAGACCGGGGGCTGGCACTGTTCAATCCGGAAGCCGAAAATTTTATCCATTTTCATCATAGTGAGGACGGGGTTCCTCATACCGTATTTGATATCAGACAATTTGATGGGAATAAACTTTGGATTGCCATGGAATTTGGAGGAATAGCCATTTTGGATTTAACGCAACGTATGTTTCTTTCTCCTGACCAAGTGCGTTTTCAATATATAAAGGAAGGGGATGATGAATACAGTCTCTCTAATTCTACTGTACGTTGTTTGTTTCAGGACTCCTTTAAAAATGTATGGGCTGGTATGTGGGGAGGTGGAATTAATTTTCTTAGCCATGAATCTTCCTATTTTAATGTTTATAGTTATTCTCCTATCCAGCATTCGGGTAGTAGCCTGAATAATAAGACAGCAAGTAGTGTATGCGTAGCAAGGGATGGAAAGTTATGGATCGGAACCGATGGGGGAGGCATCAATGTATTTGATAAAGGCAAGCGGGTGGCGGTTTATAAAGAAGAAACCGGTGATTTGACTGATAATTCCATACAGGCTGCACTTTGTGATTCGGAAGGAAACCTTTGGTTTGGATCGTTTATGGGAGGAGTGGATTTTTATGATGTGAAAAAGAAAAGTTTTCACCAGATTTTTCCTAAAGATAAAACAGGGGAAGATGTGCGTGCACTGTATGAAGATGCAGAATATGTATGGATAGGAACTAGTAATGGCATCTATAAGGTACGCTTGCATGATAAAGGCATTGCAGATCATTATACAGTAGAGAATAATCTGGTGAGATGTATCTCGAAAGATAATCTTAATCGTTTATGGATTGGTACTTTCGGAGGAGGATTAGGGGTTTTTGATGAACATTTTCAGTGCGTTAAACTTTTTAACGTGACTTCTCTTTTTCCCTCTAATACTATCAATACTGTTTATATGGATAGTCAGAACAGAATGTGGATAGGAACGGGAGAAGGTCTGGTTTGTTTTCCATCCTCTCAGAGTTGGGACTATAAAGTATATCGCAGTGAGGAGGGTCTGTCCAATGTCCATATACGTGCCATTACGGAAGATAATCATGGAAATATATGGGTGAGCACCAATAAAGGTATCAGCTGCTTGTTGAAAGACAAGGAGGTTTTCTATAATTATGATCATTGGGATAATGTGCCTATGGGCAATTTCATGAGTGGAAGTGTGGCAGAAGCTAAGGATGGAACACTGTATTTTGGCTCAATCAATGGCTTATGCCGTTTTAATCCAGATCAGGTATTGGAAAAACGAGAGTCACCTGCTGCAATTATTACTGAGATGCGTATATTCGGCCCGTTGCGTGATACGGACAGTAATGAAAAGGTGATGGCGCTTGAAGGCCAGTCGGAAGTACGTTTAAGCTATATGCAAAATAACTTCAGCGTCACCTTCAATATACAGAATTATGCCTTGGCCGATCAAGTGGAATATGCTTATATGTTGAAAGGGTTGGAAAATTCATGGTATACAGTAACCGATCCTAATAATGTGACTTTCCGTAATATACCTCCGGGAAATTATTGTTTTCAGGTAAAGACAAGAATACGGAATCAGGAATGGGCGGATGAGATAGCTTCTCTGGATATCCGTATTGATCCGCCTGTATGGCTTACGTGGTGGGCCAAGTTATTTTATATTCTTTCGGGTGTTTCTGTCCTGTATTTTATTCTTCATGCCTATAAAAAGAAACTGGATATGGAGTCTCTCTATGAGTTGGAGAAGAAAAATCATGAGCAGGAACAGGAGCTGAATAATGAGCGTTTACGTTTCTATACCAATATCACACATGAGTTGCGTACTCCTTTGACGTTGATTCTGGGACCGTTGGAAGATATGCAGAAAAGTAATTCTTTATCAGGGAAAGATTCACAGAAAATATCGGTTATCCATCAAAGCGCCATCCGGTTGTTGAACCTGATTAATCAGATACTGGAGTTCAGAAAAACGGAAACCCAAAACAAGAAATTATGTGTAAGTCGTGACAATCTGGCAGCCCTTGTACACGAGATCGGACTGAAGTATAAGGAATTGAACCGGAAACCTGAGATTGATTTCTGTCTTGAGATTGAGCAGGAAGATATGTCTTTGTTTTTTGATAAGGAGGTAGTAACGATTATACTGGATAATTTGATCTCCAATGCTATAAAATATACAGAGAAAGGAACTATAACTTTAGGATTACATCAGGTGGTCCGGAATAATATACACCATACGGAAATCAGTGTGAGTGACACCGGTTTCGGTATTGCTCCCGATGCATTGCCTCATATTTTTGACCGTTATTATCAAGAGGGAAGCGAACATCAGGCTTCAGGAACAGGTATTGGTCTGGCTCTGGTAAAGAACCTGGTAGTTTTGCATGAGGGGGAGATCAGGGTTGAAAGTTCTTTGAATGTGGGAAGTACTTTTTATGTCAGTCTGCTGACGGATAACACGTATCCCCATGTGCTGCATGCTGACTCGACGGAGAAAACTTCCGATGAAAAGGACGAAAAAGAAGAAAATATAGAACCTGTGCATAGTGGTAAGCGTATTCTGCTGATAGTGGAAGATAATAGGGACATCTGTGATTATATTGTAGAATCTTTCTCGGACGATTTTGAAGTGAGGACTGCCGCCAATGGTGAACAAGGTTTGGAACAAGCATTGGGCTGCATTCCTGATATTATAGTCAGTGATATCATGATGCCGGTGATGAACGGCATTGTGATGTGCCGGAAATTGAAAGAAGACTTGCGTACCAGCCATATTCCCATTATTTTGCTGACGGCAAAGGATTCTTTGCAAGATAAGGAAGAAGGGTATCAAGTGGGTGCTGACTCTTATCTGACAAAGCCTTTCAGTGCTACTTTGTTGCATAGCCGTATCCATAATTTGCTTGAATCCCGCAAGTTGTTGGCAGAGCGTTTTAATACGAATTCCATACTCATTGACAAACGTGCGGCAGTAACCGAGTCTATGAATAAATTGGATAATGAGTTCCTTGAGAAGATTAACAAGCTGATTGAAGATCGTCTTTCTTCTGAGAAAATTGATATCGGTTATTTGTCGGACGCCATGTGTATGAGTAATTCTACCCTATATCGGAAGATGAAGGCATTGACCGGACTTTCCACCAATGAATATATCCGCAAAATAAAGATGCAATATGCGGAACGTCTGTTATTAGAAGGGAAATACAATATTTCAGAGGTTGCATTCAAGGTGGGAATTAACAGTACGGTCTATTTCCGTCAGTGTTTTAAAGATGAATTCGGTATGGCTCCTTCTGATTATCTGAAAAAGATAAAACCGGAATAGAGTGGTTGTGTAAGCCATTTCTTCCATATAGTTAAGCTTTTTTTTACAGTCATCTGCTACAGACTCCGCCAGTGGACTGTAAGGTCTGCTTGGGTGGACTATACAGTCTGCTGCAATGGACTCTACGGTCCATTGAGGGAGTCTGTAGTAGGTAACCGTAAGAAAGGGCTTAATTGTAGGCAAGAAAAGCCTTAGCTAATAGGGAGATTGGACTTTGAAGGAAATTGTTGTTTCTCAATTTGTATGTTTATAAATGATTGTAGAATGCTTTCACCGTTTCCCATTTATAATAAGGGGCAATAGGGCTGTCAATGGGTAATTTGACTTCATTTTCATTATGTAGCAATTTTACAATAACTTCTCCTTGTTTATTCTTGAAAAAGATTAATTGAAGGTTGGCTCCCATAGGTGAAACACGGAAATCTTGCCAGGCCAGGTAATATCGGTCGGGATCTGTTTCTTGATTGGAGCATCCTTCTACTTGCATGAGTGCCAACAGACGGATCAGGTTGGTATCATGTCCGAAACGGAGGGTGGCGCAAGGAGTTCCTTCACGGATGGCGCGGTCGGCACTTTCTATAATATTCTTCAATAAAGATTTTGCACTCTTGGGGGCTGCTCCCTGATTGACGGGAGCATTGGCATTGCAAATATACATCCGATAATTCACAGACTGCCAGATACCGAATAATTCTTCTTTTTCAAACAAATCATAAAAGGATAGAGGCAACTCTACATCTTGCATGTCGGAAGCAATCCAATAAAGTCCCATCATGAGCTCGCGGGGATTCCTGACTTCTTTGGGATTTTTGAAAAGTGAAGCGATTAAACGTTCCGGATGAATATGATTTTCTTCGAATGTATGGAAAGCTGTTCTCCATGGCGCACTTGCCGAACCCAGCTTTTCGGCTTCGGGTGAAGTATAGGCAATGTAGTCCATGTGTCTTTGGTTGGCTTCGCGGGTGATCTGGAGGGAGGGGTTTAGTTCTTTCAGTTGTTCTGTGAATGCGGACATGCTCATGATACAACGTACGGAAACGCTCGAACGCGCTGATATGTTGGCGCTGTCCCGGAATATATGGGGATATTGTTGATAAAGCCGTTTGGCAATGGCTTTGTGTTGTCGTTCTCCTAATGGGGTCAGGTTTCCTCCGCGCCCACGGGCATTTTCCCATACTTTCTGGAGTCTGAGCCTCACATCTTCACCTAAATCGGTAAGTCCTGATTTATTGTGAAACGTATCAAAGACACGAATGACTTCTAGATAACGTTCGTCCGAAGTCATCCAGCGGGACCCATGGCGTCCGTAATGGCTGATGTAGAAAGGACTGTAACCTTCGGGTACCGGAGTTTGTATGCCGTTTGGTGTGGGATAAGCATAATAGATGCTACCCATTTTTTCCGGGCTTTGGATGATTTCTTCTTTCAGATTGTGTGCGGGGAGATCTATGGGAGCTACTTTCCAATTGATGCCGAGCGGATTATTTTGTATTTCCCATATCAGAGGGAAATCCGGATTATCCATAATCCACATTTCGCATCCGTCTACTGAGTCGTTTACATGCAGTAAGGAATAGCCCATAGCTTGTGACTTGGTATCAGCCAGTTGGTATTCTGTCTGATTATAATGAAATGCCTTTTGGCTTTTCAATTCCTGAAAAGCGGTTGCTGAAAGTAGGGCAAAGGTTTCTTGAATGGGGAGACAGATATGCTGTCCGTCTTCCGGCTGTAAGAAGCTTAGTCTGACCGCCGTTTTTAAAGCTTCTTGGGGCATGGCGTAGCTGCCTGATTGCCATCGGGTGTTTCTTTCAATTCCCCAATGCAGATAAAGGGTGTCGTTGGACTGATTGAAAGTAAATTGGTACTTTCGGGTTTGTCCATGCAGTTTGAATACAAATAACAGAGGGTTGGTAATGATATCTTGTGCCATTACATTTCCCATCAGGCTGCCGATAAGCAGAAAGCATATAAAAAGTTTTTTCTTCATCGTATGTTACTCTTTAGATTCAGGAAATAGTTTGCTCCCCCAGTAGTTACCGGGACTAGGGCCCATTTTTAAAACCAACTCGCCTCCTTTGATGATATCATTATGGCGGATGGCGGAATATGGATAATTCTTTCCATTTAATAAAATCGACCGGATATACTTGTTCTTTTCGGAAAGCCCTTCGGCTTTGATCGTGAATGTTTTGCCTTCCTGTAAATGGAAACGACTCTCTGTCAGTAGAGGGGTATGGACTAAATAATAGTCTTGTCCGGCATTGGGGTACAACCCCATCATGTGGAATACCAACCACGATGACATGGCTCCGGAGTCATCATTTCCGGGAAGGCCGGCAGAACCGTCATTATAGTTCTTCTGGATAATTTCATGGATGCGGTCGCCGCTTTTATCCGGACGCCCTACCCAGTGGTATAGGCAGGGAGTGAGGAAGGAGGGTTCATTATTCACATTGAAGAAACCCTTGTCAAAGAAAATATCCAGCCGTTCGTCAAACTTCTCTTTTCCGCCACATTGTTCAATGAGTCCGGGTACGTCATGCGGAATGCTGAGTGAATATTCCCAGGAGGAGGCTTCATAAAAGAACATGTTCCACCAAGGAGTATACCAAGGGCCTTCAAAGGTAACGGGGGTATATGTGAAGGTGGGTTTCTGGATATGGGAGTTTCCGAAAGGTATTTTGTCTAACCAGTTTCCTTCTTTATCCCGGGGAAGTATGAATCCTTTGACTCCTGCATGTTCATAATCGGCCCGCCACAAGTTCTTCCAGTTGGAAGATTGTTTCAAGTATTGCTGGTACAAGTCTGTCTTGCCTAGTCCTTTTGCTACTAAGGCTATGGCATAATCACAATAGGAGTATTCTATTGTGCGGTTTCCGGCTCGGGGAATACCGTATGGAATATATCCCAATTCCAGATAAGGAATCAGTCCGCCTCTTCCCTCCGCTTCTTCGTTACCTCCAGGCGGTATAGTCGCATCTTTCAGCATAGCTTCCAAAGCCAGATGGTAATCTATGTTTGGTAGTCCTTTTACAAATGCATCGGCTATAACAATTTCGGCGTTGGAGCCGCCTTGTGTCCGTCCGTTACAATTTCCGCTTCGTGCATCAGGCATGTAGCCGTCCCGTTTATAGATATTGATCAGTGAACGTACAATGTCTGTTTCTCTTTGAGGGTCAATCAGTGTGATAAGTGGAGTTGAGGTGCGGTAGGTGTCCCAGATAGCATAAAAATCATCATAATAAGGTTCCGGATCACTCCATAATGGATTTTCACCGGTACGGTCTACAGGCATTAACATGGTATGGTAGATACCGGTATAAAACATACGCTTATATTTTTCGGGTGTATTTGAGGCTATATCAATGCGTTGCAATAAGTTTTCCCATTGTGCCAATAAGGCTTGCCGGGTGTCCTCAAATGACCAATGAGGTATTTCGTTCCATACATTCTCTCTGGCTTTGAGAGAACTGATAAATGAAATTCCGACTTTCAGTTGAATGGTATTTGCAGAAGAAGGGAAACGCAACAAAGCTCCGGTTTTTTGTTGGGAGTCTGGCTGGTATCGTTCATTGCTGATTTGGCTTCCTTTCCATGTGGCCGTTTGTACAAAGGGATGGTCGGTTACTGCATAAAAATAAACGGTGTAGGCACGTCCGTTATTCCAACCTCCGCGAATACGGGTATATCCCATTACTTCGTGATCGGATATGATTTGAATTTCCGAACCTACAAATTGTTGTGCTTCGCGGGCATCGGGGGTCGGTTGTTCACCCAGGAAGAAGCCGGCGTCAACCAACAGGGATTTTAAGGAATCTTCGGGATAGGTGAATCGGTAGAATGAGGCGCGTGGAGCAGTTGTTATTTCAGTATATATGCCTGTTCTCTGGAATTCGGTAGCATAATAGCCCAAGCGGATTGTTTCATCTTTGCGATAGTCTATATGATTGAGTTGATCCATACCTTTGCCAAAAGGCATGACAAGTATGTTACCATATTTAGGACCTCCTCCTGTCCCGCTGACGTGTACTTGGGAGAAACCGTTGACTTGTTCGGGCATAGGCAGCCAACCACTATTGGGATGGACAGTGCAATCGGGCGATGGTTTCACCATACCATAAGGGCAGGAGGGACCGATAAATACCCGTCCCAGTCCTTCCGAACCGATTCTGGGATCTACGTAATCAGAAAGTCTGGCTTCCTGTGCCGCGACCGTCACGGGCAGCAGCAGGAAGACCAGTCTTAACAAAGAAACTTTGAATGGAATGTGGGTCATAATTATTTCTTGTTTATTTTTACACGTATTGTATTCTTCTCTTTGATATCTCCTCCGGCTTGTGTCAATTGAGGGAAGGCCCAATAAATGTTACAGCCGGTAATCCGGATATCCGAAGCGGTGTCCAGATAGAAAGCATAAGTCTTGTCATATACAAAACCATCTCCGTTACAAGGACGTTTGTCATACACACCGCCTTCATAACCGGTACGTTTTAACAACTTGACATCTATTTCATCAAAATAGATATGATGCACTTTCTCCGGAGTGTCTCCCCCTACGAAAATGCCGTTTTCACTAGTGCATTTAATCTGATTGAAGAAAATGTTGCTGACTTCTCCCGAGTGTCCTTTCGTTGCACCTTTGGGGAAACGCCAGCCTGCATCTTTATGATTGCCTACGGCACGAGGGTATGAGGTGACATAGATAGGTTCCGCTTTACCCCACCATACATCAGAATAGAACATACAGTCTACTAATATATTGGAGAAAATGACATTGCTCACAGTACCTTCATCCCGGTTTTGTATGCCGATGCCCCGGTTGCTGTTTTTGATAATGCAATTATTGAATAATACATTATCAATCTTGTCCATATTTTCCGAGCCTATCTTAATAGCGCATGAACGTGAAGTCATGATACAATTAGTCACTACAATATCTTCGCAAGAGCCATATTCTTCAAATTCCCGACGATTCTTCAGGCAAATGCAGTCATCGCCCGATTCAATGAAGCAGTTCGCTATACGTACTTTTTTGGAGTGATCCACATCAATACCGTCGCCGTTGCGTATTTTTAGATTATTCAATAAAGAGATGCCGTCAATCAAGGCATCGTAACAGCCTATCAGGTGTATTGTCCAATAGGCGCTGTTCCGGATCGTGATGTCACGGATAACGGTTTTCTCCACATTGATAAGGGTAAGCACATGTGGGCGTGGGTCAAAATCAGTGACGGGCTTCAGCTCGTAGGAATCATCCAGCTCTTTGCCCATGAAGGCGATTCCGTTTCCGTCTATTTCTCCTGTACCGGTAATGGATATTTGTTTTAAGTCTTTTCCACTGATCCACATCATTCCTTCGCCACGGTTTTCGCGGAATGCGCTTTCTGTATAGATGCTTTCATCGGGGTTGGCCAGCAATCGGGAGTTGGGTTCCAGATGAAGGTTCACATAGGATTTCAAATATAGCGGACCGCATAGAAAGGTGTGTCCGGCAGGAATGATTACGGTTCCGCCACCGGCAGCGGAACAGGCATTGATGGCGCGTTGTATAGCGGCGGCATCATCTGTTTGTCCGTCTCCTTTGGCTCCATAGGTCATGATGTCGTACGTGTTCCCTTGATGGGAAGTACTGCATCCTGTCACAAACAACAGGAGGCAGCATAAGAGGCTGATGATAGTTTGTTTCTTCATATGGATTGTTTTTTATTTTTTGTACTTATTTCATGTTGTCGGGAGGCAGGCTGAGGGCGGATGCTCCCCAGCTTGTATTAGGGTTCGGGCCCATCTGGAACTCTAATGTTCCTCCCTGTACTATATCTTGGTGTGTAAAGTAATTCTTGTCATATTCTTTTCCGTTTAGTTTTGCTGACTGGATATATATATTTTTTTTGTTGGCGTTGTGGGCTAATATGGTGAATGTCTTTCCGTTTTCCAAGCGGATACTCATCCGGGGAAAAGAAGGACTTCCTATTATATAATAAGGTGTACCGGGACATACCGGATAGAATCCCATAGCAGAAAATACATACCAGGCAGACATCTGTCCTGCATCATCATTACCTGACAGACCACCGGGAGCATTCAGATATTCTGTTTCCATAATATGACGTACCTCCCGTTGGGTTTTCCAAGGTTGTCCGGCATAGTTGAAGAGGTAGGCTATCTGATGACAAGGTTCGTTGCCGTGCCAGTAGCGGTGTTCGCTGAACATGGAATCCAGTTTGGCAATGTATTTTTCTTTTCCGCCCATACATTCCATAAGTCCGTATATATCATGGGGGGCATACCAAGTATAATGGCAGGGAGCTCCTTCGGTGATGAAGCGGGTGAAAGAAAAGGCGTTACCGGCATCGGTGAGGAAACTTCCGTCAGCGTATCTGCCTTGGGCATATCCGGTGCTAGGGTTTATTACGTTACGGTAATATCGTGCACGTATCATTAATGTATCATAAAGTCCTGTTTTTTGTGGATCAGGAAAGTAATCATCTGATGTTTCCAACTTTTGCAGGACTTGGGCCAATACGAAATCATCGTATGCATATTCTAAAGTACGTGACACTTGTTCGCAGGTATGAAAGGCTTCCGGTACGCTGTCTTCCAAAGGAATGTATCCATATTTTAGATAAGAATTCAAAGCACGCCGTCCCATTCCGTTTTTATATTCTTCATAGGTGGCGGGAGTCCTGAATGCGTTCCGGAGCATTCCTTCGCAAGCTTTGTTGATATCAAAATTACGGATTCCTTTGATATAGGCATCTCCCAGTGCGGAGATGCAATGATCGCCTATCATGGCTGCGGTATAACTGTTCCAACAAGGAAATATAGGCAGCCAGCCGCCTTGTTCATATTTGTCCACCAATGATTGCATCATGTCTCCGGCTTTCTTTGGGGTTAGGATATTGACTAAAGGATGGAGAGCACGGTAAGTATCCCACATACTGTAATCTTCATAGTAATTTCTACCGTTGGCTGATTGTCTGAACGGGTGTCCTGTGGAAAAAGAAGGATAGCGCCCGTCTACATCATTGAATGTACGTGGCAGGAATGAGGCACGGTAGAGTGCTCCGTAAAATTTCTCTTTATCGTTTCGGTTGTTTGTCTGTACTGTAACTTGTGAAAGTCTTTGTTCCCAGATGGAGTTCAGTTCCTGTCGGGTGCGGTCAAAATCCCAATGAGGTATCTCGGTGTCCAGATTCTTTTGAGCGCCTTCCATGTCAGTAAAAGAGGAAGCGGCTTTAATTAATATGGGTCTTTCTGAGTGCATTTTGAACCGGAGATATGCACCTATACCTGTTCCATCGGCTATCTGTCGTTGTCCGGCGAAGAGACTGTCATGCCGGAATGTACCATATTCTTCTATTTCATTTTGATATTCAATGATAAAGTACCCGTTGTATCCGGCGGGTTCTCCCCAGCCTTGATAGATGCGGTGGACGGGATTGTATCCGCGTATCTGTTTTTTTATGGTATCGATTTCAATATATCCTTTCCCTTCATCACTGTTAGGATTGACTATGAGATAAGCATCTTCCGGTTGGTTATAAGTGAATCGAAAAATGGCTGAACGGGAACGTCCGGTCATTTCTGCAAAGATGGAATAATCTTTGAGAAGGACAGAGTAATAGGCGGGCGTTGCTGTTTCTTCTTGGTGAGAGAACAGGCTTCCTCTGTCTTGGGGAAGATATTTCAGTGTACCCGATACAGGCATCAAGGTCATGGAACCGTAATCCTGTGTACAACCTCCGACAATCCAATGTGAATTGCGGAAACCTTGTATTTTCGTATCTTTGTAATAATAGGGAGCCTTACATTTTGCTTCTGTATCTTGTGTTTGGGGAGTCCAAAAGTTCATTCCGTTGGGCTCTAGAACAGCAGGCAGCGTTTGCCCGTACTCTTCGGTATTTTTGCCGAAAAGTTCTGCGGTGTGGGTTGCGCTTGGTGCAGTGCCCGTACGGGTATCTACGTAGAACAGTAGGGATTCTTCCTGATGGCCGATACAAGCAGTAAACAGGCTGCATATAATCAACAGGTAAGATAGGGTACTTTTCATAGCTCTTCTTGGAAAAGGGTTATTTTTTTATCTCCTGATGGAGTATTTTTATAAAGAGTTCCGGCCGGTCCAGATTGACTAAATCGGGATGGACTTCAATCGCTTTTTTATATTCTTTTTCACTCGCATTCTGAATAGCAGCCATTATCTTGATATGATTGCTTTTGCAGAATTCTTTGAATTGAGGAGTGATATTGAGGATATCTGTTTCTACATAGGTCGGGGTGCATATTTTCATCCATTTCTTCAAAGCCGCTATATTGGAGGCATTTACTTTAATCTTCATTTCCGGAGCGATTTTGATAAATTCTTTCAGCATTTCTGAGTCTGCAAACCAGAAGAAACTTTTATTTTCATATCCTTTTTGGCGTACTAATGTAATCAAATCTTTTATCGGAGTTCCTCGTTTTACATCAAAAAAAATGTGTGCCTTTCCTTGTAGGGTATCTAGCATTTCGGCTATACGGGGTACGTGAATGCCGGTAAATCGAGAACTGAACCAACTGCCGGCGTCTAATTTTTCAATATCTTTGGATAGCATATCTTGAATGGGACCTTTACCGTTGGTAGTACGGTCTAAAGTTTCATCATGCAGATTATAAAGTATATTGTCTTTACTTTTGCGCACGTCCACTTCTATCCAGCCGGCTCCATGTTTCAATGCAGCTAGAGCTGATGGAATGGTGTTTTCCGGCGCTATATGGTTCGCTCCTCTGTGTACTACGATTTCGATAGAGTCCTGGTACATCATTTTATGGGCATGTATAGGAAATGGGAATAATACCAAGATGGATGTCGCGATATGAAGTAATAAGATTTGATGACGTTTCATGAATTATTTTTTGCTTTAAAGGTTTTTATAAGAGCTTGCCGTAACAAGCCCTTATAAAAACTTATTTAATTTACCAATAACCGTAATTTTGCTTCCAGTTGGTGTTTGAATTCATCAAGCCGACAGATACAGGGAAGATTCTACGCCATTTCTCGGTCTTGGCTTCCGGATGATATTGATTTTTATATCCCCAGTCGTCTTCGAACTTTCCAAAACGGATTAGGTCATTGCGACGCCATGTTTCTGCGTAAAATTCACGTGCACGCTCTTCAAGCAACTCGTCCAATGAAGGAGAATGCTCCAATAATGGAGCGTTACAGTAGCTGCGTATTTGGTTGAACAGGGATTGTGGCGTATCACCGTTCGTAGCTGTTGCTCCCCGTAGAATAGCTTCTGCTTTCATCAGCAGAATATCTGCATAACGGAAGATAGGTACATCATTGCTTTGATTCCGGTTATAGAGGTTATAATCGTCTGCTTGAATAGCCCATTTGATGCATCGGTATCCCTGGCACCATGCGTTCAAGTCATTTCCAAGATCCATTTGGTCATTCAAGATGGTGATATTCTTGGTGAGGACAACTTGTTGTCCGTTGTATATATAAGGTTCTGTTCCCATTGTATGTGTGCTGATGTCATAATAGTTGATCGCACCTTTCATGATGATGTCATTGCGTTCATCTCCTTCCAGGCAAAAACGGTCTGCTGCTTCAGGAGTGACGATGAAAACGCCTCCAGCATTTTTGGATAGTGTTATACCGAACAGTCCTTTGCCGTCCGCGCCGTCATTGTTGAATTTAGGCCAGAATTGAAAACGGGCGTAAGTATTGGCTCTGGTTGATGTTTCATTATTTTGGTATGGCATTGCATAGATGAAATCTTTGATCTGATAGCCGTTGTCCGGCATGAATTTCTTGCGATAACCATCACTGAGGTTGAAATGACCAGAGGCGATGATATCATCGCAATATTTTATGACATCATTCAATTTGGAATTAGTCATGCTTGGATCATAAGTAGCTACATCATCACAGGTATAAACAGCCCAGTTTATATAGAGTTTGGCAAGGAGAGCCTCAGCCATCCATTTGGTTGGCTTGCCATAAGTGGAAGCATCAACATCTTCTTTTAAACCGCCGGAAGCCAAAGCACGAAGCAGGTCGCTTTCGATAAATTTTGTAATTTCGGAACGGGGAGAACGGTCGATAGCTTCAGAATCGCCGATCAAATGGTCTAATTTGGGAGTTGCTCCGAATGTATCCATAAAAATAAAATGATAGAAAGCACGCATGGCAAGTGCCGGAGCAATCAAGGCTTCTTGTTCGGCATTGTTTTCATCCTCTCCACCCAGGTCAAAAATTGCTTGATTGCACTTTGTGATTGCAGCCGGAATATCACCGGCCCAGTCCACGTGTGCGTCTCCTGGAAGGCTGGCATGAAGAGAGGAATGGATATAATTGCCGCCATCATACCAGTTACCACCAAATGTCACTGCCATGAATTCATCAGAGGACAGCAGGGCAGCTTCCATATAACGACGTCCTAATGCTCCGCCGAATCCATAATACAAACCTGCCATTTTCGCTTCTTTGGCAATTTCGGAATCCGGGTATTCTGTATAAGTAGATTTAAGATCCACATCTAGATCTGTGCAGGAGGAGAAGGTGAACAGACCACCTACTAGCCAGGTTATTAATTTTATGCTATTTTTCATATCAGTTTTCAATTATATGGTTAGAAATTCATGTTTACACCGATCATAAATGAACGGGTACGCGGATAGTAATTGGTGCGTCTGTCCATACCCGGTTCCAAGCCTCCAAGGTTGATTTCCGGATCACGACCGGAGTAACCGGTAATGGTGAATACATTATTACAAGTAGCGTATAGCTTGAGCGAGTTTATCCAGTTACCAATTTTGCCGAAAGTATATCCCAATGAAACCGAGGACAGACGGAAATAACTACCGTTCTCTATCCAGCGATTGGATGGTGCTTGAGATTGTGTGTCTGTAGCACGGTGTTCGGTAGCTACGCTTTTTAATACATTGCGGCCTTCTTTCACAAAAGAAACATTAGAGTATTGTTCTGCAGTGGCGTTGTAGATATCTTGTCCAAGAACACCAGTAAAGAATAAATCGAGATTCCAGTTCTTGTATTGGAAGTTATTGCTCCAGCCTAAATTTAAATCAGGTTGTGCACAGCCGGTAATAGTACGGTCTCTATCAGTTTCAGGATCTGTGGTCGTTTCGCCTGTACGCTCACCCGTTTCAGGATCGTGTACATAAAAGATGGATACTCCTTGGTTATTGTAGCCGGCCCATTCGTAGGTGTAGAAGGTGCCGATAGGATGTCCTTCCATGATGCGCTGTACGTCTGCATTTGAAGAATAACCTGCGATTTCAGGATCGGCTGCACGGATATAATCTACGGAATATTCACTGTTGGATATACTTTCTACGTTATTTTTATTATGAGATAAGTTCAAACTGGTTTGCCAAGAGAAATTTTTTGTTTGTATAGGAGTGGCATTAATGGTAAATTCAATACCTTTATTGCTGATATCTCCCACATTGGCCGGCATGGTTCCGAAAGGATAGCGGTTTGTGGAAACCTCGTAAGTGTATATCAGGTCGCTGGTACGCTTGTCATAGTATTCGATGGTTCCTCCTAATCTGCCTCCAAAGAAGCTGAAGTCCAGCCCGATGTTCAACATGGCTGTACGTTCCCATTTTAGGTCTGGATTGGCATTTGAGGCGGCTGCCAGGGTATGGTAACTATTCTGTGTGCCATTGGCGTTTGTATAGTTGAACCAACCTGAAGTACTGTAAGTCTGGATAGCCGAATAAGCTCCGAATCCGAGTGAGTTACCACTAACACCATAACCAACACGGAACTTCAAGTCATCGAAAACATTTAAATCTTTGATGAACTTTTCTTCGCTCATACGCCATGCCAACGATGCAGATGGAAAAGTTCCCCAACGGTTGTTCTTTCCAAAAGCAGAGGAGCCGTCACGGCGAATTGTTGCTTGAAGCAGGTATTTGCTGTTGAAGGAGTAGTTGATACGTCCATAAAATGAGATCATACGTAAAGTTTCCAAATGACCGTTATTATTGCTGGTGATACCGCCATTCTGCCAATCCATTTTATTGGCAAGGTTCAGATTATAAAAGGTGGTGTTATCATTGTAAAAGTCGTAGACATCCAGACCGAAACTGTCATTGTCATCATTCTGTTCCCATGAATAACCGGCCATCAGGCCCAGTTTGTGGATATTGGCGAATGTATGATCATAGTTTATGTATGTTTCAAGAATTTTTTTCTTGTTTTCTGTTGCAATACGTTTAGCTTCGCCATTTCGGGTGTTATATTGGGATTTGCTGGTATGGTATTCGTTCCATATATATTGTTCGTCTTGATAGGAAAGACTTAAGTTCCATTTCAAGTCCTTAGTGATATCTAAAGTACCTTTGGCTGTTCCTTGAAGGAGTTTCTTGTTATTTTCAAAAGTATCTTCATTGATCATGGATACAGGATTGAAGTTTTGGGAGATAGTTTTGTCGCTATACCAAGAACCGTCTGCATTGGTGACAGGAACTAGTGGAGAATAATAATTCATGGCATCGAATACGGATTGGCCATCTTTGGCGGAATCAACGGTAGTACCTTTTGATTGTGCGGCATTCACGTTAAAGGCTAAGGTGAGCCGATCATTCAGTGCTTTGGTTTGCAAGAATGCGCGGCCGCCGAAACGCTCGAAATCTGTACCACGTACGATACCTTGTTTGTTTTGATAACTCATGCTGGCACTGTATTGAGTCTTTTCTGAACCGCCATTGATAGAAACGTTGTGGTTATGACTGATTGCTGTGCGCAGTACTTCATCGTTCCAATTGGTGTTTGCTCCTTTGTCATTCGGAAGAGTGATGTTATTTTCCTTGGCATAGGTGCGGAGTTCGTCGGCAGTCATCATATCTAAACGCTTGGCAATGTTGTCAAATGCAAGATATGCGCTGTAGTTTACAGAAGTGTGCTCACTTTTACTACCTTTTTTGGTGGTAATCAAGATTACACCGTTAGCAGCCTTGGAGCCATAAATAGCCGTTGCAGAAGCGTCACGAAGTACGTCAATGCTTTCAATATCTTCGGGAGCAATCAGACTTAATGACATACCGGGAATACCGTCAATAACATAATAAGGTTCCATTGCCGCACCGGTACGCAGAGAAGAAGCCCCACGTAAAGAGATAGAAGCTGTACCAGAAGTCGGGTCGCTGCTTTGTACTACCGTCAAACCAGGGACTTTACCTTGCAACAACTGTCCAGGGTCAGAATAAACTCCTACATTCAGTTTGTCTGCTTTCACAGTGGTAATGGAGCTGGTTACATCCTTACGACTCATACTGCCATAACCTACTACCACAACTTCATCTAATGTTTTAGAATCTTCTTCCATAATAATCTTCAAAGAAGATCCTTTTACTGTAATTTCCTGGGTAGTGTAACCCACGTAAGAGAATACGAGTGTCTTTCCTTGTGCTACATTCAGTGTAAACTGTCCGTTAAAGTCAGTGATAACACCGTTGGTAGTACCTTTTTCGACTACATTCACTCCGATAAGGGGTTCTCCGGTCTTGTCTGTGACAATACCGTTAACTTGATTTTGAGCAAATGCCAGTGTACTGTTTAATAGGAGTAATGCAAAGACTACTATCTGTGCAAATGTCCTTTGGGTTAGAGATTGTACGTTTAGCATAGAATTTAATTTTGGTTTTGATTAATATGTTCTTGTTTAATACTGCATAGTTCTCTATATATTATGAATTGGTTGTTACAGTTTGATGTATATTTTCTTAAGATATAGCGGATAACCGATACACCCCAAAAACAGAGTGAAAACGAGGGCGTAGACAGCTGAGGCAAGGTAGGCGTCGGTTATTCCTGAATGAATGGCTGCATAGGCTGCCGCCTTCCATCTGGTACTTCCCATCATAATGGCAAGTACTTCGCTCAGTACATAGAGGAATAGGGGGTTGACGCCGAAGATGATGAAGAAGCGGCACCATTTTTGTTTATTCCTTATGTCTATATAATACATTAATGTGGCAAGTGACATGGAAGCCGCTCCGCAGGTCACCAGAACAAAAGTAGGAGACCATATTCTTTTATTTAAAGGCAGCGCATCTGCCAACAAATAGCCGATACTCATCAGAATGAATCCGGTCAAGAACAAACGGAGCACTTTGTTTTCTGTCTGATGGCTTTGTATTATCCATTTTCCACATGAAAAACCGATACAAGTGTGGGCGATAGCAGAGAGAGTGCTTACAAATCCTTCCGGATCAATCGGGCTCTTCTGATAGAGATGTGCTTCGCCGAAAAGTTGCCTGTCAATGATGGATAAAATATTGCTTTCATCGCAGGTATAACCGTTCCCCATGCATAATATGACAGTGTAGCTTACCAGTAAGATAAAGGTTAATGTGGGGATGAACTTATGATTCATAAATAGGGCTGTAAAAGAAATAACACAGTAACATAAAGCAATGCGTTGTAGTACCCCGGGGATGCGCAGATGGACAAAAGGCAGGAAGTCACCTTCACATACATGGTCAAACCAACCGATTGCCCATCCGATGCATAGAATAAGAAATGTGCGTTTCAATATTTTGGTTACCACTTGTAGGGAAACGTTGAAATTGAATTTGTTCAATGAAATATATGTTGAAATACCCATGATGAACAGAAAGAAAGGAAAAACCAAGTCACAAGGTGTCAGTCCGTTCCATGCAGAATGTTGTAAAGGTGCATACGACACTTTGCCTCCTGCATTGTTAACCAGAATCATTCCTGCTACAGTGATGCCCCTGAGTGCATCGAGTGACAAAAGCCTCTTTTTAATGGGCAGTGCCTGCTGTGCGGTTTCTGTATCGAGTTCTTTCTTTTTCATCTTACTATCAATTGTTTATCAATGTTATAGCCTCTTTCGCTACTTCTATACAATCACCTTCGGCAGATGCCGCATAGGTGTTCTTTGCCAGTGTCCATGGTTCTTCCAGGGCATACCAATCTATGGTCATGGCTGGATTATCGGCAGTGGGGGTTGATGAATTACCTACTGGCAGTACAGGAAGTTTGCCATCCAGTTGGTCTTGCAGTACTTGCCAGTATTTTTCCCAACGTTTATAATAAAAGTCGCGCAGTAGTCCGTTCCATTCTTTATGGGCATAATCTCGTAACTTGCCGATGTCGGCGCAGTAACGGTTTCCCCATGTGGTGATTTGTACGCGGGCATTCCATTCGTAGAGGTCTTTCTCTTCAGATGTACTTCCTAGATTGCGCGCTTGTTGAATCCAGTTCCCTACTTTGAATTCTTTGCGTGTGCCCAACAGTTTGTCTTGCATTATCAGTAGTTCCAAGAACTGTCGGGTATGTGTGGCATAACTTTTTTTATCGAAGCTTTTAAAGTCGGCAACAGCGTAATTGTACACTATTCGGGCACGGTCGGCAATGGCTTGTCGGGTGATATCAACTAGATCATATTCAAAGTTGTTGTTACCGCGATATTTGTGTGCCACGCTCACCATCAGTCGTGCGGCTTCTGCTGTGGTAGTGGGGTCGTAATAGTTGCACATTTTGCTCCAGCTGGATGCTTGGAAATTATTCAGTGATGGGCGCCCGCAAAAGATACTTTCGTGAGGACCTTGTTGGTTGTTGCCTGCCGGACAGTTGTAGATGCCGTTTGCCAAGATTTGCCAAGCTTGCCAGATAGATTCATCGTCTGTGCCATAGCGTGCGCGGATGTATTGTTTTATCCATTCTTCTTTGGTAAACTTTTCTGCACGCCAAGGTAGTTCGCACATCAGTTCGAACATAATGGGATTATTTTCAATGCCTTCCATTGTCAGACCGATGCCTTTTAGCTGAGCGGCCAGTGGGTTGTCTTTGGTCAGGTAAAAATTATGAAGAAGTTGGTCCATCCTTCCATGCAAACCCACGTTCCCACCGAAATTTTCCAACAGGCAGAACAACCAGTTGTGTTCTTCGTATCCTTTGTCTCGTTTCCATATAGAGGGAATGCCCCACATGGGACGACATTCGCTAAATAAATCAAGGATGAGCAGATCGCCGGGATTCAGCGCTTTCATCATTTCCGGGCGTGGATTTTCTGTCCATCCCTGCACCACCCACACAGCTTTTGGATTAGCCTTCTTCATTGCGTCCATAATAGCCCTGCCGGCTTTGCCGAAGTCTAGTCCGGCAGGCAAGCTTTTGGCTTCATGAAAAGGATCGATGGAGTAGTAGTCACTTGTTCCATACAGCTTTTCGGTTTCTTCGTAAAAAAGGCTGGCAATCTGGGTAAACTTGGGATCGTCGGGCAGTAAGATTCCCGGCCGGTCAAATCCGTTCCATTTGTTGAGAGTGCTTTGGGCGGATTCCGAGGAAGTGTTGCTTAATGTTTTCTCTTCTTTTCCACCATCAATACGTTTTCCCAAATCCAGTTTGGAGGGGATCATACCCGAGTAACCGGGCAGTACGGGGTGCATTCCCCATTCTTTCATTCGTTTCAATATTTTTTTCTGCAAGTCTTCTTGCTGTTTATACCAACTATCGGGGTTAGGGCCTCCCCAGCCTTCCAAATTGTTCATTTCCCACCAGGCAAGGAATGCTGGTCCGGCAATAAAATCATTGATTTGCTGTTTGGAAAATCCTAAGCGGAGTAATAGGTTACGCCACACACATTCATGTCCTACGGCAGCAAGTGGCAGGTTGATGCCATGCAGTGCCATCCAATCCAGTTCCTCTTCCCAACGTTTCCAATCCCAAAATGCCATGGAGTAGGAGTAGGTGCAGTAATTGAAATCGTAACGCAGGGCCAGATTTGTTTCGTGGCGTTCTTTACGGAAGACGGGAGGAAGAACATTGGGTAGTGAGGCATGCATACCGTTCCATGACAGGTGGATTCCGGCATGATACTTTAAGTACCAGTTGATTCCGGTTGCTATATTAATATAGGTATTGCCTCGTATCACTACCTTGTCGCCTTTTTGGTCCAACTCGAAAAAGTCATTTGGGCTTTTGTGTAGTTCGACTACGAACTTGTCCGATGCTCCCTTGTCTATCCTTTCCAGCATTCCCTTGATGGGGTTTGCCAGTATACCGGAGGAGAGTAATATCAGCCAGCTCAATAATAAGAATGTGTTTTTCATATACATTTGCATTTTTGTTTTTTACAAATGTAAGGGAAACAAAGCTTTTTATAGGAGAATATGGTGCACAAATGGAGTAAAATAGTAAAGTGAACTATTTTTTTCCAAAATATTCGCTTGGAAGTACTCCAAACAGTTCTTTGAAGCATTTTGTGAAATATTTAGGGTCGTTAAAACCTACGGCATATGCGATTTCTGCAACAGAAATGTCACATTCTACTTTGGTTAAAGTGTCTTTTGCCACATTTAATCGGTAGTTTCTCATGAATTGACCAATGGATTGCCCTGTCAAAGATTGTAATTTCTGATTGACTAAGGTTTTGCTGTATCCCATATCGCGGATAAAGCGCTCTAAGTTATAATCCGAGTCGGCATAATGTTCTTTCATTAAATTGATTGCCGATGTCATAAATGTGTTGTCTTTGGAACTAGCGTTTATATTCAATGTTTCACAATTCATACTAGTGGAGAACATGGATTTGTATTTCTGGCGTAAGGCAAGTATATTTCGGATACGTAATCTTAGAATAACCTCATCAAATGGTTTGCACAGATATTCATCTACTCCTATTTCATAGCTGATTCTTTCTTGGGCTTCAGACCGGAGGGCAGTGAGCATGAGAAAGGGGATGTGGGAAGTAGCCAGATTAGCTTTTACCCGGCGGGATAATTCATTCCCGTCCATGACGGGCATCATCAGGTCGCTGACAATCAAATCAATCGTTTCTCTTTGAATCAAGTAAAGAGCTTCTGCACCGTTCTGTGCTTCTTTTAATTGATAATTGTTTTTGAGAATGGAACAAATATAAGTACGCATATCTGCATTATCTTCAACAATGAGGATGGTTTCCTTTTTCTCGTTTCCATTGGCAGGAATGGAAAGTGGATGTTCATTCTGCTCATATTTTTCTTTTTCTGATTTGGCTTGGGGGATACCTTTTTCCAAAGGTAATAGTATTCTGAAGAAAGCTCCTTGCTTGGGATTGTTTCCTGCATAGATGTTGCCTCCGTGCAGAGAAATGATTTTCTTACATAAGAATAGTCCGATTCCTGTGCTGCTTTGTCCATAAACGGGATATTTGATGCTCTTTTTGGATTGGTAGAAGCGTTCGAAAATACGTTCTATATCTTCGGGTACGATACCATTACCTGTATCTTTTATATCTATGAACAGCCAGGTATGGTTGTCTTTGTCGGTAAGGGAAGCCACATACAAACTTATTTTTCCATAATCGGGAGTGAATTTAACAGCATTGGATATCAGATTAATAATGGCTTTGCGCATATATTCAACATCAAATATCCAAAACGGGGTACAGAGCCGGAAGTAGGTGATGATGTTTATGTTCCGTTCATGGGCAAATACTTCGAAAGGCATTAATATATTTTGTATAAGGCGGATAAAGTTTTCGTTTGTCTTATTTAATACAACTTTGTCTGCATCTAACTTTCTGAAGTCCATTAATTCATTGACTAGTGATAGCAGATAATTGGAATTCCGTTCAGCTATTTGTAGCTGTTTCTTTACTTCCGGCTCATGGCTTTTGTCAAGGGCGCGTTGGATGGGACCGTTGATTAAAGTGACTGGTGTCCGGAATTCATGAGTGATATTGGTGAAGAAAGCAATTTTTTCTTCCGTTACCTCCTCGACGTGTCGTGCCATTATTTCTAGTTGTTTATTTTGTAACTCTAGCTCATGGGTGCGTTGGGCTACTTCTTTTTCCAGTTGTTTTTTCTGTTGACGGTACAGACTTATTTTCCATTGATAAAAATAATAGCTGCCTACGGTGATCAGAATGGCAAGCAATAAATAGAACCACCAGGATTTATAGAAATAAGGAGTGATGGTTACTTTGACTTCCGTTATTTTATCGGACCAATGTCCTTTCTCGTCTGTGGCACGGACTTGGAACACATATTTTCCGGAGGGAATGAAATTGTATCTAGCAGTATGTTCGCCAGGAAGGGTTTCTGTCCATTCATTCTCATAATTTTTCAAGCGGTAGGCATATTTCACTCGGTTACAGTTTCCATAGTTTAAGGTGGAAAACTCGATGGAAAAACCATGATCTTTTTCGTGCAGACGGATGGTATGTAAATTTGTTACCGCGCAGGGAGTTTTTCCGTCTGCTGGAGGATAGACCATGGTACCGGCGACACTGATTGAGGTCAGTTTGACTTTGGCATCCTGTTTTTTGGTCTTGGCTATATCGGGGGTGAAAGCGACTAATCCGTTTATAGTACCGAAATATAACAGGTTATTTTGGGGAGAATAATAAGATGCGTTCCAATAAAACTGATTATTGGGCAGTCCGTCTTCTTTTGTATAATTGGTGAAAGTCATGGTTTGTGTATCCAGTTGGGCGATGCCGTGGTTGGTGGACATCCACAGATGTCCCGTTTTATCTTCCACAATACCTATAATGGTATTATTGGGTAACCCGTCCTTGCGGGTGTAGTTATGAAATGTGAACTGTGTTCCGTTTTCTTCCGCTAGTTGATATAGTCCGTTCCCATTTGCCCCCAGCCAGATGGTACCATTATGATCTTCTATGATACAGTTTATTTTTTCTAATTGCAATGAAGTGGGTTCCGTCAGTTTATGTTTTAAATAGGTATAGCTGAATTGTGTGGAGGAAATGGAGAACGAGTGTAAATCCATAATGAAAACTCCTTCAGATGTTCCCATCCAAAGGCGTTTCTTGCGGTCGATAATGATGGACCCTACCGCATCGAATTCATTGTCGGAACGGTCAAACAAGATCCGGGTGAAACGCTTGGTCTTTTTATGGTAGAAATGAAGCCCTCTGGTAGTACCAAACCATAAACCATTGTTCATGGTGTCTTCACAGGCGCTGCTCAGGAAATCTCCTTCCAGTCCTATGGAGTCTTCCCGGATATGGCGTTGGAAAGTTTGGTTATGGGGGATGTTCAGATTTAGTTCATTGATTCCGACTCCCCAAGTATATGCCCATAAATGATTTTCGGAATCAATGAGAATGCCACGGATAGAGTTGTTACTGATGGAAGTGGGATTGTTCTGGTCAAAAGTATAATGAATGAACTCATCGCTGCCTTTGCTCTTTTTGTTGAGTCCTCCCTCTACTGTTCCTACCCATAGATTTCCGTCTTTGTCTTCGCTGATGGCATTGACCGGATTGGGGGAAAGAGAGGTTTCTCGAAGATAGTTATATTGCCACACATACGTTTGCAGACAATTGGGAGTCAATAAATTGATTCCTCCTATCTCGGTCCCTACCCAGATATTCTCATTGTCGGTCAGCAGGCAGTTGATGAAATTACAGTTCAACGACTTGTCAGGCATTTCATTGTTTTGGCGGATATAAGTAAAAGTATCGATATCCCGATTGTATACATTGAGTCCGTTCAGAGTAGAAACGATGACATCTCCTTTGCTAGTCAGTTTAACTCCGGTTATATAGGCTTGACTTAGCATTCCGGGGCGATGATTGGAGTAACGGTACCGGTTCAAACTCTGCCGGGTATGGTTATACTTGAAGAGTCCGCGATTGGTTCCTATCCATAACAATTCCCCGTCAGTTTCCATGCAGAGAATTCTCCAGTCTTCTGAAAAGGGTTTCAGCAGCTCCGATACCATGGTGGTTTTCAGTAAGTGGTTGCTTCCTTTTTCAATACGGCATACATGATTATCTATGCCTGCACAGATGTATTCTTGCAGGTCAATAACAGCGTGGATGGGGGATTCTGTATCTTTTTTCAGTTTATAGTAATCTTTTATTTGCCCGTCTACGCCTAGTTCCAGATACCATAGATTCTTGTCTGTCGATATCCACAGATTGTCCTGCTTGTCCCGATAGATGGATGCAATGTAGTTACTTGCTAGAGATTTCAATTCGGCAGGCAGTTCTTTGTCCGTGTCTATCTGTGTATAATGTTTCAAGTCAATGAGGTCTATTCCTTCTTCCGACCCTATCCAGAGTCGTTGAAACTTATCCTCACAGACTTTATGCACGTAGTCGTTTTTCAAGCGAATGGAGTGGGATTGGGAATTATAATGAATGAATTGATAGCCATTATACCGTCCTATTCCATTATTAGTAGCTACCCAAATATATCCTTGAGTGTCTTTGTAAATATCATTGATGAAATTATGGGGTAACCCAGTATCTTCTGTAATGAAGCTGAAATTATATCGGTTGAAAAAGTTATGTAAGTTTTCTCCAAATAAGTTCAATACTCCTCCTATAAGTAGAAGAAGTGCTATAATGTGCGTTTTCATATCAGTAATTGTTTCCCAACAAATGTAAATAATAGTAAGATAGTTCCAAAACATTTGAGTGGAAATCTTGTTTCTGAGAGTAATATAAGGAAAATGGGGTCAGCGGATTTTCCGGGTTGGTAAGCTTTCTTTTAAGCGTATAGCCTAGCCAGTCTGAACATGAAGAACTTCAGATC
>CAPAOL010000016.1 GCA_948579315.1 uncultured Phocaeicola sp.
CTTTTGACTTTATTATAACTTGGAGAGAAACACGCACGAGGCCGAATGCTTACTTTTATTACGGCCAGTTGGCTGTTGGCGTCCCAGTTGCCTTGCAGGATGCCTGTATCCTCTGCATCTGAAGAACGGGGAGACAGAGATGCTGTGAGAGAAAAAGGAACGGTGGAGGTTGTCGTAACTTGATCGTCGTCATCGCTACACCCCAACATGCATAGAGCGATGCCCAAACAGAGAATAGTTGTTGTCTTTTTCATCATCGTTTTCGTTTTGCTGTTTTATGATTAAAACTTGAATGGTATTTATTATTTAATTTTAGACAGCAAAGGTAAATGTTCTCGGCCGATTTTTCTAATCTATTCGGCGAAAGCTGATTTTTTTTCGATAAATTAGGGGAATAAGGGGAAATTTGAGGAGATGGCAGGGGGGGGGCATTGTCTCCCTGTTTAAATTCTCATTGAAAATCATAGTTTTTTGTTGTTTTGAATGAAGGGAATTGTATGAATGAAAATTTAAACAGGGATTTTTATGGAAACTTTTTAGTTTTCTTTGCCTTTTTGATCGGGATATAGTGACTGGTAATAATTGATTCGTTCTGTCCATGGACGGTATTCAAAAGGATAAACGTGTTGTTGCTCTGCCCATCGTGTCCATTTGTTTTCTAATTCTTTTGCTTTTAAAGGAAATTGTTCGGAAAGATCTTGTGTCTCAAAAGGATCGGTGGTGAGGTGAATCAATTCCCAAGGCTGTCTGCCGTTGGCACGTACTAGTTTCCAACCGTCAGACAGGATGGCGCATGAGGTCTGATGTTCAAAGAAAAGATCGCGCGGCTGTATTTTCTGTTTTCGTATAGCCGGTAGGAGACTGGTTCCGGCCAATTTCACTTTTTGATTGTGAAACGTGTCGGGGTAATGTGCGGAAGCAATATCCAGGCAGGTGGGAAAAATATCAATGATATGACTGGGTTCCCGACAGATACTGCCTTTTTCTGTCTGGCTTTTGCTTCTTCCGTCTGTAAGGATGAGAGGGGAACTGGTTCCTCCTTGGAATACCCATTGTTTGTAACTGCGATAGGGGGTATTGCTTAAATCAGCCATCAGCTGTTTGATGAATCCCCCTTCACTGGTAGAGCCGTTGTCGCTCATAAACAGAAACAGGGTATGTTCATACATTCCTTTGTCTTTTAAGGTCTGTATTACCTTTCCTATGCCGCTGTCCATGATTTCGATCATGGCGGCATAGGTAGCCATATCGGTTATCCATTTTTCTTGCTGCTGTGGAGTAAATTCGGTCCAGGCGGGTCGTTTACCGTCCGGAAATTCTTTTTGGAAGACTGGAAGAACCATTTCCGGCGTTATCAGCCCTAAGGCTTTTTGACGTTCGAAACGTTGTTGGCGTAGAACATCGTAGCCGGCTTTATAGCGCTCACGGCAAGCATCTATCTTGTCTTGGGGGGCTTGTAGGGGCAAGTGAGGTGCGTAATGTGCTATGTACATGAACATGGGAGTCTGCGTGGGATGTTGTTTGATAAAACTAACGGCAGAGTCTGTGATAGCGGTGGTATAGTAATAATCATCCGGAAACTCGGTAATCCGTTGCAGATTATGATAAACGGGATCTGGTTTGTAATAGCTTCCCCCTCCATGCAGGCAGCCGTAGTATTTGTCGAATCCCCGTTGAACTGGATAACTTCCATTGGGGGTTTCAAAGGCCGCATCTAAGGTAACATGCCATTTGCCACTCATGTAAGTGGCATAGCCTTGATCGCGCAGTACTTCGGCAAGGGTGGGCAGGTGATCCGAAAGCTGTCCCCGATACCCCGGACGATGTTCGTCTACCGCGGTCATCCATCCCATTCCCGCTTCGTGCTGATAATGTCCGGTGAGTAAGGCGGCACGACTGGGGCAGCTTCGTCCTGTGTTTTTAAATTGGCTGAAACGTATGCCTTGTTCGGCCAGATAATCTATATTAGGGGTATGTATTTCTCCTCCGTAGCAGGATAAATCAGAGAATCCCATATCATCGCATAAAATCAATACGATATGGGGATGTTCCGTGTCTGGTTTGGTGTGAGTAGCTGCTACAGTGGAGGTTATGGCAGTTAGTGCCAAGGTTGTAACGGTTAACTTATATGTCATGGGTGATTTGTATTTTAGTTTTTTCATTTTGTTCCATCCCTTGTGGGGATGGAGTAGAAGAGGCTTTGAATTGCTTTTCTCTTTCTGCCTCTTCCCCACACCGGATGGAAAGGTTTACTTCTTTTCACCGAAATCAGCTTGCTGTTTTTCCACTTCTTTCAGCTTTTGTGCATTCCGTTCTTTCAGCAAACGTTCCTGTTCCAGTTCGGAAGCCGATTTGGCGGCTGATTGCCCGAAAGGTGAGTCGCTGTTCATGGAAATCAGCGCAGCTTCACTTTCGGTGTAGATGAGAGGATGAGCCGCCGGCTTGCTTTCTAATTCCAACACTGCGCTGGCAGGCATTTGCGAGCCTTCGAACAATACGCTGGCAGTGATTTTGATTTTACCCGGCTTCAAGGTGGATTGTATCAGCACGGGGGCTGTTCCCCATTTTACCGGAGCCGGATTGGCCAGTATATTCGCTCCGCCCAAAATACGTCCTTCGCCTTCTACATGGAATTTCACATAATAGTTGTTCAGACGTTTGATGTTCCCGTTTTTATCGGCTATGGCGGCTACTACGGTTACAAAGTCGGAGCCATCAGCTTTTAAGTCGGTGTTTTCATTGTCAACCCAAAGTAGCACTTTCTCGGGACGCCGGGCCGGTCGTACTTCGTGCGTGGCAACTACTTTTCCATCTATGATGCCTTCGGCCAGTAGGAACACCTCGTCCTGTTTCTTCTTTCTCATAGACATGTTTTTGTCTATCATGAAGTCGTATATATCTTTGAATGTAATAACGGGTGAGGGCATTCCTTCTTTTGTTGCCGGCTTGGTGTAAGTCCATGTCTTGCCACCTTTATTATAAGTAAGCCGCACCTCGTCACAATTGGAGTACACAGTAACGTCTTTGGGTGAGAAGGGAGTCATTTCATGGGCGATGTACACCATCGGTCCTGTTTCGAAAAGACGGTCTTGCTTTTCGGGCGAGCGCTGGGCTTTGAACATATAATAAGCATATTTGGGTTGACGGAATACGTCCATCACACCACCATAGAAGGGATCGGGATGATAGCCGCGCTGGTGGTCGAACGAGTGCCACAAACAGCCGCCGACGTGTTGGCGCGGAGTACGGCAGAGTACATCGTAACAGGTGAAAGGATAACGGGGGGCGGCATAATGCTGTGCCTGGATGAGCATAGCCTGTTCCCCCCAGTTGCGTGCCACACGGCTGGGGGAGTTGTGCGAGTTCCAGTCGTCTACATTATCTCCCCACTCGCGGGTGAAATAGGTTATTTTAGGGTCGAGGCTTTTGATGGCCCAGTCCTTGTCTGCATTGGCCGGATGAGTGAAGAGTACCGGATATACCTCATGTCCCCGTGCTTCGCTGTCGCAACCGGAATAGCAATACGGATAAGGGTATTCTTGATTGACAATATCGAGGGTATTTTTGGCGAAGTCTGCCGGATACCAGGTTTCATTCAGGATAGGTTCCCATAACCATACACAAGGGTGATTGCGGTCACGCCGTACCAGGTTGCGGATATCGCTATAAACCCGTTGTGCAAATTCAGGAGCGTCATTCCAGAATTGCCATCCCGGTGTGTTTACAATGACGAACAGCCCCAGTTCGTCACATGCATCCATAAAGGCGGGGTCTTGAGGGCAGTGAGCATTCCGGATAACTTTCATACCTGTGTCGCGTAGCTTTTTAGCGTCGCGCCAATGAATGCTGTTGGCAACGGCATTGCCTACTACGGCAAAATCCTGATGGCGGTTGGCGCCAATCAGCGGGCTTGGATAAGGTTTGCCGTTCAGCCAGAATCCGTCCTTGCCTTTGAATTCTACGCTGCGGATACCGATACGGCGGCGGTAGCCGTCCACTACATTTCCTTCATTGTCGCGGATACGGACAATCAGGTTATATAACGTAGGCGTTTCAGGGCTCCAAAGCAGAGGAGACTTCAACGTTATTTTATCTTTTGAAGTGACTGCCTTGCCCGGACGTACTTGAATGACATCGTTCAGAAATGCGGCTTGTGTGCCGTCGGGTTGCTGAAGTTCATATTCTACTACTCCTTTGAAGTTCTTTTTACTGTCATTACGTATATGGGCTTTCAGGATTATTTCTGCGGAAGTGTCGGAAACTTTGTCGTATGCCACGAAAAGCCCGCCGCCTGCCATTTCGTTTTCGAAATTGGGATCGGTGATGAAAACCGGACGATGGGCTATGAGCCAGCAGTCACGATAGATGCCGCCAAAATAAGTATAATCCAGTACATCCTGTGCTTTGCCGGGAGGATAACTGGGGTCATTGCTGTTGTCTGCCCATACAGCTATCACATTGTCTGTCCCCCAATTCAGTGCATCGGTGACATCAATGACTACAGGCAGGTATCCGCCAAAGTGTTCGGTCAATAAATTGCCGTTTACAAAAACTTTGCTTTTTCCCATGATAGCTTCGAAATGCAGGAAAAGTTTTTTGCCTTTCAATTCATTTGCCGGAGTGAAATGTTTGCGGTACCATACCTCACCTTGATAGTTGATACATCCACTGGCCTCAGTCGGTACATATTCAATTCCGTCGGGCAGGGAAACCACTTTCCAGTCCTGGTCATTAAAGTCGGTGGTTTCCGCACCTGTAGCGGTTCCTTTGTGGAATCGCCATGCCGGATTCATGGAATATACTTCACGTCCGGAGTTTGCCAGTTCATAGAAACCGGCAGTAGAAAACTCAGGCTGGTAGGCTGCTTGCATCTCATAGAGAGGAAATAGCAGCAGGGCGATGAGATAAGATAAAAAATGTTGTTTCATAAAGTAGTGTTGTATTATAAGGTTCATATTATTTTTTATATTAAAGTTTCATTCGTTGTTTCTTATGGAATGTTTTTCTGTCGGGCGGTCTGAGAGTTCATCCATGTTCTTGTCTTCCTTATCATTGGAATTTCATAATAATACCACCAGTCGCTGTTGTTGGTTTTGGCGGCAAGATGGTTGTGGTGGTTTTGGTCAGCAATGTAACCGTCAGGTTGTTCCATAAAACGGGTCTGTGAATAGGTCTCTTCCAATTGTTTTCTCATGGTCTGAAAGTCATTGCACACTTCATTTATTTGTTGCAATGCTGTCTGTTTGTCTTGTTCATGTATAGTGATATCATAGTTGTGCAAGGCTAGAATCAGACGGACAGGGAAGTTGAACAAGTGATTTGTCTGTTCGTATACCTCTAATGTATAGCGGTTGCGTAAAGCATGTTGTTTAGCCTCTTTTATGCCTTGGCATATTTTTTCATATCGTTTTTGTTCCACCTTTGCTTGGGCTATTTTTTGTTGGTAGGTACGGCTCCATGCTCCCGGTGCGTCTGGATCCGGTAGGCTGATTAAAGTAAAATCAGTAGTTCCCCATGCCGGATTGCGCCTTCCCGAATTGACCAGGGCATCATCAAAGAAAAATGCTTCTTGTTCCAGTTCATCCAGAAAAGCCATATGGTTGTCATTTGGATGAAAGCCAAATTCTCGTTGGGCATGTGCGGCTTTGAAGGCTTCGACTGTCCGTGCTGTTGGGTTCCAGCCATATTCTCCCTGTGCGATGTATCCACGCCACACCGTTTCAGAGTGTGGGGAACCATCATCCCATGCTGTGGCCAAAATTCCTTCCAGTTGATTTTGAGCAACTAATTTGCTGAATCCTTTGATATAGCCGGCCAGTGAATTTTCACGCGGTATAAATGGAGAACTGCCACACGAAGCAGCGGTAGCTCCCATTACTTTCAGTCCTTTGTCATGATACCATTGTAAAATGCGTTGATGCCCCGGTTGGGTGGCATCTTTGTAGTTCCATCGCATATACACACATTCTTTGGGGAATAATTTGATGCTTTCATTCAATTTTTTATCGTTCCATTTTGCTGCTATTTCATCCTGGGTTTCATTACTGTTGACCAAATCCCATACACCGCCGTATTTTAATGGCATATCATCCCAGAAAATAGGAATGCGGTTGTGAGCTGTTGCGAAATCGCATACTTTTTTCAACCAGATCATTTGTAGTTCAAATGGAGTTTTTCCGGTGGCTTTACAGCGTTGGTCTATGCCTATGGCGGTAATTTCATCTCCTCCTATATGTAAGTATTTGCTGTAAGGCATGGCTTCGATAGCATCCCGGTAAAGGTCGAATTGCAAATCATAGGTACGAGGGTCAGATGGGCAAAACTCCCAGTCGCTGTCGGGGTTTTCACGTAGTTCCCAATGATGTTTTAAAATAAAACCGGCATGTCCCAAACCTTGGACCAAGGGGGTTATTTCAATATTCCGTTCTTTGGCATAGCGGCATAAGGCTTGCATTTCCTGCTTGCTGATGGCATTGGGGGCACCTATTTCGGGGCGTCGGGTATAACGCAGTTTATCTTCCAGCTCCCAAATAACTGCGTTTATTTTGTATCGGGCCAGTTTGTCTATTTCCTGATAATAATACTCCATGCGGTCTAAATGATGTTTTACATCAAAGTGCACGGCCCGATAGGAAATGGCCGGATAATCGATGATTAGCATGGCTGGAATAAGTATGTTGAAATCCCGGCTGTCTTCCATTAATTGTTCTAAAGTTTGGCAACCGTAGAAGATACCTGTCATGGTTCTGGCTGATATACAGACTCCTTTTTCATTAATTTCCATCATGTATCCTTCCGGAGAAGCAGGAACATGCTGGCTGGTGAGTTGGAGCCGGATGGGTTTCCCTTTTCGTGGGCAACGGGGAAGTTTGTTGAGCATATCTCCCAATATGGGGATGGAAGTTGTGTCTGATGACAGAATATAGGATAACTCCCAATAATTGATTCCTTTTCCAGAAGTCAGTTCTATGGATTGTGGTTGTGGAAGCAACTGGAATGTCTTGTCTAATTCTCGAGAAGCAACCTCTTCTATGAATAAGCATAAACAGAGTAATAAAAGAATTTTTTTCATATCACTTCGATGATTAATTTTTTTTCTACTAATTTTGTTCCTTGTACAGTCAGGGTTCCTTTTCCTTTTTCTTCGTCAGATTGTAATAATACTACACATTTTCCCCGAAAGCAACGGCAGTGGGGCTGTTGGTATGGAAACATATCTGTAGGGTTTCCGTTGTCTACCCCTAATAGCCGGAGTGGTCCACTTACGTGGAAACTGAGTTCATTGGAGGCATAAGGACAAGGAATTCCGTTTTTATCTGTTATGTCGATCTCTATGCGTATGACTTCATCCGAACCGGCTTTTACAGAATACTTGTTACTGGCAAGGGCGACAGAATGAGGTGCTTCTGCACTTTGATAACAGTCTGTTGCCACGATTTTTCCTTTTTTTATGCCTCGGGCTTCTATTTTTCCGGGCGAATAAGGAACTAACCATATCAGTTGCTCCCCTGTATAAGGTTTACTGCCCAAAGATACATTATTTATAAATAACTCTACTGCATCACAGTTGGTATAAATGACTACGGGAATTGTTTTTCCTTCTTTTCCCGGATGCGTCCAATGCGGAAGAAGGTGTACCATTGGTTTGTCGGTCCATAAACTTTGGTAGAGGAAATAGGCGTCTTTCGGAATGGCAGCTATGTCGATAATACCGAAATTGCCACATCGTTGAGGCCATTCGGCTTCACCTAAATAGTCAAAACTGCCCCATCGGAATTCTCCCATTAACCAAGGGAAAGAACAGGTGCGTTGCCATGATTTACGGGCGCTGATACGTACAGAAGCATTGTCGTAGGACGATTGATAATAGGGATAATCGGATTCTTCGGGGAAGCATTCTTTTTCCGTCAGGTCAGGTATAGGAAAGACCCGATGTTTAAATTGTTCCCAGTTTATGTTTCCTTTTTCCCAAGGAGCGGGGAAATCCCGTCTTCTCCATTGTGTCTGGCTTCGGTATACGCCACGGGTTTGATAAGTGTGCGGTACCTCTGTAGCAATGGCACAAAGTGTTGGGTAGTTTTTGTGGAAGTGTTCTAGTTCTCCTATTTCTTCTCCATTTCCATTGAAGCCGATAATGTCTAGATAGTTGAATTTTTTTTGATAATCGGTCTTCATACCTCTAGTAGGATCAGTTCCTCCTTGAGTGACAGGGCGGTCAGGGTCCAGTTGGTGAAATAGGCTGACCAGGTTGTGTTGGATTTCGGGGGTAGCTCCCGTTACTTCGTTGCCGATACTCCACATAATGATAGAGGGATGGTTACGGTCTCGTTTTATGAAATCAGTCATATCTTTTTGCCACCATTCATCAAAGTAATTTCCATAGTCATCGGCGGCTTTAGGTTGATTCCATCCGTCCAATCCTTCGTTTAGTACCATGATTCCCATCGTATCGCATAAATTATAGAAAGCAGGAGAGAAGGGATTATGACTGGTGCGTATCGCATTACATCCCATATCTTTCAATAATTTGAGACGATAATGAAGTAGGTCGTCGGGTACGGCGGCTCCTACAGCACCGACTGTATGATGATCGCATACTCCTTTTATCTTTAGTGATTTGCCATTGAGCAGGAATCCGCTGACCGGGTTGAATTCTAATTGACGGAAGCCTACAGGTAATCTACATTCATCTAGTATCTTGTTATCTCTTGTCAGTTGGCATATAAGTGTATAGACGTTAGGAGCATCAGGCGACCATAATAATGGTTTCCTGATGCTCCCTGACAGGAAGCAAAGAGAATCTGCAGATGAGACAAATATTTTTTCAGAAGTATCGGCTATGCTACCGTTGGGAGCTTGTAGATATGTTTTTACTTTGATTGGCTTTTTCTCCTGTGTTTCAATTTCTATAGATAGGGTGTAGGTGGCAGATTGCTTATTTTGTAGCTTGGATCTGAAATGGATTCCGGAATAAGGAATGTGGGTGGGGTTACTGACCAGCAGGTATACAGGACGATATATTCCTGATCCTGTATACCAACGTCCGGTTAATGCTTTGCTGTGATCTACTTTTACAGCGATTTGGTTCTTGCCTTCTTGCAAATATGGAGTTAAATCATATACAAAGCTGATATACCCATTAGGACGTTTGCCCAGCCAATGACCGTTTATCCATACTTCGCTGTTCAGATATACGCCCTCAAATAGGATTTGTACTTTTTTATTTTTCCATTTGGAAGGAATGGTAAAAGTTTTTCGATACCAGCTTATTCCGGCAGGCAGGAAGCCGCTTTGCCAGTCGGTTCCGTTTTCAAATTGTTTATAAGTGCCTTCTATGCTCCAGTCATGAGGAATATTCAATATGCGCCATTGAGAATCGTTATATGAGGAAGAAGAGGCTCCTTTGCCTGCATCTCCTAGATGGAATTTCCAGCCTTTACAGAAATTTATGGTTTCTCCGGCAAAAGATGCCAATAAGAAAAATTGTATGCAAACAAATAAAAGGATACGTTTCATGGTTAGTGTGAAGAGAAAGAGAGGCTGAATGTTGCTTGAAGAACAATCAGCCCCAGAACTAATTTACTGATGTTATATATAAGCTAATACCTGTTGATTTACCATCCTTCACTAGGCGTACAAAGTGGATTGGTGTCAAGTTCTTTGGCTGGTATCGGGAAGTAGTTGAACTTATTGATATTATCGGATTTGCCAGTCTGATAGTTTTTATAGCGGGTATCATCACAAGTTTTTAATGTCTGCTCTAACAATCCCCATCTGCGTAAATCGTAGAAACGTTCGCCTTCCACAAAGAATTCAATGGCGCGTTGGTGTACCAGATCTTCAAAAACCCCTTCTTTGGTTATTGGGCCGCTATAGTCATTCAGGTTGGCGCGTCGGCGGATTTGATTAATATATCCGATAGATGTGTCTAAAGCCCCTTTGTTCATATAGGCTTCTGCCAGCATCAATAATACATCGGCATAGCGGATGGCTCTTTCATTGATGAATGACTTGGGAGGTGCCGGTTCATCTTTTTGAGTCTTCCAGTTCTGATATTTCAAAATCCAGTATGTTTTCCACTTGTCTTGTGCAAAAACTTCCCGGAAAGGTCTTTGGTAGTAAGTGCATCCCTCATAGTCCCATGCCACAGAACAGCGGGCACGATAATCAAAATTGCCGTCTTTGTCTTTTTCCTTCCAGAAGATATCCATAATTTGCTGGGTAGGATTTGCTTCATACCATCCTCCGACTTCAGCAGCGGCATATTCTTTAGGGCGGGTATTGGATTGGGTGGAATTGATATTTTCTCCATCTCCCCAAAGATCTGTTCCACCCACATCTTCTATCAATAACTCGAAAATACTTTCGGCATTGTTTTCATGAGTGTCATCAAAATTCCAATTAAAGTCCTCTACTAGTTTGTAGGTGTAAGGATTCTGCGTCAGAGGCTCGAGGACGTTTATCGCTTCTTGCCAATTTTCTTCATAGACATATATTTTACCCAAAGCGGCATAAGCGGCTCCTTGTGTAGGCTTTCCTATTTTATTCGTTATGGGCAATAGGGAAGCAGCGGTTTTTAAATCTTCTTTGGCTTGTGCCCATATATCAGCTTGTGATGATTTTGCTAAAGGGAAAGTCGAGGGAGATTGGGAGGCTGTCAGGCGGAGAGGGGCGTCTTTAAACTCTTTGGCTAACTGGAATAAATAGAAGCCACGTATGAAAAGACATTCTCCTTTTACCGAATTTTGAAAATCGGTAGAAAATTGTTCTTTCTTTTCTTCCAGTTTTTGCATAATGGAGTTGGTACGGTACAAGGCATTGTAAAATTGATAGAACATGCCTTGTGTCAGTGAGTTTGTATTACTATTAGTAAAACGGTTTACTGTATATACATCCGAAATATCGTTGCGGAAGTCGACTTCATCGGCTCGGGCTATTCTCAGCATTACACCGCGAGTTCCATAATAACCGCCGTTTAGGGCATTCTTCAGTGGAGTATAGCAAGAGGTCAAGGCCAGATTGAAATCGGTTTCATCTTTCCAAAAAGTATCTTCTGTTGCTTGGTTGAGATTGGCCTGGTTTAATTGATCTTCGCAGGAACTGAATAGCATGCCTGAAATCAATATGGTCAATGTCGTTTTAATATATGTTTTCATAAGATGTTTATTTTTAGAATGTTACATTTAGTCCTAACATGAAAGTACGGTTAGTCGGGTAAATAAAATTATCAAATCCCCGATAATTGGCATTGTCTGCATTGACATCCGGTGAATATCCGCTGTAACTGGTGATAGTAAATAAGTTTTCAGCGTTAATATACACACGGGCATGCTGTATGGCACCTTTAAACCATGTCTGAGGAAATGTATAACCTAATTGAACACTGCGGAGACGCAAATAAGAACCATTTTCAAGATAACGGTCGGATTCTGCACGGGTATTACGGTTAGGATCATCCCATGTCAGACGTGGATGGGAGGCATTTTTGTTTTCAGGAGTCCAATAATCCAGGCAACTTGCCAGAAAATTGGAACCTTTGGTTACATCTTCTAATGTCTGACGGGTTGCATTATAAATTTTATTTCCTAACACTCCTTGCAGTCCGATTGATAAGTCGAAATTTTTGTATCTCATATTACCATTCAGCGCGAAAGTAAAATCGGGAAAAGGACTGCCTTGAAATACACGGTCGTCGTCATTGATAACGCCATCGTTGTTGGCATCTACAAATTTTATATCACCCGGTTCGGCGGCTGGTTGTATTTTTTTACCGTCTTTGGCATATGCGTCTACTTCTTCCTGACTATTGAAATATCCGGCTGTAGAGATAAGCCAATAACCTCCAATAGGATATCCGGCTTTGGTTTCACTGGTAGTGATGTTTTGGTTGGTAGAACCGCCTTTGATAGATCCGCTTTCACTTCCCATGGCTATTACTTTGTTTTTATTGAAAGACCCAATTAAGTTGATGCCATACGAAATATCCGGATTGGGTTGGTCCATCCATCCTAAATTGAATTCAAAGCCATTGTTACGTATCTTGCCCGCATTGCGTATAGGGTCATTGGCACCACCGGAAGAGATAGGAATAGGAACGGTCAGCAAGATATCTTTTGTATTTTTCACATAATAGTCTGCTGTTAAGCTTAGGCGGTTATTAAAAGCCATAAAATCAATGCCGACATTAGTCATAGCGGTTTCTTCCCATTTTATATCCGGATTGGCAAAATTTTTAGGAAATGCTCCTTGAAGCAGACCACCGTTGCCATCGGGATAATTGATGCCGGTAGTGATGGTGGAGGAATATTGATAGTTATCGATTTCTTGATTTCCTAAAACGCCATATCCGCCACGAAGCTTTAGCTGATCAAGCCAATGCACGTTTTCCATGAACTTTTCTTCGGCCACATTCCATCCTAATGAAAAAGAGGGGAAGTAACCATAGCGATTGTTCTTACCGAATTTGGAGGAACCGTCCCGGCGGATAGTGGCGGTGAATAAGTATTTATTTTGGTAGGAATAGAATACGCGTCCGAGAATAGAGGTAAGGACACTTCTCCATGAATTGCCTTCGTTGCTGCGATTGGTTGTGGCTGCATCTATTTCTTCTAATCCCTGGGGTAATCCTTCACCATAGGCTTGTATGTGGCGGAATCTGCTGTCTTGATAGGTATAACCTGCCAATGCTGAAATTTTATGCTCTCCGAACGTACGGTCGAAAGTTAATAAATTTTCAACAAGTATATTACGTCTCCTTCTTTGTCTTTCTGTTAATTGGGTGATGCTGTTGGTCGCTAATCCAAAATCATATTTATTGAGATAATTCTTATATCTTTCGAAAGAAAAGTCTGGAGTTAAATTCAGTTTGTATTTTAGTCCTTTAAAAAGTTCAATTTGTGCATACAAGTTAGCGAATATTTTTACATTTTCGTTATAACGGTCCATGATGTTGTCATCAATAATGGCCAATGGGTGAGGAATGTTTACCACATCACCATATGTGCCACCATATCCACCTTCACGAGTATCATCATATTTTTCCAAAGTAGGAACACTTTGCAGAATGGTGCCAATCATGCCGCCTCGAAGTTCCTGGTGAAGGGGCTTGTCATGACTGAATGAAATAATGAGATTTGTTCCAGCAGAGAATATCCCTCTTTTATAATCATTCTTGGATTGGATATTATACCGTTGGTAATTGGTACCTTTTACAATACCGTCTTGGTTGAAATAACCTAAGCCGGTGTAATAAGTGGAATATTTTCCACCACCTTTTACAGACAAATTGTAGTTTTGCATCAGTGCGGGGCGAAACATGATGTCTTGCCAGTCATTGTCTGGTTTGTTAGCCAGATCGGTAGCCATGTCTAATGCCGGTTTGCCGATAGCTTGACGGGCTATAGTGGTAACTTCTGCCCATCCTTTGGCATCTAGCATATCAAGAAATTTGCTGGCAGTTGATATACCTAAGTTGACAGATAAATCAATGATAGGTTTTCCTTCTGTGTTACTTCCTTCTTTGGTAGTGACAATGATAACACCGTTGGCTGCACGGGAACCGTAGATAGCTGCGGATGAGGCATCTTTCAATACGTCAATGCTGGCAATATCATTGGGGTTGATATGATCAATACTGTTCATATACATGCCATCGACAATGTAAAGAGGGGAGGCGTTGTTTAGCGTACCAATACCGCGGACCATGATACGGGTTCCCGAACCTGGGGCACCACCTTGAGATACGATGTCTACCCCTGCAATTTTGCCTTGCAGCGCCTGGCCGATGTTGGCGTTACTTTGTGTATTTAGTTTTTCTGTGTTAATGTTTGCAACAGATCCTGTCAAGTCTGCTTTTTTCTGTACACCGTATCCAATGACTACCACTTCATCAAGAGTTTTTGTATCTTCTTTTAATAGAAAACGGATACTTTTTTGGTTGTTGATAACCGTTTCTTGTGTGAGGTAACCAATGTAGGAAACTTCGATAACAGATTGTGGTTCGGCTTCAATACTGAAGTTGCCATCTATATCTGTGATTGTACCTGTTGTGGTTCCCTTTATACGGATGTTGGCTCCGATAATGGGTTCTCCGCTGACATCTGTTACCGTTCCCGTTACTGTTTTAGCTTGTTGTTGAGCATGCAAGTCTTTAATAGCTTCTGTAGTTAAAATAATGTGTGTACCTTCCAGTTCATAGTTGATACCGGTCCCTGACAGAATTTTGTCCAGTACTTGTGCTACGGCTTCATTTTTGACCTTTACGGAAGTAATTTTGTTAATATCTACTTGGTTATTGTAGATAAAAAGATAATCAGTTTGGTTTTCAATTTCATTCAGGATCTTATCCAGTTTAACATTATTCATACGTATGCTGACTTTTGCATTTTGAGAATGGGCATTCCCAGCATACGAACAGAACACACAGACCATCAATAGGAAAGTGGAAATTCTCATAATTCTAAAGATTTGTTTAAATCGGGGATTTTTGAAGCAATATCTCCCCGACAAAGTGTTATTTTTCATACCTTTGCGTTGATTTAAATAGATTTTTTTACTTGAAAAATTGTTTTGAGTCTATGCCGGTAAGTGCGGCAACACTTATCGGCATTTTTCTTTTTAAGGTTAACTTGAGCTTTTCTTCATAGGCTTGTTGTTTTTAGGTTAGTATTGTCTGGTCAATTGATGTAAATAATTTCTTCATCGTTGGCTCTTTCATATTTAAAATGGATATCCCTTTGCAGCACTCTTAATGCATAATCAATACCGTCTGCTTGACGGAACTTGCCATTATAGGAATATTTCAATACCTTTTTGTTATTGATGATGATCCGGATACCATAATATTTTTCAAAATCTTCCATGATGGTCTGGAAAGGTTCATCTTTAAAACAGATCAAACCTTCTTTCCAGCGGTAAGGAGTGAAATCGTTTACTTTGGTAACTGCTAACTGCCCGTCTTTTACATATGCTTTATGATGAGGCTTCAAGGTTATTGTCTGTTCGGGAAAGTGCTGTGAGGTAACTTTTACACTACCTTTCATTAAAGTTGTTTCAAACGCCGTTTGGTCAGGATAAGCATCTACATCAAACTGTGTACCCAAAACTTCAATGTCATATTTGTCTGTCCGTACAATAAAAGGAGTTTTTTTCTTCTTGGTTACATCAAAATAAGCTTCTCCTTTTAAAAAAACTGTTCGTTGCTTTTGGCTGAAAGTGACCGGATATTGTAAAGTGGTACGGGCATTCAGCCATACATTAGTTCCATCTGGTAAAGTAATATTGGTACGTTGTCCTGCCGGAACAGATACTGTATTCATGGCAATGACTTCATTTTCCGATTTATATTCCTGATATAAATAGTTAATGGTAAGCGTCAGTATGATGACGGAAGCTATTTTCAGCCATTGACGAATAATTTTGGGAATTCGTTTGGTGGAAATGCAGTTATTTGTAGTTTGGTCATCATGCACCATGAGGGCATCGAACAATTTACGCTCTTTGTAAAAAATGCGCTTGTTCTCTTCGGATGCTTCCATCCATGCTCTTATGTCCATGCCTTCTTGTATAGAAGTAGTTCCGGCAAAAAAACGATGTAGTTTCTCTTTTTCCATTTTATTGCATTCTTTTATGCTTCTATATAAACAGCACTTCAGAATGGAAAATTCCTAGTGGCATTTCATAAAAAAATAGAGAAAGAGTGGAAAATAATCTTTTAAGTTAGTCTGAAGCATCTTTAATGCCTTGTTTATATGGAAATCTACTCCTTTGGGGGTGATATTCATGAGAACTGCAATTTCCTTATAGGATTTGTTTTCGTATCGGCTCAACATGAAGATAGTACGGGTTTTTTCGGGCATGTCGGTGAGGGTTTGTTGGACGAGTTCTTGAATTTCGGAAATAAAAAGCTCATAAGGTTCGCATGCTTGTAAAGTGGCGATCCGGGTATTCAGTTCCCATTCATAGTAATCTTTTATTTTATCCGAGTATTCTTCATGAATTTGCTGATGACGCAGATAATTCAGGCATTTGTTTTTTATAATTGTTAAGATATAGGCTGGAATATTGGAATCTTCGCTTAAGGATTGCCTGTTTTCCCAATAATACATCATCGCCTCAATAGTAATATCTTCTGCTGTGGTTAAATCTCTGACATAAGTATTGGCGAAGCGTACAAAACGTCTTTGAAACTCCTTGTAGAGTTGGTTAAAAGAGGTAATGTCTTCTTTATAGTGCTTTATCTGGATGGGGTCGGTCATCTTATGCGTTGTTTGATTCATGATTAGTACAAAAATACATTTTTTTTATTAGTACTACAATTTTTCGAATGTGAAACGTATGAATCACCTGTAAAAATATGGAGAGTGTAGGGGGATATGCTTATTTTGTATCAGAAGGTACGCTTTCCGCTGACCCGAAGTTCCTTTTCTTTTTCTTTCTGAAAACATTTTTTTATACGTTTTTCGAGTTCGAAAACGTATACCGTTAATGAATTCAATTATTTTTTGTCCGACTTTTGTCCGACTGTTTTAAAAGTAAAGAGGATAAAAGATTGTGATTCAATCATTTATCCTCTTTTTAGTTGCGGAGGCCTGACTCGAACAGACGACCTTTGGGTTATGAGCCCAACGAGCTACCAACTGCTCCACTCCGCGATGTTGTGTTTTGATTACGGGTACAAAGGTACGGCTTTTTTTCTAATCTCCAAATTATTTCTGCATCTTTTTCTCAAATAAAATAATCTTTTTATCTAATGTGTTGATATATAGAGTGTATGTAATATGTTAATTAACATTTACTTTAAGATTATACTTTATTTGTTTGTGTGGTACAAAGAAAAAATGTAATTTTGCTCACATATATATGTAATGTGCAATTGAACTTATATGGCAGTATCAAAGACTAGGGCTAAATTGGTAGACGTCGCCCGTCAGCTTTTTGCGAAGAACGGGGTGGATGATACGACAATGAATGATATAGCGGTGGCTTCCAAGAAAGGAAGACGCACGCTCTATACGTATTTCAAGAGCAAAGAAGACATTTATATGGCAGTGGTGGAGTCGGAGTTAGAGATGCTGTCGGGCGCTATGGAGAAAGTGGCTGAACAGGATATCGCTCCTGATACGAAAATACTGCGGCTGATAGAAACACATCTGGACTCTATCAAGATGGTGGTGTTCAGGAACGGAACTTTGCGTGCCGGTTTTTTCCGTGATATATGGAGAGTGGAGGCAGTGCGGAAGAATTTTGACCGAACGGAAACAAAGCTGTTCAGGCAGGTGTTGACGGAAGGAAAGGAAAAGGGAATCTTTGATATAGACAATGTGAATATCGTGGCGGATATTGTGCACTATTGCGTGAAAGGAATTGAAGCGCCTTATATACGTGGTCAGATAGGTGAGGAGCTGGACGATGAGACAGGATGGGCATACGTGGCAAAAATTGTGTATGGCGCATTGGGACGCAAAGAACAGAATAAGGAATAAAATTACTTTATAATTATAAAATCAAAAATTATGGGATTATTAACAGGAAAGACTGCGATTGTGACAGGTGCCGCTCGTGGTATTGGTAAGGCGATTGCATTGAAGTTTGCTGCCGAAGGAGCAAATATCGCTTTTACAGACTTGGTAATTGATGAAAACGGTCAGAATACAGAAAAAGAAATTGCTGCGTTGGGTGTAAAGGTGAAAGGTTATGCTTCTAATGCTGCGAATTTTGAGGATACTGAGAAAGTGGTTAATCAGATTAAGGATGATTTTGGTTCTGTTGATATTCTGGTAAACAATGCAGGGATCACGAAAGATGGCTTGATGATGCGTATGAGTGAGGCACAGTGGGATGCGGTAATCGCTGTGAACTTGAAGTCTGCCTTTAACTTTATCCACGCATGCACTCCTATCATGATGCGTCAGAAGAGTGGGAGCATTATTAACATGGCTTCTGTAGTGGGTGTTCACGGAAATGCCGGTCAATGTAATTATTCTGCTTCAAAAGCCGGTATGATCGGTTTGGCTAAATCCATCGCTCAGGAATTGGGTTCTCGCGGTATCCGTGCCAATGCCATCGCTCCGGGATTCATCATTACGGATATGACAGCCAAATTGTCTGACGAAGTAAAAGCTGAGTGGGCTAAGAAGATTCCTTTGCGTCGTGGAGGTACTCCTGAAGATGTGGCGGATGTGGCTACTTTCTTGGCTTCTGATATGTCTTCGTATGTATCAGGACAGGTTATCCAGGTTGACGGCGGTATGAACATGTAATATGATAGTTGTTTACGAGGATAATCATATTATTGTAGTCAATAAGACTTCTTCTGAAATCGTTCAGGGAGACAAGACCGGTGATACTCCTTTGTCGGAGATGGTGAAACAATACCTGAAAGAGAAATATAATAAGCCGGGCAATGTTTTCATTGGGGTGACCCACCGCTTGGATCGTCCCGTCAGCGGATTGGTGGTGTTTGCCAAAACGAGCAAGGCATTGCCCAGACTGAATGAGATGTTCCGTAACGGTGAGGTGAAAAAGACCTATTGGGCGATAGTGAAAGAGTGCCCCAAGGAAACGGAGGGTGAGCTGGTACACTATCTGGTACGTAACGAGAAACAGAATAAGTCTTATGCATACGATAAGGAAGTAAAAAATTCCAAGAAAGCTGTACTGCATTATAAGCTTATCGGCCATTCTCAGAATTATTATTTATTGGAGGTGGATCTGAAAACCGGAAGGCATCATCAGATTCGTTGCCAGTTGGCCAAGATGGGATGTCCCATTAAAGGTGATTTGAAATATGGCTTTCCACGTTCCAATCCGGATGGCAGTATTTGCCTGCATGCTCGGACGGTACAGTTCGTTCACCCTGTGTCGAAGGAAATGATCCAGTTGACTGCACCGGTACCCGAAGGTAATTTGTGGAACGGCTTTGAGATGGATTAAAGATAGAAAACAAAAAGGGAATGCTTCACAGCATTCCCTTTTCTTACTTTTAGGCATCTTTCATTTACTTCAAAACTTCTCCGCTTTCGCTGAAAAGTACAGTGCTTTCAGTTCCCTCTTCATCAGTTAAAACAACCTTGTAAGTTTTAGTTCCATCTTCGTTCGCTTCTACGGCAGCTTCTTTGATAGTAGATTCTGCATAGTTCTTTGTGATAGCTTCCTGCACGGCAGCCGGAAGGTCTTTCACTTCAATAGGGGTAAAGTCATTTATCATAGTTACGGTCACAGAGTCCACCATAAAGTTGTCGGCGAATGCTGCTGATGTTCCTAATCCCATTACCAATGCTGCTGCAACAAATAACTTTTTCATAATTGTAGGTTTTTACTGTTAATACTATGTTGTTTAGTTTTCTCTGATAACAGAAAAACAATATCTGTGCCAGAAAACGGGATTGTTTTTTAAAGTGCTGATATTTAGCAAATTGCCTTCGATTGGGATGAAAGGAAGATGGGAAAAAGTGTGGAATATGGGGAATATCTTGTGGAATTATTCCACATGGCCGATGGGGGAATGGGGTATATACTGTAAGGTTGTGCCCTACTGGAACAGCAGGGGTAACAGCCTTACGGTACAGTAGATTCTTGTTGGTAAAGTTATTGAATATCGTACAGCTTCAATTTGTTATATAAAGTTTTCCGGTCTATGCCTAATAAGATGGCGGCTTTACTTTTATTATTTCCTGTTTGCTTCAATGCCTCAAGGATACGTTTCTTTTCTGCCGCTTCATCATGCAGGCTGAATGTCTGCGGACCGGCGGACCTTATAGGTTCCTGCAGCTCATAACCTAATTCGGCAAGGGTGATGAAGTTGCTCTGTGCCAATAGGGTGGCACGTTTTACTATATTTTTCAATTGCCGGAGGTTTCCGGGCCATGAATACGTTTGTAAAGCTTGGCTGGCAGCGGTATCAAACCCTATCAGCTGGCGGTCCAGTTCTCTGTTTGCCTGATCCAAAAAGAAATTGGCGAATAGCAGGATATCTTCTTGCCGCTCTTTTAATGCCGGCATACGAAGGGTGAATTCATTGATGCGGTGGTAAAGATCTTCGCGGAAGTTTCCTTTTTCAATGGCCTGTTGCAGGTTCTCATTGGTAGCGCTGACCAGTCGCACGTCTACCTCTATTTCTTTATTGGAGCCGACCGGACGGATACGTCTTTCCTGCAAGGCACGGAGCAACTGTATCTGTACTTCATAACTTAAGTTGCCTATTTCATCCAGAAACAAAGTACCTCCGTTGGCTTCTACGAATGCTCCTGTTTTGTCGTTTAACGCCCCTGTGAAGGAGCCTTTGACATGACCGAAAAATTCGGAAGCCGCCAGCTCTTTGGGGATAGAACCGCAGTCTATGGCAATGAATGGCTTGTCGGCCCGTTTGCTTAGCTGATGAATACGGTGCGCCACATACTCTTTACCTGTTCCGCTAGCACCGTTTATCAGCACGGACATGGGGGTGGGGGCTACCAGACCTACATAATTGTAGAGTTGGCGCGCTGCCTCGCTTTCCCCCTCCAGAAAATTAGAGGGAGGAACGGTTGCACTGTGGGGAACGGCTTTGTTCTTAGATGCTTTGGGCGCGACTGTGTTCTTTTCTATTCCTACCGGTGTGGGTAAAGCTTTGTTTTGCAATGCCTCATTAATTTTCTTCAGCAACTCATCCGGTTGTATCGGCTTTGAAATGTAATCACTGGCTCCATGTTTTATAGCCTGTACAGCGCTTTGGATGTCAGCATAGCCTGTCATGATGATGAGTGGGATGTTATATTTCTGTTCTTTCATCCATGAAAGCAAGAAGATACCATCTTGATCAGGCAGGCGCAGATCAGACAAAACAAGATCGTATGGTTGTGCATCCAGTTGTTTGCGTGCGCGCGCATTACTGCTTGCTGTATCAACCGAAAATCCTTTTTTACCCAGCCAAGTTTTCAACATGGTGGCAAAAGTCAAGTCATCTTCTACTATCAGAATGGAATGTGGCATCTTTATGTGGTTTTTATTCGTGCAAAAATAAGCTTTTTTCACGGTGTACCGAAACACGGACTCTATTTCTAATACCTTTTAACTTAACAGGGCTTAATTCTTCATGCTTCATTCGGTATTTCGATCTGCTTTTTTGCTTCGTCAATTACTTTTTCTATTTCTTCTATTATAAAGTTTGTTTTCTCTATCGCTTCTTCACCGATTTCGGTTGTCCCTCGTCTTTGTTCCATCCATGTCAGTGCAGGAATGCAACGGGTAGCTCCCAGCATGGTGAACAGTGGCAACAGTTTATGAGCTATTGCCGTGATGTCTTCCATATTCTTTTTCGCCAATGCTTCTTCCATACACTCTCGGTTCTTTTTTGTTTCGCTGATGAAGGTACGGAGTATTTCTGAGGCTGCTTCCGGATCATCTTCCGAGAAGGCGGTCAGGGCGGAGAAATCCAACGTTTCTTGTTGGGGATGATTTTCTTTGGCCGGTGCTATATGGGGAGTCGGATTTCCTGTGGCGGGTACATCCTTTCCTGTGACCTGGAAGATGGCTGTAAACAATTCGTTTATGGTGAAAGGTTTGTGCAGGCAACCGGCAAAGCCATGTGAACAGAAATAATTTTCGTCCATATCGCTACGGGCGGTCAGGGCGATCACCGGCAGGGTTTGCACCCATGATGTGTCCAGCGTGCGGATGGCTTTCAATAAGTCGAATCCGTTCATGGCAGGCATTTGTATGTCCGTGAGTAAGACGTCGAAGCGCTTTTCTTTCAATTGGTTGAGGAGCTCTTCGGGATGATGGCAGCAGGTCACAGTCACTCCGGGGCGTTCCAGCATGGCGGTGGTAAGCTGTAACTGTATGCGGTCGTCGTCAATTAAAATCAGGTGAATCGGCTCACTGTCTTCGCGTGGAGTGTCTGTTTGCCGGATCCCGGTTGCGTCAGGGGAAGCAGGAGTATGTTCTGCTCCCGGTCCGGAAAGATTTTCATCCGGATGGGAAGGACCCTCAGGCAAAGGCAGATATACATGGAAGCAGCTGCCTTTGTCTTGTTCGCTTTCTATCTTGATATCCCCTTCGAGCAGAAGCACCAGTTTACGGGTGATGGCCAGTCCCAAGCCGAATCCTTCTTGTCCTTGTGCATTATGGAGCCGGGTGAATTCCTGAAAGATACGTTGTTGCTCTTCTTGGCTGATACCGCATCCTGTGTCACTGATACTGAAATGCAATTGGCCGTTTTCCAATGCTGCCCGCAGGGTGATGCCTCCTTCTTTAGTGAATTTCAGTGCATTGGATAGCAGATTCTCCGCTATTTGGCGGATACGGAACGGGTCTCCTATGTATACGCGGTTCAATGATTCGTTGCAATGATAGTTCAGTTCCAGCTGTTTGGAGTCTGCCATCGGTTTGAAGCTAATATAAATGGTGTCGAACAGTTGGTGGGGGTTGAACGATACCTGGTTGACGTCCATTTTATGTGCATCCAGCCGGTGGTAATCCAGCAGGGATTTGACCAGGCTGAGCAGGTGATTGGCTGAACTCTGCATATTGTTCAGATAGAAACGCTGGCGTTCTTCGGTAGTGATCCGCTCCAGCAGGTCGGTATAGCCCAAGATGGAACCCACGGGAGCTTTGATATCGTGGGTGATGGTCAGCATTAGTTTTTCACGCGCCGCCAATAAGTCTTCGGCGCGACGTTTGGCTTTTTCCAGTTCTCGGCGGTAGTGGTTGCTGCGAGTGATGTCTCTCCATATCAAGACCAGAAAGAAAATAGCCAGAACCACAGCGACAATGGCGATTCCCGCCACTGTGCGGATAGAGCTTTGGCGAATATATTCCTCTTGTATATGTTTGTTTTGGGCCAAAGCTTGCTCTTCTTCCTCTATAGTACTTAATAGCTGATTGACTTTCTGACTTAGTTTCAAGCCGCTGAGGCGCAGGGACTGGGTGCGGCGATTGACCATTTCCATACGTTCTTGTTGGGTATCGGTTACTCGGCTCTGTATGTTTTTCAACATGGTGACCACAGTATCTGCCGGACTGTATGCCTCGGTCAGCGTATCGGTATATTCTTCCTGAATCACATTGTTGACCTGTGTGGAATCTGCTTTTCCGGGCGAGAACACTTCTCCCAAACGTTTGAAGAAGCTTTTGGGCTTTTTACGAATAATATAAGAATTGGTGTGTGTGATTACTTTTTTTCGTACATGGGGAAGGCTGAGCAAGGAATCTTGCTGGGCGATCAGTTCGTCTATATGCTGTTTGTAAAGTATATCTGTCCCACCGTCCTGAATTGCTTTCAGCAGGTTGCGCATATTCCGTTCTTTATCCATGAAAAGCATTCCTACGGTATCCAGTCGCGCCAGTTGTATGCTGTCTGTCAGCAACGTGCGTAGGGAGTCAAGTGCCGTGGTGGCTTGTTTCATGGCTCGTTGGTATCGGTAGTATTGTTCTATTTGTCCCGTACTGAGCGATTGTCCGATGACTTCCGCCTGATAGAGCTGGCTGATAATTTGGTTGGTGACATGGCGCCGTTGGCTCAGGATGGCTTCATCATCACCGGTTCCGGACAGTGACTTCATTTCTTGATAGATATATCCGATAGATATAAAGAGCAGTGCAGTCAGCAGAATATAGCCGAATGCAACTTTCAGCTTGGTGGAACGGTTGGGCAGGCTCATGGTGGTTTTATTTTTATTTCGTATCACGGTTAAAGCGCAGGTAATAGAGTATTCCGGCTGTAGTCAGTCCGAAAGGAAATGCCATCCATATTCCTATGATTCCCCAATCCATGATGAAACCGAAAAAATAGCCGGCAGGCAGGGAGATAAGGAAATAGGCGATGAATGCGATATACATCATGGGTTTCACATCTGCGATTCCACGAAGGGCATTGGCGAAATTTATCTGTAATCCATCACCAAACTGGTAGATGATGAACGGAATGATAAGTTGTGCTACCATTACGCTGACCGCCGGACTGTCGCTGAACCATCCTCCCAGTTCGTTACGCAGCAGGAAGATGGGCAGGGCGCCTATCAGTGCGATGAGCAGCATGATATGGAATCCGGCGTATGCAGAGCGCCTGACGTTCATCCGGTCATTCTGTCCGCGGAAGTTGCTAACCCGCACGGCAACGGCTGCTCCCATGCCATAATACATCATAAAGCAGATTTGGGAAATGGCGAGCATCACTTGGTGGGCCGCCAGAGCAGTAGTCCCGATCCATCCCACCATAATGGCACTGAGACTGAACGAAGCAGTTTCCATTCCCATCTGCATGGCAATGGGCCATCCCAGTTTGTTCAGGTGCAGGAAGTCTGCCCGGTTGAGCGTATTGTGTAGAAAGCCTTCTTTATAAATATGATAACGTCGGGTACAGAAAAAAATGACGGCGAACACGATCACCATCATGATACGGGAGGCCAATGTGGAAATTCCCGCTCCCAGCAATCCCATTTCGGGCATTCCCAGTTTACCGTAAATCAGAATGTAGTTGCCGATAATGTTCATTACATTTCCTGTCAATAAGATCCACATGGAAACGCGGGTATCGGTTATGCCGTCGGCAAATTGCTTGAAACCGTTGAAAAGCAGTACAAACAACAAGGATATCAGCAAAACGATGAAGTAGGGACGCATTAAAGGCAGCAGTTCTTCGGGTTGCCCCAGTCGGTGGATATTCAGATAAAGTATCCACATGATGAGTGTGAGCAATACGGCCAGCAGTGTGTTGGCAAACAGGCTGTTCTTCAGCATTCGTCCCACTACATGGGTTTCTCCCCGTCCGAACAGACTCCCTACGATAGGAGTCAGCCCGTATGAGAATCCGGTAGCGAAAATAATGGCCAAAGTAAACATATTGTTGACAAAACTGGCGGCGGCTAATTCATTCGTGCTGTGATGGCCTATCATCAATGTATCGGCAAAACCCAAAATGATGACACCTATCTGGCCGATAACGATAGGGATACCTAAAGTGAAAAGTGCTTTGTAATGTTGCATGGTTAATAAATTGCTAATGTGCCAATATGCTAATTTGCCAACTGGCTGCGCTGTGTTCCGCATGGCGCAGCCAGTTGGCAAATTAGCACATTATCAGGTCGGCAAATTACTTTTATAGTAGAGTGTGGAACAATTTTCTCGCACAAATGTTTTTTGTGCAGCTTCTTTTATCTGGCCGGCAGTGACCGAGCGATATTTGTTTACTTCATTGTTAATATCTTCCGCTTTGCCGGTCAGTTCAAAATAAGCCAGATTGGTAGCCACATTCAGGTAATTCAGGTTATTGAATATCTGTTCACTTTCATAGCGGTTCTTTACTTTTTCCAGCTCGTCTTCATCCACACTTTCTTCCGTCAATGCCTTCAGTTCCTGCCATACGGCAGCTTCGGCAGCTTCCAGCGTGACGCCTGGGGCGGGTTTGCCGGTGATATGGAACAATCCCTCGTCAATGCTGCCCGATATATAGGCGTCGATACTGTTGAATACCTGTTTCTCTTGTACCAGATGCTGCACCAGACGGCAGGAACGTCCGCTGCTCAGCAAGTCGCTTAGCATATCAAAAGCATAGTAGTCGGGATGGCGTCGTTCACAGATATGGAATGCCATAAAGAGCGCGTCTACAGGCACGTTCCGCTCTACTGTCAGTCGGCGTTCTTCCGTTTGCCGGGGTTCTGCCGGCAGTGAGCGGGGGGCTACGTTGCGGCGCGGGATAGGGCCGAACCACTTTTCAGCCAATGTCACTGTCTCTTCAAAAGTAATATGTCCCGTTACAGCCAGAATTGCGTTGTCCGGTGCATAATATTTAAAGAAAAAGGCTTTTACCTCTTCAAGGGTGGCATTGGCTATGTGGCTGATTTCTTTACCGATGGTAGGCCACTGGTACGGATGCACCTTATAAGCTAGGGCGCGTAGCAGATGTGAGGCGTCTCCGTATGGCTGGTTCAGGTTCCGCTGTTTGAACTCTTCGATTACCACTTGCCGTTGCACTTCCAGACTGCGCGGGTTAAAGTCGAGGGATAACATACGGTCACTCTCCAGCCAGAATCCGGTTTCCACATTCTGACGAGGGAGGGTGATGTAATAATTGGTTATGTCATTATTTGTCCATGCGTTGTTTTCGCCTCCGGCATTTTGTACCGGAGTGTCATAGTCGGGCACATGGACGGAGCCTCCGAACATCAGGTGCTCAAACAGATGGGCGAATCCGGTATGATCAGGATCTTCATCGCGTGCGCCCACATCGTACAGTAGGTTCAATGCCACCATCTGAGTCGTATTGTCCTCATTGTGTATCACACGCAGCCCGTTGGACAAGGTGTATCGGTTAATGTTAATCATCTGAGTCGCAAATTACTGAATACTTGCCTTGAGAATCCGGATATTCTCTATAGGGCGGTCTGCGCGGTTCGTTTTTGCTATTTCAATATTGTCCACTACTTCCATACCTTCGGTTACTTCACCGAATACGGTATAAGAACCGTCCAAGTGGGGAGCGCCGCCTATGGTGCTGTATGCTTTGATCTGTTCGGGGGTGAAGCGGAATTTCTCTTCTTTGTCCGCCAGCTCACGGGCTTGGGCTTCCAAGGTGTCCTGTAATTCCAGTAATCCGGCATTGTCTCCCGCCTTGCGCATCTTGTATATTTCCTTCATGTGCTGGCGTGCCAGACTGTCGAATAGAGCCTCTTCACGCTGTTCGTTTATTTTGTTCTCCATGCCCAGCAATTGCGGTTCGGTGAACTTGCGTCCGGTAACAATATAGAACTGGCAACCCGATGAAGCCTTTTCGGGGTTCACATCATCACCCTGGCGTGCTGCCGCCAATACTCCTTTCTTGTGGAAGAATTTCGGATTGAACTCAGCGGGAATGGTGTAACCCACATCACCGCTGCCCAGCATGGCAGTATCCGATGCGTTTTTGCTGTCCGGATCGCCAGCTTGGATCATGAATTGTTTGATAACCCGGTGGAACAATGTACTGTCATATACTCCTTCTTTTACCAGTTTGATAAAGTTATCACGATGTTTCGGCGTTTCATTATACAGGGCCACTGTGATATTTCCCATGGTGGTTTCCAGTTTTACCAAGGTACGCTTTTCATTTTCCATATGATGATTTGTTTGTCTTTTCGAGCCGGCGTTGCATGCAGTCAATGCAATGAAGGCTAGGCATATTAGTAAAATTTTGTTTGAAGTCATGAGCTATTTTTTATTTATCGGACAAAGATAGGAAATAAAATTGAGAGTAAGAGCGGAAAAGCGAAGAAAGGAAGGATAAAAAAAGGGAGAGAGCGGAGGAATACTTCAGACGCAGACGCGGCAGAAACAGGTCTTTTTTCCTCACAAACGTGCGTGTTCTTATAATTTGTAGAGAAGAAAAGTAAATGGGGCAGAGTGAGGGGAAGAGAAGCACCGGAAAGAGAAAAGACGAAAGAAAATAGATAAAAAGACCGGCGGCAAAACCGGAAGATGATAAGACTTGAAAAAAGAAAATTAAAAAAGTTTCTGAATAACATGGTTTGCATAAGTCTTGAAATTCGCATTGAATAGTAGTATGGCATCCATCGTTTCAGAGGGAAGTCTTTGATGAAGGATGCCGGATTTATATCATATTTGTAATATGCGCGCACGTGTGTGAGAAAAAGGAACTGCGTCTACGTTGGAAGTAGCTTCCGTCTTCTTGGAAATCTGTCGGCTTGTCCGTATTGTTCATATTATGGGAACAGACGGGAGAGCTGAAAGATTTAAATTTTGCGGGGGTAAGATTATAGATCTTTCCTAGTGGCAACAGGTAGTCCGTAAGTTCTTTTTTAATAAATTATGGGAAACAAAAGATAAAAGCTGCGTTCTTTCAACCATTATGCCGATAAAATTGTTTAAATTTGCAGGAATACTTGTACAGACACTCGATGAAGAAAAAATATGTTCGTTGGACATTGTGGACGATAGCATCTCCGTTCATTCTGTTCATCATTTTATGTATATTGATTTATTTGCCACCTATTCAGAATTTTCTGGTGGACAAAGCTGCTGTATATGCCTCGGAAGCTACTGGTATGAATATCTCCGTGGGACGTATCTCTTTGTCTTTTCCGTTGAATCTGGTGGTGACCAATGTAGATGCTGCTTCCCCGCATAATGATACGTTGCTCAGTGTACGCCGCCTGCAAGTGAATGTGCAGTTGCTGCCACTGCTGAAAAAGCAGGTAGAAGTGGATGGCATATCCCTGCAAGGAGCCACAGTGAATTCTAATGACTTGATACATGGCATGAAATTGAACGGTACTTTGGGGGAATTGTTCATTTCCAGTCATGGAGTGGCACTGGACCCCGAAACTGCCATCGTTAACAAAGTCTTGTTGAAAGATACGGATTTATCTCTTTGCCTGAATGACACCGCTGCGGCCGATACGGCTGCAAGCGACACCACCTATTGGAAAATAATATTGCAGGATATTGATTTACAGAATGTATCCTTTGCGCTGGATATGCCTTTGGACAGCTTGTCATTGGCGGCTTCGCTGGATAATGCCATACTGCGCGACGGGCTGATAGACTTGCATAAATCGGCCTATTCGCTGCAAACGTTTCGGATAGAGAACGGACGTGTGCGTTACGATAACGGGAAGCCGCTGGCTGCCGACAGCCTGTCCTCCGGACTGGACCCCTCCCATATTGCACTGACGGATATCGGTGTGAAACTGGATTCCCTATACTACGGAGGTAGGAATATGAAAGCCATAATCAGCCAGTTTGTGCTGAAAGAGCGTTCGGGAGTGGAAATCGTTTCTGCCACAGGGCGGATGGTTTCCAATGACAAGGTGCTGCGTGTGCCTTCATTGAAACTGGAAACCCGGGATTCTTATCTGGAACTGAACGCTGCGATGGATTGGAATGCCTTGGATTTTAAGGATGAAGGCTTGGTGTCCGCACGGCTGATGGCTGATATAGGAAAGCCGGATGTGGTGAGATTCATGGGAAGTATGGATGAAAAGTTTATCCGGCAGTATCCTTCCGAACCCTTGCGCATCCGTACAGGGATCGACGGTGATTTGAACAAGCTGAAACTGACTACGCTGACTGCCGAGCTGCCCGGTGCATTGGGATTGTTCGCCCGGGGGGAACTAACCCATCTGACAGACAGTCTGCTGCGCGGGGGGGATATCACTTTGGAAGCTGAAACCAAGGATTTGAAGTTTGTTTCCACGTTGGCTGAAGGAATAGAAATTCCATACGGAACGCGCTTGGAAGGCAAATTTACGATGGCGGGCACTAAAATGGGCACGGACCTGCTGCTGATGCAGCCCGAAGCCCAGGCGGTGGTTGCGGCCGATACTATTCCTATAACGGTTTATAATGACAGCATCTCCGTAGCGGATGATTTCAAGATGGAACGGGCAGCCCGTCTGTTTGCCAAATACGACTTGTCGCGTGACAGGTATGAGGCAGACTTGGCTGTCAATCATTTTGACCTGCACCAGTTTATGCCTGCCGATTCTTTGTACACCTTGTCCACCCGTCTGAAAGTGGAGGGGGAAGGTTTTGACTTTTTCTCTCCCCGTACTTATTTCAATGCGGAGGGCGGCATAGACCGTTTCCATTATGGCAGTTATCATCTGACAGGAATTTCATTGGCTGCCGGACTGGAGAAATCAAAGGTGCATGCTTCACTGGCAGTGAAAAACTGGACCATGGATATCAAGGCGCATTTGGATGGTATCTTGAAACCTCATGATGTTTCGGGCGACTTGAAAATGGATGTGGCTCATTTGGATTGGCAGGCGCTTCATCTGATGGATACCCGTTTTCAGACCTCCCAGCACCTGGGGGTCCGTTTCAGCAGTGACCTCAGAAAAAGGTATGTCGTAGAGGCCGAGATGACGAATGCCACGATTGTCACTGCCAAACGCACTTCCCATTCCAAGGACCTGTTTGCCGGATTCAGCACTTCCAGAGATTCCACTTTTGCTTATCTGCGTGCGGGGGATCTTGATTTGAGTCTGGAAGGAGCAGGGCACATGGAATACATTTCCGGCAGGGCGGATTTGCTGATGAAGAAACTGGCGGAACAATGGGAAAGCAAACATATTGAACAGGAGGAGCTTCGGGAATTTCTTCCGGGACTATGTCTGAAAATATCTTCCGGTCCCGATAATCCGATAGCCAATTATCTGTCAATGATGGGGTTGTCATACACTCGTCTGTTTATGGATGTGGATTCATCTCCGGCAGAGGGATTGAACGGGGAGGCTTATTTATATGGATTGCGTACAGACAGCCTGACTTTGGATACCATTTATCTGGATGTACAGCAGGACCTGAATGGCATAAATATGTTGAGCGGAGTGGTGAACGGACCCAAACCGGGACAGGAGGCGTTTGATGTGACGCTGGAGGGAAATGTGGGAAACAACAGCGCCCAGTTGTTGGTTCAATACCTGAATGCCCGTAAAGAACAGGGAGTATATATGGGAGTGATGGCCGACCTGCGCCGCCACGGCATACGCATGAAGGTTTTTCCGGAGCATCCCACGTTGGTATACCGTCCTTTTACCGTGAATAAAAATAACTATATTTATCTGGCTGACAACGGGCGGATTCATGCAAATCTGGATTTGCATGACGAGCAGGGGACCGGACTCAGTTTCTATACCAATCGGGAAGATACCATAGCCAAACAGGATATGACGGTGGAGCTTTCACGCATCAATCTGAAAGAATTCCGGCGTATCCTTCCCTATATGCCTGATATGGAAGGATGGATCGGAGCAGAAGCGCATTATATAGATTCCGGTCCGTATATGATGGTGAGCAGTGATTTGCGTATAGATGAATTCAAATATGAAGGCAGTGCGTTGGGAAATTGGGAACTGGGTGGTGTGTATCTGCCCGGTGAGGCAAAGGATCATCATCTGGATGCCTATATACGCCATGATGGTGAGGAGATAGCTCATTTGGGAGGTATCTATCTGCCCGCGGAGGAAGGAACGGGAAGCCTGAGCGCGGATATAGCCTTCGAACATTTTCCGCTGAATGTCGCCAATCCGTTTGTGCCCGACCGCATGGTGGAACTGGACGGGGATATTGATGGAACATTGTCCATGAAAGGTGATCCGGCCAAACCCTTGCTGAATGGGGAACTGGCATTGGATTCCGTGACTTTCTTCATGCCGGAGATGTCTGCCATGTTCCGTTTTGATAATGAACCGGTGCAGGTGGTGAACAGTAAGATGATGTTCAAGGAGTTCGATATATTCACCAAAGGCAAGACTCCTTTTACCATTAACGGCGAGGTGGATTTCTCGGATTTGGAACGGACGGCAGTGAACCTTAAAATGCATGCCGAGAATTATGAGTTGCTGAATGCTCCCCGTACCAAGCGGGCTATGGTTTACGGCAAGATGTATGTGGATTTTAACGCAACGCTGCGCGGTCCTGTGGAGGAACTGGTGATGCGGGGGAACATGAACATCTTGGGGAAGACCAATGTGACCTATGTCCTGAAAGACTCTCCCTTGACGGTGAACGACCGTTTGGGGGATATGGTGACTTTTGTCAATTTCAACGACACAACTTCGGTAGAGGAGTCCTCTGTCCAGCAAATCTCTTTGGGAGGGATGGATGTGGCCATGACCATGCATATAGACCAGGCGGTGCAGGCACGTGTGGATCTGGTGCCGGACGGCTCCAACTATATGTTGCTGGAAGGAGGCGGAGACTTGTCATTCCAGTACACTCCTCAGGGGGATATGTTGCTGACCGGGCGTTATTCCTTGATGAGCGGGGAGATGAAATACCAGATTCCGATTATTCCGCTGAAGACTTTTAATATTCAAAATGGCAGTTATGTGGAGTGGACGGGAAATATCATGAATCCGCAACTGAACATTACCGCGGCCGAAAGGGTCCGTGCTTCGGTGGGCGAGGATGGAAAGACTTCGCGTATCGTCGGGTTTGATGTAGGGATCGCTTTGAGCCAGAGTCTGGAGAATCTGGGGCTGGCGTTTACCCTTTCGGCTCCCGAGGATGCGTCTGTGCAAGACCAGCTGAATGCCATGTCGGTGGAGGAACGGGGAAAACTGGCTGTCACCATGCTGGTGACCGGAATGTATATGGCTGAAGGAAACTCTACGGGAGGATTTAATGTGAATAATGCCTTGAACTCATTCCTGCAGAGCGAAATCTCGAATATTGCCGGAAAAGCACTTGATATCAATGTGGGCATGGAAACGGTGGATGATGCCGATAGCGGCGGGAAACGCACGGATTATAATTTCCAGTTCGCCAAACGTTTCTGGAATAACCGCTTCCGTATAGTGGTAGGCGGTAAAGTGTCTACCGGAAGTACGGTACAGCAGGATGAAACCTTTATTGATAATGTATCCATAGAATACCGCTTGGACAACAGCGGTACCCGGTATGTCAAGCTCTTCCACGACAAGAACTATGAGAGTGTGCTGGAAGGTGAGATCATAGAGACCGGTGTGGGTATTGTGCTTCGCAAGAAGATGAGTCACCTGGGCGAACTGTTTATTTTCAAGTCTAAGAAGAAAAAATGATTGTTGGAGATATGGAGAGAAAACATAACATAAACCTGCTTCTATTATCGGTATTGTTGCTGATGACAGCTGCCTGCTCTACTACCAGGAATTTGCCGGAAGACGAAACGCTATATGTCGGTGTGAAAAATATGGAGATTCTGAATGAAGACAAGACCCCTGCCGGTGTCCAGACCTTGGAAGAGGTGGAGGCTGCTTTGTCTTATCCTCCCAATAATGCCATTTTGGGAAGCAACTCCTTGCGTTTTCCCATTCCTTTCGGTTTGTGGATATACAATGATTTTGTGAAATACCAGGATAAAAAGGGGGTGGGGCATTGGATCTTCAACAAGCTGGGGTCTACTCCGGTGTATTTGTCTACGGTGAATCCGGAAACCCGTGTGAAGGTGGCCACCAATCTGTTGCACGATTATGGCTTTTTCAATGGTGCTGTGACTTATTCTGTAGACTCGTTGAAGAATCCTCGGAAAGCCAAGTTAAGTTATAAGATTGATATGGCGAACCCTTATTATCTGGACTCTGTCATGTATCTGAAATATCCTCCTCGCGCCGATAGTCTGATCAGGGCTGCTTATGACCAGAGGGTATTGCATAAAGGAGATAATTTCAGTGTGTTGAAACTGGAGGAGGAGCGCCAGCGGCTGAGTACCCTTTTCCGTAACAATGGTTATTATTATTTCCGTCCCGAATTCATTACTTTCCGTGCGGATACCTTGCGCAAACCGGGAATGGTCAGTTTGCAGGTTGTCCCGAAAGCCGGAGTGCCTGCCGATGCGAAAAGACCTTATTATATAGGGAATACTTCTGTTTATCTTACCGGATATAAAGGGGAGGAACCTACTGATTCCATCGTCTTTCCGGGAATGACTTTACACTATAGCGGTAAGAAACCCGGTATCCGTCTCGGAGTATTGGCTAAGCGCTTCTTTTACCAGAAAGGGCAGCTTTATTCTCAGGCCCGTCAGAATTTCACGCAGGAAGCCTTGGCGCGTTTGGGCATTTTCAAATTTGCCGAGTTCCGCTATGCCCCGCAAGATACATTGCCGGGGTGTGATACGCTGAATGTGCGGATGAATGCTACATTCGATTTGCCGTATGACGGAGAACTGGAATTCAATGTGACTACCAAAAGTACGGATCAGACTGGTCCCGGAGCGATTTTCAGCCTCTCGCGGAAGAATTTCATGCGTACAGCCGCCACGCTTTCTTTCCAGTTGAAAGGGTCATACGAATGGCAGACCAATTCTACGGCGGATGGGAACAGTTCTAAATTGAATTCATACGAGCTGGGAACTTCTTTCTCATTGGAGTATCCTCGCCTGGTGTTGCCGTGGATGAGTAAAAAAATGATGCGCTCACGATTTCCGCAGCATACCTCATTCAAGTTGTATGCCAGTCAGTTGAACCGTGCCCGCTTCTTTAAAATGCTTTCTTTTGGTGGAACGGTGTCATACGATTTCCAGCCTTCGCGGGTATGGAAACATACGGTGACTCCTTTCAGACTGGCATTTAATACGTTGCAGCATACTACTACACGTTTTGATACGATAGTGGACAAGAACCGGAGTTTGAAAATCAGTTTGGGAAATCAGTTTATCCCGGCTATGAGTTATACGTTTACGTATGATAACGCCCCGTTGAAGAAACGCAATAATTTATGGTGGGAAACTTCCTTTACTTCGGCAGGTAATCTGACTTCGTTGGTGTATGCTGCTTTTGGGAAGGGATTCAAGGAAACAGATAAGAAGTTATTAAACAGTCCTTATGCGCAATTCCTGAAAATGACATCCGAAGTGCGTTGTTTGTTTAAAGTCGGAGAGAAACAGCATATAGCCACTCGTTTGATGGGGGGAATTTTGTATGCATATGGGAACCAGACTGTAGCGCCTTACAGCGAGCAGTTCTATATTGGGGGAGCTAACAGTATCCGTGCGTTTACAGTGCGCTCTATCGGCCCCGGTTCTTATCGTCCCGAAGATAAACAGTATGGTTATCTGGATGAAACCGGAGATGTGAAGCTGGAAGCGAATGTGGAATACCGTTTCCCTATCCTGGGTGATTTGTACGGGGCAGCTTTTCTGGATGCGGGAAATGTGTGGCTGCTGCGTGAACAAAAGAATGAGGAAGGTGAGAATATACGTCCCGGCGGTTTGCTTACTCTTCGTAATTTTGCTAAAAGTATAGCTTTGGGTACTGGGGTGGGATTGCGTTATGACCTTACTTTCCTGGTGATCCGCCTGGATCTGGGTATTGCTCTTCATGATCCGTATGATACCGGCAAGAAAGGATATTATAATATTCCTAAGTTTAAGGATGGACTGGGATTGCACTTTGCCATCGGCTATCCTTTCTAGAAATAGGGCTTGATTTGCGTCAAAAGGAGGGAAATGATTGATTTATGCTCGAATTTGAATGGAATGTAGCTTTTTTCCTCCGTATTATTTTGTAGCTTTGTACCATCAAATATTCAATTTTAAATAAATAAACTATGAAACCAACTTTATTTTTATTGGCGGCTGGTATGGGCAGCCGTTACGGAGGATTGAAGCAATTGGATGGTCTGGGTCCTAACGGCGAAACTATTATGGATTATTCTATTTATGACGCTATCAACGCCGGCTTTGGAAAACTGGTCTTTGTTATCCGTAAAGATTTTGAACAAGATTTTCGTGAAAAGATTATTTCTAAATATGAAGGTCATATTCCTTGCGAACTGGTATTCCAGGCTTTAGACAATCTGCCGGAGGGTTTTACTTGTCCTGCGGAGCGTACAAAACCTTGGGGAACTAACCATGCTGTCATGATGGGAGCTGATGTGATACAGGAACCGTTTGCGGTGATCAATTGCGATGACTTCTATGGCCGTGACTCGTTCCAGGTAATGGGCAAGTTCCTTTCTGCACTGCCCGAAGGTGCTAAAAACACGTATGCTATGGTGGGCTTCCGTGTAGGAAATACATTGAGCGAGAGTGGAACGGTATCCCGCGGCATCTGTGGAACCAATGCGGATCATTTGTTGACTTCCGTGGTAGAACGTACCAAAATTCAGCGCATAGACGGAGAAGTGAAGTATATTGACGACAATGGCGAATGGACAGCTACCCCTGACACAACTCCGGTGAGCATGAACTTCTGGGGCTTTACTCCTGATTACTTTGCTTACAGCAAGGAATTCTTTAAAGCATTCTTGAGCGATCCTAAAAATATGGAAAACTTGAAGAGCGAATTCTTTATTCCGCTGATGGTGGACAAGCTGATTAGTGACGGTACTGCTACCGTTGAGGTATTGGATACTACCAGCAAATGGTTTGGAGTAACTTATCCTGAAGACCGTCAGAGTGTGGTTGACAAGATACAGGCATTGGTGGATGCCGGTGAATATCCTGCAAAATTATTTTAAGATGAGAGGTAGTGTAGTCACACTTATATAATTTACTTTCGGGGGCTGTCCGTTTTTTTTTGGACAACCCCCGTTGGATTACTATTTTTTATTTTCTGTTTTCATTATTGCATCTTGTATTCGCTGGGAGATAACCCGGTATGGTGCTTGAAGTATTTGCCAAAAAAGGAAGGGTTCGGGAAGTTCATAAAATAAGCTACTTCCTGAATAGACATGACGGAGTATTTCAACAGCGCTTTGGCTTCCAGTATTACATATTCGTCAATCCACTCTCCGGCAGTTTTTCCGCTCACTTTCTTTACTACGGTGGAGAAATGTTTGGGACTCAGGAATAATTGCTCCGCATAAAAATCTACGCGTCTTTCTTTACGGTGATGTTCGGTCAGCAAGTTGATGAACTGGTTGAACAATACCTCTTCCCTTTTCAGTGATTTCGGATTCTCGGAAAGGAATTCCGGTTGTTTTCTATGAAGGATGGAACCTATCTTATATAAATAGGCCCCCATTAGTCTGCGTACGATTTCTGTCCTGAAGTTATCGTTCCGGCTTACGGTTTCTTCTATCAGTTCATAGAATGATTTCAGTTCCTGTACCTCTTCTTCCATCAAATGAAATTTGGGATTCTCTTTCAATGAGATGAAAAATGGCATGAAACTGTTCAGGTTGATATACATCTCTTTTAAGAAATCAGATGATATTAAAAACATTTGTGACAAATGAATGCCCGGTGATAACATGGACTGTAGAATATCGCCGGGAGCGCAAATAATCAGATCGTTTTGCTCAATGTCGTATTCCCGTAAATTGATATTGACTTTGGCAGAGCCTTTTTCACGGATAGAGATAATGATTCCATCCAGCCGTAATGGGTATTTAAAGATGGGGTTCATATTCTCGGGGATGTAATGTTCGCTTCTATCCATTACGAAATCATTGTTAATCCCTTTTAGACTGGGATTCATCTGTCGGATACGGGCTATGGATATATTTCCTATTTCATGTTCCATATTTCTTAATTTTGCCTCAAATGTATAAATCAAAAGTCAATAATCCACTCTTTTTTTCTCATAATATTATTTTTTAATTGAAATTGACGGATGTGAATTCGGAGGCGTGTGATGGCAGGAATTCTTAATTCTATTTAAAAGGGGGATGCTGGCAAACTATTTGTACATAATAACGTGTATATTTAACAACAGAATTATAAAGAACAAAACTATGTCAATGTATTGGATCTTATTTATTGGAATCGCGGTAATCAGCTATATTGTACAGAATAGTCTGCAAAGCAAGTTTAAGAAATACTCGAAGATGCCTTTGGCCAGCGGTATGACAGGAAAGGATGTGGCTGAAAAAATGTTGCATGATAACGGTATCTATGACGTGCGTGTAACCAGCACTCCGGGTATGCTGACCGATCATTATAATCCGGCAAACAAAACGGTGAACCTTAGTGAAGGGGTATATGGAAGCAACAGTGTGGCTGCTGCGGCAGTTGCCGCTCATGAATGCGGACACGCCGTGCAACATGCGCGTGCATACGCTCCGCTAAAGATGCGCTCGGCTTTGGTGCCTGTGGTGCAGTTCTCATCTTCTATTATGACTTGGGTGTTACTGGCAGGTATTTTGATGGTGAATACTTTCCCGCAGTTATTGTTGGCAGGAATTTGTCTTTTTGCCATGACCACTCTTTTCAGCTTTATTACGTTGCCTGTTGAGATCAATGCCAGCCAGCGTGCGTTGGTATGGTTGAGCAAGGCCGGAATTACAAATTCATATAACCATCATGCGGCAGAGGATGCGCTGCGTTCAGCTGCTTATACGTATGTGGTTGCGGCACTTAGTTCGTTGGCTACACTGATTTACTATATAATGATTTATATGGGACGTCGTGACTAAGACCTTATAAGGGAAATATATTTTTATTATAGAAGGCTGCCTGCGGGCAGCCTTTTCTAGTTATATTTTGATTAGTTTCGAGATAATTTTTGTTTTAATCTCTTTTTCTTTTCGTTTTAATTTGTATTTTTGCCCTGTCAGCAAAATGAGATAATACCTATGAAAAAACATTTGGGAGCCATCAAATACTTGGTCATTTAGAATAATTTGATGATGAGAAACACAATAAAGTTAAAATATATATGGTGTACTTTGTTTTTACTTCTTCATTGGGGTTTTGTCAAAGCACAGCCTATTTGTGTTGCACGCCAATATACAGTGAGAGACGGATTGATTCAAAGTAATCCGGCGCAGATTCTTCAAAGTCATAATGGTTTTATATGGGTCAGTACTTGGAATGGGGTAAGCCGGTTTGATGGACGCGATTTCGAAACTTTTCAGTTTGATTCTCTTTTGAACCAGCACATGCAGCGGCTGGAGAATACGGCCGACGGCAATTTATGGATGATTGCATACGATCGTCATAGCCTGTATTTATATGATATTCGTGAAAATAAGCTGATCAATGTTCTGAAACAGTATGAACAACATTTTAATACTCCGTTGCAAATAGAAAATTTGTATCCTTTATCCAAAGGGATTACTTGGGTTACTTTAAATAATGGAGGATGTTTCAGAATTTCAGATAAAGAGTGTATTGTTTCTTCAGGGATTCAGTATATTACAGCTATTGATGATGTGGAACTGGGGAAAGTCAGTAGGGTCTTTGAAGATAAACAGGGAGAGGAATGGGTATTTAGTGACAAGGGAGTTAGCATATTTGGCAAGCGGACCATTAGTTCATATCCCTTTTCTATGTTCGAAACAATGGATAATCTTGTTTTTCTTGCATCACAGAATGGCAGGCTAGCCTATTATGATGTAAATACCATGCAATTCAACATCGTTCCTTTTCAAGAGAAGATTCAGCATATAAACGGAATTAAAGTGTTGAAAGATAATCAGCTGGCTGTTTTGTCTGATAAAGGTTTGTACCTATGCCGTTTCCCTGAACTGGCGATGGAGAAATATGATTTCTCTCTTCCGGGGCGTGACGATGCGGCTGTGAGAAAAGTCTATCAGGATTCTAAAGGATTTCTATGGATATTTACCGGATTGCCGGGAATTATCCGGCTTGATCCGGAAACCGGAGTGAAACAATATTTGAATACTCCTTCCGGATACATGGCTTCTTCTCCGGAAAATGAACTCTTTATTTATGAAGATCCTAACGGAGTGGTTTGGACTATTCCTTATAAAGGTATATTCAGTTATTATGACGAAAAGAGCCGGGAGCTAAAAGTCTATTTTACACCGGGAAGGAATCATATACCTTATTCTCCTATTATTAAAACAACTTATGTTGACAAACAAAATAATTTGTGGATCAAATCCCAGCGCTCATTTATAAAAATGTTCTTTCCGCCCAGTCCCTATACTTATAGGGAGTTGGACAATTATTTTGATACAAAATCATTTCTGTTTGATAGCGACGAACATTTATGGATTGCAACAAAGAAAGGGATTATACGTATTATGGATTCACAGAAAAACTTGTTGGGTTATTTGTCGCCTGATGGGGAACTGGCTCAAACGGAAACAGTTTTTGCAGAAGGTGGAATCTATGTCATGCTGAAGGATCAGGCGCAGACAATATGGCTTGGCAGTAAGGAAAACGGATTGTTCAGACTTGTTCCTCGGAATCGTCCTTATCATTATGAGGTATATCATTATATGAATAATCCGTCGGATCCTTATTCCATCAGTGACAATAAAATATCATGCATTGATGAGGATCATAACGGACGTATTTGGATTGGTACTTACGGTGGCGGATTGAATTTGGTTGAGGAAAAGGAAGATGGGGCGATACGTTTTATTCATGCGGAGAATAAATTGTCCGGTTTTCCTATTAATCGTACCAACAGTATTCGTTGTATGGTGGAGGGACCCGGTCATACTATACTGGTGGGTACTATAGAAGGTTTGATCACTTTTTCTTCTGATTTTTCGGATTACGAAAATATTCGTTTTTATCTTAACCTTCCTCGTCCGCAGGCGACTGACGGATTGTGTAGTGCTGATGTGATGTCTGTTTTACGAACGACGGATGAAACTATCTATTGTTATTGTTATGGAGGTGGCCTTTGTAAGTTGGTTTCGTCAAATTTATTATCTGATGAACTTCGGTTCCGGTCGTTCGGCAAAGAGACATCTCCGTTGGCTAGAGCCTTGATTGAAGATAAAAATCATAATATATGGATCGGCTCGGAAACGGATATCACTCTGTTTGATGTGCACGATCAGACTTTTGAGTCTTTTGGAGAAACTTTTTTCAATCGCTCTTTTAATTATAGTGAATGTCTTCCGGTTACAGACAGGCAAGGGGATATCTTAATGGGTACAGAAGGCGGTATGCTTGTCTTTTCTCCGGATAGTATCGTTAAGCAGACTTATGAAGCTCCTATTGTAGTGACAGGGATAAAATATTCGGAGGATAATTTGTCTCATGTATTGAGTGATGCGGATTATTTAGAGATCCCTACCCGGCGGAGGAATTTTACCATCTCATTTGCTGCGTTGGATTATACTAATTCCTTGGATATCGAGTATGCTTATAAGTTGGATGATAATCAATGGTATTATATAGGTAAGAAGAACTCGGTTAGTTTTGTAAGTCTTCCGGCAGGAAAATATCAATTTCAGATAAAGGCGACCAATGGGGATGGTATTTGGATGAACACTGTGAAAACGGTTACTTTACAGGTATTACCCACCTTTTGGGAAACCGGTTGGGCTAAGGCTTTTTATCTAGTTGTTGTCTTGGTGATATCTTTAGCTATCGGATATGTTTTTTTCTATATTTACTATTTGAAGCATAAGGTAAATATGGAACAAAGATTGGCGGAAATAAAAGTACGTTCTTTTATTGATATCTCACATGAACTACGTACTCCTTTAACCCTTATATCCGGTCCGGTATCCGAAGTGTTGTCCCAGGAGCCTTTGACTTCCCGGACCCGGCATCATCTTCAATTGGTTCAGAAAAATATCAATCGTATGTTATTGCTCATTAATCAAGTATTGGATTTCAGAAAGATACAGAATAAAAAAATGGGCTTGACTATTGAATACCGGGATATCATTATCATGCTTCATAATATAATGGATAATTTCCGGTTGTTGGCAACAGAAAAAAATATAAATTTTTCTCTTCAGACAACGTTGCCTTCTGTTTTTTTGTGGATAGATAGTGATAAGTTCGAGAAAATTATCTTTAACTTGCTTTCCAATGCCTTTAAGTATACACCGGATAACAAGTCGATTACCTTGATTGTGATGGAAAGCGGACAGTTTGTTTCGATTGCCGTAAAAGATGAAGGTATTGGCATCTCTAAAGATAAAGTGTCATCCATATTTGAACGTTTCACTACAGTGTCCAAGGAAAATGACATGCAGCCTTCATCGGGTATAGGGCTTTCGCTGGTGAATGAGTTGGTTAAAATGCTGCATGGGGAAATTCAGGTCGAAAGTGAAGTAAAGAAAGGAAGTGTATTCAAACTGGTTTTGCATAAAGGAAAAGAAATATATGCTCAGGATAAAAATGTTGAATATATATTGAACGACACTTCGGAAGAACAGGAAACGGTCTTGGCGGAACCGGAACAAAATGATAAAATATCTTTGCCGGACATGCCTCCGGCAACAAAAGAAACTTTAGTAAAAGTGATGGTAGTGGAGGATAATGCGGAGTTGCGTCAATTTATATGTGAAATATTGTCGGGCACTTACCGTGTTGTTGGAGTTGCCGACGGGGTGATGGCATTGGAAAAGATAGAAGAGGAAATTCCGGATTTTATTATTACGGATATTATGATGCCGCGTATGGATGGTATTGAATTGATAAGGCACATCAAGGAGAATGTCAATACCTGTGATATCCCTCTTATTATCCTTTCTGCAAAATCGTCTGTTGAGGATCGTATTCAATGTTTACAATTAGGGATTGATGATTATATACCTAAACCTTTCAGCAGCGATTATTTAAAATCGAGAATTGAGAACTTGATCAGGCAAAGAAAAGTGCTTCAGTCGGCTTTTTTGTCAAAGTATGGTGCTCAACCGAAGAAAGAACCTTTAGAAGCCGTCGCTTATCCTGTGTCGCAAATTGTTCCTTTGGACGAGTTGTTTATGCAGAAGCTGGTAGGATTTATGGAAGAGAATTACAGTAATCCGGGGCTGCGGGTGAATGATCTGGCAGAGTTCATGAATATGAGCCGCTCTGTATTCAATCGGAAAGTGAATGGTATCATGGGGATTTCTCCGATAGAATATATAAAGAATTATAGGTTGAATAAAGCGAAAAGTTTTATACAAAGTGGTATGTCTTTCTCTGAGGTCGCTTTTGCCGTCGGCTTCTCTGATCCCGGTTACTTTGGCAAGGCGTTTAAAAAAGCATTTAATCAGACTTTGACTGAGTATAAAAATAATAACTAAGTTCCGTTTTGTGCTGTTTATGAAGGTAAATAGCAAGAAAATACCTTATTGACGTAAGATTTTACCTTTGGCTCTCAAGGGTAAAATCTATCTTTGTGCTCATTGACACAGTATGAAAATGTTCCGGAAAACTTTTATGAGTATAATTTTTAAAACATGATAGGATGAGTACAAAATTTTATGTAATAGCTGTTTGGACGCTGTTAAGTTTTGTGGTAAAAGTAAATGCACAAGACAAAGTGGAATGTTGGGACCGGTTTGAGTTGAGTTTTAAACAGGTGACCAAAGGGAATCCTTTTGATACACGTCTTTCCGCTACTTTCGTTTGTGGAAAGGAAAAGAAAACGGTGGAAGGGTTTTATGATGGTGAGAATACTTATAGGATACGGTTTATGCCTGCTGTCGCCGGGGAATGGAGGTATGTTACATCTTCCAGTATAGGGGCTATGAATGGTCGGAAAGGTACATTCACAGTGATACCTGCCGGAAAAGATAATCATGGCATGGTATTGGTGGACGGAGAACATAATTTTAAATATGCGGACGGTACCCGTTATTATCCGATGGGTACGACGGCCTATGCATGGACACATATGAAGGAAACGACTCAGGAGGCTACTTTGAAATCGTTTGGTGAAGCCGGTTTTAATAAGGTAAGGATGTGTGTGTTTCCTAAAAACTATTCTTTAGTGAAAGACGAGCCTGCGCTTTATCCTTTTGAAATAAGGAAGACGATAAAAGATAAGGAAGGAAATGAAAGGAAAGAATGGGACTTTGACAGATTTGACCCGGCTTTTTTTCAGCATTTGGAGAAACGGATAGACCAACTGAACCGTTTGGGGATTGAGGCGGATTTGATCCTTTTCCATCCTTATGATAAGGGAAGATGGGGCTTTGATGCTATGTCGAATGAGGTGAATGTACGTTATATTAAATATATTACTGCTCGTTTGGCTTCTTTTAGAAATGTATGGTGGTCTATGGCAAACGAGTGGGATTATGTAAAAGCGAAAACTGTGGATGATTGGAAGCTGTTGACGAAAACTGTGGTTGAGAATGATCCTTATCGCCATTTATGTTCTATTCATGGAGCGACGGCTACTTATTTTGATTATTGGATGCCTGAATTTACCCATGTCAGCATACAGGATGAGGCACCGGTACTGAGTTCTACCGCTTCTGCTACTTTAAGAAAAATTTATCGCAAACCGGTTATATGTGATGAGGTTGGGTATGAAGGGAATCTACCTTATCGTTGGGGAAGGTTAAGTCCGCAGCAGATGACTTGCTTTATTTTGAATGGTTTGTTGGGTGGAATTTATGTCACTCACGGTGAATGTTATCAGCAGGGGAACGAACCTATCTTTTGGGCGCAAGGGGGATCTTTAAAAGGTGAAAGCTGGAAACGTGTGAAATTTTTAAGAACGATTATTGAAGCTGCTCCCCATCCGTTGGAGATGGCAGATATCAGTCGTGACTTGGTTACTTCTACTGCTGGACCAGATTATTATCTGGTCAATATGGGAAAAGATGTGAAAGGTTTCTGGACTTTTAATCTGCCGGTAAAAAATGCGGATTATAACAAATTGCAAAAGAATAAACGGTTTAAAGTGGAGATTATTGATGTGTGGGCCATGACTGTCACGGAATATCCTGTGATATTTGAAACAACGGAGGAATTGGATTATCGTGTTTTTGATATACATCATCGGGGAGTAAGAATTCCGGATGCTCCTTATATTGTTCTTAGAATAACAGAAGTGAAATGATGGGATAAGCCTTCTGACGGGAGATGATTGATTTTTTTTATCATAAAAAAGGCTAATAGTTTTCGATTCTTTTTGTTTTAGCTTAAATTTGCGGTATAATTAACTCCCTAGATACACTAAAATGTTAAATACAGTAGAAGAAGGATTGGAAGATATTCGCCAAGGCAAAGTATTGATCGTTGTTGATGACGAAGATCGTGAAAACGAAGGCGATTTTATCGTTTCAGGAGAAAAGATTACTCCTGAAATTGTAAATTTTATGATTACTCATGGCAGAGGGTTGTTATGTGCCCCTCTGCCACATTCACGTTGTGAAGAACTTTGTCTGGTTCCGATGGCAGAAGAAAACACTTCATTGCTAGGTACACCGTTTACTATGTCGGTAGATTTAAGAGGGTATGGCTGTACTACGGGAGTTTCTGCTTTCGACCGTTCGTCAACAATAAAAGCTTTGGTGGCAGGAAATCTGAATCCTTCCGAGTTTGCTCGTCCCGGGCACGTTTTCCCTCTATATGGTGCGGAAAATGGGGTCTTGGAGCGTAATGGACATACCGAAGCCACACTGGATATGACAAGAATGGCAGGTTTGAAACCCGGAGGAGCTCTTGTTGAAATTTTGAATGAAGATGGTACAATGGCGCGTCTTCCCCAACTAGGTGAGATTGCAGCAAAATTCGGTTTGAAAATTGTTTCCATTAAGGATATTCAGGAATATCGTAAAAAACATAACCTCTAAATCTAATAAATATGGCACTCAATCAAAGAAGAGTAAAGATATTGCATCTGATTCGTGAAGACGGGCATGCAAAAGTTCAGGACCTTAGTAAAATTTTCAATGTGACGGATGTAACGATCCGTCAGGATTTGGAAGCCTTGGAACAAATGGGGTATATCCAAAGAGAGCATGGAGGTGCGTTTCTGAAAGGAGTAGGGTCGTTTGCCAAGACCGGGCAATTGTTCAATCAGACTCATTTGGAGGAAAAGAAAGAAATCGCTCAGAAAGCTATTCAGTTTATTCAGGAGGGGGACAGTATAATTCTTGATTCCGGTTCTACAACTACAGAGATCGCAAAGCTTTTAATGAATTATAAGGACCTGACAGTCATTACCAATGCTTTGAATATAGCTTTGATTTTAGGTGAGAATCATGGTATTAATCTGATTGTTACCGGAGGTGAATTCAAGGCTCCTACACTTTCTTTGACAGGAAAAATGGCGGCCGATTCATTTAAAGATATACGCGCTAATAAATTGTTTCTGGCTACGGCCGGTATTTCTTCGGATATGAAGCTGACTTATCCTAGTCTAAGTGATTTGGTCGTGAAATCTGCTATGATAGAGTCTGCCAGTAAAGTGTATCTGGTGGCTGATTGTTCAAAAATAGGTGTCAGTGCTTTTGCTAGTTTAGGCTCGGTTTCATTAGCAAATGCTATTATTACAGATAGTACTATAACCGAAGAGGATTTTGAAAGATTAAAAGAATTAGAGGTCGAAGTTATCTGATTCTTACTGAAACAAAGGTAATATGGGTGATTGAGAATGTTGGAAAATACATTCTTGATCACCTTTTTTATCAACTTTGATTTTACTTCCTTATTTCTCCTTATTGTTTGCTTCTTTTTTTATAACAGTTCTGTTGGGTACAAAATAGACAATCGGAGAGTCTTGTTTATATAGAGATATAACTTTGTTAGCAGAATAAATTAATTGTCCTGATTTATAGATTATTTAGGCGTTTATTGTTAATATAATCAAATTTATTTTCATTTTATTTCGTTTTGTATTGAATGTTTCCAGTTAAATTCCGTTATTTGCGAAAGTATAAGAAAGTAAATGATAATAATATGCAAGTTGAAACGTTAGAATTACAATCGGAAAAGAATCGGAAACGGTTGGTTGAGATTGTGTATAAAGCAAAAGCAGGACACATTGGAGGTGATCTGTCGTGTCTTAACGTGCTTACAGCACTTTATTTTGATATAATGCGTGTTTGGCCGGATAAACCAAAGGAAACGAAAAGAGATCGTTTTGTAATGAGCAAAGGGCATTGCGTAGAAGCGTTATATGTTACGCTGGAAGCAAAAGGTTTCATCTCTCGTGAGGTAACCGACACATTAGGAGAATTCGGATCTATCTTGTCCGGCCATCCTACTATAGAGGTACCGGGTATTGAAGTAAATACAGGAGCTTTAGGGCATGGCTTGTCTGTAGGTGTCGGAATGGCGATGGCTGCCAAAATGGATAAAGCTGATTATAAAACGTATGTATTGATGGGAGATGGTGAGCAAGGGGAAGGTTCTATATATGAAGCTGCTATGGCAGGAAACCAGTATAAATTGGATAATCTGGTAGCCATTATTGACCGTAATCGTTTGCAGATCAGCGGTACAACCGAGGAGGTCATGTCATTGGAGAGTATGCGCGACCGCTGGACTGCCTTCGGTTGGGATGTATTGGAAATGAACGGAGATGAGATGGAAGATATCATCCGGACTTTCCGTTCTATTGATTATACGAATAAAAAGCCTCATTTGCTTATCTCCCATACTACAAAAGGAAAAGGAGTGTCTTATATGGAAGGCATTGCAAAATGGCATCATGGCGTGCCTACAGCCGAACAATATGAAGAGGCTGTTCGCGAGGTATCCGAAAGAATTGAAAAACTAGAAAAAGAAAACAATGGCAAATAATATGATAGCGTGCAGAAAGAGCTTTACAGATACGTTGCTGGAGTTGGCGCGTCAGGATAAAGATATTGTGGCGGTTACAACAGACGCCAGAGGATCTGTTACTTTGGGGGATTTTGCAAAAGAATTACCTGCACAGTTTGTAGAATGTGGAATAGCCGAACAGGATGCGGTAGGAATATCAGCAGGTTTGGCACATAGCGGAAAAAAAGTGTTTGTATGTGGCCCGGCTTGCTTTTACGTGGCACGTAGCTTGGAGCAGGTAAAAGTGGACTTGGCTTACAGTCAGAATAATGTGAAGATACTCGGAGTAAGTGGTGGAGTTGCTTATGGTGCTTTGGGGGCTACTCATCATAGCCTGCATGATATTGCCGTATTAAGAACTTTTCCGGGAATGAATATCGTTCTTCCTTGTGATGCCCGTCAGACACGCAAGTTGGTCAAACTATTGGTAGATTATCCTGAACCGGTGTATGTACGTGTAGGAAGAGCTGCTGTTCCCGATGTGTATGAGAATGATGATTTTGATTTTGTTCTGGGAAAAGCTAATATGCTGCTGAACGGTACGGACCTGACCATCATTGCTGCCGGAGAAACGGTTTATCATGCTTATCAAGCTGGTTTGATGTTACAGGAGAAAGGCATTAAGGCACGTGTGTTGGATATGTCTTCCATCAAGCCCGTTGATGCGGAAGCCATCAGGAAAGCGGCAGAAGAAACCGGAAGAATTATCACTGTGGAAGAGCATAGTCAGTTTGGTGGTTTGGGAGCTATTGTGGTTGAGACGCTTTCCGAAAATCCGATTCCGGTACGCATTATCGGCATCCCCGATGAGAACGTGGTTCATGGAAACTCCCATGAAATCTTTGCCCATTACGGATTGGATAAAGAGGGCATCTGCAAGACTGCCCTTGAATTCGTGAAAAAATAAACATATCCTTTTTAAATCTAATAGTATGATTAGCAGAATAATTACCATAGATCAAAGTACTTCGGCAACAAAAGCCATGCTGTTCTCTGAAGATTGCGAATTGTTGCATCGGGTAAATATAGAACATCAGCAATTCTACCCGCAGATAGGATGGGTAGAGCATGATGCCGAAGAAATCTATAAAAATACCATAGAAGCGATACATTGTCTGCTTGAACAAGAAGAAGTGAATGGAAAGGATATTTCTTATTCTCTTGCCATCACCAATCAGCGCGAAACGGTGGTTGTTTGGAACCGACATACCGGCAAGTCCGTTTATCATGCCGTGGTATGGCAATGCCAGCGGGGAGCGGCTATTTGCAAAGAACTGAAAGATAAGGGATACAGCGAACTGGTACAACGAAAGACCGGATTGCTTATCGATCCTTATTTTTCTGCCAGTGGTGCTAAGTGGATATTGGATAACGTGGAAAATGGACGTGAACTGGCAGAAAAAGGCGATTTGTTGATGGGAACTATTGATTCCTGGCTGATTTGGAAACTGACCGAAGGCAGGAAGCATCTGACTGATTATACGAATGCGTCGCGTACCATGCTTTTTAATATTCATACTTTGGACTGGGATGAAGAGTTGTTGAAACTCTTCACTATTCCCCGGAGTATGATGCCGGAAGCGTTGCCCTGTGATGCTGTTTTTGGAGAAACAACGATAGAGGGTTTGTTCAAATCTCCGATACAAATAGCAGGTGTTTTAGGTGATTCCCATGGAGCATTAACCGGTCAGATGTGTTTTGAGGCAGGTATGGGCAAGGTGACTTATGGAACGGGATCATCTGTTATGGTTAACATTGGAGAAGAGGCTGTCGCTGCTCCTGAAGGGCTGGTTACATCCGTCGGATTCTCGGCTTTGGGTAAAGTGTATTATGCTTTTGAGGGCAATATCCATTGCACCGGAGCCACTATCAAATGGATGGTGGAGAAATTGGGATTGGTGGACTCGTTCAATCAAATTGAAACCTTGGCGACTTCGGTTAAAAACAATGATGGAGTCTATCTGGTTCCCGCCTTTACCGGATTGGGAGCTCCCTGGTGGAAACCGGATGCTAAAGCTGCCATCTGGGGAATGACACTGAATGCTGGAAAAGCGCATGTGCTGCGTGCAGGATTGGAATCCATTGCTTATCAAGTGAAGGATTTGATAGACATGATGACCCGGCAGGCAGGAATCGAGCTGAAAGCGTTGCGTGTTGACGGAGGCCCCACGAAGAATCAGTTCCTGATGCAGTTTCAGGCTGATATGCTGCATGCCGTCATTAACCGTTCGGAGATAGAGGAAGCTTCTGCATTGGGGGCTGTTGTCATGAATGGCTTTGCCCGTAAGAAGTGGGCCAGTTTCCAAGAAGCCGCTGCCATGCGTACCATTGACAATTGCATCGCTCCCTGTATGGAGGAAAAAGAACTTCAATCTTTGTATAGTGGCTGGCGTGAGGCTGTTAAGAAAGTAATAGGACAGAATAACTAACTGAATATATCGTAACTTTTAATACCATTAGAAATGAAAAACAAGAAAAAAATGTGTTTTGGTGTCATCATTGGAACACGCGCTTATTTTAACTCGGAATTAGCAAAAGATGTCCGTAAACAATTGTTGGAAACACTGACGAAAGAGGGCTATGACTATGTCATTCTCCCCGAAGATGCTACGCCTACAGGCAGTAGCAGTATTGAAACAAGAGAAGATGGCTTGAAATGTGCAAAGTTGTTCCGTGAGAACCGTGACCGTATTGATGGAATCATTGTTTCATTACCTAACTTCGGTTTTGAAATCGGTATCATCAATGCTATCAGTGTAGCCGATCTGAATGTGCCTGTTTTGGTTCAGGCATGTGATGATGAGAATGACAAGGTGGATTTGGATAGCCGTCGTGACGCGTTCTGTGGTAAGATTTCCGTATGCAATAACTTGTATCAGTATGGCATTCCTTTTACTGATACTACGCTACATACTTATTCTATTTATTCTGATTTGCTGGCAGCCGATATTAATAAGTTCGCTGCGATCTGCCGGGTGGTGAATGGTCTTCGTCATGCTCGCATCGGTGCCATCGGCACTCGTCCTGCCGGTTTCCAGACCGTCCGCGCCAGCGAGAAACTGTTGCAGGCATCGGGCATTACAGTCGTTCCGGTAGATCTTTCTGAAATCTTGTCTGCCGCCCGTAAGATTGAAGATGCTGATGAAACGTTACAAGCAAAACTGAAAGAAATCAGACAATATGCTGCTGTTCCCGAACAATACAATGATAAACTGATTTTGCAGGCTAAATTTGGTGTGGCTGTAGAACAATGGATGGAAGCCAATGAAATTGATGCTGTAGCTATCCAGTGTTGGGACTCTTTGGAGCAAAACTATGGTTGTGCAGCTTGTGTGACTATGAGTATGTTGAGTGAAAAATTAATCCCTGCTGCTTGTGAAGTGGATATTGCCGGTGCAGTGTCTATGTATGCGTTGACATTGGCTTCCGGTCGCCCGTCGGCATTGCTTGACTGGAACAATAACTTTGCCGAGGATCGTGACAAGTGTGTGTGTACACATTGTGGTAACTTCCCTAAATCATTTGTAATGAATGATTTGAAGTTAGGAACATTAGGAGTGTTGGGCAGAACATTAGGTAAGGTACATACTTTCGGTGCCGTTTACGGTAAAGTAAAACAGGGTGATTTCACCTTCTTCCGCATCTCGACAGATGATACGAAGGGTTGTATCAAGTCTTATTTGGGCAAAGGTGACCTGACCGATGACCCATACGGAATGGATGGTTGTATAGCAGTAACCAAGGTGGATAATCTGCAGCCGCTTATGAAATATATTTGTAAGAATGGATTCGAACATCATGTGGCTATGTGCCGTGGCAATGTGAAAGATATTTTGGCGGAAGCTATTGAAACTTATCTGAACTGGAATATCTATATTCACGAATAATATCGATGAAATATGATATTGGTAGATAATTACTTTTTGGCAATCCTCTGCTGTGTTATTTGCTGTGCCTGCTGGGGCTCTTGGGCAAATACGCAGAAGATGGTTGCCGCCAAGCAATGGAGCTTTGAACTGTTTTATTGGGATTTGACCGTCGGTCTGTTCCTTACAGCTTTATTGGGGGCGGTGACTTTGGGAAGTATGGGAAGTGAAGGCCGTACCTTTTTTCAGGATTTGGCAGTCATGGACTGGTCTAGCATTCAATATGCATTCTTGGGCGGTGTTGTGTGGAACTTTGGCAATATATTTCTTACCGCAGCCATTGCTGTAGCCGGAATGTCAGTAGGTTTTCCTATCGGTGGAGGCTTGGCCTGGATTGGAGGTATTGTATTCAATTATTTATTAATCTCTTTGGCCGGTCAGACCTATCAGGGAAATCAGCTTTTACTATGGAGTGGTGTGTTAGTCATCATTGTAGCTATACTGATCTGCGGAAAAGCGTACGGAAAGTTATCGTCCGGCAAGGCTTCCACTCCGAAGAAGGGGATTCTGCTGGCCATTATGGCAGGTATCGCTATCATGTTCTTTTACGGATTGGTAGTGAAATCTCTTGACCCGCAGTATGTGGCGGGAGGAACCGGAACGCTGACTCCTTATACAGGTGTGTTCTTCTTTGCGGTAGGTATTCTGGCCAGCACACCTATATTCAATACCTTTGCCATGAAGCATCCGGTAGAAGGCAAGGCGGTGACCATGAAAGATTACTTTGCCGGCGATGCCAAGACCCATCTCACAGGTATGCTGGGAGGCTTTATCTGGATGGGCGGCATGGTGATTAGTTTTATGGGAGCAGGTGCTGCCAATCCGGCTATCTCTTATGCCCTTAGCAACGCAGCGCCTGTGGTGGCTATGATCTGGGGAGTTTTTGTCTGGAAGGAATTTAAGGAAGCTCCGAAGGGGACCAATAAACTGATTGCGGCTATGTTCTCCTTGTTTATTATCGGATTAATAAGCATTACTTTGTCAAATTAAAAATTAGATGAAGAGAAATTATAAAATAGGGCTTGTAATGAAGTCGTTACAAGCCGATTTTTTCAAAGTGATGAAAGAAGGGGCCATTCAGTATGCGGCCCCTCTTCCGTTTTTGGATTTGGTTTGTGTGGGAACGGCTACACAGACAGAGGTAGAGGAACAGGTTGACTTGATGTATTCCTTGATTCATCAGCAAGTCGATGCTATCGTATTGGTTCCTATAGATTCAAAAGCCTTAGTTCAGCCTGTAGTAGAGGCTGTCAGGAAAGGAGTTCCGGTAATCAATATTGATATCCGGTTGGATACTCAGCTATTGGAGCAGGCAGGAGTAGAAGTGGCTTTTGTGGGACCGGATAATTTTGCAGCTGCGTATGAAGTGGGTAAATTATTGGATAAGAAGTTGCGGAATGAAGATAAAGTTGCTATTATTGAAGGATTGGCGGCAGCCGATAATGCACAGCAGCGTAAAAGAGGTTTTATCAAGGCGATAGAAGAAAAAGGGTTAAGATTGGTGGCATCCGAACCGGCCGACTGGGAAACGGAGAAAGCCGCCGAAGTTTTTCAGGCTATGTGGATGCGGTATCCTGATTTGAAAGCTGTATATTGCAGCAATGATGCGATGGCGTTGGGGGTTCTTCAGCAGATGCAAGAAAAAAATTGCTATCTGCCTGTAGTGGGCTTTGATAATGATGCGGTAATGAAAGAATTTCTTTCTACGGGAAAACTGGTTGCAACAGCTGATATTTTCAGCTCACAGATGGCTGTCCGGGGCATTGAGTTCGCTTTGGATGTATTGGAGGGAAAAATAGAGAATAGAGGGGTTCATTCTACAGCTTACGAAATTATTAAACAATGAGTTCGTAGGGAAACGGCCCATACTGAGATATGCACTTAAGGCACCGGCTGTTTAACTTCTTAATATTGCCGGCAATGAGCAATATTAAGAAGTATTCTTTTTACGAATGAAATATTTAGTGTAATTTTGTGGCTCAAAATAAATTAAATAGAATCATTATGGCAGCAAAACCAGGTATACCTAAAGGAACGAGAGATTTTTCGCCGGTGGAAATGGCGAAACGTAACTATATATTCAATACGATCCGTGATGTGTTTCATCTTTTCGGCTATCAGCAGATTGAAACTCCTTCTATGGAGAATTTGTCTACCTTGATGGGAAAATACGGTGACGAAGGGGATAAGTTATTGTTTAAGATACAGAACTCAGGTGATTATTTCAACGGCATTACCGATGAGGAATTGCTGAGCCGCAATGCGGTAAAGCTGGCGAGCAAGTTCTGTGAAAAAGGATTGCGCTACGATCTCACCGTACCTTTTGCCCGCTATGTGGTGATGCATCGTGATGAAATAAGTTTTCCTTTCAAACGTTATCAAATCCAACCGGTTTGGCGTGCGGATCGTCCCCAAAAAGGGCGTTACCGTGAGTTTTACCAATGTGACGCCGATGTGGTAGGCAGCAATTCTTTATTGAATGAAGTGGAGCTGGTACAGATGATAGACCGTGTATTTGGTAAATTCGGAGTACGTGTTTCAATTAAAATCAATAACCGTAAGATATTGACCGGTATTGCCGAGATTATCGGGGAGGCTGATAAAATTGTAGATATTACCGTAGCCATTGACAAACTGGATAAAATCGGATTGGAAAATGTAAATGCGGAATTGGCTTCTAAAGGGATTCCTCAAGAGGCTATTGATAAATTGCAGCCGATTATTTTATTGAGTGGAAGCAATGAAGAGAAATTGGAAACTTTGAAGACTGTCCTTGCTACCAGTGAAGCGGGATTGAAGGGAGTGGAAGAAAGTGAATTCATATTAAAAACCGTGTCTGCACTGGGTGTGAAGAGTGAAGTGGAATTGGATTTGACTTTGGCTCGCGGCTTGAATTATTATACAGGAGCAATTTTTGAAGTGAAGGCCTTGGATGTGCAGATTGGCAGCATCAGTGGTGGTGGCCGTTATGATAATCTGACCGGTGTCTTTGGTATGGATGGTATGTCTGGTGTAGGTATCTCTTTCGGAGCCGACCGTATTTTTGATGTGTTGAATCAGTTGGATTTGTATCCGAAAGAAGCGGTGAACGGAACCGAGCTGTTGTTTGTAAACTTCGGCGATAAAGAGGCTGCTTATTGTCTGCCTATCCTGGCAAAAGTCCGTGAAGCAGGGGTGCGCGCTGAAATTTATCCGGATGCTTCTAAAATGAAGAAGCAGATGGGATATGCCAATGACAAGCAGATTCCTTTTGTCGCTATTGTTGGTGAAAATGAAATGAACGAAGGGAAACTGACTTTGAAGAATATGACTACAGGCGAGCAGTCACTGGTTACACCGGATGAGCTGCTGGCGGTGGTGAAAGCTTGATGTTTACTAATTATCTGCAATCATACCATAAAAGCTTCATTGATGGATGATTGCATCACATGGGAATGCCCGATAACGTTTGCTTTATACGTTATTTGTATTGAAATATAAATGCTGGATTACCTATGTGGATAATCAGATTGTTTTTTCTTCCGTCACTACATCTTACTGATTCTAAAAGAGATGTAGTGACGGAAATTTTTGTATCCCGCCGAAATGGTTTGTTCTCTTTTTTCCGCGTAGAGGCGACAAAGCGGAATGCCTGTTCTTGTCGTTGTTGGTTGTATTTCTTGTTTTAAGGATGAAAACTGATGGAGCTGACTTGAAATATGATTTTCTTTTGCGAGAGTCTGATATTATTCACTATATTTGTGGAATGCTAGCCTTATAAATTTAATCAGATGATAGAGGAAAATCAGTTGATATCCCATTTGTATCAAAATAGGGATAATGGTCAATGGATGATACAAACCAATGATGAACATCAAAAGGGGGTTGCTGATATGGCGGCATCCTTCGCCGGGCAGTTCGGACTTCCTTCTTGGGGGCGTGCGCTCGGCCTACTTCATGACAAAGGAAAGGAACGGGCGGCATTCCAGCAATACATACGCAAGATGAATGGTTTGCCTACGAGTGACAAGAAGCGCTATGATGATCATACCCATGCTTTTGTGGGTGGAATATTGGCAAAAGAACTTATGGGAAAGGATGTTTCCCATCTTCTTGTAAACCAAATTATTTCTCATCACACAGGGTTACATGATTTCGGGGATGTGGAAAACATATTGAAAGAGAGGCTATTGTCCAAAGAAATAAACGAGGGTGACATTAGCATAAACAAACCTTTATTATTCCAAGAATTTATTGATTCACCTTTTTCTAAATCAAAGGTTGAATGGAAACACTTTCATCACCTTTCCCGTATGCTTTTTTCCTGTCTTGTAGATGCCGACCGGCTCGATACAGAACGGTTTATGGATGTAGAGTCATGGCGGAAGCGGGGAAATTCGGCTACGCTTGCCGATTTGCTTCCACAGCTGGAGGCATATATGCAAAAACTGCAATCGAATGCAGCCGATACGAAAGTGAACCGCATCCGCCAGCAAGTGAAAGAACAATGCAGTAGAACTTCTTCAAGCGAAAAAGGATTTTATAGTCTTACAGTTCCGACGGGAGGCGGTAAAACACTTTCTTCTTTGTTATGGGCCATGAAGCATGCTGTAAGCCATTCAATGAATCGTATCATCATCGCCATCCCATATACCAGTATCATTGTGCAAACGGCAGGGCTTTTGAAGGAAATCTTTGGTGAAGAAAATGTATTGGAGCATCATAGTAATTTCGACCCCGATGATATTAAGGACGAGGAAAATAGGGAAAAAGCAAAATTGGCTACAGAGAATTGGGACTATCCCATTATTGTCACTACCAATGTACAGCTTTTTGAATCTATGTTTAGCAATAAAACATCTGATTGCCGCAAACTGCACAACATGGCAAATTCAATTCTTGTTTTGGATGAGGTTCAGATGTTGCCAACCGGCTTCTTGCGGCCGATAGTCGATGCGCTGAAAGCGTATCAGGAAATGTTCGGGGTTTCGGTATTGTTTACCACGGCAAGCCAGCCGGTACTGAGTGGTCTGATAGAAGGAACAAATCCTAAAGCTGATTTTAAGGGAATAGAACATATCAAGGAAATTATTCCGGAAGAATTTGCTTTGCATGACCAGCTTCGCCGTGTGAAGTTGTCAATCGATGATACAGGAAAAACATACGATGAGATAGCTGCAAAGGTGTCTGAATATAATAAGGTGTTGTGCATAGTGAACACTCGTAAAGATGCCAAAGAGCTGTATGACCGTTTGCCCAATGACGGAGTGAAATTGCATTTGTCTAGAATGATGTGCCCTGCCCACTTACACGAAACTATTGGTAAAATAAAAACTTTATTGAAGGATGAGTCGCAGCCGATTGTCAGGGTCATTGCAACCCAGCTTGTGGAGGCCGGTGTGGATATAGACTTTCCGGTTGTGTTCCGTCAAGAAGCAGGACTCGATTCTGTATTGCAAGCAGCGGGACGGTGCAATCGGGAAGGACGAAGTGCCATGGGACATACATTTGTGTTCAGTCTGGCGGCAGAGAAGCGAAAGCTCTTCGGTTCAATGGCTGACTCCAACAATGCTCGGTTGAATTTGCCGGAAGATAGTGATTGGTTTGCTCCTTCTACCATGAAAGCCTATTTTTGTCAATTGTATAGCAGAAAACAAACATTTGATGAAAAGGATATAAAGCACTGGCTCTACAAACCTACTGAGTTATGTTTTGAAACTGCATCAAAAGAATTTCACCTGATTGATGATACGAGTATAAATGTTATCATAAATTGGGAAAACAGCATGGAACTTATAGAGCAGTTGAAAGAATCGGGGTGTACCTACTCGTTGGTGAAGCAATTGGCGAAATTTACTGTAGGCATCCGTTCCTATGATTTTAAGCAACTGAAAGGCTATGGGCTTGTCGAAGAAATATTGGAAGGAATATATGTATTGGCAGACAGGTCTCAGTATAATAAAGCCACAGGTCTCAGCCTTGATAACCATTGGCTGGAGGAAGTATTAATGATATAAAGAAACGGATATGACAAAGAAAGAAACATTGAAATTGTTTGAAGAACGTAAAGTCCGCACCGTGTGGGATGATGAAAAGGAAAAATGGTATTTTTCGATAGTTGATGTGGTGTCAGTTTTAACAGACAGTGTTGATGCAACTGCTTATTGGCGTAAGTTAAAGCAAAGACTTAAAGAAGAGGGAAATGAAACCGTGACAAATTGTCACGGTTTGAAAATGAAAGCCACAGACGGTAAGATGCGACTTACAGATGTGGCTGATACAGAACAACTACTACGTATCATTCAGTCTATCCCATCTCCCAAGGCAGAACCGTTCAAGCAATGGATGGCACATGTAGCATCCGAACGTCTTGATCAGATGCAAGACCCTGAGTTGAGTATTGAGCAAGCTATGATGGACTACAAGCGACTTGGTTACTCTGACAACTGGATAAACCAACGCTTGAAGAGCATTGAAATCCGTAAAGATCTTACAGATCAATGGAAACTACATAATGTAGAGGAAGGTGTTCAATATGCTACTCTTACAGACATTATCTATCAGCAATGGACCGGAAAGTCGGCAAAGGAGTACAAACAGTTCAAGGGCTTGAAGAAAGAAAATCTCCGGGACAATATGACCAATGAAGAATTGGTTCTTAATATGCTGGCCGAACTCTCTACGACAAGTATTACTAAAGCTAAAAATCCTCAGACATTGGGTGAAAATATGCAGTGTGCGGCTGACGGTGGTGATGTGGCTCGTGTGGCACGCGAACAGTTGGAGCAAAAAACCGGTCGTGAAGTGGTAACTCCCTTGTCGGCAAAAAGGTTTTTTGAAGGTCAGAAGCCGGAAGATTTATTGGAAAACAAGGAAAACGATGAATGATATGGAATATACAGATAAAGAATATTGTCTGGAGGTGTGGGGCGATTGGGCTTGTTTCACTCGTCCGGAATTGAAAGTAGAGCGTGTGAGTTACGATGTCATAACGCCATCGGCGGCACGCGCCATCTTTGAAGCGATACTGTTTAAACGCTATGCCATGCGTTGGCAGGTAACAAAGATTGAGGTACTCAGACCTATTAAATGGGCTACCATTAGACGGAATGAGGTGGGGGCAGTTGCCAGTAAATCACCTATCATTATTGAAGATAAACGTCAGCAGAAGAACACGTTGCTTCTGTTGGATGTGCGTTACCGAATTTATGCTAAGTTAGTATTTATTCCGGTAAAAGACCGTCCGAAAGAGGCTTTTGCCAAGCATCAGCCAAGTGCCGACGAGAATCCTATGAAGTATTATCAGATGTTCGAACGCAGGGCATCACAAGGGCAATGTTTTACGCAGCCCTATCTCGGATGTCGTGAGTTTTCTGCAAACTGGAAGTATATTGAAAGTACTGATAATCTTGATTATCCCTTAGCCGAAGACAGGGATTTCGGCATTATGCTTTATGATATGGACTTTGAGGAAAATCCACAAAAACCGAATGCTATGTTTTATAGAGCCCAAATGAAAAAGGGAGTGATTGTTGTACCGGATAAAGATAGTGAGGAGGTGTTGAGATGATACTGAAAGCATTATATGATTACTATCATCGAAGTGGAGATGATGTGGCCCCTTTTGGTTTAGAATACAAAGAGATTGGATTTATTATTGTTATTGATAGATGTGGAAAATTTCTGCGCTTTGAAGACAGGCGCATAGATAAGAAGTCGGCACAGCGGTTTCTTGTTAAGAAAAGTGTTAGCCGGTCAAGTGCCCCTGTTGCAAACTATTTGTATGACAATTGTAAATATGTATTTGGTTATTCCGATAAGGGGGATATGGAAAAGATACGTAAGTACTTTGAAGTATTTAAGGCGAAAGTAAAAGATATATATGATGCTTTTCCGGATAATGAGGACATAAAAGCTGTTTATGCATTTTATCAGCAAGACCATTCTTTTATAGTTGGGGCTATGCAGAAAGATTCTTTATGGGATGATATAGCCAAAAATCTTAATAAGAAATATTCTACCTTTTCTTTCCTTATAGAAGGGGATACGAAAATAGTGGCTTCGAAAAGGGAATTGATAAATTTGTTTGACGAGAATCATGGCGTGGCAGGAAATCTTTGTTTGATAACAGGGAGATATTCAAAAGTTGTAGAGATTACAACTGCTACAAAGATACTTGGAAGCCAAGAAACAGCTAAACTAGTTGCATTTCAAGTTAATTCCGGGTATGATTCGTATGGGAAATCTAAAGGATACAATGCTCCAATATCAGAAGAAGCTGAATTTGCATATACAACCGCATTGAATCATTTGCTGCGTTCGGATTCTTACAATAAGTTTATGGTGGGCTCACGTACTTATCTTTTCTGGGCTTCCTCCAATAGCGAGGCTTCAAAAGAGTCCGAAAATAGTCTATTTTCTTTGTTGGGGCGGATTGAAGAAGAAAATGACGACTCAAACAGGCGCATAAAGTTAGTATATGATACTTTCCAGTCTATCTATAACGGAAAATTATCGGCAAACGATGATGACAAATTCTTCATTTTGGGTTTGGCTCCTAATTCGGCAAGAATTGCGGTAGTATATTGGAATGAGATGCCTTTGCGTGAATTTGCAGGTTTGATAAGTAAACATTTTACGGATATGGAGATGGTTGACACTCGCAAAGATAAGAAGCCGTACGTGGGAATGCATTCCATTCTTGGAAATGTTACTCTTGGAGGAAAGTCAAGTGATGCGACTCCCAACCTTCCTGATGCTGTGGTGAGAAGCATATTTCAAGGGTTGCCGTATCCGGCTTCTCTCTTTCAAGCATGTATTCGTCGCATACGTGCAGAACAATCCGTCAATATAGTGCGTGCTGCTATCATCAAGGCATATCTCAACAGACTAAACGAAAATAACAACCATAAAAAATTAGATATTATGTTAGACAAAGAAAATCAAAATCAAGGGTATCTTTGTGGAAGGCTGTTTGCCGTGTTGGAAAACCTACAATATGCAGCAAATAAACAAGATTCCATTCGTTCAAGTTACATGAACGCGGCTTCATCTACGCCATCTACAGTATTTTCAACAGTTCTCAAATTATCAAACAGTCATTATGCTAAATTGGCTAAAGAGAAGAAAGGCCTTGCTAATTTCTTTGATAATCAAAAGAAAGAGATAATAGTTTTAATTCAAAATTTTCCTAATACATTGAGTTTGGAAGATCAAGGACGATTCTTCCTCGGCTATTATCATCAGAAAGCTCACAGAGAGAATCAAGAAACTGAAGAATAATTTTTAAAAATATACAATTATGTCAGAATTAAAGAATAGAATTGATTTCGTTTACATTTTTGATGTACAAGATGGTAATCCAAATGGTGACCCGGATGCAGGTAATCTTCCTCGGATAGATGCTGAAACTGGTATAGGCCTTGTTACAGATGTTTGTTTGAAACGCAAGGTACGTAATTATGTACAAATAGCCCAAGCAGGAAAAGCAGGTAACGATATTCTTGTCAAATCCAAAGAAATTTCTGGAGAAGAGGTCTTTATTAATGAAGAAATCCGCAAAATGTACAAAGAAGATTTAGGAATAGAACTAAAAATCAAAGAAAAAGCTCCTGCCGATAAGAGTTCAGCTGGTAAAATTGCTATGTGCAGACGCTTCTTTGACGTTAGGACTTTTGGAGCAGTACTCTCAACCGGACCTAACGCAGGACAAGTGAGGGGGCCGATTCAAATGACTTTTGCCCGTTCGCAAGATATGATTGTTTCAGCAGAGCATGCATTAACCGTATGTGTAGCTCGTGATGAAGAAAAGACCTATGAATCACAAGTGGGAATACAGGGACGTAAAGCGACCATTCCTTATGGCCTCTATGTCTGTCACGGCTTCATCTCCGCTAACTTGGCACAACAGACAGGATTTTCTGAAGAAGACCTTGAACTATTTTGGGAAGCTTTAAAGAACATGTTCGATGTGGATCGTTCGGCGGCACGTGGATTGATGAGTGCTCAAAAACTGATAGTCTTCAAGCATGACTCCATATTGGGTAATGCTCCCGCCAACAAGTTGTTTGAATTGGTAAAAGTGGAGAAAGTCTGCGATGGAGCACCACGCTCATTCATCGACTATTCAGTTACTATAGATAAGGAGAATGCTCCATCAAATGTAACTATTGAGGAACTGATATAATTCCATCGTATGTACAATGAAGACGATATGCTCATGTTGTCGGGGATTCAGCACTTTAGGTTCTGTCCCCGGCAATGGGCTTTGATACACATTGAGCAGCAATGGGATGATAATCGTCTCACCATCGAAGGACAGATTCTGCACAAGCATGTAGATGATCCGTTTTATAGACAAAAGTGTGGTGACCAGATAACATTGCGTGCGGTGAATATCGCTTCGCGTGAACTTGGACTCTATGGAATCTCTGATGCCATAGAGTTACTTCCTTCCTCATCTTTTGAAAATACGATTTTGCATCCCAACTATCCGGGGCGATGGCAACCGGTTGCTGTGGAGTATAAGCATGGCAAACCGAAAAGAAACGAGGTGGATGAAGTGCAGTTGGCAGCACAAATCATGTGCATAGAAGAAATGTATGCTATCCATATACCATACGGCTCTTTCTTTTATGGGGAGCTTCGCCATCGGGTTAATGTGGATATAACGGAGGAGCTGCGAAATATAGTCAGACAATGTGCCCGGGATATGCACGATATATTTAGTAAAGCGGTTATCCCGAAGGCTGAATATGGGAAACATTGTGACAAGTGCTCGCTGAAAGATATCTGCATGCCGGAAATGGTAAATAATTGTACTTCGGTAGATAATTACCTTACTAAAAATCTGTATCTATGAGAAAACTATTGAATACTTTGTATGTGACGACACCGGAAGCGTATCTTAGTAAGGATGGGCTGAATGTCGTTATATCTGTTCAGCAGGAGGAGGTGTTTCGTATTCCTGTCATAAATATAGAGGGCATCGTTACGTTCGGATATATGGGCGCAAGTCCCGGTGTGATGAAATTGTGTAGTGACAATGGTATATCACTCACATTTCTTTCTCCACAAGGCAGATTTATCAGCAGGGTTCAAGGTGCTACGAAAGGGAATGTTCTGTTACGCAAAAAGCAGTACCAATTGTCGGACGATGCATCTTGGTCGTTGCATGTGGTTAGGTTGATGATTGGTGGTAAGATTCAAAACTATCGCAATATATTGAGGAGATATATTCGTGATTATGGTGAGAATGAAGACATTAATAGGGCGGTGCAAGTATTGGAACGTGCCAAGCGTGATGCTTTGAAGGCTCAAGATAAGACGGAATTAATTGGTTATGAGGGGATGGCTTCGAATGCCTATTTTGAGGTATTGCCAATCTTGATACTTAATCAGAAGACTGATTTCCCATTTCATGGTCGCAATCGTCGTCCTCCCAAGGATGCGGTGAATGCCATGTTGTCTTTTGCATATACGTTGATAGCCAATGATGTTGCGGCCGCTCTCGAAACTGTTGGCCTTGATCCATACGTCGGGTTTCTCCATACACTCCGTCCGGGGCGCACATCGTTGGCCTTAGATATGATGGAAGAGTTACGTGCTTACCTTGGCGACCGTTTTATTTTGTCGTTGATTAATAAAAGACAGATTTCAGTAAAAGACTTCTTGTTCCAAGGTGATAATGGGGTTGTTATGACAGATAAAGGGAAAAAGACTTTTATTACTGCATGGCAGGCAAGGAAAAGGGAAGTGATAATTCATCCTTATCTTAATGAAAAAGTTGAAATAGGGCTTCTGCCTTATGTGCAGGCTATGTTAATGGCAAGATATATCAGGCAGGATATTGACGATTATCCGGTATTTCTTATAAAATGATTTTTAATTATGTACATTCTTGTGACTTACGATGTGGATACTACAAGCAAAGAGGGGGCTCGCCGTTTACGATGTGTGGCCAAGGCTTGTCTGGATTATGGACAGAGGGTGCAGAACTCAGTCTTTGAGTGTGTAGTGACGGAAGCGCAATATTCTCTTCTAAAAGGGAGAGTTAGGGATATTATTGATATGTCTCTTGATAGTGTTCGTTTTTATATTCTTAGTAAAAATGAGAATAAGAGGGTGGAAGTAATAGGTGTTGAAACGGCGTATAAACTTGAGGAGGCTCTTATAATATAATGCGAATGTGGTGTGTTACAAAAAAAGTAGTATCTTCGCATGTGTTAATAATCAGTAGATTAAATTATTTGTAGGGTATTTCTTTGTTATGAAGTTGAATAATAATGATGATTCGCATAACAGTGGATTAAATTTGCTGATTTATAATATGTTATTAGATATAGAGTCACACCCTGCGTGGGTGTGTGGATTGAAACAAAACATTTTTGATATTATTTTCTATTAAAATGGTCACACCCTGCGTGGGTGTGTGGATTGAAACGAGTCCAATACTGCCCACTATTAAATGGAAAATAAGGTCACACCCTGCGTGGGTGTGTGGATTGAAACACTATTGATACTGATAACAACCCACGTGGTTTGAGTCACACCCTGCGTGGGTGTGTGGATTGAAACCTCATATCAGG
>CAPAOL010000017.1 GCA_948579315.1 uncultured Phocaeicola sp.
TATAAGGAGGCGATTTGCAGGTACGAGGAAAAAACATTGGAGGAACTTTCAAAAGAACGGAAATAGTTATTGATTTTCTGTGTTATTGATGTTTTATCAACTATATGCATAATGAATAAAGGTGTATCTCACGACACACCTTTATTTTTCTATGTTAAAACATCTGTCTTGAAAACTAAACAGGAGGATTTGGCTTATTTTTTCCCGTATCCCGGAGTTTGAGTTAATAACGGATTCACATTCAAAGTACCGATATTAACCGGCCAAAGCATTTTATATGCTTCTTCTGTACCGAGGATAGGATTTGTGCCCGGATAGTTGGCATTGGCAGAAAAGACCAAAGAACGTCCGGATGCATCGTGCATACGCAATACGTCAAACCAGCGCTTGCCTTCACTGACAAACTCTTTGTCCCGTTCCTGCAAAATGGCTAGTTCATTTTCCGCATAGCTGCCTTCCGTGTATTTGTTTTCTTCAAAGGTGTCTCCGTATGCACGTTTGCGTACTTCGTTGATATACGAAGCGCAAGGGTTGTTCAATCCGTTTTCAATTTCCGCCATCATCAGTAACGCATCGGCATAGCGGTAAACGGGGATGTCCGAAATATAGATGCGGTTGTCATTGGAATTGATTGTACCTATACGTTTTTTCATTACGCATCCGAATTCGCTGAGCGTGCCATTATCATTTTTCATGTAATACTCCATGAATGTGGCATCACGGCGGCTGTCTCCTTCTTTGAACGTTTTCCAGAAATCTTCAGTGTACTCGTCACGGAATACTCCACCGGTACCTTTCAAGTTTAAGGTATCTTTTTCAATCACCTTACCGTTACGACCATATGCTTGCCCCAGAAATACAGCATCCTGATAAAGGAATCTGCCTCCGTCATTGCTGGCCTCACCTTCTATAAACGGCATGGCGAAAATAATTTCAGTGTTCTTTTTATTGTCGCATGAGAAGATGGAGGCAAAGTTGTCCATTAATTCAAAATGTCCTATGATCCCGGATAAGGCAGTCTTGGCAGTCTGTAAATCGGTTGCCCCGGTTGCTGTGAATCCGGTGATGGATACTTTCGCTGCCCACATATAGATTTCTGCTTTAAGCATCAAAGTGGCATAGCGTGACCAGTCGTATGCATCAAAAGAGGTGTTATTTCCGAAATAGTTTTCGGATTTATTAATATCCGCTTTGATAAACTCCATGGTGGCTTCGGGTGTGGCGCGCTCCACATAGAATTTGTCTGCCGATGGTTTGCCGTCCAGTATATCTACTTTGGTGATGAGAGGTACTCCCCCGAAAGTTCTGTATAGCATGAAGTAATACAGGGCTCTCATGCCATACGCTTGTCCCAAGTACCGGCTCCGGGTTGCATCATCCAGAAACGTACACCCATTTTCTACTTCTTGGATAAAATGGTTTACTTGCATGATGGGAGAGTATAGCCCGTTCCAATTGGATATGCCGGGAATATCTTCCGAGATATTCTGTGACCGGATATCGGCATAGTTCAAGCTGGTGTTCAGCGAGGAGGTGCCCACACGTTGTGTGCCGCCGCGGAGTTCGCCCAAGGTGTAGAACATGTCATAGTAACTTCTTAATTGGGCGTGCAGACCCAACATGAATGCTTTGGGCTGGGAAGCTTCTTTCCAGAAATTTCCGGCTCCATAATAATCTTCCGGTGCCAGATCCAGTGCGTCACAGGACGGTTGGAGAATGGTCATCACACATATTGAAAGGATATAGAATATTTTTTTCATAATCTGTTAGAGTTTATAAGTTTAGAAAGAAACGTTTACGCCGAGAATGACAGTGCGGGGCAATGGGTATCCACCATTGTTGTCTGTCTTTTCCGGAGAGAATAAATGTTTGGCTTCTGTCAGGTAACCCAGGTTCTGACCGGTTACCGAGAGCATGACTGAGCCTAGTCCTGCTTTGCGCACCCAGTTGCTTGGCAGATTATATGACAAGGCTATTTCACGGAAAGACAGATAGTTACCGTTGTAGGCAAACATGGAGGATTGACGACAGTAATTGCGCTTGCCCAACTGGTCGGCCCATACATAAGTAGGATATTGTGCACCGGGATTTTCGGGTGACCAGGTGTCGTGGGTTTCCGCAATGGTGTTATAAGTACCTTGTGCGCAAGACATGATCCACATGGTTTTCCAGTCTACCGCTTTGAAACCAAGCGCATAGTCAAAACGTGCTGATAAAGTAAGGTCTTTCCAGGTGACTGAAGTATTGATACCTCCTGTCCATTTGGGTACAGTGTTGCCCACTTTCACCATGTCGTAATTGTCGATGATGCCGTCACCGTTTACATCCTTCCATTTCACATCACCCGGCTGGATGCGGAGAGAATTCGCTTTCTGATTGGCTGTCAGTTTGTTATATCCTTCCTCACCTCCGTAAAGGGGACGGTTGCTTGAGCCGTTGTTACCACTTGACAAGTCGATCAGTCCTCCTGGTATTTCATCTTCGGAACGATAGATTCCTTCGGCTACGAACATGTACAAATCACCTGGGCATTGTCCTTCCTGATAACCGCCTACCCATGCTTTTTCATAGCTTCCGTCCTCCAGCTGGCGTCCGGTATATACTTGAAATGCATTTTGACGGTTTCTTTCCAGACCGTTGTCGGGCAATGCCACTACTTTGTTTTTATTTAATGCGCCGTTCCAGTTCAGATTCCATTTCCAGTCTTTGGAGTCGATAACTTTGAATGCCAGTTCGAATTCAAAGCCTTGGTTCTGGAACTTACCGTTGTTGGAGGTAAAGGAAGAAACACCCGAAGTAGACGGGATGGTGATGTTGGCATACTTGTCACTGGTCAGTCGGTTGTAGTAAGTCAAATTGGCATTGATGCGGTTGGCCAGAAAGCCTAGATCCAGACCGATTTCGAAAGTTCTTGACTTCTCCCATTTCAAGTAGGGATTAGGAAGGTTGTTTAACAGGAAGTAAGCGTTGCCGTTGTATTTGCTGCCTGCATAAGCACCTTGTACTGTGTAGTTTCCTACAAAATCTTTGTTTACATTACCATTCAGACCGAAGCTGGCACGCAATTTACCGAATGAGATGATATCGGCCCATTCACTGGCAAATTTTTCTTTGGAGAACACCCATCCGGTAGATACTCCGGGGAAGACACCCCAGCGGTTGTCTTTGGCCAGTTTGGAGTAGCCGTCCCGTCTTAGAACAAAAGACAGCAAGTATTTTGACTGGTAATCATAATTTACACGACCGAAGAATGACATGATACGCTGGCGGCTGTGTGAGGAGTCTATGCTGCGTTTGCCTTTGTCATCACTGGTATATTCCAAATCGCCGAAAGCGTCACTGGGAGCTCCCGATCCTGAGGCACTGAAACCTTTATAATATGAGTCGTAGTACTCGAAGCCGGCCATGGCATCCAGATAGTGGTCTTTGTTTATTTGATAGTTGTAGTTTAACACTGCATTATAAGTTTGGTCCAATGTGCGTCCGTAGGAAGCCGAGGTGCTGTGTGAGGTTACCCAGTTTCCGGGAGAAGATAAATAATCTTTGTTGAAAGCTTCATATTTTTCTTCTGAATAGAACCAGATGGCGTTCACTTTTAATGAGAGTCCTTTCATGATATCTGCGGTAAAAGATTGGTTCATGGTGAACTTGTCTGTATTGTTGTCACGGACAAACTTGTCAAAATTGATTTGTTGGTTTCCGTCGCCTGAATTGGGTCCCAAAAGCATTTCACCGTCAGCATTATATCCACGGAAAGTGGGAGGTAATGATAAAACGCGTGAGAAGTAGTTGGCTTCTGCGCTTTGGGTAGGAGGAAGATCGTTCCAGGTTGCATCTGCAAAGTTGAAGCTGGAGTTGGAGGTTAACCATGGTTTCAGCTTGTAATCGGCATTGAATGTGAAAGTGATACGTTGGTACTTGTTTCCTACGGCTGTACCTTCACTATGGTTGTATCCCAAACCTGCATAGTAGTTTCCCTTTTCATTTCCTCCGCTTACACTCAGGTTGTAGTCTTGTGAGAAAGATGGGGAATTGATATTGAAATCCGCTATATCTGTATTCTTGAAAATCAGTTGGTCTCCATAAATAGGATCAGTCATGGTTTCCCATCCTTGGTTGAGCAGGAAAGCCAGATCGTCCGAATATTTCATGGTACTCCATATAGCCTGGCTGTTTTCGTTTCCATTCAGCGGGATTGTCTTGTCATCATCTGCCCAATATTTGTTGCCTGTTCCATAAGGAGTGGCACCGGTCAGACCGGTCAGTGAAGACCATCCTTGTACGGCCGATCCGTCCGGATGTTTCATGTCTCCCGTGTAAGCATTCATGTAACCAGTGCGCATCCAGTAAATGTAATCACGCGCATTCATAAAGTTATAAGAGTTGTGGAAGTAGTTCCAGCCTAGTTTGGCCGAAAGCTCTACACGTGTACTTCCCTCTTTGCCTCGTTTGGTAGTGACTAGTACTACACCGTCATTGGCTCGGGCGCCATAGATGGCGGTGGCTCCGGCATCTTTTAATACTTCCATGGATTCAATATCGGCCGGGTTGATGTCACTTAAAGAACCGCGTACTTGGCCGTCTACCAGGATTAAAGGTGAACCTGAACCGTCAAAATTAGTACCTCCTCGAAGTACCAAGGTAGGAGCTGCTCCCGGATTACCGGAAGTCTGGCTGACGGACAGACCTGCCACGGCTCCTGATAAGGCTTGTGCCGGATTGGAATAAAGTCCTTGTTTTAATGTTTCTTCTTTTACCTTGGAAATGGAGTTGGTTACTTTTGTGCGCAACTGTTTGCCGCCATATCCGGTTACAACAACTTCTTGGAGCATTTCTGAGTCTTCTTTCAATGCTATTTTAAAAGTTGACTTTCCCTTTACGCTTAAAGTTTGTGTCTGATAACCGACAAATGATACTCTGATACTGCCATCGTTGGCTACGGAAAGTGTAAAATTACCATCTAAGTCGGTAACTGTACCATTCGTGGTGCCTGTTTCTACAATACTGGCGCCAATAACCGCTTCACCTGTGGCGTCTGTGACCACACCCGTGATTGTTTTCTTTTGTGCCATGGCTCCTATGGAGCATAACAGGCAAAAAAGCATGAATAAGGTTTTCTTCATAGATTTGTTTTTAAAGTTACTGTTTGAAGTTCTACCAGAACTATTCCGTGTCCATAAAGGGAAAATAGATTGTATTTTATTTTATTTAAGAAGGAATTTTAAAAGGATTTTTCTACTGAATTTCTACTGTTATGCTACTTTGAGGCGGAAAAAGATAAAAGATATCCCTTTTTATATACTTTTATTTAGCTTATTTATCCGTAAATATTGACCGTTTTGTACTTTTTGTGTCGTATATCAAAAAATAATTTTATAATTAAAGTTGATTTAATAAAAAATATCCTATATTTGCGATGTGATATAATCTTAATTTAAAAATGTAGTTCTGGTAGAACTTATCCTATAAAGGAAATCTCTTTATTTTGTTAAATGAATTTTATTTCAGCCTTTGGAGATGAAATAAATTATTTGGAGAAGTATCCTTGTGCAGATAGTACAGGGAGTGGTTTGTTTATGGGCACATGGGGACATTTATTCTTTTCATAGTCGATGGTTATACATATATTTATATGGATATGTATGGACTTTGAAATGGCAAGTATAACTAAGGTAGCTGAAAATGTATCTGATAACGAAGAAGCGGAGGTGATATGAACATAGAAGACCATCGTTTAAAAAGGTCAGATGATCTTCTTGAGTGATGAGGCATTAATAAAGTTCTTTATGTACCAACTCTTCAAACAGTAATGCATATTTTGCGACGACTGCTTCGGCGTATTTCTTACCTTTCTCGGCACTTGCTTTTTTAGGATTGCCTATACCGGTGTCTTGCGAAACTTTTTGCCAGTTCCTCGGAATCCATGCCACTTTTTCATTCAACATTTGTGAGGTGAACTTCTTATAATCTCCGTTTCCGGCTTCGTCTAAATTTACCAATTCCGGATGATAATGCATCATAACAGAAGTTTCCAATTCATCTGCATGGTCACCCGGTTCATCAAAGTACTCTTTAGCAGGAACAAAGGCAAACCATTCGCTGCTGGCTATCAGGAAGTCGGGATAGTCCAGTGACAAGTCACGTATCATACTTTTGAATGTATTGCCGCCATGTCCGTTGATAATGACCATTTTGCGGTATCCCTGGGCGTATAGAGAGGCAACTATGTCGCTTAAAATCGCTTTTTGCGTTTCATAGCGATAATGGATGCAGAAATCCAGCTCGCGTTGTCCCGGATTCTGTGAACCGGCAGTGACGTAAGGCATGACCATGCAACGAATACCGTAATGTGTTTTTGCCAGTTTTGCAGCATCTAGTGCGATGTCGTGGCTCAGAATGCAGTCTGTCAGATAAGGCAGGTGCAGATTATGCGGTTCGGTAGCTCCCCAAGGGAGGAGGACCAAATCATATTTCAATGGTTTTACCTTGCCGTAACAGGTTACGGCAAGGTCTAGTTCTTTATCCATTATTTATAAGAATTTTTAAAGATATGCAGGATTTCTTCGTCTGTAATCGGGCGTGGGTCGAGAGTGAACAGTCCTCCCATCGTATCTCTTGCATTTTGCAGGAATTTGGGGAAATCTTCGGATTGGATACCAAATTCGCTCAGTTTGATAGAATGTACTTTACATTCTTTTTGCAGTGTAATCAATGCATCAATGAAATCGGACGGACGGTTGCTCTTTTTCTGGGTCATCATTTCAGCCATTTTCATGTAACGTTTTGTACAGTCATGCCGGAAAGTTTCGAAGTATGCCTCAGACAAGGCAATGAGTCCTGCTCCATGAGGAAGTTGTGGATAATAAGCACTCATGGCATGTTCTAATGAATGTTCGGAAGTGCAGCTTGAAGTGGCTTCCACCATGCCTGCCAAGGTGCTGGCCCAAGCAATTTTGGCACGCGCTTTCAAATTCTTTCCGTCGGCTACGGCTACTGGCAGATATTTGTAGATCAGACGGATGGCTTCTAAGGCGTAAAGATCACTGATGGGTGTTGCACAATTGGCGATAAAACCCTCTGCGGCATGGAAGAATGCATCGAACCCTTGATAGGCGGTGAGGTGCGGAGGAATGGAAACCATCAGTTCCGGGTCTACAATAGATAAGGTAGGGAAGGTCAGCTGGCAACCGAAGCCTATCTTTTCTTGAGCCGTTTCGTGGGTAATCACTGTCCATGGATCCATTTCTGTTCCGGTTCCGGCGGTGGTAGGGATGGCGATAATGGGAAGTGCTTTGGTAACAGGGCGTCCTTTACCACTACCCCCTGATACATAATCCCAGTAGTCACCATCGTTGCAGGCCATAACAGCTATACTTTTGGCTGAGTCGATGGAACTTCCGCCTCCCAGTCCTACTACAAAGTCGCACTTTTCCTCCCGGCAGATGGCGGCTGCTTCCATGACGTGTTCTTTGATGGGGTTGGGAAGGATTTTATCGTAAACCAGTGTTTCTACATTATTCAGTCTTAATTGGGCAAGTACTCTCTCCAAATATCCATATTTCCGCATGGAAGTTCCGGATGAGATGACGACCAGTGCCTTTTTTCCCGGTAATTTTTCACTGGATAATTTCTTGATTTCTCCGCAGCCAAATACTAATTTGGTAGGGATGTATAAACTAAATACAGGATTTGCTTTCATGTTCTTTCGTATTTAAAGTTTCACTGGTAACAAATGTAGGAAAATAATAGTTTGCTTGTTTAAGTAATTTGTTAAATTTTACATACTGCCGGATTGTATTCGTTTTCTTTAATTCAGTTTGAGATAGATACGTTTTTTCGATTATACTCGAAAAAAGAAATAAACAGTGTTTTTTTTTCGATTATACTCGAAAAAAACTATCTTTGTGGGAAAAGATTCGAGTATGGACGATAAATGGAAAGCTTTAGAAAAGTATAACCTTTGGGGTGGAAATACGTATCAATTGGGACTGGAACGGAAATCTTATACCGACAAGATTGGCAATTTTGTGGGGAATAACTTGGTGAAGGTACTTATAGGACAACGTCGTTCGGGCAAAAGTTATATTCTCAGGCAAATTGCTTCAAGTCTTGTCTCGGAACGAGGAGTAAATCCGGCTAATATCCTATATATAAATAAGGAGTATCTGGAATTTGATTTTATTGATGATTATAAAGCATTGGAAAGTCTGTATCGTTTTTATCGGGAAAAGCTTAAACCGCAAGGAAAAGTATATTTGTTTTTCGATGAAATTCAAAATGTGGATGGCTGGGAAAGGTTTGTAAACTCCCATTCGCAAGACTTTGTCGAAGAGAGTGAATTGTTTATCAGCGGTTCTAACTCTAAAATGCTTTCCAGTGAACTTGCCACTCTTTTGTCGGGACGTTATGTAGAATTTCATATATTCCCCTATAGTTATGCTGAATATTTACAGTTGATGCAGCAACCTGCCGGTCGGGCTTCTTATTTGGCCTATTTACAGAAAGGCGGTTTGCCCGAATTGTACAACCTGCCCACTGTCGAGTCAGAAAAACAGTATGTCGCTTCTGTGAAAGATACGATTTTGTTGCGTGATATAGTGAAGCGTAAACCCGTTCGTGATGTAAGGTTATTGGATGATATTTTTATTTATTTGGTGAATAATGCGTCCAATCTGTTTTCCGTTCAGCATATTGTTAATTTCTTTAAATCCAAGAACCGGAAGGTGAGTTATGATACCTTATCTAATTATCTAGGTTATATAGAAGAAGCTTTTCTTGCTTATAAAACAGAACGTTACAATATAAAAGGAAAGGATGTGGTGGCAGGTAATTGCAAGTATTATCTGAATGACTTGTCCTTTAAGAATTTTCTTTATCCGGGCTTTGCTTATGGAGTCGGGTATTTGTTGGAGAATGCAGTATATTTGGAACTTCGTCGTTTAGGCTATATTGTATATACAGGTTCTTTTCGGGATAAAGAAGTTGATTTTGTTGCTATGAAGGACGATAGAGTGATTTATCTTCAAGCAACTTACATGTTGGAAACGGCACAAACCATGGAACGGGAATATGCTCCTTTGCTGACGATAGGTGATAATTATGAAAAATATGTCGTTTCCATGGATGAGGTACAATTCCCTTCCAATGAAGGGGTCAGGCATATACAGGCTTGGAATTTAAAGGAAATATTGTAGGAAATCAGTTTCTCTTTTTAATATACAGTTTTTGGTAAGAGTTGTCAAAACTCTGATGATATTGTCTGTAGTCTATTATCCAATGTTGCTCACCGCTCCCCCGGATATGTAGAGCAGGAATAGCACCGAAGAGGAGAGTATAGTGGATATTATTTGCTTATGTGCAGTTGGCGCAAACATACGATTGGCATATCAGTCTGTATATCAGTATTCCGCTTATCTTTGCAGTCACTATCGGGCTGAGTCTGCTTTCTTATTATTATTTTGAGAAACCGGCCAACCGCTGGGTAAAACGAATTTTAAATAAACAATAATAACTAGTTCATGGAAAAACAATTATCAGAAAAACTGCCACGCGTTGAGGTGGTGGATGCTTTACGGGGATTTGCAGTCATGGCAATTCTTTTAGTGCATAGTTTGGAGCATTTCATCTTTCCGGTTTATCCGGTAGACCAGCCTGCATGGTTGAATATACTGAATGACGGGGTATTCAATGTTACATTTACTTTATTGGCTGGAAAATCGTATGCCATTTTTGCTTTGCTGTTTGGATTTACATTTTATATTCAGTCGGCTAACCAACAGCGTAAAGGAAAAGATTTTGGTTATCGTTTTCTGTGGCGTTTGCTGTTATTGGTAGCTTTTGCTACGCTGAATGCAGCTTTTTTTCCGGCAGGAGATGTGCTGTTGCTGTTCTCGGTAGTGGGAATCGTATTGTTTGTGGTGCGCAAGTGGAGTGACTGTGCCATACTTGTTACGGCTATTTTGTTTTTATTGCAGCCCGTTGAGTGGTATCATTATATAGTAGGTCTGTTTGATCCTTCTTATACTTTGCCCGATTGGGGAGTGGGCGCGATGTATAAAGAAGTGGCGGAATATACCAAAGAGGGGAGTTTGTGGGTAAGAATATGACCTTTGGTCAGAAAGCCAGTCTATATTGGGCTCTGGGAGCAGGGCGTTTCTGGCAGACTGCCGGCTTGTTTTTGATGGGATTATACATCGGACGCAAACAATTGTTTGTTACTTCCGAAAAACATACTCGTTTTTGGGTGAAGGCTCTTATCATTTCCGCTATCTCTTTTGCTCCGCTTTTCCAACTGAAAGAGTTGATTATGGCTAGTGACAGTGAACTCATTCGCCAGACTGCCGGAACTGCTTTTGATATGTGGCAAAAGTTCGCTTTTACATTTGTACTGGTTGCTTCTTTTGTATTGCTTTATCAACGGGATAGGTTCAGGAATTTTGTATCAAATCTTCGTTATTATGGTAGGATGAGTCTGACCAATTATATCACCCAATCTATTGCCGGAGCTATTATTTATTTCCCTTTCGGATTTTATCTGGCTCCGTACTGTGGATATACGTTGAGTTTGTTGGTTGGTTTTGTACTCTTTTTGTTGCAAGTACAGTTCTGCAAGTGGTGGTTGAAAGGACATAAGCAGGGACCGTTAGAGAGTCTTTGGCATAAATGGACCTGGATGTATTCCAAAAAATAAGGAACTCTGGGCAGGAGTTGCATATGCTATACGGAAGAGAGGAAAAGGCGAAAAGTAATTTGTCTTTTCCTCTCTTCCGTATAGGGACTGATTCTTGTTTCCCAAGTTTCCCGAATATCATAAAAAGGATATCAGTTCAGGATTATAATCAATTATTTTTGCCTTCTATCTGAATTTGAATTGCTTGTCCTGTACGTTGCAGACATTCTATAAAAATAGAAAGATGATTGGTCTTTTGCATCAACTCACATATAATTTCCTTTTCTTCTGTGCACCAAGGTTCATAAGCACGTGGGAAAGTTTCACGTTGTTTATGGATATAAGGTGGAAGGACTGTTTTCTGAATGCCTAACTCTTGGACTTTTTGTTTTATACGGCAAATATCTTCTTCTGTACAATCATTAAAAGATTCTTTTGTAAAGAACCCCGGATATTTTTGGTCAATGTCAAGATTGATTGTAGGCTTAGATAGGGATTGAAAGGTTTTTTCTCTGCTTTCTAGTTCCTTTATCAGATTGTTGATGTACTCATCGGCTTGAACAGATGATACAACTATGGAACATTCGTGGCGGGAGTATTCTTTATGGCGGTTGGCGGATAACCAGTTGAAAGAACCCTCTATAAGTGTATGGTTATCAATGGCCAATGATTTATTGTGGATACCTTTTACTTCAATGAGGGTTGCGGCATTTTCTATTAATATGTTCCGTCCCTCTTCGGCACGGCTGAGCAACTGATTGGTTTTCGTATCATAATCTAGAGACGAATCGGTGTAGACTGTGACATCCACTCCTCGGTGTACCGTGTGGCGTATCAGCGGAACCAACTGGTCGTTTTCTATGGCGTGGATAGATATGAATGGAGATACAATCAGCAGGCGGTGTCTTGCTTTTTCAAAAGCTTGGTGCAGAACCTGGATATGCTCTTCTGTGGTGGACAGACGAAGGGTGGGGTGGTAGGTGCACAGCGGAACTTCCTGTTGGTAAATAAAGTTGTTGGAAATCTCGTTGGATGGATCATCGAAAAGCCATTTAGCCATATTTCCTACCGGGGTGTTTTCTTCCGGATGGAAAATATTCATGTTGCCAAAAACAATGAAATGATGCTGAGCGCGCGATATCGCTACATTGAGCATATTGTATTTTCCATCACGCTCCATAAAAAGAGAATGGTCTTCGGGAGAGTTGACTGTTGAAAAAAGAACAATCGGACATTGGGCACCTTGCAGGGAATGTACTGTGCCGATGATCATATCTTTATATTTCTCATTTCCTGATATTTTTTGTATTTGATGCCGTATTTCGGCTTCTTGGGCTTTAAAAGGAGTTACTACGGCTACAATTTCATGAATAGGCTTTTTATAGGTCTTTTCCAGATTATCTTTTTCCAGTTCCAGCCAACAGACAATGGCTTCCGCTTCAGCCCGGTTGAGGCGACTTCCTGTTTTTCCAGGGCTGCTGTAACTGTTGATGTGTACATATCCTTTGGAAGGGAGGGACTTGTATTTTACTTCGTTACCTTTTTTAGGAAGTAACCTGCCGTGGTAAACATAATCATTGCAATAGGCAATAATGGAATCTACGCATCGTCTGTGTTCGGTCAGAAAAGCTCCTTTTTCACCTTTTACTGTAAAATTACAGCTTTTACGTGCCAGTTTCATTATACTTCCGGAAGAAGAAAGGAAACCATTGTTTTCTAAAAAACGGTATTTTTCCGAGGACTGGTTGGAAACAATGCCCAGATTCTTTAAATTAATGAATGAATATTCATCAGAAATGGACCATACAGGCTCTATTTGTTGAATATCACCTACTAAAATCGCTTGCTTGGCCAAACTGAAGGAGGGAACGGCAAGTTCGGGTGAAACTTGTCCGGATTCATCTACAATCAACAGATCTATTCCATTGTATAAAGGAATATCCCATTTTCCGTTCTCCGCATAGGTCATATACTTGGGTAGAGAATGGAAAGTAGAGATGAAAACAGGCATTACGCAAGCCAAACGTTTTAATCTTTGGGTATAGGCTTCTTGTGTGCGCTGCTTGCCTTCATCGCACTTGCTTAACCGGTGAATAAACTCGGCTTCCCGATAATGTATGGCATACCAGAACATTTGATACCGATAGCTGATATCCAGCCTTACTGCCATGTCTTCTGTATAAGGCAAGTTGCCATACTCAGGGTTGGAACTTATTTTTTCGTAACGTTCTTTGAATTCTTCTGTCAAAGTCCACTGTTCTATTACTTTGTCATAGGAGGGTAATGGCTCATGGAATTTGCGGATAAACTTCTGTAATATATTGTTTTCCTTCCGGTTTCCGTATTCTGTTGTTTCGGCAGCTTGGATACAGAGAATAATCTTTTTTTGGAGGGCTTGCATTTCTTTACGGAGAAATTGCCGGCATTTTGTTTCGTCTTGATAGTTTTTCTTGAAAAAGTTATTGAAGCATTGCAGATAGAATTGTTTGTACTCTTCTTGACGTTCAGGTGTATCGTATGCTGCCGGAAATCCATCCCCTTTGGGGTTGAACATCATTTTGTACTGTTGTTGCAGCTCTTTTTTCCCTGACAGATATAGGCCTAATGTATCCAGTTCGGGTAGCCAGCGGTTGGACAACCGGGGATGTGTTGTGTCATTGGTTGTTTCCGCTTTGAAATCCTTTAGGATATTGGTGATCGCCTGATTATTAGCTGAACTTGCAACTATAATTTCCGGCTCTTCCGGATTGTTTAGAATGTTATGAGCAAGTCTGTTTGCGATGACAGTTTGCAGAAAAGTGGTTTTTCCTGTTCCCGGAGGACCGTTGACGACAAAAATATCAGCACATTCCGGTGTTGTGTACATTGCTAGTGTTTCGCGTTGAGATATGGACAAAGGAAAGTCGCTGCTCATTTGTGCCCAGTGTTCTTGGTTGCAATATACTTTCCGGTTAGTTGGAATAGGAAGAGCGTTAGCAGATTTTGTTTGTATTAATAAATTCAACAGGGGATGTGGAGTGGTATTGTCATCTTTTAAGAGTTTGTCATATAGTGTGATTATGGGCTGTGCCATATTGCGCTCGGAGGCTTTTATGATAATGATTTCTGGATTATCATAGTAATTCATTGTGCTGAAAGTTTTGCCGGTTGCTTTCTTGAAAAGCTGCTCGCATGCTTGCCAATAGGCCTCCCATTTTGTTTCTTCAGTGTTAAAATTGGATAGTAGTTGATCTACTTTTGAAAGAGAAGCTATAGTGCGGTCATTGGCTGCATTAGGCTCCAAAAATTTACGAATAAATATTGGGATTCTGTCTGATTCGTTCTCGCATACGGTTAGTTTGCCGTCAGGCAACATGATGGCAGTAATCAAGAAGGGATATTCCGGTCTTTCTGATTGGGAAGTCCAGCCGTTTTCAAATTCGGGCAAAAGAATACAAGGAGCAATCATTACTTTTTGTTTTTCATTGCTGTCTTCTGCTTTCCAATCAGGGAAAATAACAGGAATACTTTTGAGAGGAATGAATTTAAGTATCTTGTCACCAATGTTTAGGGTGATTCGTGGTCCTTTGAGAGCAATAGCTTTGCGCTCTGCATCTTGAAGACAAGTTTTCCAGTATTTTAGTAAGGTCTGGTCCATTTGTTTTTACGTTTGTGTGATGGAATAATTTACAAATATAAGAAAATAGGTGAAAAGAATACGGTAATTGGGGTTACATTCCTGAATTTATGATTTTTTTACATTAAGAGGGATTGGAAATGTCGGGATAATCATTATTAGCGGTAAATGAATTGGGATGAACGGAATAATGGTAATATTTAGTGGTGATGAGGCAAGAAACTTGCCTTTATGAAGCAAATGAAGCTAAAATAGACGAGAATTTATCTGTGTGGGGAGTGTGGATATACTAATTTTGCCAATAAATGAAACTTAAATCTATGATGAAAAGATTTGCAAATTTATTGGCTGTTTTTATTCTTTCTGTAAATTGTATTAGTGCCCAAAATCTAACTCGTTGGGTTAATCCGTTTATTGGAACCGGTGCTGTTCAATCCAGTCTTTCTGGGAATAATTATCCAGGAGCTACTGTCCCTTTTGGTATAGTGCAGCTGAGTCCCGATACTCGTGAAGCGCCTGATTGGGCACAAGCTTCGGGATATGATTATAATGATTCTATTATTTATGGTTTCAGTCATACACGTTTAAGCGGAACCGGTGCTTCCGATTTTATAGATATCCTTCTATTTCCTACCATGAGTGATAAAAGGAAATCGTCTTTTACTCATCAAAACGAACAGGCGCGTCCGGGGTATTATCAAGTATTATTAACGGATGAGAAGATTCAAGCGGAGTTGACGGCTTCTGTGCATGTAGGGGTACATCGCTATATCTATTCTGATGGCGGTCAGTTGAAATTATGGTTGGATTTAGATCATTCGGCAAATAAGGAGAGTTGGAACCGCCGGATAATTCAATCACAAATCCGTGTAGTTTCTCCTACAGTAGTAGAAGGATATCGTGTTATTACAGGATGGGCAAAACTGAGGAAAATATATTTCCATCTTGAATTTTCCCAACCAATCTTATCCAGTCAGTTACATGATGGCAATCGGAGGTATGAGAATACTCCTGTCATTAATGGTACAGAACTGTGTGGATTATTCTGTTTCGACAAGAAGTGGAATAATGAATTGATATGTAAAGTCGCTTTATCTCCAGTTTCCATTGAAAATGCCCGGTTGAATATGGCAGCTGAGGTTCCCGGATGGAACTTTGAACATATTGCTTCTGCTGCCGAAGCCAGCTGGGAGAAAGAATTGAAGAAAGTCATCATCCAAGGTACCGGTTTGCAGAAAAAGATTTTTTATACAGCTTTATATCACACTATGGTACAACCTAATACGATGAGCGATGTAAATGGTGAATATATGGCTGCCGATTATACGACACGTAAGGTAGCCGATAATGAAGTTCATTATTCCACTTTTTCTTTATGGGATACATTCAGAGCAGCTCATCCGCTTTATACTTTGCTGCATACCGACCGCATTCCTGATTTTATTAAAAGCATGATGAGGCAATATGACTATTATGGTTATTTGCCTGTATGGCAATTATGGGGGCAGGATAATTATTGTATGATTGGTAATCACTCCATTCCTGTCATTGTGGATGCTGTGCTGAAAGGTGTTGCAGGAGTGGATGCGGAAAAGGCTTATGAAGCGGTTCATAGCAGTTCCATCGTATCTCATCCGAACTTTCCTTTTGAAGTATGGGAGAAATATGGATACATGCCTGAGGATATTCAAACACAATCTGTTTCTATTACTTTAGAACAAGCTTTTGATGATTGGTGTGTTGCACTGTTGGCCCGGAAATTAGGGAAAGAGGAGGATTATGGGCGTTTTATGAAGCGTTCTGCTTTTTACAGGAATTTATTTAATGCAGAAACAAAATTCTTTCAACCGAAAAATAAGAAAGGAGAATGGATGGAGCCTTTCGATCCTTATAAGTATGGAGCCAATGGTGGCTACCCTTTCACTGAGGGGAATGCCTGGCAATACTTCTGGTATGTACCCCAGAATATACCTGACTTGATTTCACTGACAGGGGGAAACAAAGCTTTTACGGCAAAGTTGGATACCTTTTTCACAGTCAATCACCAAAGTGGTGAACTGAATGACAATGCTTCCGGTTTTGTAGGGCAATATGCGCATGGCAATGAGCCGAGCCATCATGTGGCTTATCTGTATGCGTGTGCGGGAGAACCTTGGAAAACACAAAAATATGTGGCACATATCATGAATGAACTGTATAATGATTCCTCTTCAGGTTATGCCGGTAATGATGATTGCGGGGAAATGTCTGCCTGGTATGTGTTTGGCGCACTTGGCTTTTATCCGGTAAATCCGGTTAGCGGGAAGTATATTATCGGTACTCCTATGTTGGAGGAAGCGGTTATTCAGTTGCCTGATGGAAAGACTTTTACCATTAAGGCCCCACGCAAAGAGCACAATGAGATTTATATCCGTTCCATGAGACTGAATGGCAAGAAATATACAAAGAATTATATTACTCATCAGGATATTATGAATGGCGGAACGTTGGAGTTTGTAATGACTGCCTCACCGGGAAAATGATAACAAATGGTGAAGTATTGGAATTTGTGCCGGGAAAGATTTCTAAATGTTGAATAACTCCCTTTTATAGGTTACGATTGAAGCAAAAGAGTCTAAAAATGGCGAGTTTTTCTCTACCTAATGGGAGAGGTATATCTACTTTTGTTTCAGAAGAAACTATTAATCATGAAAAATATGAAACATTTTAAGACTTATTTAGCAGCAATGGCTTTGGCCCTTTCCGGATGCCAGAGTGCAACAGATTCCTGTGGAACTACAGAATTGTGGTATGCCCAACCGGCAAAAGTTTGGATGGAATCTTTACCTATCGGTAATGGGCGTTTGGGAGCTATGACTTATGGTGGAATAGAGGAAGAGAAACTGGCATTGAATGAATCGACAATGTGGTCCGGCCAGTACAATGAGAACCAGAACAAACCTTTCGGGCGAGAGAAAATGAACCAGCTCAGAAAGTTGTTCTTTGAGGGAAAACTATCGGAAGGAAACCGTATAGCCGGAGATAATCTTCATGGCAACCAGACTTCTTTCGGAACTCATCTTCCCATTGGAGATTTGAAGATGCAATTCATTTACCCCGAAGGTAAAGTGACCGGCTACCGTCGTTCGTTAAGCTTGGATGAGGCTGTCAGCAGCGTTTCTTTCAACTCCGGCGGTGTGAACTATAAACGTGAGTATTTTGCTACAAACCCGGATAATGTTCTCGTACTCCGCTTGACCGCTGATAAGCAAAAGTCCATTACTATGAATATGGGATTGGATTTGATGCGTCAAGCCGATCTTTCTGTAGAAGATAACCAATTGGTATTTACCGGGAAAGTAGATTTTCCCTTGCATGGTCCGGGCGGAGTCTGTTTTGAAGGAAGAATAGCCGTTCTGGCTGATAATGGAGAGGTAAAGATGGAACAGTCTGGAGTAGGTATAAAAGAAGCTGATGCCGTGACTTTGATTGTCGATGTGCGTACCGATTATAAAAGTCCTGATTACAAGACTCTTTGTGCTGATGGTGTGAAGAAGGCTGCAGCTAAATCTTATGATGAATTGAAGCAGGCGCATATAAAGGATTATAACACGTTGTATAATCGTGTTTCTATTCATTTCGGACAAGACGCTAACCGCGCGTTGCCTACGGATGTCCGTTGGAAACAAGTGAAGGAAGGCAAGACTGATACTGGTCTGGATGCCTTGTTCTTCCAGTATGGCCGTTACCTCACCATTGCCAGTTCCCGCGAAAACTCTCCATTGCCCATTGCCTTGCAGGGTTTTTTCAATGACAACAAGGCGTGCAACATGGGCTGGACCAATGACTATCATCTGGATATCAATACTGAACAGAATTATTGGGCAGCCAATGTTGGCAATCTTGCTGAATGTAATGCCCCCCTGTTTACCTATATTAAGGATTTGGCGCATCACGGTGCGAAGACAGCCGAAGTGGTCTATGGATGTAAAGGCTGGACTGCTCACACTACAGCCAATGTCTGGGGATATACTCCCGCCTCCAGTACCATTATTTGGGGACTGTTCCCGATGGCAGGTTCATGGATAGCTTCCCATCTGTGGACACAATATGAATTTACACAGGACAAGCAATATCTGGCCGAAACGGCCTATCCGCTTTTGAAAGGTAATGCACAGTTCATCCTGGATTTCTTGGCAAAAGACCCGAAGAGTGGTTATCTGATGACAGGGCCGAGCATCTCACCCGAAAACTGGTTCCGTACAGCAGGCGGTGAAGAAATGGTTGCCTCCATGATGCCTGCCTGTGACCGTGAACTGGCCTACGAGATCTTGTCGAATTGTGTTCAGGCTTCAGAGATATTGAATACCGACCGCGAGTTTGCCGATAGCCTGCGTACTGCCATCGCCCAACTTCCTCCCATCCAGTTGCGTGCCAATGGTGCCATTCGTGAATGGTTTGAAGATTTCGAGGAAGCTCATCCCAACCATCGTCACACTTCCCACCTGCTGGCACTCTATCCTTTCTCCCAAATCACTTTGGAGAAGACTCCCGAATTGGCGGAAGCTGCCCGCAAGACCATCGAGAATCGTTTGTCTGCCGAGAACTGGGAAGATACAGAGTGGAGTCGTGCCAATATGATTTGTATGTATGCCCGTTTGAAAGATGCACAGGAAGCATATAAGAGCGTTCAATTATTACAAGGTAAGCTTTCACGTGAAAATTTAATGACTGTATCTCCAGGTGGCATTGCTGGGGCGGAAGGTGATATTTATTCATTCGACGGAAATCCCGCCGGTACAGCCGGTATGGCAGAAATGCTGGTGCAGAACCACGAAGGTTATGTAGAGTTCTTACCGTGTTTGCCTGTTGAATGGAAAGATGGTAGTTTTAAAGGTCTGTGTTTAAAGGGAGGAGCTGAAGCGACTGCTGAGTGGACGAATGCTGTCATTAATAAAGCTTCTTTAAAAGCTACTGTTGATCAGGTTTTAAAAGTGAAAGTTCCTCAAGGGAAAAAATATAGAGTGCTTTTAAATAGTAAGGAGGCAATTGCAAATCCTGATGCAAAAGGTTTGATAACAGTGGAAATGAAACGTGGAGATTTGCTGGAATTGTTGTAAAAAACAGGTTGCTTTGCATAGCTTGATTGAGGATTACATCTCAGTATATTGAGGTGTAGTCCTCGTTTTATGATAAGGCAACCAGCAAAGTAATGAAATAGTAATATTGTCCATATCCTCAGTAATTTTTTCTATTCTTTAAATCCTTGAATCCTTGTTACTTTGCATCATAAAAATAACTAATATATGATATTCATGAAAACACAATCTAATTTTTATCTATTTCTTATTGCTTTGATTTCTGCTATGGGAGGTTTCCTATTTGGATATGACTGGGTAGTGATCGGAGGAGCAAAACCTTTTTATGAACAATATTTTGGTATAGCTGGTAACCCTGTTATGCAGGGATGGGCTATGAGCAGTGCCTTGATTGGTTGTTTGTTTGGGGCGCTAAGTGTCGGTAAGCTGAGTGACCGTTTGGGACGTAAGCCTATTTTGATTTTGGCAGCAGGATTATTTATCTGTACGGCTGTCGGTACAGGGGCGGTGCATTCTTTTACTTTCTTTAATGTATTTCGTTTGGTGGGGGGCTTTGCCATTGGGATTGCTTCCAGTTTGTCACCTATGTATATAGCAGAAATAGCTCCGGCACATTTGCGGGGACGGTTTGTGTCCATCAATCAGTTGACGGTAGTGTTAGGTATCTTGACTTCTCAGATTGTTAATTGGCAGATAGCCGAGCCTGTGGCATTAGGAGCTACTCATGAAATGATCCGTGAATCATGGAACGGACAGATGGGATGGCGCTGGATGTTTTGGGCAATGACTGTCCCGGCCGCCTTGTTCTTTGTTTTTAGTTTTATATTACCGGAGAGTCCTCGTTGGTTAGCCTCTTCGGGAAAGCGGGAGGCTGCACTCAAGGTGTTTACCCGTATGGGAGGAAAGGAATATGCTGTTACTGAGTTGGCGGCCATAGAAGCGGCTTCAGCCTGTCAGACGCAAGAAGGAGGTTTTCGTCAATTATTGAATCCTGCTATGTATAAAGTGCTGACTATAGGTGTTGTCATGGCTATTTTGCAGCAATGGTGTGGTATTAATGTTATTTTCAACTATGCACAGGAAATATTTATGGCGGCAGGTTATGGCGTGTCTGATGTCTTGATGAATATTGTGGTGACCGGTATTACAAATGTCATATTTACTATTCTAGCCATGTTTGTAGTAGATCGCTGGGGACGTAAGGCATTGACACTGATCGGTTCATTCGGGCTGGCAATAATCTATTCTTTTATGGGGGCCGCCTATTATTTTCATATCACCGGAATCGTTCTGTTGATTATTGTCGTAATGGCTATTGCCTGTTATGCCATGACTTTGGCTACAGTGATGTGGGTCATTATATCCGAAATCTTCCCGAACCGCATCCGTGGTGTTGCCATGTCCGTCTGCACCTTTGCTTTGTGGGCGGCTTGCTTTATCCTGACTTATACTTTCCCAATGTTAAATAGTGGCTTGGGAGCTGCCGGAACATTCTGGTTGTATGGATTGATTTGTCTGGGTGGAGGAATTTTTGTTGTATTCCGGTTGCCGGAAACGAAAGGGAAGAGTTTGGAAGAGATAGAAAAGGAATTAGTGAAATAACAATCATTTATTATGGAAAAAATAACTCAATATTTAATTCAAAGTACTGTACAGGGTAGTGAGGTACGTGCATGGGAAGAAGATATCATGCTTCCTACCTATGAGATAGGAAAGGAAGAGAAGAATCCTATTTTTCTTGAAAAAAGGGTTTATCAGGGAAGTTGCGGATCAGTCTATCCTTATCCGGTGGTAGAGAAGATTTCAGATAAAAAAGCAGACAAGAGGTATCATGCATTGTTTATCGAGAATGAATACATCAAGGTGATGATACTTCCCGAGTTGGGTGGTCGTATACACATGGCTTATGATAAGGTGAAAAAACGTCATTTTGTTTATTACAACCAAGTTGTGAAACCGGCATTGGTGGGATTGACAGGACCTTGGATTTCTGGAGGCATCGAATTTAACTGGCCTCAGCATCACCGTCCTTCTACTTTTTTGCCTACTGATTTTTTGATAGAGGAAAATGCGGACGGCAGTAAGACCATATGGTGTAATGAAGTGGAAAGAATGTTCCGCACCAAAGGTATGCAGGGATTTACGCTTTATCCGGGCAAAGCTTATATAGAAATAAAAGTGAAGATTTATAATCGTACGTCTTTTCCTCAGACTTTTTTGTGGTGGGCCAATCCTGCAGTAGTAGTCAATGACCATTATCATTCGGTATTTCCACCTGATGTAAATGCGGTGTTTGATCACGGCAAGCGCGATGTTTCTTCTTTCCCTATTGCTACAGGAGTTTATTATAAACAAGATTATTCTGCTGGTGTGGATATCTCTAAATATAAGAATATTCCGGTTCCTACATCATATATGGCTATCAAGTCTAAATATGATTTTGTGGGTGGCTATGAAGAAGATGTTCGTGGGGGACTTCTACATGTGGCCGATCATCATGTCTCTCCGGGAAAGAAACAATGGACGTGGGGAAATGGTGATTTCGGCAAGGCTTGGGATCGTAATCTGACTGATGAGGACGGACCTTATATTGAGCTGATGACCGGTATGTATACGGATAACCAACCGGACTTTACTTGGTTACAGCCCTATGAGGAAAAATCATGGGTACAGTATTTTATGCCTTATAGTGAAGTGGGTTATGTAAAGAATGCAACCAAAGATGCTTTGTTGAATTTGGAAATAAAGGAAGGTAAAGCCCGTTTGGTGCTTTATACTACGGGAGCGAATAGTGGAGTACGTATTATAGTAAAAGCTATTAAAGGCACTGTATTATTGGATAAGACTACACAAATTTCGCCATCAGAACCGTTTATTACGACTTTTGCGGCAGAAGGACTAAAAGAAGAGGAGGTATGTGCAGAGGTTCGTGATAAGGAAGGACAAATTTTGCTTTCTTATCAGGCGGATAAACCGGAAATCAGGCCGGTTCCTGATCCTGCTAAGGCTGCTAAAGATCCTCAGAATATTGCTTCTGTTGAACAACTGTTTTTGACCGGACTACACTTGGAACAATATCGCCATGCTACTTATAATCCGATGGATTATTATATGGAAGCATTAAGGCGTGAACCGGGAGATGTACGTTGTAACAATGCGGTGGGGTTATTGTTGATGCGTAAAGGACAATTTGCAATGGCAGAAAGCTATTTCCGGAAAGCGGTGGAAACCTTGACTGAACGTAATCCGAATCCTTATGACGGTGAACCTTATTATAATTTGGGCTGGAGTTGTATGATGCAACAGAAGTGGGATGAGGCTTATGATGCTTTCTTTAAGTCGGCATGGAATGCTGCTTGGCAGGATGCGGCTTATTATGCACTAGCACAACTTGACACTCGTAAAGGAAAGTATGAAAGTGCTTTGGACAAGATAGACCGTTCATTGATTCGTAATTGGCATAATCACAAAGCGCGTCAGTTGAAAACTTCCATTCTACGCAAATTGGGTCGTAAAGAGGAAGCTTTGGCGCTCGTAGCTGAATCATTGCAGATAGATCGTTTTAATATGGGATGCCGTTTTGAACATTATCTGTTAACCCGGGATGTGAAAGTGTTGGAGGAAATGAAAGAGTTGATGCGTGGTTGGGCGCACGGATATATAGAATACGCATTGGATTTTGCTGCTGCCGGATTGTATGAGGAAGCTTTATCTTTACTGGAATGCCATGTAACCGGAACTACAGAAATATATCCTGTCGTTTATTATGCAATGGGATATTTCCATACCTGTAAGGGAGATGAGAGTAAAGCATTGGAATATTATCAGCGGGCAGAAAAAGAGAATCATTCATATTGTTTCCCGAATCGTATAGAAGAAGTATTGATTCTTCAAGATGCCTTACGTCTGAATATTCATGGGGCAAAAGCGGCATATAGTTTAGGTAATTTCTGGTATGCTAACCGTCAGTATGACAATGCCATTGCCTGTTGGGAACATTCTGCGGCCATAAATCCGGCATATCCCACCGTATGGCGTAATTTGTCGTTGGCTTATTATAATAAACGCGATGACAAGCAGAAAGCCTTGGAAACTTTGGAAAAAGCTTATGCATTGGATGAGCACGATTCTCGTATCTTAATGGAGTTGGATCAACTTTATAAACGTTTAGGGCGGCCGCATAGTGAACGTTTGGCTTTTTTGGAAGCACATCTGCCCGAAGTAGAGCAGCGTGATGATCTTTCCATTGAACGTATCACTTTGTATAATCAATCAGGCCGCTATGCTGAAGCAAAAGAATTGATTGCCGCGCGTAATTTCCATCCATGGGAAGGAGGAGAAGGAAAAATCACCGGATAATATGTATTGTGTCGTGTAGAATTAGCAAAGATTGCTTTAAGTGAAAAACGCTATGCCGATGCTTTAGTTCTTTTGGATGAAACGGATGCTTATCCATTTAATTTGGGTGAGGGAAAATTGGCAAATGCTGAAGAGAATGATATATGGTATTATAAAGGTGAGGCGTTTCGTGGCTTGGGAAATGAGCAACAAGCTATAGATTGCTTTACCAAAGCGACCATCGGTTCTTCAGAACCACAACAGGCTTTCTTCTACAATGACCAACAACCCGATAAGATTTTCTATCAAGGTCTGGCATGGCGTGCGTTGGGTAGAGAGGATAAGGCACGCAGCTGCTTTAACAAATTGATAAAGCATGGTGAGAAGCATTTGTTTGACCACTGTCGGATTGATTATTTTGCTGTTTCTCTGCCTGATCTGGCTATTTGGGAAGATGACTTGGATAAACGTAACTGCATTCATTGTAATTATGTGATGGGGTTGGGGTATTTAGGATTGCGTGAAATGGGAAAAGCCATTGATTTTTTGGATAAGGTGCGAGAATTGGACATTAACCATCAAGGTGGACAAATCCATCGTAATTTGTGTGCTGTATGAGAAAAAAGAATTTTTTCCTTTTGTTGGTAACATTGTGTCTGTGCATTTTTGCACAGGCACAAATGCTGTCTGTTTATGAATTATCATCCCCAAACGGGCAATTGGTACTTACTGTAGAGAATGGAAGGGTCTTACAATATTCTTTAAGTTTGGAAGGTAGGTCTGTCATTCATCCCTCTGCTATTTGTATGACGATGCAAAATGGTAATATATGGGGAAAGAATGGTGAAGTGGTAGGGACTTCTACAAGTAGTACTTCTGAGAAGGTTTATCCGGTAGCTGGTAATTATCGTGAATTAACAGACCATTATAATGAACTTTCCTTGAAATTCAAGGATGGTTATTCAGTTATATTCCGGATGTATAATGAAGGAATGGCATATCGTTTTTGTGGAAATCTTCCGGAGCAGGATTCTTTGATTGTAGTTGATGAAGAAGCTTCTTTTAATCTGGCTGATGATCCGGCAGTTATTTTACCTGAAACAACTAATTTTACAGCTTGGGAGTTGAGCAATGTGCTTTACGAGGGCATTTCTAAAATAGAAGAACATAAATATGGTATTACACCAACTTTATTTACAAACAAGGTGCAAAATGTGCGTGTTGTGGTGGCTGAATCGGATTTAAATAACTATCCGGGTATGTATCTTCGTAAAGAAGATGGCAAGATGAAAGGTTATTGGGCGACCTATCCTAAAACAATAGAGATGGGCAGTTGGGGAAATTTTATTACGGTGGTAAAAGAAAGGGAGAATTATTTAGCACGTACTGCTGGTAACCATGCTTTCCCTTGGCGTATGGCTATTGTGGCCAAGGATGATAAGGAACTACTGACTAATGAAATGATTTACTTACTGGCCAAGCCCCAACAAATAAAGGATACGGATTGGATTCGTCCTGGTAAAGCAACTTGGGAATGGTGGCATTGTGCTATTTTGGAAAAAGCTCCTTTCCCTTCTGGTCATCAAAACCTTTCGACACAGATGTACAAGTATTATATTGATTTCGCTTCCGAAAACAAAATACCTTATCTACTGGTCGATGTCGGTTGGAGCAATGTTTTTAATCATGCAGATTTGAATAAGAATATTGATATAAAAGAGGTGATACGCTATGGAAAAGAAAAAAAAGTAGGTGTATGGCTTTGGACTGTTGCTGCTACTTTATTCCAGCATCCGCATTGTTATTTGGATTCTATCAGCAAGTGGGGTGCTGTTGGGGTGAAAATAGATTTTTTTGATCGTGATGATGCTCAAATAATCCCTCAATATGAAAATCTGGCAAAGGCTTGTGCTGAGCGGCATCTTATGGTGGATTTTCATGGATGCAGCAAGCCTACCGGACTTCATCGGGCATATCCTAATATCCTTTCTTATGAAGCCATACGATGTGCGGAGTGTTTTAAGTGGGATACCACTTCTAATCCGGATTATCAGCTTCAATGTATCTTTGCCCGTATGTTGGGAGGTGGAATTGATTATACTCCGGGGTCGATGCGTAACAGCACATTGGAAAAATTTAAGCCGATCGATCCGGGGTTGCCTAGTTCATTGGGGACTCGTTCACATGAATTGGCCTTGTTTGTTGTACTTTCCGCACCATTTGCCAGTTTATGTGATTCTCCGGATGAGTATCGTAAGTATCCTGATATTTTAAAATATTTAGCGGAAGTTCCGACTTCATGGGATCAGACGATTCCCTTAGCTGCTTGTGTGGGCGAATATGCTGTGTTGGCTAAGCAGAAAGGAAATACTTGGTATATAGGCGGATTGAACGCTTGGGGTGAGAGAACAATTCAGGTGGATTGCTCTTTCCTGCCTCAGGATAAGAAATATACCATTGAAATTTTTCAGGATAAAAAAAGAAGTAACAAGAATGCTAATTTATACGAACATAAAATAATGGATATGGATAATAAGAATATTATTGAAATGTTTATGGCTTCTGGTGGGGGATTTGTAATGGTCATTCGTGAAAAGTAATAGAGGGCAATCCTCTATTTCTTTTATATTGGCATTATTTATCCTTTTTTTCTTTTATCTTTGGCTCAAATTTTGAACAGGCTATGAAAAAGACTTTGCTCATTTTATGTTGTTTGTATGTTGTATTTACATTACAGGCTGTTGATAAGGGATTATCCAATTTTTATTTTTCTCATATAACGGGTGAAAATGGACTATCACAAAGTAATGTGAAGGCTATCATTCAGGATAGTTACGGGTTTATGTGGTTTGGTACAAAAAATGGTTTGAACCGTTTTGATGGAACTTCTATTGTACAGATGAACTGTGATGACTATGTAGTCGGTACCGGAAACCATAATATTTCTGCTTTGTTTGAAGATAAGGAACGTCAGTTATGGGTAGGAACGGATAGAGGAGTCTATCGTTATAATCCTGCCTTGGATATATTCACGGCAATGAATATGGAAACAGAGGAAGGGGTGAATATGAATAATTGGGTATCTAATATTGTGGCGGATTCTATTGGTAATATTTGGATTGTGATTCCTGATCAGGGAGTTTTTCGCTATAAGGATGAGAAACTTTATTTTTATGAAGTAACCAACAAAGAGCATTTTAAAACAGAAGCTCCGGATTGTATTTTGGTACGCCCTGATGGTGATGTCTGGGTTGGTACATGGGGGGGCGGACTTTTTCGATATGATAGAAATACGGATAAATTTGAACAATATTGTGTTGATAAAACCGGGCGTTCGTTAAAGGGAAAGAATATTAATTCTATTTGTAATTATGGTGATTGGATTGCAATGGCTATTCATGAAGGGGAATTGATGAAATATAATCCCAGTACGAATCAGCTTGTAAAAATAGATATACCTGAGGCTAACCATACATTTGTACGTAATGTGGCTTGTTTTGACGATGAACTGTGGGTGGGAACTCATGAAGGCTTATTTGTTGTGAATGAGAGGAAGAATAAAAGAGTTCATTTGAAACAAGATTTGATGCGTTCGTTCAGTCTGTCGGATAAGATTATTTATACTATTTATCAAGATCGGGAAGGGGGAATTTGGCTGGGAACCATGTTTGGCGGAGTGAATTATCTGCCTCATCATGACTTGTTATTTGATAAATATGTACCTGGAAGTGATGGGCGTTCGTTGACCACAAAATGGATAAGGGAAATAGCTTCTGATAATAAGGGAAATATATGGGTTGGAACTGAAGACGATGGAATTAATATATTGGATATTGCTTCTGGACAGGTAAACCGATTGAGGTTAGATGATGATGATAAAAGGAGTCATATGGTTACTTTGGGGATGTTTGTTAAAGGAAACCAACTGTTTTGTGGTTTGTTCAAACAAGGATTGGATGTGATTCAGTTGCCAGAGAATAAAGTTTATCATTATACTCCTGAGGAGTTGAATATAGGAGAAGGAAGTGTTTATACTTTCTTTATAGATGAGGCAGGATATAAGTGGATTGGCACAGGTTGGGGACTTTATAAAGCGGCTCCTGCAAGTTTTCATTTTGAAAAGGTGGAAGAAGTGGGTTTTGATTGGATTTTCGATGCATTTCAAGATAAGGATGGAATGATATGGTTCGCTTCCATGGGAAACGGATTATGGAAGCATGATCCGGGAAAGAATAGCTTTAAAAAGTATACTTATGAGGAAGGTAAGGAGAATACATTGGGATCCAATTCTGTCAGTTCGGTAATGCAGGATAGTAAAGGGCGGATTTGGATTTCCACTGATCGTGGTGGAATTTGTCGTTACAATTCTCAAACGGATGATTTTACCTCTTTTTCCATTAAAGACGGTTTGCCGGATGATGTGGCTTATAAGATATTGGAAGATGAGCAATCAAATTTATGGTTCGGGACAAATCGGGGGCTGGTCAGGTTTAATCCGGAATCGAAGGACGTGCGGGTATATACTACTAAGGATGGTTTGTTAGGGAATCAGTTTAATTATAAGTCAGCTTTGAAGGGGGAGGATGGTAAGTTTTATTTTGGCGGTATAGACGGATTGATTGCATTTGATCCTAATTCTTCGGAAAAAATCAATTTCTTGCCACCTGTTTATATCTCAAAATTCAGTATTTATAATCAGGAGATAACAGTTCATACTCCTAATTCTCCTTTGAAAAAGTGTATAGAACATACGGATGAAATCGTATTGCCTTATGATCAGTCAAATATTAGTTTTGATGTTGCTTTATTAAGTTATTCTACTACGGAATCCAATCAATACTATTATAAGTTGGTTCCCTTGGATAAAGATTGGATAAGAGCGGCAAGTAATCAGAATATCTCTTATGCAAAATTGCCTCCGGGAAATTATACTTTACAGGTTCGGGCTACCAATAGTGTCAAAGAAGGTCCCTATGCTACCCGGTCTTTATCTATTGTTATTCTGCCTCCTTGGTGGCAGTCGGTTTGGGCTTATTTCCTGTATATTATCTGGGGAATCTGTGTTGTACTTTGTTGGTTCTTCTGGTATAAAAGACGTAAAGAGAAACAGATGGAAGAAAAGCAGAAGTTATTTGAAGTTGAGAAAGAGAAAGAACTCTATGAATCAAAAGTCAGTTTCTTTACTGAGATAGCTCATGAGGTGCGCACGCCCTTGACATTGATTAATGGTCCATTGGAAGCCATTGAGGAAATGGATATCAAGGATCAGAAATTGAACAAAAATTTGAAAGTAATCGGGCAGAATACCAAGAGATTATTAGACCTGACCGGCCAGCTGCTTGATTTTCAAAAAATAGGAGCGAGTAAATTTGAATTGAAATTTGAAACGGTTGATGTAACGGCATTGCTGAATGAAACGATTACTCGTTTTGAGCCTACTATTCTGCAAAAGCAGAAAGAGTTATTGCAACATATTCCCCAAGAAAGAATTATGGCTGCCATAGATAAGGAGGCTATCACAAAAGTATTGAGTAATTTGTTGAATAATGCTTTGAAATATGCCCGTCATACCATTATGATAGATTTATTCCAAGATGGAGTAGATTTTACAGTTCGTGTTGTCAGTGATGGAGAAAAGATACCTGAAGCGTCCAGCCAGCAGATTTTTGAACCCTTTTATCAGGTAGAAAAGAAGAAGGATACAGTTCGGATGGGAGTAGGCATAGGGTTACCTTTAGCTCGTTCGCTAGCCACTTTGCATAAAGGCAGGCTTTATTTGGATATAGAACAACCGGAGAATACATTTGTTTTGACCATTCCTTTGAATAAGGAGGAAGTAAGGCAGCAAATAGAGAAGGTCGTTGAGCAAAATATAGAAGTATTGGATGAGGAAACATCAACAGAAACAGACCAGATGAAAGGTTATACTTTATTGTTAGTAGAGGACAATGAAAGCATGAGATCTTTTATCTTTGAACGATTAGAAGCCTTGTTTACAGTAGAAACCGCTGTGAATGGGCAGGAAGCGTTGGATATTTTACGTAGTAATCACATAGATTTGGTTATCAGTGATATAATGATGCCGGTGATGAATGGCTATGAATTATGTAAGGAAATAAAGGCGGATATTGATTTGTGCCATATTCCGGTTATTTTCCTTACCGCCAAGAACGATTTGGAGAGTAAGATTAACGGATTGAAGATAGGAGCAGAAGCTTATGTGGAAAAGCCTTTTTCTTTCAACTATTTGAAGACTCAGATTTTATCTTTACTCAGTAATCGAAGGAAAGAGCGTGAGGCATTCTCCAAACGTCCTTTTTTCCCTGTGCATAATATGCAGATGAACAAGGCGGATGAGGAGTTTATGAATAAAGTGATCAATGTGATTCAAGAGAATATCTCGGATGAAAATTTTAATGTGGAACGTATGGCTGATATCTTATGTATGAGCCGTTCCAGCTTGTTGAGGAAAATAAAGATTCTATTTAATCTTTCACCCATAGATTTCATCCGGTTGATCCGTTTGAAAAAAGCAGCCGAACTGATTCAGGAAGGTAAGTATCGTATTGGGGATATCTGTTATATGGTAGGAATAAACTCTTCATCTTACTTCAGCAAATTATTTTTAAAACAATTTGGAATGACTCCGAAAGAGTTTGAGAAACAGTATCAAACATCCAAGGAAAAAGTTAAAATAGATCTGACGGGAATCTCTGATTGAAAGAAATGCAGCAAAAAATGATGCATTTGCGGATTCTGCGGGTGCAGATGCGTCATTGCTGCAAAAATCCTATTTATTGCAGCGTTTGTATATTAACAGGTTGTCAAGATATGCCTACTTTTGACCATGCTTGAAAGGAAAAGAATTCCGAACAGTAAAGCAAACCTTAAGTAGATTTATCTCTTTGACAAACTAATAATATTATGAAGAATAATTGGTTAACTTTAAAATCATTGTTTCTCTGTGTTTCTGCATTGAGCGTTTCCGGTCTTATTTTATCCGGGTGTACTGAAAATGCAAATCTAAATGTAGGTGAATGGTCTTTGGAGTATGATGCTCACGCTAATGGTATTGATATCAGCAAAGGCTCTAAGCTTATTTATGATAATGTATATGCAGCTTATAAGTTGGCAGACAGTGTTGTTTCGACTCGTGATTATGCAAAGCATCATGTTTCTACAAAAAAAATCAATGATTATTTTGGAGAAGGGTATCATTATGAGGTGACTTATACCGGGAATAATCTGCCTGCACTGGTTCAATCTTTTTATGTATATCCGGCAAAGGATTATGTGCTGACAGATTTCACTTTGGAGAGTACGACTGAAATAGCTTCGAATTATATGGCACCGGTCAATGTGGACCGAATGCCTGAAGTATTGAACCAGGGAGAAAATAATCGTGCGCTTTTCATTCCTTTCGATAATGACTGTTGGATCAGATATCAATCTCATCCGCTCACATTTACAGAACTGACTAGTTATGAAGTCACTGCCATATTTAATAATGATGACCGTGAAGCTGTGGTGGTAGGTTCTGTAGAACATGATTCTTGGAAAACAGGTATAACAATAGGTAAAGGTAATATATATAATGTAGGTTCGTTGGTATGTTATGGCGGTATTGCCGATAAGACAACACGTGACTCGAAACCTCACGGTGCATTGAAAGGTACAAAAATCAAGTCACCTAAAATTTTAGTAGGATTTTTTGAAGACTGGCGTGGAGGTATGGAAGAATACGCTCAGGCTAATGCTGTGATTGCTCCGCCCAAAGCTTGGGGTAAAGCTGTTCCTTTTGGCTGGAACAGCTGGGGAGCATTGCAATTTAATCTGACCTATCCGAAAGCATTGGAAGTTTCTGATTTTTACAAAGAGAATTTGCAGTCCCGTCATTTTGTGAATTCGGATAATTTGGTTTATACAGGTTTGGATTCTGGTTGGAACAGTTTTTCAGAAGAGGAGTTGAAAGCTTTTGTGGATAAATGTAAGGCAAACGGTCAGGTAGCCGGCGTTTATTGGACTCCGTTTACTGATTGGGTTAAAAATCCTGAACGTGAAATAAAAGAAATGCCGGGATATAAATATAAAGATGTATATCTCTATGCAAATGGGAAACCGCAGGAATTAGACGGAGCTTATGCTGTTGATCCTACTCATCCGGCTATTGAAGCTATGATGAAACACACATCGGAGCTATTCCATCGGGCTGGCTTTGAATATGTGAAAATGGACTTTATGACACATGGAGCAATGGAAGCCGACAAATGGTATAATCCGGAAATACAAACAGGTATTCAGGGATACAACTATGGAATGCAATTGCTTGACAAATATTTTGGTGATATGTATATCAATCTTTCTATTTCTCCTGTTTTTCCTGCTCATTATGCTCAGTCCAGAAGAATTGCGTGTGATGCATGGAACAAGATGAAGGATACCGAATATACCTTAAATGCACTTTCATACGGTTGGTGGCAGGATAAGGTTTATCAGTTTAATGATCCTGACCATATTGTATTGCGTGATGCTACAGATGGTGAGAACAGAGCGCGTGTCACTTCGGGGGTTATCACTGGAATTTTCATTGCTGGAGATGATTTCAGCAAAGGCGGTTCTAAAGAGGTGAAAGAGAAGGCGATGAAATATTTGACGAATGCCGAGATCAATGCCATAGCCAATGGGGAATCTTTTCATCCTGTAGATGGGAATGGTGAAAAGTCAGAAAATCAGTTTGTACGCATGGATAAGGATGGTAAGGCTTATTATGCGGTGTTCAACTATATGGATCAAGAGTTGAAGATGACTACAGCTTTAGAGCGTCTGGGGTTGGATTCGTCAAAGGAATATAAGTTGAAAGAATTATGGAGTGGCATTGAAAGTACTGCTAAGACTAACCTGGAAGTAACGGTTCCTGCATGTGATGTCGCAATTTTCAAAATGGAAGAATAAACCAATATAAACTTTAAATCGTACTTAAATTTACAAATTATGAAAAGAATTAGGCTTATTAATTTAATCCTTATCATGTTTTGTTGCTGCAATATGTTGGCACAGAACATAACGGTTACAGGACAGGTGGTGGATGTTACATCCGAACCTATCATTGGTGCAAGTGTAGTGGTAAAAGGTACAACCAATGGGACTATTACCGATTTTGATGGCAACTTTACATTATCAGTTCAGAAAGGGGAAACATTACATATTTCTTATATAGGATATGTTGCCCAAGATGTAAAGGTAATGGGTAACCAACCTGTCAAAGTGGTGATGGCGGAAGATACTGAAACATTAGACGAAGTGGTTGTTGTAGGTACTTCGATGAAGAAGAGTGATTTGACAGGAGCTGTTGCCAGTGTTAGTTCTAAAGTTTTGGAAGAAAAACCGGTGACGAATGTAAATCAGGCTCTTCAAGGCCGTGTCGCAGGTGTGTTCATTTCTCAGCCTACACGTCCTACGGATGATGCATCTATTAAAATTCGTGGTATTAATACCATAAATGGATCTACGGACCCTATTTATGTCATAGATGGTATGGTTATGGATAATTCATTCTCTGGATTTAATGCAGTCAATTTGAATGATGTGGCTTCTATTGAGGTCTTGAAAGATGCATCAGCTACAGCTCTGTATGGTTCACGTGGTTCCAATGGTGTTGTTGTTATTACAACAAAGAAGGGTAAAAAAGGCGAAGGTAAAGTTTCTTATGATGGCTGGATTGGCTTTCAGACCTACGCTAATACTCCAAAAACAATGAATACCCGTCAATTATTTGAACTTAGAAAGGAAGCTTATACGAATGGTTATATGCAAACAAATCCTGACGGGGATGTCAATGCTTATGTCAATGATGTGATAATGGGATCGAATACTGTTTTTGCTGATTATGAATTCGATGCTTACGACAATAATAAAAATTATGATTGGCTGGATGCTGTGAGCCGTACTGGAGTACAACACAATCATGTAGTAAGTCTTTCGAATGGCAATGATAAAGGTTCTTATTATATTAGTTTTGGTTATACAGATAATAAAGGTGTAATTGAGAAGTCTGAACAAGAAAAATACACAGGACGTATTAATGCGGATCAACAGATTAAATCCTGGCTGAAAGTAGGTACTAATACAACTTTTACACGTACCGAGAACACGTTGGTTGATGATGGAGTAATGAATCGTGCACGTTGTGCTAATCCGATGTTGGAAATTTCTGATGAGATTGAAACTTTAAATTGGCAAGGTATTTTTGATCAAAATAATTTTAATCCGTTACGATCTTTGAAAGTTGATAATGATTTGGTGTATAATCGTTTGTTGAGTTCTAATTATATTAATATCAATCCTATTGAAGGATTGAACTTGCGTTCTACTTTCTCTATTGATTATGCTCAGAAGCAGCAGAATAAATATACCCCGAATGATATTTATGAGTCGGAACGTTATGGAACACAAGGGGAAGCCAAAGATGATAGAGATACACGTACTGTATGGCAATGGGATAATTCACTGTCTTATGAAGTTTCTTTTGGCAAACATAAGTTGAATGCGATGGTTGGTACCAGTGCTACACGGACTACGTATAATTATATTAATGCTACGGCAACAGGGTTTGGCACTAATTTATTTGGATATCATAGTTTGGGATCTGGTTATAAAAAAGATCAGCGTGGCTTAAGTACAGCTTGGTCCGAGCAAACATTATTATCTTATATCGCTCGTGTTAACTATAACTATGCGGGTAAATATTTATTAACGGCGACTGCGCGTTACGACGGTTCTTCTAAATTTGCTAAAGGAAATCAGTGGGGTATTTTCCCGTCTGTGTCTGCAGCTTGGAATATTACAGAAGAAAAGTTCATGAAAAATCAGACAATTTTTGATCAGTTAAAGTTACGTGCTGGTTTTGGTATTGTTGGTAATCAGAATATTGATGATTTTGCCTATTTATCTTTATATAATGTCAGCTATACGGGTACTTCCGATACAGGTTATACAAATTCTTTTGTTTCCAATGGGCGACGTGGTACTCCGGATATTAGTTGGGAGAAACAAAAACAATGGAATTTAGGAGTAGATATGGCTTTCTTACAGAATAGAGTACGTTTGTCTGTTGATGCTTTCTTGATAAAAAATAAGGATTTGTTAATGAGTCATTCGTTACCTACGACTACTGGTTTCAGTAGTACTATTGAAAATATAGGTGCGATTGAAAACAAAGGTTTGGAATTTGCTTTGAATGCCAATTTGGTAAGAGCTAAAGATTTTGAATGGAATTTTGCAGCTACATTGTCTATGGATAAAAATAAGGTAACTCGATTATATGGTGATAATGATGTTGTATATAATGTAGATAGTGATCGTAATATTCAAAAAGAAGGTAATTTATTCCTTGGTGAGTCTCGTAACACAATTTATATTTGGAAAACAGGTGGAATTGCCCAAGAAATTGATATGGATCGTTTGAATAAAATAAATTGGAATGGATATAATGTGAATCCCGGTGATTTGTATCCATTGGATTATGATAATAATGGACAGATAGATCAAAATGACCGTGTTGTAATTGGTTCCACTGATCCTAAGTTTTATGGCGGTTTTTCTACAGATTTTTCTTGGAAGGGATTGTCTTTAAATGCAGTCTTCAGTTATTCTTATGGGGCTAAAAAATTGAGCCCTTGGTATGAAACTTTGATTGGAAGTACTGGATCTGGAGTCGCATCAACGGATTTGTTGGATCGTTGGACTCCTGAAAATACAGATGCTGAATTTCCACGTGTGTTGGCTGGCTTTGATTATAATCATTATGGTGCAAGTTCTATGGATTTTAGTGTGCAGAAAGCTTCTTTCTTGCGTTTGTCTGCTTTGACATTGGCCTATACTTTCCCGACTAAAGTGATAAATGCTCTGAAACTGACTAACCTGCGTGTTTATGCCACCGGTTCTAATCTTTTTTGTTTAACTAATTATAATGGTTATGATCCGGAAACCGGTGATTGGTATCCTCCTACACGTATGTATACTTTTGGTCTTAATTTGGCTTTTTAATGGAAGGATAGAATAAATAGTCTAATTTTAAAAGAAAACACAACAATGAAAAAGATATATAGATATAGTGCGATATATGCTTTGGCTTTGTCCTTTGCACTGAATACTTCTTCTTGCTCAGACTTTCTGCAAGTAGAACCTACGGGATCTTTGACTGAGGAACAAGTATTTGAAAAAATAGATAATGTAGAACCTTTAGTTCTTGGATTGTATAAGAGTTATAGGGGCTGTAAAGAAGGGCGTAATGGATTGATGCCTTATTTGGGGACAGATGAAACACAGCAGGGTAATTATCAGTTGATTTCTTCAGGAGATCAAGCTGGTATGGATAAATATAATGGACAGTTGAATCCTACATCTACTCAGGTTAGTTCTATTTGGAACAACCGTTGGCCGGCTGTCGTTTCAGCTGCTAAAGCTATATATGCATTGGGTATGACCACTGAAGAACCGGAACGTGCTAAACAGTTGATGGGAGAGGCATGCTTTATTCGTGGTTTATTAATGTTTGAATTAAGCATGTATTGGGGTGAAATCCCTGTGATAGATATGAACCGTACTGATGAATTGGGCTTGGGACGTCAACCTTTAAAGACTGTATGGGAATATATTATTAATGATTTTATTACTGCTACCAATAATTTGCCTGAGTCTTATAATAGTGAACCGCAGCGTGCTACTGTTGGGGCTGCATGGGCTATGTTAGGAAAGGCTTATATGGCAGCTCCGGAAGAGACAGGATTGCGGGATTTTGCCAAGGCTGATGAATGTTTTAAGACTATTATCAATATGGGACGATATGAATTACTAAATGATTATGCTGACTTGTATCGTTATGATAATCCTAATACAAAAGAGTCATTGTTTGAGTTGCAATTTAATAATGTATATCCTGATTGTAATTATTGGGAGTTTGATTGTGGTTCTCGTGCATGTGACTCTTGGTTTGGTCAGGGATGCTCTTTCTCTGGTTACGATTTTCTAGTTCCGACTCCTTTTGCTTATAAGACAGTAGAAGAAGGTGGCATTTGGGAAGATGGAGATTTGCGTAAAGAAGAAGCATTGCGTTATGATTTTACGTATTATACTAATAAATATTCGGAGGATGGTACATTTGAATATGTAACTCCTGATTTGTCAAAGACTCAATGGACGGGAACTACAGATGAATTGGAACCACATATAAAGAAATATGAAGACTATCGTACAGATATTCTTTCAGGGCTTGGCATTAATAATATGTGGAATTCTGGTAAGAACTTTTCAATGATTCGTTATGCTGATGTATTATTATTGCATGCTGAATGTCTGAATGAATTAGGACAGACTTCGGAAGCTGTACAGATCGTAAATAATCAAATTCGTACTCGTGCATGGGGAGGAAACTTGCCAGAAGATAAGAAATGGAATTCGGGAATGAGCAAAGATGAATTCCGTGATAAGGTAATGGATGAACGTTTGCGTGAACTTTGCTTCGAAGGCTGGAGACGTATTGATTTGCTTCGTACTAATAAATTTGTAGAATTGATAAAAGAACGTAACCGTTGGGCAAAAGAATCAGGAACAATTCAAGATTTCCATAAGCGCTATCCTATTCCTGATACTGAAATTAAAACAAATGATGCATTCGGCCCTGAAGACCAGAATCCGGGATATAGCAAATAAATTGTTTCTATCCATATAAATTAGAAGCATCAGGAGGAAACATCTGCTTCCTACCTGATGCTTTTAATTTTTCTGAAATCTGGAATAATATGAAAATAGCACATAAAATAGAAACTTATACCTCTGACGGAGAACCTGTATTACGATTTACTGTGATGAATTCTTCAGGAGTCTATATGGAATTCACGAATTGGGGGGCTCGTTGGATTACAGCTTCAGTACCTGATGTTCAAGGAGCATTGGACAATGTGCTGATTGGTTATGATTCCTTGGCCGGTTATTTGGAAGATTCTTATTATATGGGGGCAACCATCGGCAGATTTGCCAATCGTATAGCCGATGCTTCTTTTACAATAGATAGGAAAACCTTCCATTTGGAGGCTAATGATGGGAATAACACCAATCATGGCGGTTTTTCTGGCTTTCATAACAAGGTGTGGCAGTGGGAAGAATTACCGGATGGCATCCGTTTTAGTCTGTATTCGCCAGACGGAGAAGGAGGTTTTCCGGGAAATATCCGCGTGATAACAGACTATCGTTTCAATGAGGACAATGAACTTTCTGTACGGCATTATGCGGAAACTGACTGTGCTACTTACATCAATATGACAAATCATGCATATTTCAATTTGTGTGGTAAGGGAAAAAAGATAACGGAGCATCGGTTGCATATTCCGGCCGACCGGATATTGGATACTACCCCGGCATTTATTCCTACGGGAAAAAGAATGAATGTTAAAAATACGCCATTTGACTTTACTTCCCTAAAACCAATAGGTACAGACCTGTATGCTGACCATGAGCAATTACTTTGGAATAAAGGATATAATCATTGCTATATATTGAAAGATGAAATATCTGTGGAGATGTTAGAGGCTGCCTCTTTATACGAACCTGTTACAGGACGAAAAATGACAGTGATGACAGATTTGCCTGCTGTTCTTTTGTATACAGCGGGATATTATGAACGACCGGATACAGCCGTCTGTTTGGAAACACAGTTTTATCCGGATACTCCTTCTCATTCGGATTTTCCTTCCTGCCTGGTGTTACCGGAGAAAGCTTATGAACATTGTACCTTGTTTCATTTTCAAGTGCAAAAAGAGGAATAGATGATTGATAAATATGAAAAGACTATAATATGAAAAACGTAAAAAAAACATGGGTTGCATTAGCCCTAATGGGATGTATGCAAGTACTGCATGCCCAAACTGTATATTTACATAGCGATAACCCACAGATGAGATGGAAATTAAAGCCTCAGGCTGAAGTCGGAACGGATGTGAAATCACTTTGCGAAAACGGATATAATGTTTCTGCCTGGGTAGATGCTGTTGTGCCTGGAACAGCTTTTAACTCGTATGTAATAGCAGGGCTGGAAAAAGATCCTAACTTTGGTGACAATATTCATCAAGTAAACCGCGACAAATACGACCGTAGCTTTTGGTATCGTACTACATTCCGTGTTCCTGCCGATTTTACAAAAGAATTGATATGGTTGAATTTTAATGGGGTAAACCGTCGTGCGGAAGTCTATCTGAATGGAACGTTATTGGGTAAACTGGATGGGTTTATGCATCGTGGACATTTTAATGTCACTTCACTAGTAAATCGTGATAAAGAAAATGTATTGGCTGTACTTGTCCATATACCTGATACTCCATTGGCTAATCAGGGCAGCCCTACCTATTTGTCTAGTGGTGGATGGGATTGGATGCCTTATGTGCCGGGGTTGAATAGTGGTATAACTGATAAGGTATTTCTTACGAATACGGGAACAGCTACTTTAATTGATCCTTGGATACGTACAAATTTACCTACCCGTGCCAGAGCTGATTTGAGTGTGGCGCTTGATGTCAAGAATAACTCGGTCGAAAAGACGAAGGTATTGGTGCGCGGAACAATTACTCCGGGAAACATTATTTTTCAAAAAGAATTAGAGGTGAATGCCCATACTACTGAACAGGTGAAGTTTGACAAACGTTATTTCCCACAACTGTGTATAGACCAGCCGCGTCTGTGGTGGCCGAATGGATATGGAGACCCCAATCTTTATCATTGTAAGTTCGAGGTGATGGTGGATGGAAAGGTTTCGGAAACGAAAGATGTTTCTTTTGGTATAAAGAAATATTCTTATGATAAAGAAGGTAATACATTCCATGTTTATATTAATGATGTTCCGGTATTTGTCAAAGGGGCGAATTGGGGAATGTCTGAATATATGCTTCGTTGCCGTGGTGCGGAATATGATACCAAAATCCGTCTGCATAAGGAAATGAACTTTAATATGATACGTAATTGGCTCGGTTCTGTTACAGATGATGAATTCTATGAGGCGTGTGATAAATATGGCATTATGGTATGGGACGATTTTTGGATAAACTCTAATCCGAATTTGCCTTATGACCTCAATGTGTTCAATAATAATATGATGGAGAAAATCAAACGTGTTCGTAATCACCCTAGTATAGCCGTGTGGTGTGGCGATAATGAGTCCAATCCTCAGCCTCCTTTGGAAGGATGGATGGCGGAAAATATCAGGACTTTTGATGGAGGTGATCGTTATTTTCAAGCAAACTCTCATGCTCAGGGCTTGACCGGTAGTGGTCCGTGGGGAGCATTTGAACCCCGCTTTTATTTTACTAAATATCCTGATGGCTTGGAAGGAGATCCGGCGCGTGGCTGGGGATTCCGTACGGAAATTGGTACAGCTGTAGTTCCTACCTTTGAAAGTTTTAAGAAGTTTATGCCTAAGGAGAACTGGTGGCCTCGTGATGAAATGTGGAACAAACACTATTTTGGCCAAAATGCTTTTAATGCAGCTCCCGATCGTTATGATGCTTCCATAACCAAAGGTTTTGGTAAGCCCGAAGGGATTGAAGATTATTGCCGTAAGGCTCAGCTTGTCAATATTGAGTCTAATAAGGCTATGTATGAGGGTTGGCTGGATCGTATGTGGGAGGATGCATCAGGCATCATGACTTGGATGGGACAGTCGGCATATCCGTCTATGGTTTGGCAAACTTATGATTATTATTATGATTTGACAGGAGCTTTCTGGGGGGCAAAATCAGCTTGTGAACCGGTGCATATTCTTTGGAACCCTGTGACGGACGGTGTGAAGATTGCTAATACCACAGCACGTGATATGGAAGGTTTGACTGCTGAAGTAAAAGTTTACAATATGGATGGGAAATCTGTGGAGGCTTATACCCAATCAGCCATCGTAAACTCTCCTAGCAATTCTACGGTGCAATGTTTTACGATAGGTTTCAATAAAGAGCGTAAAAATCTGTCATTGAATAAGCCGACTTTTGCTTCAAGTACCACTTATGGACAGCCTTCGGATGCTACGGATGGGAAAAAAGATACCCGTTGGGCAGCGGCAAAAGCGGAAAATGAATGGATTTATGTGGATTTGGGCAGTGTACAACCTGTAGGTGGAGTTCGTTTGGATTGGGAGGCGTCTTTTGGTAAGGGGTATAAAATTCAGGTTTCTGATGACGCCAAGACTTGGAAAGAAGTGTATAAAACTGATGAGGGACGTGGAGGAGTCGATGAAATTACTTTCCCTGAAGTCGATGCCCGCTATGTACGTATGTTTGGTATTGAACTAGGTTGGTGGTTTGGTTACTCATTATGGAGCTTTGATGTATTGGGTGGAACACAGCCTAGTGAGGGTTTGAGTGATGTACATTTTATCCGTCTGACGTTGAAAGATAAATCAGGAAAGATCGTATCAGAAAACAATTACTGGCGTGGCAACGACCGTCTGGACTTTACGGCTTTGAATACTTTGCCAAAAGCTGAACTGAAAACTTCTTCCAAGTTAATTCGTAAGAATGGTGAGGCGGAGATACAAGCGGTCATAACACTTCCGAAATCGGCTAAGGGAGTAGCTTTTGCTGTACATGTGCAGGCTGTTCGTACTTCGGATGGCGAACGCATTCTGCCGGCATTGATGAATGACAACTATTTTACGTTGATGCCAGGAGAAACAAAGAATTTGAGCATTACATTTGATGAGAATTTGTTGCAGGGCGACAAATATAAGTTAGTGGTAACTCCTTATAATAACAAATAATTCAGATTAGTATGTGTACTAATAAATTTATTCTGTTCTGTATGGGGATAGTGATGAGTGTATCATCTTCAGCTTGGGCTGGAGATGACATCCCTCTCTATAAAGACAGGACATCCCCAATAGAGAAGCGTGTAGACGACCTTATGTCTAGAATGACATTGCACGAAAAGGTATTACAATTGCAGAATCGTGCGTCTGGCCGGTTGGATGAGATTGACCGGATCTTCTCGGGGGAAAGTTATGGGACAACTCATGAAATGAGTATGTCTGCTTATGATTGCGCCGTGATGTATAAAGAATTACAGCATTATATGCGTACTAAGACTCGTTTGGGAATTCCGTTGTTGACTTCTGCTGAGGGCATACAGGGTATTATTCAGAATAATTGTACGCTGTTTCCTCATGCTTTGGCGCAGGGAAGCACTTTCAATCCTGAATTAATACAACAAATGACTGAGGCGGCTGGCGAAGAGGCTAAGGCGATAGGTATTCATCAAATTCTTTCTTCGGTTTTTGACATTGCCCGCGAGTTACGCTGGGGACGTATTGAAGAAACATACGGAGAAGACCCTTATCTGATAGCGGAAATGGGAGTGGCGTTTATCAAAGGGTATCAAAAACACAGAATTACTTGTATGCCCAAGCATTTTGTAGCCCATGGCACTCCGTCTGGAGGCTTGAATTGTGCGGGAGTAAGTGGAGGAGAACGTGAATTGCGTAGTCTTTATCTTTATCCGTTCCGTAAAGCTATAAGGGAAACTTCTCCGTGGGCGGTGATGACTTGCTACAGTGCGTATGATGGAGTGTCGGTTACAGGTTCTTCTTATTATATGACTGATATTCTTCGGGGAGAACTGGGCTTTAAAGGATACACTTATTCTGACTGGGGTTCGGTGGAGCGTCTGATGACTTTTCATCATGCGGCAGGCTGCCGTGAGGAGGCTGCGCGTATGGCATTAATGGCTGGAGTGGACTTGAACATTGATTCGACTTACGAAACATTGGAAAAACAAGTTGAGGAGGGAAGGCTTGATGTTGCATATATAGATCAGGCCGTGCGCAGAATATTGACGGTGAAGTTTGAATTGGGCTTATTTGATGAAACTTATGGTGATCCTAAACTGGTGAAGAAGGGCGTTCGCAATGCTGAAAAGGTGGCATTGGCTAAGAAAGTGGCTGACGAGAGTGCCGTATTATTGGAAAACAGAAATGATATTCTTCCTTTAGACTTGAATAAATACAAGTCTGTTGCAGTGGTGGGGCCTAACAGTAATCAAGCCGTGTTGGGCGATTACGCTTGGACGATGGGGGATACTAAAGAAGCAGTCAGTTTGTTGTAAGGATTGCAGGAAAGTGCAGGTGATAAAATAATGATCCGTCATGCTGAAGGATGTGATTGGTGGAGCCAGGACAAATCACATATTGCCGAAGCTGTGGAAGTTGTCCGTAACAGTGATATAGCTGTGGTGGCGGTAGGTACACGAAGCACTTATCTGGGAAGAAGTCCTAAATATTCTACGGCAGGTGAAGGATTTGATCTTTCCTCATTGGAACTTCCTGGGGTGCAGGAGGAGCTGTTGAAGGAGATAAAGAAAACGGGCAAGCCTATGATTGTCGTTCTGATTGCGGGTAAACCGCTTGCTATGCCTTGGGTGAAAGAAAATGCAGATGCAGTGTTGGTGCAATGGTATGCAGGTGAGCAGCAAGGATGTACATTGGCAGATATTTTGCTTGGAAAGGTGAATCCGTCGGGTAAGTTGAATGTATCTTTCCCGCGTAGCACAGGTAATACTCCTTGTTTTTATAATCATTTCGTGACAGATCGTGAAGAATCTTTTGACCAGCCGGGTACTCCTGAAGAACCTAAAGGTCATTATATCTTTGATAAACCGGAACCTTTATGGAACTTTGGACATGGAAAAAGTTATACTACGTTTGATTATGTGGATTGTGCACTGAGTGATACGTTATTGGTTGCAAGTGATACATTGAAAGTATCCGTTACGATCAAGAATACGGGTAGGCGCGATGGCAAGGAGGTTGTGCTGCTTTATGTACGTGATAAAGTAAGCACGGTGGCTACTCCCATCCAACAGTTAAAGGCATTTCAAAAAGTTCTGATCAAGCCGGGCGAAAGTCAATGTGTGGAGCTTTCTTTGCCAATCGCAGAATTAGCTCTGTATAATGCAAAAATGGAGGAAGTGGTAGAACCTGGGGACTTTGAAATTCAGATAGGAGCCGCCTCAGATGATATACGCTTTAAGAAAACAATTACTATAAACTGAAAATAAATGTGCTTGTCTTCTTGTTATTTCTTTTCTGATAACAAGAAGGCAAGCCATGTGATCGTATTGTTAGTACTGGTATGTATATATTTTCTTGTTAATTTACAACTATTTTATATGAGAAGCATCTTGTTTTTTCTTTCTTTTTTCAGCCTGACGTGTATTTCTTACGCCAAGGTGGTCTTGCCCGCTTATTTTACGGACAATATGGTTCTTCAGCAAAATACGAAGGTTACTTTTCATGGTAAGGCGGCATTGGGCAAAACCTTAAAAGTAACTACAGGCTGGAATAATGAAGTGTATGTGACTCCGGTGAATAAGGATGGTTATTGGACTTTGTCTGTGCCTACTCCTGCTGCAGGAGGGCCTTATACGTTGACATTTACGGATGGTAAGAAATTGCAATTAAAAAATGTAATGGTGGGAGAGGTATGGTTTTGTTCCGGCCAGTCTAATATGGAGATGCCTGTTGCGGGTTGGGGGAAAGTCATGAATTATGAGCAGGAGATAGCGGAGGCGAATTATCCTTCTATCCGTTTGTTCCAAGTGAAGAAAAATACTTCAGTAACTCCGTTGAGTGATGTGGAGGCTACGATGGGAGGATGGCAGGAATGTTCTTCCGCCACAATTCCTGAATTCTCTTCGCTCGCTTATTTTTATGCCCGTTCATTATGGAAGGAGTTAAATGTTCCTGTAGGAGTGATTGACTGTACATGGGGAGGAACACCTGCTGAAGCGTGGACCAGCTATGAAACATTGAAACAGGTACTGGGCTTTCATGAGGAGTTGGCTAAGATGGAACAATTGGATTTTGACCCTGTTCGTATGGAAAAGGCCTATAATCAAGAGCGCTCCGAGTGGCAATCTCTTTTTTCTAAGGAAGACAAGGGAATGGAGGAAGATAAGCCTTGCTGGATTGCACTGGACTTGTCAGAAGAACAATGGCAGGATATGTGTCTTCCCGGTTACTGGGAAAGGAATGGTTTGAAAGATTTTGATGGAGTTGTATGGTTCCGTCGTAGCTTTGAAATCCCGGTAGAATGGATTGGTAAACCGTTAAAGTTAAATTTGGGGATGATTGATGATGAAGACATCACTTATTTTAATGGGGTGGAGATTGCCCGGGGGGCAGGTTATATGACACCGCGTACTTATACCATTCCTGCAAAATTAGTGAAGGCTGGTAAGGCGGTTCTTGCTGTTCGTGTTTCTGATTTTGGTGGAGAGGGCGGTATTCATGGCAAGGCGGAGGAACTTTATGTAGAAGCTGATGGAAAGCGGATCAGTTTGGCAGGAGATTGGAAATATCGTATCGGACTTTCTTTAAAAGGGTTTCCACCCGCACCGGTTTCTCCCGTTCAAAGTTCCAGTTATCCTACGGTACTGTTCAATGCGATGGTCAAACCATGGACTGCTTTTCCCATTAAAGGAGTAATATGGTATCAAGGTGAAGCCAATGTAGGCCGTCCGGAACAATATGGGGATTTGTTTCCTGCTCTCATTACGGATTGGCGCCGGCAATGGCGGAGTGATTTCCCCTTTTATTTTGTACAATTGGCTAATTTTATGGAATCCAAGGAAATACAGCCGGATTCCGAATGGGCGGCTTTGCGTGAAGCACAAACTAAAGCATTAAAACTTGACCAAGTTGGTATGGCTGTGACCATTGATATTGGTTTGGCTGATGACATTCATCCTAAGAATAAGCAAGAGGTGGGACGCCGTTTGGCCTTGGTTGCCCTGGCCGGTAGTTATGGAAAAAATGTTTCCGGTTCGGCTCCTGTATTCCGGAATTATAGAATCAAAGGGGATAAAATGGAATTGGATTTCGGACAAAAGCAAGATGGATTTCAGATTAAAGGTACAACTTTAAAAGGCTTTACCATTGCAGGGCCGGACCGTGTGTTTTATCCGGCAGAGGCGATGGTCCAGAATGGGAAAATTATAGTTTTTTCTCCTGAAGTTTCTATCCCTCTTGCTGCACGTTATGGCTGGGCGGATAATCCGGATTGTAATTTGTACGGAGAGAACGGCCTCCCGGTTGCTCCTTTCCGGACCGACTGTTGGTAGATGGCGTAAGTCTTAACCTTTTTTCTTCTCTTTGTAAGCTGATGGAGGCACTCCCATCGTCTTAGTGAATAACCGGGAGAAATAAAGAGAATCCTCATAGCCTACCAAGGGACTTATTTGGTTAATTTTCAGGTTGGTAAAATCCAGGTAATGACAGGCTTCCTGTATTCTGAGATAGGTAAGATATCGAAGAGGAGAGGAGCCTGTCTTTTCTTCAAACAGATTAGAGAAATAGGAAACCGAGAGGTTTACTTCCGCAGCGATATCTGCCAGACGAATGGTCTTGCTCAAATTTTCTTGCATGAAATGAATCGCTATTTGCACTACATCTTTGTTTCTGTAACTATTGCGCATAGAGCCACAATCCCGATATTCGCCAATAAATTTCATGGAACCTAAAAAATGGAAGAGACTAGTAGTGGCATAAAGCATATAATTTTTGCTATATCCGAAACTGATGGACGAGTAGATTTCTTCGAAGAGTACTAATCTTTCTTTGATTCGTGAATCCTCTTGTGGAGTGATGCTTTTCGGACGGTCAAAACCGGCACTGAAAAATGCAGCTTTTGTTCCATTGAAATGGATCCAGTAAATAGTCCAGGGATTTTCCTCATTACTGCCATAAGCGTGTGCTTGGTGTTCGGGTAGAATGAAAAATTGGTTGGCGGTAACTGCATATTGATGTTTGTCTAACTCGAACCACCCTTCTCCTTCCATACAATAAATGAGGATAAACTCGGTTACTTCCTCGGTGTCGCGTTTCCGGTAATGAAAATAGGCATGAGGATAATATCCTATATCTGTGATGTAAAGTTCACTGCCTAACGGATCTTGCTTTAATTCTTCAATCAGAAAAGCAGGAAGTACGATAGCGCGTTCTCCTTTAAATCCATCTTTAATTCGTGGCATATATCCATGTATTAGAATTGGATAACAAAGATAGCATATTTCCTTGATTTTACCTACAATACAGGCTTGATTTCGATGATTTTGAGGGTATAAGCGTCAAAATTCTTATTTTATGGCGCATTTGAGTAGGGATTTTTGAGCTTCTCTCTCTATTTTTGCACTATAATTTTAATCGATGAATAATACCATGAAAGAAAGATTGCTCTTCTTGATATGTTTTTTATGCATATCATTTATGTTAAAGGCGGCGGATAAGCCAGTAATTAAAATTAGTACAGAAAATGTAGACCTTATTTACCGGGTTGGTGATAATGGACGTCTATATCAAAGTTATTTGGGAAAGAGGTTGAATCATGCTACAGATATTGCCCACTTGCCGCAGGGCAGCGAAGCATATCTTACTCATGGCATGGAAGATTATTTTGAACCGGCTATTCATATAGTGCATAATGACGGCAATCCTTCTACTTTGTTGAAATATATATCTCATACTCGGAATCAAGTGTCGCCGGGGGTAGATGAAGTAGTGATTACTATGCAGGATGATAAATATCCTGTAACTGTAAAACTTCATTATGTGGCTTACCAGAAAGAAAATCTAATAAAGACTTTCACTGAAATCAGTCATCGGGAAAAGAAACCTGTGCAGCTTCATAAGTACGCGTCTTCCATGTTGCACTTGAATCGTGCCAACTATTTCCTGACTGAATTCTCGGGAGACTGGGCCAGTGAGGCGCATGTGAAGGAACAGCCTTTGGAATTTGGCAAGAAAACGATTGATACTAAATTGGGAGCACGTGCCAATATGTTCTGCTCTCCTTTCTTCCAACTTGCATTGGATGGAAAATCAGAAGAGAACCAAGGTGAAGTGTTGGTCGGAACATTAGGATGGACAGGTAATTTCAGTTTTGTATTCGAAGTAGATAATAAGAACGAACTGCGTGTTATTTCGGGTATTAATCCGTATGCTTCGGAATATAGTCTGAAACCGAATGAAATCTTCCGTACTCCCGATTTTTATTTTACTTACAGTTTTAAAGGTAAAGGACAGGCTAGCCGTAATTTCCATGATTGGGCCCGTAAGTATCAGGTAAAGGATGGGAACCAGACTCGTATGACTTTGTTGAATAATTGGGAAGCCACCTATTTTGATTTTGATGAAGCGAAATTGGTAAAGTTGATGGATGATGCAGTAGAACTGGGTGTGGATATGTTTTTGTTGGATGATGGTTGGTTTGCCAACAAGTATCCGCGCAGTGGTGATCATCAAGGGTTAGGTGACTGGGATGAAACGGCTGACAAGCTTCCTCATGGCATTGGTTATCTGACGGAAGCCGCTAAGAAAAAAGGTATAAAGTTCGGTATCTGGATTGAACCGGAAATGGTGAATCCTAAGAGTGAGTTGTATGAAAAGCATAAAGACTGGGTGATTCATCTTCCGAACCGTGACGAGTATTATTTCCGTAATCAGTTGGTTCTGGATTTGAGTAATCCGAAAGTACAGGATTATGTGTTCGGAGTTGTGGACAATTTGATGACAAAATATCCTGATATCGCTTTCTTCAAATGGGATTGCAATAGCCCTATTACAAATATTTATTCTGTTTATTTGAAAGACAAGCAGTCACATTTATATATTGATTATGTGCGTGGCTTGTATAATGTATTGGAACGTGTGAAAGCAAAATATCCTGATCTGCCGATGATGCTTTGTTCCGGTGGCGGTGGGCGTTCGGATTATGAGGCTTTGAGCTATTTTACAGAATTCTGGCCTAGTGATAATACCGATCCTATTGAACGTTTATTTATTCAGTGGGGATTTTCACAGGTGTTCCCAGCCAAGACAATGTGCGCTCATGTTACCACATGGAATAAGAATAGCAGTGTGAAATTCCGTACGGATGTGGCTATGATGTGCAAACTCGGTTTTGATATAAAATTAGCGGATATGAGTAAGGATGATGAAACTTATTGCCGTACTGCTGTACAGAATTATAATCGTTTGAAACCGGTCGTTCTGGAAGGCGATATGTACCGTTTGGTATCTCCTTATGGCAGTAATCATACCTCTACTATGTATGTGGGCAAAGATAAGGATAAAGCAGTTGTATTTGCTTTCGATATTCATCCCCGTTATGCGGAAAAAACATTGCCGGTGCGTTTGCAGGGGCTTGATGCAGACAAAATGTATCGTGTGAAAGAAATCAACTTGATGCCTGGAGCCAATTCTTCTTTATCAGGCAATGGTGAGGTTTTCTCTGGAGAATTCTTGATGAATGTAGGATTGAATCTATTTACTACACAGCAACTCAACAGTCGTGTAATTGAAGTAGTAGCTGAATGATTAGGGATTGATTGTATATAATTTAGTGTATTGCCTTCATTATTTGTTTTTATGAATGATGAAGGCAATTTTCTTTTCTATAGATGAATGATACTTGATCGGTTTGATTATGAATCATAGAAGATGCCGTGACACATGATAGATCTTCAGGTGTCATCGTTATATATGTTACACTTGTAAGATATATAATCTTTCGGGTTTAGGTTCTATATCAGAGCAGACTGTTACTTGTTAAGAAAAAACATTCATAGCCTCCGGAGGTTGGAACAGGGGACTAACAAGTTTGTTCAAGCAGGGCTGTTGCAGGGGGGCGGGTTTTATATCTTGGGGGAGGTATATATTTATATATAGGCTCCTTCACATCCAATTTCCCTTCCGTACCAGAATATTTTTTACTCTGAAGACAGATCTGACCTTCTGAATTACATTAACCTGCGCACATCTACAATAATCAACTTTTTCTTGAACAGTCTGTTGTATCTTCGTGTCCATAAATAAAATGAAAAAGGAAAATACTGAAGTTTTAACTCTGGATCATGGTAGTCCGCTTTTTACCGTTATTGGACGATGATTAACGAATGTAGCCGTACCGATAAGGAATTCCTCGTAAATAGGACGGAAACCAAAGCATATGAGATGGGTTTGTTTTTTTCGACGAAATCAAAGGCCAGTCATGATTGCGTTCCATCATGGTAATGATATTCTTTGTATATACTTTGTTTATAGATGTTGAATTGATCTCTTTATGTATGATATTTGTCTTCTTGTGTAAGATATTTTAAAAATCAAAAACAAAACGAACCGTTTTTTTTGAGAAATCTAACAAGAGATACCCACATTTGTACTATCTTTGTAATAAGTTGGCCTTTTAAGAAAACTTGGGAAAAGCATTTATTATGAATCAATATCCGGATTTTGACCAAAAGTTATATGACGATCTTCGCCGTGGTAAAGAGTATGCCTTTGCTGCTGTCTTTGACCGTTACCATCGGTTATTGTACACCATAGCCTATCGTTTTTTGAAATCGGAAGAAGAGGCGGAGGACGCAGTTCAGTTTCTTTTTATGAAATTGTGGGAGCAGAGGGAAACTTTTAGTTTTGAGTCGGGTATTCGAAGTTTGTTATTTACTATCTTGAAGAATTATATACTGAATGAATTGAGGCATCGCAATCTGGTATTTGAGAAATTGTATGAAATGGCCCAACAGGTGAATGATGAGGACGAAGATGCTTTTTTAACCCAGTTTGAACATGGTGAACTCAGAAAATCCTTGCGGGTTGCCATTGACAAACTTCCTCCTCAGAAACAAAAAATCTGCTTGCTGAAAATAGAATATGGGTTATCCAATCAAGAGATTGCCGACAGGATGGGCATAACTGTCCCTACAGTGAAATCTCATTACACACAGGCTATAAAGGCGCTTCGTAATGCGATTGAATCTTTGATTATGTGGTTTCCTGTAATATGGATTTATTTAATAGACTGAAATGCACTCATACTTTTATCGGAGTGGGGTGTTATTATAAATATACGAAAAAAATAGATTATGAAGATAGATGAATCGGTGATAGATAAAGTACTTGACAACAAAGCTGCTCCTGGAGAAGCTCGGAAAGTTGCCGGTTGGTTCGTTACGGAAGAAGGGCGTAAGTATTTGTCTGGACGATTGGACCGTGAGATGGAAGAGCTTGCAGAAGAGATGCCGGAAGATGTTAGACTTCCTTCTATTCCCGGCATGAAGATGAAACAGCGGTTTATGAGTGAGATAAAACGTGAGCGTGGAAGGAGATCGGTCGGCCGTAAGTGGATGTGGGTGGCGGCTGTATTGTTACCATTTGTTTTCTTAAGCGTTTCTTTGTTGTTTTTGGTGAACCGGACGGGGATTTTCTCTGAAACGGAATATGCTGAAATAAGTGTTCCTTATGGTGAACAGATGCGGGTAATTTTGCAGGATGGCAGTATTGTACACTTGAACTCGGATTCCCGTTTGAGGTATCCCAAGCAATTTGGATTGTTCAATCGTACGGTGGAGCTTTGGGGAGAAGGGTATTTTAATGTTGCCAGAGATGAAAACCGTCCCTTTAAGGTGGATTTGCAAGGGGTGGAAGTGAGAGTGACCGGAACCAGATTTAATGTAAAAGCATATGCTGCCGAACCCAATATTTGGGTAACTTTGGATGAAGGAGGAATTCTTTTCAGGGATCATAATGCGAAGGAGTACAGGCTTGTTCCGGGGGAGAGTGCGGAATATAATCGTCAGTCGGGGAAATGCCTGATTTCCCGCCCGGATAATATGGAGCAGATTTCGGCATGGCGTTCCAACAGCCTTAATTTTTATCTGACTCCGCTTAATGAGATTATAAAGGTGATGGAAAGGCATTATGACGTTCATTTTATTGTGAAAGATTCTACGGTACTGAAGAACAGGTTTACTTTGTCAACAGGAAAAGTAAACGCGTCGGATGTACTCTATGATTTGGAAACTGTTTCTAATATCTGTTTTACGGAGGTGGAAGACGGTCTGTTTGAAGTAGGCACCAAATAATGGAAACTATAAAGGTAAATGTGGAATAGATGTGAGTGAATACACTTGCATCTATTTTTTTTTGAGAAAACGAAAAAAAGGACTCATACCTTTTTCTGGATGATGTGTTAGCCTATATAAGAAATTCTTTTGTTTCAAACTAATACTATTGATGAAAATGAAAGCAAGAACCAAAATGAAGACATTACTGCTGTTGGGAGTCCTTTTATTTGGCTTTACTGTTTCAGCACAGTCGCAAAAAGTCTCTTTAGATTTTAAGAATGAGAGGGTGGAAAAAGTTCTGGCATCTATTAAAAGCCAGACCGGTATGAGCTTGGTTTTCAGTGACCAGTTGGTCGATGTGAATCGTAAGGTAACCATGCAACTCAAAGATGTCACACTGAAGGAGGCATTGACAAGACTTCTTTCAGGAATTAATCTTACTTTTGAAATCAGGAACAACAAAATCTATTTTATTGAGAAGAAAGCTGTCTCGCAACCCGGTTCTAGAAAGAAAAGAGTGACGGGAGTGGTGAAAGATGTAATGGGAGAACCTCTGATTGGTGCTAATGTTGTGGAAAAAGGCAGAAGTACCAATGGGGTTATCACCGACTTTAATGGGAAGTTTACGTTGGAAGTGGACGAATCTGCTTCGTTGGTTGTGAGCTATATAGGATATTTGGCACAAGATATTCCGACAAAAGGGAAAGGGGATTTTCATATTATATTGAAAGAGGATACCAATACGTTGGACGAAGTGGTCGTTACCGGATATGGAGATTTCAAGAAGGCAACTTATACTGGATCTGCTTCTGTTCTGACTACAGAAAAGCTGGAGGCTTTACCTGTTGTCTCCGTGGGGCAGATGATTGAATCGAATATACCGGGCATCAGTGTGGTTGCCGGTACTTCTTCGCAGCCCGGTGCGAAAACAACTTTACGGGTACGGGGAGTTGCTTCCATGAATGCTTCTACCGAACCTTTGTATGTATTGGACGGAGTACCTATCCCATCTTATGACTTGAGTAACTTTACCAGTATGTCCGAAGCGGGAGGAATGGGATTCATTGAAACGCTGAATCCGGCGGATATTGAGAGTATCACCGTTTTGAAAGATGCGGCATCTGCTTCATTGTATGGTGCGAAAGGTGCTAATGGAGTCGTGCTTATCACTACTAAAAAAGGAAAGGAAGGCAAGCTTCGTGTCAATATGGCGGCGAAATACGGAATCACAGATTTCGCTTATACATATCGTCCGTTAATGGGAGGCGAGGAAAGAAGGAAATTAATTCATGAAGGATTGGTTAATTTTCAACTGGATAAGGGAGTAAGCGAACAAGAGGCACAGCAGTATGCGGATGCGAATATAGACCAGTATGCCAAACGCTTGCCTCAAGGATATTCGGACTGGGAGAGTGCTTTATTTAAGACAGGTTATCAACAGGATTATAACCTGTCTGCCAGTGCTGGCAACCAAAATTCCAGTTTTATCGGTTCTTTGGGATATACTAAACAGACGGGTGTTTCCCTGAATTCAGAAATGGAGCGCTTTACGGGGCGTGTGGATGCAAGTAACAAGTATAAAAAGGTGGAATTTGGAATGAACGCTTCTCTTTCGTGGACAAAGAACGTTCATTTACCCGAAGGTAAATTTTATGGAAGTGCCATTTATGCATCAAAAGTGAATCTGACGCCTTCTACTCCCATTTACAATGAGGATGGGACCTATGCCAGCGGGTATCGTGAAAACAATGGGTATAATCCGATATTGGAGGCTGAGGTGAATGATTATTACGCTCGGACGGTACGTGCTATGGGTACGGCTAAAATAGCTTATAATGTTTGGGATAACTTGAAGGTATCCAGTGTGTTTACGGTAGATTATTCGTTGACAAAGGACTTTTTCTTTCAGTCTCCGGATGGACGTGATGGAGCAACTTATCAAGGACGGGGACGTATGCAGATGACTGACCGTATACGTTATACTTCACAGAACAATTTAACTTACTCCAAAACTTTCGGCAAGCATTCTGTCAGTGCGGTCACGGCTTTCGAGGTGATGAAGTATGATTATGAGGATTTGTATGCTGCAAAGAAAACTTACGGGCAGGATATAAACACTTCTTTAGGAAATGCGGCCGATCCGATAGATGCTGACCAGAAATTGCAGGAAGATGCATTAATGTCCTATGTGGCCAGTGTGAACTATTCTTATGATGATAAATATTATGCCAGTTTCAGTTTTCGCAGGGATGGCTCATCCCGCTTGTCTCCCGATACTCGTTGGGGTAATTTCTGGTCTTTGTCCGCTTCATGGAGACTTTCTCAGGAAAGGTTCATGCAGCCGTTGAAATCAGTATTAAGTGATTTAAAACTTCGTGCTTCCTATGGGGTGAATGGAAATCTCCCTTCTTCATATTATGGTTATCAGAGTACTTATACCACGGGGGCGTTTTATAGTGGGAAACCTTCTCCGTGGGAAAGTACATTGGGGAATGAGGAACTCACCTGGGAGAAGAATTATGCACTGAATTTGGGACTGGATATCGGCTTGTTCAGTCGTGTGAATGTTTCTTTGGATTGGTACACGCGTACAACGAAAGACCTGTTGATGAGCAAGCAATTGAATTCCATCAGCGGATTTTCTTCTCTGCTGACCAATGTGGGGCAGATGCGGAATACCGGTGTGGAACTTGAAGTTCGTTCCAATAACATCAAGACGAAAGATTTCAGCTGGACTACCGCCTTCAATTTGAGCCATAATAAAAATAAGATTCTGAAACTGGCAGATCTGCCTTGGTTTGTGGATGGCAGGTATGTACGTAAGGAAGGTTATCCATTTAATACTATTTATCTGCGTGAGTATGCGGGGGTGGATCCTGAGACCGGAAGTGCCTTGTATTATGATAACCAACAGGATGAGAATGGCAATTATACAAAAAATAAAGTGACCGATCCGGGGCAGGCAAGTCCTATTCCGTTGAAAGATATTACGCCTACTATATCGGGAGGTTTTATGAATACCTTTAATTATAAATTCATTGACCTGTCATTCAATCTATCTTATAGTTTCGGTGGTTATTCGTATGATAATGCATCCTACATTCTGCAAGATGATGGTTATTCAGTGATAAGCAATAAAAGTACCGAGCAACGCCGCCGTTGGCAGAAACCGGGTGATATAACGGATGTTCCCCGTTTTGTATATGGGAATAAAAAGGGGGGGTAACTATAATTCTTCACGTGCCATCCATTCTACGGATCATATTCGTCTGAAAAGTCTGATATTGGGATTGAATGCTCCTAAAGCATGGTTGCAGAAATTAGGAATAGGGAATGCCCGTATTTATTTCTCGGGTACGAATTTGTTGACATGGGCTGCATACGACCAATATGATCCTGAAATGAGTGGGGTGGTAGGATTCTACACGCCTCCGTTGAAAACTTATGCTTTCGGGCTGGAACTTAAATTTTAATCATCAATTACACTAAAAAACAGAACCATTATGAAGAAAATACTTCTTATTTTAGGATTCGTTTCACAGCTCGTTGCCGGTTGTAGTGATTTCTTCGATACAGCTCCCAGCAATAAAATCCCTACTACGATGGCTTTCCGTACAGTAACCGATGTGGATAATGCGGTGAACGGATTGTATGATCTGATGTCGGGCTCCGGATATTACGGGGCTGCTATGTTTGCCTATGGAGACATGAAAGGAGATGATATGCAGAGTTCTGAGGAAAGTGGGGTATGCAATACATGCTATATGTTCAATCATCGTCCTAATAGTTTGAATGCCGGTTCATTGTGGGGACGACCTTTTTATATTCTTCGTGAGGCATGGAATATTCTGAATGCTATTGCCGAAGGAAAAATTGAAAGCGGGGATGAAAAGAAGTTGAATGCTTTGAAAGGCGAGACGATGGCGGTGATTGCGCTTTGCCAGTTTGATCTGACTCGTTGCTTTGGCTATCCTTATACAAAAGATAAAGGTGCGTCACTGGGTGCTCCGTTGATAGACCATTTGGTGGGAACCTATGAGAATCCTCCCCGTTCTACTGTTGCTCAGGCTTATGATTTTATTATAGAAACGTTGGAAGAGGCGGTTACATTGATGTCCGAAGAGAAAAATAACGGACGTATGAATAAGTATGCGGCTCGTGCATTGCTGGCTCGTATCTACTTGTATCATGACGATAACCGGAAAGCATTTGATTTGGCGGACCAACTGATTAAGGATGCGGATACATCGGGAAGTTATGCACTTTATCCGCATGAGAAATATGTGGCTGCCTGGTCGGTAGAAGCCAAGTTTGGTTCAGAATCGTTTTTTGAGATAGCCAATAGTGTGGATGATACTCCAGGACGGGATTCATGGGGATATTTATTGAATTGGTATGGCTATCAGAAGGGGTTTGTCACTCAGAAATATGCGGAGCAAATGCTGGCTGATCCCGGAGATGTGCGCGGGCAGTTGCTGGAGGAGAATAAATATGCGGGGAAAACGGTATGGTGGTTGTACAAACTGAGAGGGACGGACCTGAAGACTGCACCGCTGGAATGTAACAATGTGGTACTTCGTCTGTCCGAGGTGTACCTTATTGCCGCTGAGGCTGGTTGCAAGTTGGGCGGTGATGCTGCGGTTCAGGGACTTGGTTATTTGAATGAGATTGTGAAGCGGGGCAATCCCGATAACGAAGTGACAATGGCTGACTATACCTTGGACCGTGTGTTGGATGAGCGAAGTAAGGAGCTGGTAGGTGAAGGACATCGTTTCTTTGATTTGCTGCGCAATGGCAAGACTATTGTCCGTAAAGGAGGATATCATCTTCCCAGTGTGGACGAAGAGGTGGATTGGGATTTTTACAAGTGTGTGCTGCCGATACCTGAAGACCAGTTTATCTTTAGTCCTGAGATGGAACAGAATCCGGGATATCCCAAGAATTAACATGCTATTAATCATTATTTAAATATATACGTATGAAAAACAGAATAGTAATATTTGTGGTATTTGTGTGTTGCTTATGGACTATGCCGGGAATAGTACGGGCGCAGTTGTCTGTTCATCAGTTTGACCAGTTAATGAAAAAGATTGATGATGTCCTGTGGTACGAGAAAGTGGGTGATATTGCCCATGTAGATAAGGTGATATTATGTGGACCACCGCGTTGGAAGGAGTCCAATCCCACTTCGATGAGTGCTGGTAACGAACTTAAATTCAGAGCATACATTTTTATTCCCAAAAGTGTGAAGGAAAACAAGAAATATCCGTTGATCGTATTTCCTCACAGTGGGGTACATGCCGATATGGACACCTATTATGCCCATATCATCCGTGAGCTGATAGCGCAGGAATACATCGTGGTGGCAGCGGACTACCGGGGAAGCACCGGATACGGAGCGGGAACATACAATAATATAGATTATGGTGGATTGGAAAACGAAGACGTGTACATCAGCCGTAACTATATGGTGGATAATTTCGATATTGTGGATGGTAGTCGTGTGGGTATCATGGGATGGAGTCATGGTGGTATGATTACACTGATGAACCTTTTCAATTATCCGGGACAATATAAATGTGGTTTTGCAGGCGTTCCGGTTTCGGATGTAATCATGCGTATGGGATATGCCAGCGACAGTTATCGCAAAATCTTCTCGGCCAAGAATCATATCGGGCAGACTGCCAAGGACAATATTGCGGAATACAAACGGCGCTCTCCTGTGTGGCATGCGGAGAAGTTGAAAGATCCGTTACTTATCTATACTAATACCAGTGATGATGATGTGAATGTAGTCGAGGTGGAATCAATGATCCGTGCCTTGAAAGCAGAAGGCAAAAAATTTGAATATAAGATATTTGAGCGTGCTCCCGGTGCGCATAGTTTTGATCGGTTAGATACTTATGAGTCAAGCAAGATTCGTCTGGACATTTATAAGTTCATGGGGCGTTACCTGAAGCCCAATAAACCATTCGGTTCAGTGAAAGAATTGCGTAAAGCAGCTTATAAGTTCTGATAATTAACTTGGTGACAGGATAATGGAGGGCTGGTTGCTTCATGTAATGGGGCAACCGGCCTTTTTATGACTCTTCGGATGGATAAAAATGAGTGAATATTCATCTTGTATAAAAGATAAGTGGAAATATGGATAAAGTGTACGGATAATAAGTGATAATTAAACTTTTTGAATAGCTTGGCGGCTTGTTAGCTTTTAGAACGTAGTTATACATTGGTAATGAGAAATAGATCATGAAAAACACACGCTTATTATTTGTTATTTGGATGTTGTTCTTGGTTTTACCTCAGGGGTATTCACAAGGGAAAAAGGAAGATTCATCCGTATTGGGGCAAGTGAACGGCTTTTTGAGTAAACATGTGAAGCTGACTGCCTACGGTCAGTTCGGTTATAGCTATACGGACAGGAAAGACTTGGATGTGAGTCAGGCGGACAATCAGTTTTTTGGAAGGCTGGGGATGCTGATCCTTTCGGGAGATATCACGGATAAACTGTCGTGGATGGTTCAGTATGAACTGTTTACTTCACAGCTGCTGGAACTCTATGCTTGTTACAAACCGTATTCTTTTTTTCAGGTCAAGATAGGTCGGATGAAGACCTGTTTTACATTAGAGAACCAGATGTCATCTTCGGTTTATGAAACGGTAAACTTCAGTCGTGTCATTGAGCGTCTGGCAGGTTTCAGTGGAGATGTATGTGGGAACCAGGGTGGCCGTGATATGGGTTTGCAGGTGGGTGGTGAGTTGTTCAAGACCTCTGTCGACGATTATTTTCTGGAATATCGGGTAGGTGTATACAATGGTTCCGGACTCAGCATGAAAGATCATAATGATGCAAAGGATTTTGCCGCATGGTTCACTGTGCAGCCTGTCAAAGGATTGAAGATGGGTGCGTCTGCCTATATCGGAAAATTGAATGATGATTATACGGTGGTAAATGATGAAACGGGGGAAGAAACCATTTATAATACAAATATGAAACGTAACCGCATGGCGCTGAGTACCTGTTATCAGACCCATCGGTTGACTTGCAGGGGGGGGGAATATTTGTGGGGAAAAGATGGTAGTATCAACCGCAGAGTTTTTTATGCTTTAGGATATTGGTTTGCCATTCCCTCCCGATTGGCGGTTGTGGCAAAATTGGAACGCTATGAAGCTGATACGGCAGTTTCTGATTCAGAAATGATTTATACAGTGGGAGGCGCTTATTATATAACGCCGAAAACGCGTATCATGCTGAATTATGCGCATTTTAGTTATGAAAAGAGTGTTTCTGTCAATGAACTTTGGGCGATGTCTCAAATAGGTTTCTGATAGTACAATATGCAATGTTTGTATTGTGTCTTTTTATACCTTGTCGTGTTTTATAGGTTGCTCAAAGTCATAAAGACTTTGGATGTTAGGTCTTTTTCTATATTTTTTCTTCACTATTTCTGAAAGTAAATATTGAATCTTTTGACTGAAATAGTGAGAGCGTGAAGCAGAACTTGGCACAAGATTTCACAGAACTTGGTGCAGGATCCGGCAGAACTTGTATCAAGATTCCAGATACTATGGTAGGGAAAAATACAGCTTTTTGAAACCGGACAAGGATCCTTGGACAACCTTTCCCCATAATTATCGGGTAAGTCTTCATCTCTACTATTTGTCTACTGCCCTGTAAACGAGGGCTTAAAGCATAAAAAAAGCAGTTACATTTTACTGTAACAGCTTTAAAGTGAAAAACTTACTTTGGTGGTGCCACCAGGAATCGAACCGGGGACACAAGGATTTTCAGTCCTTTGCTCTACCAACTGAGCTATGGCACCAAAATGGTTATCGGTAGAGCTTTTCACTTTGTAATAGAAGACCTCTCAGAAACTATTGTTTCTTGTTTTCGGTTGCAAAGGTAGGCATATTTTTTGATTCTACAAATTTTTTGCAAATTTTCTATGAAATTCTTTTTGATTTCAAAAAAATGCTTTACCTTTGCACTCGCAAAACAGAAACGGAATGTAGCGCAGTTGGTAGCGCACTACGTTCGGGACGTAGGGGTCGGGCGTTCGAGTCGCCTCATTCCGACATTGTAAAGGATAAGCCACTGAACTTCAGTGGCTTATCTCATTTTTAGCAAATCCGCCGGGACGAAATCGGGACACCCTATTTTATGGGTCAAATTCTATTCTCGGATTATAATGCTAACATCCTACCAGCCGAATATTTTGGGTCAGCGGATTTTCCTGGTTGGTAAGCTTTCTTTTAAGCGTATAGCCTAGCC
>CAPAOL010000018.1 GCA_948579315.1 uncultured Phocaeicola sp.
TCATATGTCGATTTAACTTTACCGAAAAATGACGATTTAAAATTTGCTTATTACAGATGGATAAAACATATAGTTGTAGATATTGGGAGCAATCGATCCGATACGGTTTACACGACCGATACGCTGCATCAATCGGGTAGCGTTCCAAGGCGAATCGTAATTGACAATCACATTAGAGCGATGCAAGTTCACACCTTCTGCCAACACATCAGAAGTAATGATAATGTTGTACTTCATAGAATCGCTATCAAAGTTTGCATCAAAATTCTCCTTGATGGTCTGCCCCAAACGGTTACGATTGGTTGCTGTAACCATTAAGACATCGGAACGACCTATTTCCTTTGTAAGTCTATCGTACAAATAGTTCAGTGTATCTACACTTTCGGAGAACAACACCAATTTGCCCGATGGATTTATCTCTTTATTGAAGAAGTTATGGGTAAGGTTTTCTTGGAACTTATCGAATTTTGGATCGTCATTCTCTTTCTCCCAATCTGCATTGAGTTGTTCCAATATCTCACGGTCATGGTGGAGCATCTCAAGAAATTCAGAGGTGAAAGCATCGGCAGAGAAGAGAATATCCTCAGTTGCATATCCCTTGGTAATGGCATATTCGATTATCTCATCAAGTTCCATATTCTTTGCTTGAAGGTCTTTCACTTTTAAATCGGGAGCAATGATAACTTTATCCTCTTCAAACATCTTAATCATATCGGTTGTGATACGAAGAAGTGTACGGAGTGATTTCTTGAAAGCATAAAAACTACTTTCCAATCGCTTCACCATATGGACACGATAGATAGCCGCCAATGTCTGACCGATATGTACGGCATTCTTATACTTGTTACGATATTCGGGCTTCAAGAATTCTACCGCACGATAACGGGCATAAGTAAGTCCCTTGCCCTCTGGATTCTCATCTGTTTTTCCATCGGTCAATTGTTTCAACGTTTCGTAGAAACGATTACTTGTGTCTAAGTCCATCACGTACTCCAATTCGTTAGGTGGCAGAATATTGGGGAATATGATGCCCTGCGACTTGATGTCTGCTCTATAATCAGGGTCATTTAGAATGTTGTTGCGTGTACGACGAACTGTTACCTTGTCGATAACCTTACTACGGATTTGCTCATATATTTTATCCACTTCGGATGTAACATCACGCAGATCACGTTCACGCATCAATCGTTTGTAGTCCAATATGTGTTCTGAGAAGAAACCTTTGAGGTTTGGAACCCCATCAATGGTACAGCTCTGACTGTTTTGGAACAGCAATAATTGATTCTGTAAATCATCAGGACGGTTGTTGAGTGGGGTTGCTGAAAGAAGCATCACTTTCTTTTGCGAACTCTTCAATAAGCCCATATTCATACAAGGAGACTTGCATATTTTCTGTAACTCGTCATACTTGCCCGAACTATCGCTACGGAAACCGTGTGCTTCATCGACAATGATTAGATCAAACTCTTCTTTATCCTTGTAGTTATCTTTACCGTCAAGAACTTTGGATAGACTGCCATTGGTGACAAACTGAGCTTTTTTGTATATGCCGAACAACTTAAATGTATTTCTCCAGTTATCTTCCAGAGTAGGAGGATAAACAACAAGGATATTGGTGTTTTTACCGTTAGCCTCTACAAATCGCTTGGCTATCATTGTGGCAATCATAGTTTTCCCCAAACCCACAACATCGGCAAGGAACAAACCGTTATGCTGCATCAACATCTGATAGCCTTGAATAACGGCATCTTTCTGATATTTTAAATCCTTGACACCATCGGGCAACTGAATGGAAAAATCATCTTCCACTTGGTCGCCAAAAGTATCGATAAGCACTTTGATGTATAGTTCGTATGGCGTTGGCTGATAACCCAAGTATGTTTTCTTCTTGTACTCTTCAATATTTTCTGCAGTCAATGGCACAGCCTCATTCCACAAAGCCCAAAACTCATCGGAGCAATACTTCACATCGTCAAAGTCTTTCATCGCCACGTTAAGTTCGTATTGTGGTGGTTGCTTAATGCCTAAACCTGAATCAGAGATATTTGACGATCCCATAATAACCCAACCATCGCTATGTTCGCTATGATTCTGTGGCAAACAAAGATAGAATTTAGCGTGCAGGTTTTTGGTAGCGTGGATACGCATCTGTAAGCGTCCTGAAACAAGGTCTTCGCACATCTGTAAAATACCCTCTTCTACTTCGGGAGAATATTGGGCATTAACAATGTCCTCTTTGAAGCCGTTGTGATAGATTTCTTTCGCCTTATCTTCGTCTGCTAACATCAATAGAGCTTTATTGTGCTTGCGAAAAATATCATCAATGTTAATGCCGACTAATATTTTAATTTCTGATACATTACTCAATTCCTTTCGTAGTTTGAAATAACCAGATGAGCGAAAAAATCCAACAACTGCTAAAAAACTATCGAAATTTATCATATCAGCAGCAATACCTTTGAATTTATCAAACAAGGTATTTCCTGTACTGTTTGTGAAAAATTTTGTACTCATTATTATTCGTGTTAAAATTTTCTATAGAAATAAGTGACGCTAATAATATTAATTGTTATTGAACATTTTCTTTTTCCCTTCTTTCCTTAACTTTCTCCAATCCCGGCATCTTTTTAGCCAATACACTTTCTCCTGCAGGAAAATAAAGCGGAAAGACCTGAGATAAGAAACTTACAATGTCACTACGCTTCTTGCTCATGTTGAAAAAAGCAGAACAAACAAAGTACATAAGATCTTGCTGACTACATGTATTTGTTAGCTGAATGGTTATTGAGGGAGTGATTATCAAACCGTGTTCTGCAAATGCGCAAGCACTGGCAAGAATAGCTTTCTGCTCTTCCTCTGTGAACATTTTGATTTTATCTGCTAACCATTCAAGTTCTCTTTGCTGAAGTGCTTTCTGCTTTTCATTCTGATGTTCCAATAGAATTGCTACATTTTCTTGTTGCTTTTCGGTCAAGGCATTTTCCAATGCTTGATTCTTTCGTTTAAGGACATTGAATTTCAGCAATGCGGTAATGTACATACAGAAATAACCTACTGCAATATCGAATATTAGTACAAGCAGATAATTGCTGTTTGGATTTTTGGTATTCTCAGACATATACTCACTGATAGGAATAACGGCAAATAGCATGATGATGGCTATTGCATAAAGTACTCTGTATCGCGTTTTATGGTTTATCTGCGGTAAGGAAGCAAACAAAAAGGCGATAATCAAGACGGCAATTATTGCACAAAGTGGAATGAAAGATGTTCCCATAGGTTTATTGCTCGGCTTATGGTTTAACAATTATACGCCAATAACCAGCCTTGTCAGAACCTTCATGGATGAGAATGCCTCTATCTCGAAGATTCTTTATCTGTTTCTTGACACCATCCAAAGAGATCCCCAATTCATTTGCCATTTTTTCACGAGTTATCATCGGGTTAGATATAACCATATCTATAATACGTTGAGCCGTTCTACCAACAGGTTTGTTGGCATTTCGTGTTACAGGGCACTTTTCGAGGGTACTATTTTTGTTTACAGGGTACTTTTTCTCAGAACTTTCTTCGCTTACAGGGTACTTTTCGAGGGTACTATTTACCCTGTTAGCCACTTCCTCGACAGGTATTCTTCCATTCTCGCCCCAGTTCAGATTATAGAAAGTGGTGTAGAAAGAAGTCGCTTCCGTTTGATATTGCGGTTCTTTTCCTTGCAGGAAGTTAGGTAGCTTCTCTGTAAGTTCACGCATTTTGCGTAAGCCGGAGCCACGTTTCTCCATATAGTCCAACTGTGTGAACACATCTGCAATGACAGGATTGCGGCGCATGGATGGTACTTTGTATATGTCACGGTCTTGAATCTGTGTACCGTCAAGCATGGCACCGGGTGATACCAGTTCTACACGGTCATCGTAAATGTCAATATGCACTTCACCGCCCATTACCGTATAATCTCTATGGATAAGATGGTTTACCAACCCTTCAAAGATGGCACGGTCGGAATAGTCGGGGAGATTCAGACGATAGTTGGGCATCTTCACCCATCCGCTCATGGTGTAGTTCTTGATGAAGTCCATACCGTATTTCAATAGCAATACGAGGTTAGCCCGGTGTTCTACAGAACTGATGGCATCATCTTTATAAAGTCCAGTCCAACGGGTGCAGAAGATACGCGATTGGAATACGGTGCAATTATCCACGAACAATAATCCGGCATTGGTCAGTTTACCGTCAGGAGTAACCAGACCAAATGATTCCAGATACTTGTCATTCCATTCCTGATGGGTTTGTTCACGGAAAGTATTGGCAAGGATGATGAACGAGTGTTTGCTGGCATCCACTTGGGTAGGCAGTGAATCCCATGTCATGTGCGTACCCTTTAATACCAGCGAAAGAAGTTGCTGCGAATTACACTCTACACTTTCATTGCCAACCCGTACATACGCGGTACGTGTTCCGTCCTGATAATAATAATAAGGTGTAAGTGTTCCAGTTTTTACTTTCACTTCAAGTAAAGTATGTCCTTCATGCTCTATCGGAATAAGTTGAACTTCCGGCACAGGGTCAAGTCGTGCCTTTATCATTTCACTGATAAAATCAGCATCGGCTTGCGGATTCTCCAAACCAACAATCACTCCGTCATCGTTCACTCCATAGAACAAACTGCCACCATCCATATTGGCAAAAGCCGATACCGATTTAAGCCACGACTTCACTTTCTTACGTTCCAACATTTCCTTGAAATCGTAAGCCGAACATTCCGCTATCAATGTATTGTTTTGAATTTGCATCGTTTCCTTATAATTGTTAGGGTACAACTCCCCAGTACCATGTACAAAGATAAGGATAAAAGTGGAGATTCTGTTAAAATTGACACAGACTTTTGATTTTTATGCGTTTACATCTCTTTATTTATGAATAAAAATCGTACTTTTGCAGTCAAGAGCTGTGGTTGCTTATGGATGCTTATTTTCGGATTTGCGATATAATTGCAACATGTGTACGCAAGTTGCTCATACAGAGATACTGTTGACTTTGAGGAAGTGAAGTAAAGATCGCTAAATATACAATAAATCAAAATAAGAGAGCTGTAGCTTAAATGTTTACAGCTCTCTTTTGTTTTATATGTAATGTGTTTTATTCGACCGCCCCCTGACTTTGTTACAGTATGTGGCATTATAACCTCGAAGCTATTCGTCGGTTAAGATTGACTAGGAATCTCGTTTCCAATCGTGAATATTGCGTGAGGTCTTCTCTAAGAATAAGAATCAATGCCACAGCAGTTATGGCAATAATCACACTTATTCCCCAGTTTAGCTTGAAATAGCTGATAACTACGCTAGTGGTAAAAAGAGCAATAGATACCCGGTCTAGGGCGAGAGAAACCAGTCGTCCGTGATTGTAATTCTCATCTCTTCATAGCTTCAGGGATAATTCGGAAGAGTTATATTTGTTGGAGGTGAGTGTTCACAAAGAAGGAGTCATAAGCAAAAGGGTACTCAGACACATCACCGGCTTAATCCATAGGGTAGCAGGAGCAAACATTTCACTGATGGCGGGATAAATGATTTGTATAGACAGCAGTCAGATAGCAGTGAGCAGTACGCTATAAATAATAACCCTGTCAATCATGTTTTTAGTAATTTCTTCCAGTCACTATCGTGGCTCACGGTCTTCTTGCCGGAAGCATAACGATCTAACGTCTCCCGTACTTTAGTAGGTAATATTTTGTAAAGCCATTTGGCAAAAGGATTGGTCAAACGGATAAAATAAGGAGTCGTGAAAGTAGTGATAATTATAGTCCTGATAGTTAGACAGAAAAGAGCCAAGGGGACATGGATGTTCAGCTCTTTTCTTTTGCGAGAGTGTCGGCTGTCAATTATTCATTATATTGTTTTCCTCTACAAAAAGAGGGAAACAATATAATAGATAGCTGCTGCCAAGAGTCCACTGACCGGAATTGTAAGAATCCAGGCAGTCATGAGGCTTTTTGTTATTCCCCAGCGAACGGCAGAGAGGCGTTTGGTTGCACCTACTCCGATGATTGCACCTGTGATAGTATGCGTGGTACTAACGGGGATTTTCAGCATTTCCGTAATGTAGAGAGTGAAAGCACCGGCTGTTTCGGCAATTACTCCTTCCAATGGGGTTACTTTGGTGATTTTGGTTCCCATTGTCTTTACTATTTTCCAACCTCCGGACATGGTGCCGAGTGAGATAGCGGTGAAGCACGAAAAAGCAACCCAGTCGGGAAGGTCATTGATGCTGTTGATACCCATACCCAATCCCATAGAATGAGCGGCTATCATGGCAGCGGCAATAATACCCATTACTTTCTGTGAGTCATTCAATCCATGTCCGACGCTGAAGAGGGCGGAAGAAACGAGCTGCAACCTCTTAAACCAGACTTCAGCTGTATGAGGATGTGCACGGCGGCAGATGTAAAGCACAAACAGAGTGAAACCGAAAGCAATCACCATTCCGATAAAAGGAGCCAGAAAGATGAAAGCTGCAATTTTAAGAATGATATTAAGTTGAATTGCTTCAAACCCGTTTGCCATAATGGCAGCTCCTGCAAATCCTCCGATAAGCGTATGTGAGGATGAAGACGGGATACCTTTCCACCATGTTACCAGGTTCCAGGTGATGGCTGCTATGACTCCTGCCAATATAATAGGTAAAGTGATATATTGTTCTACCACCGTTTTGGATACTGTATTGGCAATACCGAATCCGCCTATGATGTATTTGGCAATGAAAAAAGCAACGAAATTGAAGAAAGCAGCCCATAGTACAGCTTGAAAGGGGGTAAGCACCCTGGTAGATACGATTGTAGCTATTGAATTTGCTGCATCGTGAAAGCCGTTGATATAATCAAATATCAGAGCCAGAATAATGATAGTCACTAATAGTTCCATGTGTTTCGGCTTACTTTATGCATACTTTACAATCAGGTTTTTCAGAATCTTGCCTACACGTTCTGCGGCATCGATCGTTTTCTCCAGTTCATGCATGATTTCCTTGATCTTTATCAGTTCAATGCAGTCTTTTTCTTCTTCAAATAGCCTGGTGATAAAGAATTCATATACGTCATCTGCCTGATTCTCGATTTCATGTAATCTTGAGCAATATTCCCGGAGGAGAGTCGGTTTCTTGCGGAATGTTTCAAGTTCGTCCATGGCTTTACGGATGTAGACCGCTTCTTCCTGAATTAAACGGCTCAATTCTTTGCCATTTTCTAAGATAGGACGGGGATTGTAAATAGAGATTCGTTTGGCGCAACTATTTATTCCGTCGATAACATCATCCATACAGGAAGCTAAATCATGAATATCTTCACGGTCGAAAGGAGTGATGAATGTGGTGCTCAATTCATCAAAAATTCGATGCGTTAGTTTGTCCCCTTCACGTTCCAGCTCTTTGATTTTCTTGTAGTAATCTGCACGTTCTGTTGGTGAGTCATGTTGCAAGCTTTCTGTTAAAACAACGGATGCCTTACAAAGTACTTCTGAAAGTTGTTTCAGCAATGGGAAAAATTTGGGCTCTTTTGGAGTAAACCGACTAAAAAAAGAATTTTTCATAAGTGTAAAAACTTTAAATTGTTTTTTCTTCTCTATTTATATTAGTAACAAATGAATACAGATTATAGTTTGGTGTTTTAAGACTTTAGTTTGGCCCGTACTACCTCTATGATTGCAGGCAATATAGAGATGAATATGATGGCAACGATCAGCAGTTTCAAGTTCTCTTGTACAAACGGAAGGTCTCCGAAGAAATAACCGGCGTAGCAGAATATGCCGACCCAAGCCGCACCACCCGCTAAATTATACATCATAAAATAGTAATAGTTCATCTTTCCCATTCCTGCTACGAAGGGGGCAAACGTGCGTACTATCGGGACGAATCTGGCCAGAATAATTGTTTTCCCACCATATTTCTTATAAAACTCGTGTGTCTTCTCCAGATGGCTTTGTTTGAATATCTTGGAATTGGGATTATTAAAAAGCTTTCGACCGAAGAAATGTCCGATCATGTAATTGCAGGAATCGCCTAATACGGCAGCGGCAAATAAAATGATAACGAGTATATGCACACTGATAGGCATGTCAGGTAAGGCAGAAATAGCTCCTGCAACGAAGAGTAGAGAATCACCGGGAAGAAAAGGAGTGACCACTAATCCGGTTTCACAGAAGATTATAAAAAACAAAATGGCATACGTCCAGGCGTGATAATCACGCACAATCATAACCATATATTGATCGATATGAAGGATGAAATCTAATAAAAAGTCCATTTTATATACTTTGGTTGTTATGGTAAAAAAAGAATGTTATTGGCTTCCAGACCATAGTGAATACTCTTTTCACTCAAATGGAGGATGCAAACCGAAAGTGAGGCATCAAAGACTGGAATAGTCTTATGCCGGAAAAATATAAAATGGCTAAATGAGTATGTGGCCTAATGAATAGATATGATATCTATCAGAATATTTAAAAAGATTGGTATAATATGAAAAACCTGTCCATTGGTTTTGAGGAAGTTGGATCTTCAGAGAGCTTAGTATACGGATAGTGACAGAAGGAATATTGAATCGTAGTATCTTTAAAGGAGAGAGGTGGCGGAAGGAGAATGGATTTAAAACGCCATTATCGTTATTGTAATCTTGCTTTCCGGTGTATTCTTTTGTTTTGACTAGTTTCTGTTCTTTATCCAGCTGTATGATATTAGTTTTGGAGGTGTATGATTTGGTATAGGTTTGTACACTGGTACTACCGGTTTCTAACCGGTATGCCTCCTGTGCTTCATCGGAAATCAGATGGAATCCCCAATTCAGAAATACGCCTAATAGTATACAGAATATGTACTTCATCATAACGGTCGCAAAGGTAGAAACTATTTTTATATGAAATACATATTCACAAGCATAATTAACAATTATAATTGTAGCTCTATCGGGAGGTATTCATTATAGTTATGTTAACTTCTGTTGTTTACAGTGAATACAGTAGTCGTAATGCACAGTTCGCAGTTTTCCGCACTTGGGGCAGGTGTATTTATGATTTTGCCATATTAAGAAGTTTTCTTCTCCCTGTTCTTTTATGAATGTAAGATTCATAATCATACTCATTTTGTATTTGTTTTGGTATCTTGCATCTAGTGCTTTTAATCGTTTGCAAGGGAAATTTGTGCATTCAAAACAATAATACTTTTTCTTATCACATGAGAAAATAATACAGTTTTGGCAACTTTCCCGAATTTTTCCTGTTTGGGTTCTACAACCGGGGCAAGGCTTTTTTATATCTTGAAAAGCATAACATAATGCGCAGTCCATTCCACAAGGTGCGATGGAACTGATTCTGACTGTCCTCTTGAATATCATTGGCGTATAAGTTATCCCGTTAGTACATAGCTTCTCTTTAGTCTTTTCAAATCCCAGACTTTGATAAAAAGGAATGGCGTATGTGGACGAATTAACAGTCATTTCATCTACCGGACAATCATTGATAGCGAAACAGAATAACTGTTTGCCGATACCTTTGCATTGGTACTTTTTTCGGATAAAGAATAAAGAAAGATGTTTCCCTTCATGCTTCGTCCCCATAATGCCGACCAGATTCTTATCCTCAAAAGCGCCGTAAATCACTAATTCATTCATCAGTTGCTCGCTGGAGATAAAGCTTTTAAATGAATTCAAACCTTCTTCATCGAAGTCTTCCGCTCCGCATTGTATATATACCTCTAATGCTAACGATGCAGCTAGGGCGTATTCGGTCTTGTCTAATTTGCGTATCATAGTGATTGCTTTTATCATTAATTTGCCGGGAAAATTACTATTAATTTCCGGATATGGTATTGAAATCTGATTTCTTTTTCTTTTTTTTGTAAAAGCTGTAGGGTATTTCCGGTTTGAGCGCTCTTATTAGTAGAAACGCAATTTATTTACCTTTAAAAAGCATCAGTATGAAGAATGTAGAAAAACACTTGGTTGGATGGCTATCAGTTTGTTTGCTGCTTTGTAGCTTTCCAGTGTGGGCGCAAGGAGATGCCGGAGATTATCTTACGATCGTTGGTATGGTGAAAGACAAGCAAAATAAAAAAGCTCTGGAGAACGTAAATGTATCGGTGCATGGTAGCAATATCGGTACTGTGACGAATGCGGAAGGAGAATTTGCTTTGAAGATTAAAAAAACGGAAACCCCGCGTGAACTGGACATTTCACATATCGGCTATGTAAATACTCATATCTCTTTGGAGAAAGAAACAGCCGCTATGTTGACGGTTTGGCTGACGCCTCATTCCAATCTGTTGAATGAAGTGGTGGTATTTGCCGAAAATCCACGTATGATTGTAGAGAAAGCAATCAATAAGATCCCTTTAAATTATAGTGATAAGCGTGATATGCTGACAGGATTTTACCGGGAAACCGTACAGAAAGGGCGTCGATATATCGGTATATCGGAAGCAGTGCTCGATGTGTCTAAAACAGCCTATACCAATAGAAATATAAACTATGACAAAGTACGGGTGGAGAAGGGACGTCGTCTGCTTAGTCAGAAAGCGAGTGACACATTAGCTGTCAAAGTTGTGGGTGGACCTAATCTGGGCGTCACTTTGGATGTCGTGAAGAACAAGGGAGCGTTACTCGATTTTGAAGAATTGAATAATTACGAATTCTGGATGGCAGAATCCATGCTTATAGATAATCGTATGCAGTATGTTATTAATTTCCGCCCGAAAGTCATTCTTATGTATGCTTTATTATATGGTAAATTGTATATCGATCGCGAACGGTTGTCATTCACCCGTATAGAAATGAGTCTGGATATGCAGAATAAATCGAAGGCAACTACCGCTATTCTGTATAAGAAACCTCTCGGTCTAAGGTTCAAACCGCAAGAACTCTCTTACCTGGTCACATATAAAGATGTAGATGGAAAAACGTATCTGAACTATATTCGTAACACGATCCGTTTTAAATGTGACTGGAAGCGGAAGTTGTTTTCCACAAGCTATACGGTAGCTTCCGAAATGGTAGTGACCGATAGAAAAGAAGGAGTATTGGAGAATATACCCAACAAAGAAGCTTTTAGCCTGAATCAGATATTTTATGATAAGGTAGACGAATACTGGAATCCGGACTTTTGGGGAAACTACAATATCATCGAACCTACGGAATCTTTGGAGCACGCAGAGGATAAATTGAAAAAGCAATCGAATTGAAACAGGGATAGTTTTCTTATATTTGAAGTCAATCATAAAGAAAAGCAAGTATGCTGGATGAACTGCTCATACTAAAAAAGATAAAGGAAGGTGACATAAAAGCGTTTGAGGAACTCTTTCGCCGTTACTATTTTCCTCTTTGCTGTTATGCGGCAGGCATTACCGGGCAGATGGCGGTAGCGGAAGAGATTGTAGAAGAGCTTTTCTATGTACTTTGGAAAGAAAGGGTGCGCTTACAGATTTTCCAGTCCGTTAAAAGCTATCTGTACAGGGCGACTCGCAATCAATCTTTGCAGTATTGTGAACACGAAGAAGTTAGGAATAGATACCGTGAAGCAGTATTGAACACTTCCAATCCGGAGCAGTCGACAGATCCTCATCAACAGATGGAGTATGAGGAATTACAGAAATTCATAAATAACACTCTTGAAAAGCTGCCGGTCCGCAGACGACAGATTTTTGAGATGCACCGTTTGGAGGGGCGGAAATATGTGGAGATAGCGACACAGCTTTCTCTTTCAGTAAAAACAGTAGAAGCTGAAATGACAAAAGCCCTCCGGACATTACGAGAAGAAGTTGAAACTTATATTCACATGAAGTGATGAAAACAGAAATTTATAAAATAAAGACAGATCAGGCATGGAACCGATTGTATAATCGCCTGGACAATGACCGTTTACTTGCGAAAGTTGATGAGAGAAGTCCTATACGCAAACATTCACTATGGATCAGATACGGAGCAGTTGCCGCCGTTTTGATAGGCGTCATCTGGGGAGCTTTGTATTGGATGACCGGTTCTGAAAGAGAACCGGCACAGAATTTTCTTACACAGGAAAATCAAGGCATTTCCACTTTGGCAACGACTCTTGAAGACGGTTCTGTGGTACTTTTGGCAAAGGAAACCTCCTTATTATATCCGGAGCACTTTATTGCTGATAAACGGGAAGTGAGTTTGCAGGGAAATGCTTTCTTCGACGTAGCAAAGAAGCAGGGACAACCCTTTTGGATTGATACGGAACAAGCTAAAATTGAAGTTTTGGGAACCGCTTTCAGTGTACAGAGCGATGAACATGCTCCGTTCCGCTTATCTGTACAAAGAGGGATCGTGAAAGTTACTCTAAAAAAAGGAAATCAGGAATGTTATGTAAAAGCGGGAGAGGCAGTAGTGGTGCAATCGCAACGATTAGTCGTTCTCGATGCGGATAAAGAGAATGAAGAGTGGGGGAGCTTTTTTAAACACATACGTTTTAAAGATGAATCTTTGGCGAACATTCTGAAAGTGATGAACCTGAATTCGGATAGTTTGCAGATTCAAGTGGCTTCACCTGCATTGGAGGAACGCAGACTGACGGTTGAATTTTCTGACGAGTCTTCTGAAGTCGTAGCTACTCTGATAGCTAGCGCACTCGGTCTGCAATGTGTCCGGCAAGGGGATATTCTTTTGTTATCAGAATAAAACTCATTTAAACTTGAGAAAATGAAACAGGCTTATCGCTATCTATCCATTCTATTCATACTCTTTTTCGTAGTCGATACGATGAGAGCGGATGGGGGCGATGTATTGGAACGGATAGTTCGGCTTCCCAAGACAAAAGGCACTGTTTATTCATTATTAGGTAATGTCTCCCAACAGTCGGGATATATGTTTATTTATGACAGTAAAGTTATTGATAATGATGTTGTCGTGAAGATAAAGGGAGGAGAACGATCTATTCGCCAAGCAGTGTATGATATAGTAGGAGATACCGGTTTGGAGTTTCAGGTGATTGGTACTCATATTCTGATTACTCTCCCTTCGGAGAAAAAGATTCATATACAACAGGATTCCATTCCGGAGCAGCCTATTAACTTTTCCATTACCGGCACTTTGCTGGATAAGGAGACGGGTGTGCCCATCTCTTCAGCTACTGTTGGAGTGAGGGGGACATCTATCGGCAGCATAACAAATCAGAATGGAGATTTTAAACTGTCCTTACCCGATTCTTTAAAAAACGATTCGATTACCTTTTCTCATATAGGTTATCTTTCACAAGATATAGAGTTTGCTTTGTTGATTGGACGGCACAATATACTTAGTCTCGAACCTAAAGTGGTTCCTTTGCAGGAAGTAGTGATTCGTCGAAGTGAACCAAAGAAACTTTTGCGGGAAATGATTGAACGGAGGGAACAGAACTATTCGCATACTCCCGTGTATCTGACTACCTTTTATCGTGAAGGAGTTCAGTTGAAAAATAAATTTCAAAACTTGTCGGAAGCAGTGTTCAAGGTTTATAAGACATCCTCACATTCAGCAGTGCCAGATCAAGTGAAGCTGTTGAAAATGAGTCGGCTAAGCAATGTGGAAGCGAAAGATAGCTTATTGGTAAAAGTAAAGTCGGGAATCCAGGCTTGTATCCAGATGGATATTATAAAAGATATGCCCGAATTCCTGATTCCCAATATAGAGAATAGCATTTATACCTATACTTCGGAGGGCGTGACATTTTTAGAAGACCGGTTTGTAAATGTGGTGCATTTTGAACAGAAAAAAGGAATCAGTGAACCTCTTTTTTGCGGAGAACTATTCCTTGATTCTGAAACGAGCGCCTTATTGCAAGCCCGTCTGGAAGTTCATCCTGTATATGTGAAAAATGCGGCGGGTATGTTCGTCGAAAGGCGCGCACGCAACGTACGGATGATTCCTCAAAAAGTGGTATATACCATTTCTTATAAACCGTGGCAAGGAACTTATTACATACATCATATCCGGGGCGATCTTCATTTCAAAGTGAAACGTACAAAAATGCTGTTTGGCAGTCGTGATCTTCATATCTGGTTTGAGATGATTACTTGCAAGGTGGAAACCGGACAGGTAGTCGCGTTTCCCCGTACAGAAAGATTGCCTACCCGTACGATCTTCTCCGACACATATTTTAAATATGATGAGAACTTTTGGAAAGACTTCAATGTGATCCCATTGGAAGAAGAAATCAGCAAACTGATAGAAAAAATCTCTTTGAAGATAGAAGAAATAGGTGATTGATTTGTTTTGCTATTCAACGGGATTGCTGTACCTTTGCACCCGGTTTAAAAGATTGTATGTTATGGAATTACCGAAAGATCCGATGATGTTGTTCAGCGTCATCAATATGAAGTTGCGCGATTGCTATTCTTCACTTGACGAACTTTGTGAAGATATGAATGTGAACAAGGATGAATTAGTGAATCAGTTGAAAGCCGCAGGCTTTGAATATAGTGCGGAACACAATAAGTTCTGGTAATCATCTCCTTGTTTACAGCTTATAAATAGAGTATTTCTACTAAAAAAACATAGTGACGCTATCCGGCAAAGATAGTGACGGTATGAGACAATGATGCCGTCACTATCTTTGCCGGATAGCGTCACTATAATTTTCTACCTTCATCTAAACGTCATCAGGAATCATGCGTTTATTCCTATTGTATATACCAACAATGATTTCCGCCAGTTCTCCCTCTCTTGTTAATAAAAGCAAAATACCAAATCCCATATTTAACTTCACCTGCCTTCCGCGTTCTAACTAATAAAGCTTAGAAAAAGAATTGATGATAAACGAGAATAAAATCCGTGAAGCTTGTGCTTCGAATCGCGAACGGGGATTCAAGATGCTGATGGACTCTTTTCAGGTGCCGATATATAATTACATCCGTAGACTGGTTGTATCTCATGAAGATGCGGAAGATGTGCTTCAGGAAGTCTTTATTCGGGTATTCCGGCATATCGATCAGTTTCGCGAAGAAAGTTCACTGTCAACCTGGATTTACCGGATTGCAACGAATGAGAGTTTACGCTTGCTCAACGGACGTAAAGATGAAGGAGTTGTTTCCGCAGAAGATGTTCAGGAAGAGTTGATGGGCAAGTTGAAGGCTTCCGATTACATTGATTATGAGAATGAGTTGGCAGTAAAGTTTCAGGAAGCTATTTTAAGTCTGCCGGAAAAGCAACGGCTGGTATTCAACTTGCGTTATTACGATGAACTTGAATATGAAGAGATTGCCCGTGTACTGGATACTAAAGTGGATACACTAAAAGTGAATTACCACTATGCGAAAGAGAAGATAAAGGAATATATATTAAACAGATAGAACGATGAAAAAGGATTTTGATTTTGACGATATTGGAAAACGGACACCTTACCGTACCCCCGATGGATTCTTCGAGGACGTGCAACGAAAGGTGATGGAACATGCCGGAGTGAAGCAACAGCGGAAGTCTCATGCGAAGCTGATTATTTCTACGGTGATTACCATAGCAGCCGTATGGGTCGGATTTCTGTTTGTTCCGTCTTTGCGACAGGCAGATGAGGTGACAACATCTTCTTCGAAAGTATTAGCCAATGGTACGGAACCGGTAGATAAATGGATTAAAGAACTATCAGATGAGGAGTTGGAAGAGCTCGTCAGCTTCTCTGAAAATGATATATTTTTGAATTAAGTAACTCAATTAATTATTTTAAACATGAAGATTATGAAGACTAAATTTATTTATGTAATTATGGCCGTTCTCCTGATGGGAAGCCAGATGACTTTGTCTGCACAGAATACAGATAATAAACAAAAAAAACAGCGTCCTACACCAGAACAAATGGTGCAGATGCAGACTAAACAAATAGTAAATACGTTGATGTTGGATGATGCAACGGTAGCTAAATTTACTCCGGTATACGAGAAGTATCTGAAAGAATTGCGTGAATGTCGTATGATGACTCATAAGGCGAGAACAGAGAAAACTAAAGCACAAGGCACAGACGCTAATGCTAAGAAAGAACGTCCGTCTATGACTGACGACGAGATTGCAACCATGTTGCGAAACCAGTTTACTCAAAGCCGTAAAATGCTGGATGTTCGTGAAAAGTATTACAATGAATTCAGTAAGATACTTTCGCAGAAGCAGATTTTGAAGATTTATCAGCAGGAAAAGATGAATGCTAATAAATTTAGAAAAGAATTTGATCGCAGAAAAGGTCAGAAACCGGGACAGGGACACCGTCAGGGACAAAAAGATCGTGCTCCGCGTCAAGCCCCGAAATAAAGATTAGTTTTATTTTACTAAATCAACACAATTTGAACATAGGCAGCCATATTTATTCTTTTCAGTACCGTTTGATTACTTGTTATGTCTTGTTACTGATTAGTTTGACTGTTTTTGCTCAGTCCGGCAAAGAGCGTTTTTTCCGGTCGTGTGATTGATACTGAAACCAATCAGCCGGTACCGTTTGCTACGGTCCGGCTTTTGGCTTTACCGGATAGTGCCATTCGTGACACGGATTATAATGCACTAGGGTCTTACTTTATGGTACACGCTATACTTCGTCTGAATATGATAGGAAGATAATTAGAAATTAAATCTTCATGAGTTTGAAAACCGCAGCTAGGTTTTGATTGTTGTATGTCCTACGTATAAAACAATGTAAGGCTGGCTGAATGTTTCGACTGATAAAAAAGATAAAAGATAAGGACCATTGGCGCATTTTTAAACTGAAGTTGATTGATGCACGACTTTACTTTGTCAGTATCTTCGTAGGATTACTGACGGGGCTTGTTGCCGTGCCTTATCATTACCTGTTACAGTTCTTCTTTAATCTCCGCCATGATTTTTTTGATTCTCATCCCAAGTGGTATTGGTATATCCCTCTTTTCCTGTTGATGTGGGGAATACTTGTATTCGTATCCTGGCTGGTGAAGAAAATGCCGCTTATTACCGGCGGGGGGATTCCGCAAACACGTGGAGTTATTAATGGGAGGGTTGATTATAAGCATCCTTTTCTGGAATTGGTAGCGAAGTTTGTGGGTGGGATACTTGCATTAAGTACCGGATTGTCTTTGGGGCGTGAAGGACCTTCCGTACAGATAGGTTCGTATGTCGGATATTTGGTATCAAAATGGGGGAGGGTGCTTAGTGGTGAACGGAAACAATTATTGTCTGCCGGTGCCGGCGCCGGATTGGCGGCTGCTTTTGCTGCCCCATTAGCTTCCTCATTGTTGGTTATCGAATCTATCGAGCGGTTCGATGCACCTAAAACAGCCATTACCACGCTTTTGGCAGGAGTCGTGGCAGGCGGGGTTGCCAGTTGGATTTTTCCCATCAATCCTTATTTTCATATAGATGCCATTGTGCCTGGAATGACTTTTTGGGGGCAGGTGAAACTGTTTCTTTTATTGGCGGCAGTAGTTTCTGTTTTTGGAAAATTCTTTTCTGTCACTACTCTTCAGATGAAACGTATTTATCCCGCTATTAAGCATCCTGAATACGTGAAGATGCTGTATTTGCTTTTTATTGCTTTTTTGATTTCTATGGCCGAGTTTAATCTGACGGGAGGAGGGGAACAGTTCTTGCTATCACAGGCCATGCATCCGGATACACATATTCTTTGGATTGTCGGCATGATGTTGCTGCATTTCGTTTTTAGCACCTTTTCTTTTTCTTCGGGTTTACCGGGAGGAAGTTTTATCCCTACGCTGGTGACGGGAGGACTTTTGGGGCAAATCGTCGGATTGATTATGGTTCAACAGGGTATGATTGCTTATGAGAATATCAGTTATATCATGTTGATTTGTATGTCGGCATTTCTTGTAGCAGTCATTCGTACACCTCTGACGGCTATTGTCTTAATAACCGAGATTACGGGACATTTGGAAGTCTTTTATCCTTCCATTGTTGTAGGTGGATTAACCTATTACTTTACGGAAATGCTTCAGATAAAACCGTTCAATGTAATTTTATATGATGATATGATTCATTCACCTGCCTTTAAGGAAGAATCCCGTTATACATTGTCTGTAGAAGTAATGAGCGGGTCTTATTTAGATGGCAAGATGGTGGATGAACTTCGTTTACCGGAACGTTGCGTAATTATAAATGTGCATCGTGACCGTAAGAATTGGTCTCCCAAAGGACAGAAATTAATGCCTGGAGATCAAGTTCAAATCGAGATGGACTCACAGGATATAGAGAAACTGTATGAACCTTTAGTGAGTATGGCGAATATTTATTGAGCGTGTTGGCAGAATAAATTCATTTCGATGCGGAAATGAGGTAAACTCATACAATTATAGTTCAAAAAAACTTCCGTAAATATTCTCAACTATACTTATTCCTATGAGAAAAAATACTCATAGTAATGAGAAAAAATACTCACTGCAATGAGAAAAAGTTCTCATAGCAGTGAGAATATACCCTTGTCAGAATAGGCTAAAACAGTTCGTGACCGTGCAATAATGAGTTAATTCCGTTAATGGGTCGAACTTCTAATTAATTAGTAGGTAATACCATGATTATTCCATGCTCTTTAGCCATGCAATTTCTTCTTTCCATTTACTTTCATCCGGTGTTTCGAGTATCAGCGGCATATTATCGAATCTCGAATCTTGCATCAATCTTTCAAAAAATGCTTTTCCGATCAACCCTTCACCAATACTATCGTGACGGTCTACATGGGTGCCCAGTGCTTTTTTTGAATCATTCAAGTGCATACCACGAAGGTAATTGAATCCCACTTCCTTGTCAAACTCATCAAATACCTTATCGTATTCATTGACAATATCATAACCAGCCGTATAAGTATGGCAGGTATCGAGGCAAACACCCACCCGGCTCTTGTCGTTTACCCGGTCGATGATATATTTCAGTTGCCAGAATTCGCTTCCTAGATTACTTCCTTGTCCGGCAGTGTTCTCAATAACGGCTGTTACGCCTTTTGTTTTTTCTAAAGCGATATTAATACTTTCTGCGATGAGAGACAGGCAATCCTCTATTGAAATTTTGTTGAGAGAACTGCCTGGATGGAAATTTAAAAGTTTCAATCCAAGCAGTTCGCAACGTTGCATTTCGTCCAGAAAAGCGGCACGGCTTTTTTGAAGTCCCTCTTCTTCCGGGTGTCCCAGGTTGATAAGATAACTGTCATGTGGCAGGATATATTCCGGCTGAAAACCGTATTTCTCGCAATTCTCTTTAAAGAGGCTGATACTTTCTTCTGTTAAAGGTTTGCTTACCCATTGACGTTGATTCTTGGTGAATAACGCAAAAGCATTTGCTCCTATTTCATGCGCATTAACGGGGGCGAACTCTACGCCCCCGGACGCGCTTACATGTGCTCCGATATATTTCATGGTTACTTCTTTATTTAAAATTACTCTGCAAATATAACGTTTTTATAGGAGTATATGTTTCTTCATCTAAAGCGGGGAGAGATTAAATCTCAAAATCCGGTAAATAGTCTGTCAGGACTTTGTTAACCTGTTTGCCTTTTACCTGATCTGTGACTATCGTTGCACCTTCCTTTTTACCGGCATCATAGTTTAAAGAAACTTTTTCCGTTTTATTGCTTACATAAATGGCAGCTTTCCCTTTTTCAGTCAGGTTACAAGTTATAGTCCAGTCGCCTACCTGAATGGTATTACCTTTGCGAATTACCTGCATATCCGGGCGGTTTTTTCCATGCGTATCCATCACTGTCAGGAAACGGGCGGTTTTACACGGAACTGTTGTAGAAGAGAAATGCCAGTGATTAGGATATTTCAACGCTTTCCCTTGTGCGTTCGTCACATTTTTCCAGTTGGTTGGCGCACAGAAGAAAATATCTACCATCGCTTGTTCCGTTTTTGCCGAACTGAAAAGATGGGCAACAGAGACACCTCCGGCTTTATTCTTACCAATAACTTTCACTTCATTCGTCAGTTCCTGTATTTCCATAGGCAGTTCTACGGTATGTAAAAGATAACTCCATGTTACGGGTTCTTTTCCTTCCAATTCATCATAAATCACAAAAACTCCGGTAGTTCCCAATTGAATGATGTGGCGACGGAACATATCTACTTTGTTCTCGTCCCAACCTTTCGCAGGCGTGTATTGAGTGCCGGACAATTCACCGCGTTTCAGCCATAGGGGAGAAGTCACATTGCCATAAGCGTTGGAAGCATCGCCAACCATGTACGAAATCTTTTCCCCTTCATACCAGCGTGGAATCCATCCGTATCCTTCCGTTCCTATCTTCTGGGTCATTCCGTTGACCAGCATGCTATTATGTGCACGTGTATTACGGTACGAATACATGCAATGGTCGTCTGTGAATCCCGTACGGTGTCCGCTACTGTAGAAAATAGCTTTGCCGCCATAGAAAGTATTGAAAGCATTCTGATTGGCAAGTGCATGGGAAGTGGAACCATAAGGACTGGAACGGAATGACAACATTGCATTCTTGTCTATGTCTCCCAAAGAAGTATGCATCGTTGCTATTCCTGTTTCGTTGAATACCTTTGTCATGGGAAGTTCTGCCAATGAGTGTTCCTCTTTCGGTAAGGATTTCCTTGTCGTACAACGATACCAGGTCAAGTCACCGGATTTTCCTAAGAATGTTTTCTTCATAATATCCGGTTCTTTCTCCAATATCGTGCGTGCATAAGCGGCTGCCCAAGGGTTGTTACATTTGCGTGCCAATGCGTCCGCATAACCTACCCGTGTACCGTTCGGTTTCATCTTCGTTTCATGTGAATTGCCTTGTCCGGCAGATTTCGAGAATGGCGGTTGCTGGTAAATAACGTAAAGTGCGTTATTGTTATACCAAGGGTCGGCAAAGAAGTCGAATCCGCTGATACGGGAGTAGAAAGCGGGGACTTCGATCAATGTACGGAGATTGACATGAAAATAAGAATCGCCGTTGTGCCATCCGCCGTCGGTATTCAGTCCCGGCAGACGGGATACCCACTCGTTGTAGCAATAGTCCACCCAAGTGGAAGCCATCGGGAGTTCGCCATACGTAGCAAAGGCTGCCATATTCAGAATACGGAATGTCATTTGCCAAACGTGGTTGTCGGCAATACGGTTTTCGAGATGGTTGACGTATTCGTGATAGAACTTCTTGCCGTTGTCACGGATAGTTTTCAAAAGCAACTTCTTCTCTTCCGGTGTCAGCAGATTGTACCATGCGTCATAAGCCGAAGTGCTCATGGACAGGATAGTGGAACGATTGAAGTCTCCTGCAAAATATTTGCTGTTTTTCCAGGAAAGAATTTCGGAAAGGCGTTTGATACCTTCTTTATAATACACGTCATCTTTAGTCAGCAGATAGGCACGTACCATCGCTTCGATATTCGCTTCTTCACGGTCTACAATCTTACGACTTTCCCGAATCAGAGCGGAACGATATTGCACTATATTGGTCAACTTGACAACTTGCGTCGTATCAATCTCTTCTTCCAAATGCTTCAACGGGTGGTTGAGGCATTTATTGGCTTTCGTGATGTACGCCTGTGCTTCCGGATTATTCTTGTTCCGTTCGATGATGTTGTCCCAGTCGTTGGCATCGAGCAGGATGCGGGGATGTTTTTGGGGCAATTTAGCCAATACTTCCTGCAATGAAGGCGGATTGAACGTGCGTGTCTTGTCGTCTACATAAAAATGATAAACAGGCGACCATTCTTCCTTTCCGTCTTTATCTACATAAGCGTGTTGCCAATACCATTTCCCTTTTCCGAATAATTTGAAAGGATTGAAGAAAGCCCACTTCCTTTCCGCAGTGATTACCTCCGACTTGAATTCCGGATCGCGTGCAATGCGGATACGGTAAGTCACTTCCGGCTTGTAATCCTCTTCTTCCACACCATCGAGAACTGCGCCGAGATGAGGAAACTTGTCCGGCCACATGAAACGTGGCGGATTGACTGCTATATGCTGTCCGTCCAATGGGGAAGACGTTTCGCGGACCTCATGCATCAAAGTCTGTTGAGTCAGGCGCATGATTCCTTTTTGCGCATACCCGTTGGCGGATAGCAGAATGGTGAACAAGAGAAAAATAGATATTCGTTGTTTCATCATATAACTTTGCATTTTTTTATTCGTCGTTTGTTGTTCAGCGTTCAACGTTGTTTGAACAAGTCTTTCAGACGAACGGTCTTGTTATTAATCAGTGGGCGAGCCCAGAAACCGATAAAGGTGATGTATCCTACAAAAACGAGGATAAACAGCATACCTGTGCGAAGTGATGTCGCATCCGCTATTGTACTGACAATCATCGGGCCACCGGCTCCGCCTACGATTGCCGAACACAAGATACCGGCAAAAGAACCATGATGCTGTGAGGCGGAATTCAGTGCCAATGAGAATACGATGGAATACATCATCGAAATGCTGAATCCGATAGCAGGGAAGGCAATCAACGATATCTCTTTATTTCCGAACAGTGCAGCGAGCAATAATACAATCGTCAATACCCCTGAGAGCTGCAACAATCGTTTGCTGTCAATCAGCTTCAATAACACCATGCCTACCAGACAGCCGGCAGTCATCAATCCCCAAAAGTAGCTTACGGCTTGTGCACCGTCAGTCTGCGGATTCACTCCATGATATTGTTCAAGGAACGTGCTCATAAAGATAGAAGTTCCCTGTTCCGTACTTACATAGCAGAAGATTCCCAGGAAAAACAACCAGACATATTTCTGTTTGAATAAAGCCAGGTATGAGTCCTTGGAACCGCTTTTCTCGTCTTCTTTCAATTCGATTTTCGGGAAACGGGATACACTGACAGCAATCAACATTACCAGCAGAATCAATGCGAATACCCAGTAAAGAGATACCCAAGGCATTTCACGTGGGGTTACGTCTGCCAGTAAATCAATAAAGAAACCTTTTCCGGCTGTATAAGTTACAGGGTCAAGTTCCCGAATCAGGTACGTATATACCAATGGGCTCAGGAAAGAAGCGATTCCAAACATGAATTGTGCCAGTTCGGCAACAAAAGCATAATTTTCTTCTCCTCCTACAGTACGCTGGAGCGGATTCAATACAGTTTGCAACATGGCCATTCCTAATCCGATGATGAAAGAAGAAGCTAATAACATCGGATACGTATGCATACAGGCAAACAGGATGGTGCCGATGAACGGCATCAGGAAGCCACCGAATAATACCGGTTTCTCACCGAAACGGTCAATAAGTAATCCGGCGGGGATAGACATGATGGCGTATGCCAGGAAGAAAGAGGTCGGGATAAATCCCGCCATCGCCAGGTCACTTAGATTGAAGTTGTGGATAATATCCGGAATAAGTGGTCCCAGAATATTAGTAATAAACGAAATGGTGAACCAGAACGCCATAATCAGCGCCAACATTCCTAAATTCTTTCTCATAATTTAATCAGGTTTGGAGCAGATAATTGAGTAAATACAAGTGACGCAGCTCCAATGCTTCCGGCCTTGTTTCCAAGAGCGGCAGCTATGATTTGAGTATTCACAGCACAGTCGGGGATGGCATAACTACGTGCTTTTTCGCTTACTTTCTGAATGTAAAAGTCTCCTGCTTCGGAGAGCCCTCCACCAATCACAATCTTTTGCGGACTGAAGATATTGATAAAGCCTGCAATTCCGTGTCCCAAAAAGTCACAGTGTTCTTCCAGTGATATTTTTGCAATCGGATCCCCTTGTTTATAAAGACGGACAATCAATTCTCCGTTAATCTCTTCATTCGGGTAGGAGATGCCTGCGTCTATTATTCGTTGACTGAAGCGGCGTACCAAAGCAGAAGTGGAAGCATAGTGTTCCAGACAGCCGACAGAACCGCAAGCACACGGTTCGCCATTGGCAATGAGAGGCACGTGTCCCAGCTCCGTTCCCCGGTTGGCATAACCGTTGAACAATTTGCCGTCGATGACTACTGCACCGCCAATACCCGTTCCTACCGTCAAGAAAACAACATGAGTGGCTCCCTGACCGGCTCCGTACATTGTTTCTCCCAGTCCCATCAGATTGGCATCATTTCCCAATAAAGCCGGAAGTCCGGTTTCCGTTTCAATGCGGTCTGCCAAGTGAATGTTTTCCCAGCCGTTGATGTTTTCCGCACCTCCTAAAACAATACGGTTCGTACCATCCACAATGCCCGGTGTTCCGATTCCTATACCATCAATTTTGTAGCCTTTTTCCTGTGCAAAGGCTTTCACTTCATTGATAGCAGTAACCAACTGTCCGATGACAGCTTCTGCTGATACATCGGCTTTCGACGGTAACTTCCCTTGAAAGTAAAATACGCCTTCATTATCAATAAGGGCGTATTTTACAGAAGTTCCGCCAAGGTCAATTCCTATAGCGTATTCTTTCTCCATATCACGTTAATACTTAATACTTAATTCCTGATACTTAATACTTAAAAACTACACTCTTTCCGCCCAAATCGGTGAACTCCAAGCCCATTGTCCGTCACGTTGGCGAACGCGTACATAGTAGTAATCCGTATCGCGTTGAGGCTCTTTGTCTTCCATGTAGTGCTCTACTGTGAAGCAGCTTTCCGGCATGGCACGATTGAAAAGGATTGCTTCGCTCAACCAGCCTATCATGAAGTGCGAACGTGAACCTTCGAGCAATTCGCCCAATGTATGCTCAAACTTCTTGCCGTTGAACTCTGCGATAATCTTACCGTCTTTTGGCATTTCCACATCAAGAATTACAGCTTGCATGGCTGCTGTAGTCGTATTCGGATTCTTGCTGCTGTACATATCCAGTTCGGTTTCCTTGTTGCCAACGGATACAATACGATTGATATGTGTGTGGAATTCTGTTTCACCTTCTTGCGGAGAAGTGAATGCTGCGCCGCGGAAGCAAGGAGTTACACTATGAATCTGTCCTTTGTCTAATGATAATTTGCCTTGCCAATGTACGTATTGCTCTTCACGGTTCCAACCGAAATCTACTTTAACTTTGCAACGTACTGTATCGCCTTCCGGGGCAATCGGAGTCAACGGACCGTTCATGCGAGCCAAAATCTGCCCGTTCTTTACAATATCTACATAGTCAATACAGCTTTCACCCGTTACGTTCAGATAGATACGACGGCTGTTGCCACGAACTACATCTCCCATAAGAGCATCGTTGAGACGGAAGTCGATAATAATCTTATCACCGGTTGCGGCACATACGTGACGGGTACGTAGAGCTTCCCAAATAGCATCGCGAGTCAGTGACGGAGCCAAGACACCGATACGTCCGTCGCCATAGCTTCCCGGATAACCGGAATGTTGGTCGGTGGAAGCCATGATACCGAATTTATTACCTAATTCAAGACCATATTGGATGGTTCCTTCCCATTGGCGTGGTCCCATATCGTGCAGATAAGGGTAATCGCCCTGGTCGCTTTCTGCCAGACCGTGGCGGGAGTACATTTCTACGAACGGAGTAATATCACCTTCGGTAAAGCATTTCCAGTTGTAACCGCGATAGCCACCCTGATAACCCATGTGGTGCGGGGTAACGAATACCTTATGTCCTTTAGCCTTTTCTTTCCAGTCCTCGATTGAAGTACATTCTACAAGTGGTGCGTCCAAATCATAGTTCAGCGCAACATGATCTCCATGTTCCATGCTATGAGCTTCGTATCCTACAAAAGTCAGGAATTCACCTTCCTTGTTATACTCATTTGTCATTTTTACATACTTCTCATAACCGCCTTCACGCAAACGCTTGAAAGCTCCCGTGTGGTAATCGATCACCCATTTCAGGCGGGGATCATCTGCTCCGGGAATATCCGGCCACATAGCATGAGGAGTAACACTAACAAAATCCAATTGTCCTTTCGCTGCTTCAAAAGCATCGCGCATGTCGCCGTGTCCGTATGTGATGTTACAGTGGTTGTGTAAGTCGCCCCAATACATTTTGAGGTTGCTGGCTGATGGCATAATTTTCTTAGCCTCTTTGCTTCCTGCTGCGCAAGAACCGAGCAAGCTGCCCGAAGCTGCCAGTCCGAGGAAAGACCAGCCTGTGTTTTTTAAAAACTTTCTTCTATCCATGATATAATTGTTTTTGGTTAATCTTTATTTATTTCACCACAGAGGACACGGAGGACACAGAGGTTTACTATTTTTTACTCACTATAGAGTAACACAGAGTCTCACGTATTTAGAATCGTATTTATTGCTCTGTTTTACTTACGGAAATAAGAGAGAAGAACTCTGTGTCCTCCGTGTCCTCTGTGGTGAACTCCTAAATAATCATTTAGCGATTTTTCATCAGTCTTCTGTCACCTTTGAAAAGAACCTTTTCCTTTTCATCTGGGTCTGTATCTTTATACTGTTTTTGAGTTTCTTGAAGCAGTTGCATCAGCTCTTTTTGTTTTTCAGCATATTCCGGTTTGCCGAAGACATTGTTCATTTCTCTTGGGTCAGTTTTCATGTCATACATTTCCCATTCATCGATGTCGTTGTAGAAATGAATCAATTTGAAGTCTTGTGTGCGAATACCATAATGACGTTTCACAGAATGTTCGGCAGGGTATTCGTAGTAATGATAATAAGCAGCTTTGCGCCAATCGGCAGGAGTTTTGCCTTCGTTCACCAATACCGGTTTCAGGGAGGCTCCTTGGATATCCGATGGAATCTCTATTCCGGCAAAGTCGAGGAAAGTAGGAGCAAAGTCCACATTCATGCTGATGGCATTACTGGTACTTCCTGCTTTAATTGCTTTCGGATAACGGATAATAAGCGGCATGCGTTGACATTCTTCATACATAAAGCGTTTGTCAAACCAGCCATGTTCGCCAAGGAAGAAACCTTGGTCGGAGGTGTAGACAATGATTGTATTGTCCAGTTCACCAATTTTTTCGAGATAATTCAGCAGGCGGCCGATATTTTCGTCTACTGCCAGAACTGTTGCCAGATAATCACGCATATATTGCTGATATTTCCAGCTGATTAATGATTTGCCTTTCAGGTCACCTTTGCGGTATTCGGCAATGCGTCCAGCATATACAGAATCCCATTTATCCTGAACTTCAATAGGCATACGTTTGTATACGCTGTAAAGACGGTTGGTGGTATCTTTCAGCATTTCTTCACGAGTCAGCAATTTGAGGTCCCAGTCGTTTGTCAGTGTATGTTCGATAGACATATCCTGTTCACGGGCTGCTCTTCCGCGGCCTTCATAGTCGTCGAACAGATTAGCCGGTTCCGGGAAAGTGGTATTGTTGAATATACCCAGATGACGGGGAGCAGGCATCCAGTTGCGGTGCGGAGCTTTCTGATGATACATCATGCAGAAAGGCTTGTTCTTGTCGCGACCTTCGAGGAATTCAATGGCTTTATCAGTAATAATATCCGTGGCGTATCCTTTTTCTACAATATGTTTCCCGTTTTCCCAAAAATCAGGATCGTAATAGTCGCCTTGTTCGTGTTGGCCGCTAAGGATGCTCCAATGATCGAATCCTTGCGGTTCACTGATAAGATGCCATTTACCAATTATTGCAGTCTGATATCCGGCTTGTTGAAGCAGTTTGGGGAATGTCTGCTGATCTCCGTTGAACGTACTTGCGTTATCGGTAAAACCATTCTCGTGGCTGAACTTGCCAGTGAGGATGCACGCGCGTGAAGGTCCTGAAAGAGCGTTGACAGCGTAGCAGTTGTTAAAACGGATACCTTCGTTGGCAATCCGGTCCATGTTAGGAGTCTGAATCAAATTTCCTCCGTAGCAGGACATTGCTTGAGTGGTATGGTCATCCGTCATCATGAAGATGATGTTCGGTTGTCTGGTCTCTTCTTTCTTTTGATTGCCGCAGGAAGCGAGACTTAGTGCAGCTAGTGGGAGGAGTAGGGCAGAGGGGGTGTAATAGTTTTCCATAATGATGAAGGGGAGTGACTAAAAAGTCGGTTGCATCTCCAATTCCCTTCCTTCCGGAAGGAGGAGAAATTGAGATGCGACCGACTTTTTAGTCAGCTTTATTATAGTTTGTATTTTAATGACTGTTTCTTTCCGTTTACTTTCACTTCTACTTCCAGTCCGTTTTCATCGAACGCTTTGTTCTTGAACTTAGCTGCAAATTTAGGGGCATCTGCGCTTTTCTTAACTGGATAGATAACGGTGATGTAACGTACAGCTTCTTCGCCGTCTTTCTTCACGTTGAAAGATACATTCATACGTTTGTAACGTTTGCGATAAGCAGTTGAGCACCAACCGGGTTCTTTCTTCATCGACATACCGTCGGGACCGAAACATTGCAGTTTCATGTTGCTTCCGTCTTCAAATTGTGTCAGGAACGTCATGTCTTCGCGACTGTTGGCTATTTCTCCTTTTGGCATTTGATAATGAAGATTGATGGAACCTTTGGCGCTACCAATCATTTCGTCTACAATGACAAAGTAAGTGTTGTCAACAAAGAAAACGGAACGACGGTGTTTCAAGTTTTTGTAACTAGGATTTTCGGTCACTAAAGTTTGGATAGTACCTTCCGGTTGCCACAATCTAGTAACGGATTCTGTAGTTTCCAAGTTTTTGTTGTTCAGCGTTACCGTGTTGTGAACACAAGTCTGACGGTGCCAGTTGCGTTGTTCCATCACTTCGCCTTCACCTGCATATACATACGAACCTGAATCCGGGAACAAATTCTTGCCGTTGAACCAAAGTTCGAATGTACCATTATCTGGCTGACAGTGCCATTCTCCTTTCGGGCCGGCTTTTACTACCATTTGAGTGGCATCCATTCCCCATGAATTGCGGAACACAAAGAAACCAGTTTTCTGAAAACCTTTAGACATATAATCCGGCAATGCGCCTTCTTTACCTTCGGTTGCGAAGTATTTGATAGCTTGGTTTTTCGGGAATAGTTTACCCCATGCTTTGTAGTTTTTCACCATTTCTTTCTTTGTTGTCAACTTAGCATCGCTGAAACATGGATTGGTATAATCAGGGAAAGAAATGTTTGCATAGAACATAATCATGCTTTCGATTGTATCCAGGTAATCCTGCGGGAATTCTTTACGGAATCCGTTCGCATCTGCGATACCTAATGCTTTGCAGAAAATGTTGATAGATGCCAGATGATAATGTGGGTCGAGTTCGAATTGTCCACCGTCTTCGTATACCTGTACATGAATTTCACGGTTCAGAATATCGATACCGCTTTTTCTCCATGCCGGAGCATCTTTGAATTCAGGGAAGAAAGCACCGGCGTAGATCATACGTTGAGCTTCAAACAGCAAGTGGTTACCTTGATCAGAGTAGTTGGCAAGGATGTGTATAGCATGTTTGTGATAGTTCACCAGGAATTCTGTCAGGAAGTCCGGAGTGAAAGAAGGAGAAGGAAGGAATAACTGGAACTGTGAAGTCTGGTCCTGCAGACGATTACTAACTTCCAGCGGGCGCCATGCGAAACGTACGTTTTCTATTTCACCTTTGATTTTTCCATCACTTAACAGCTCATATTCTTTTTTGTCCATCTTTACCAACGGATTCTTTTTAATCCAGTCGATATACTGATGTGCCCATTCTTTAGCATATTTCTCGTCACCGGATATGCGATAAGCCTTTCCCATCGGAGTGAACCATTTGTGGCGGTGCAATTGCCAACGGAGTTCATTGTCTTTCACCGGCCAGTATTGCCAGTTGATGTCTTCTCCGTAGTTGTAAGAAGGCTGATAACCTTTATGTACGAAGAATGTATGTTTCAATCCGTCATCTGCCCACTGCTGTTCTTCTTTGCTGATAGTCACTTTGTTCAGATTGATATCCGGAGTTTTTACATTGGTACGTGCACGGTAATAGTCTAATAATGCTTTGGCAGCATCCTCATCTTTACCTTCCTGATGCAAAGCTTTCACTTTCTCCAATCCCGGATAGTCCAAGTTAAGAAGCGAAAAGACTTCGCTTTTCAGTTCTTGGGCACTAGCTTTGCCTACAAAACAAGCGATTGCCAGCAGAACGATATACTTTAAAGTTTTATTCATGATATAATTTACGATTTTACGATTTACAATTTACGATTGAGAACACTCTTGCTTTTGTATTATTGGATCATTTTCAACTCTCCATGCTCAACTCTCAACTTCTTTAATTCCATGAATCTCTTCAATGCTTCCAAATAATAGTAGTCAGCATAGTTCAGTGGAGTGTCGATTTCAGAACCGTTAGGCAGTGAACCTACAGAGTGCATCAGAATGTATCCTTGGTTGTCGCCAACTTTTGCAAGATATGCATCGCTTGACAAACTTTTCAGAATCTTTTCCGCATAATCCAGATATTTCTGTCCGTCGGGAACCATGGTGCTTAGTTCGATCAATGCTGAAGCGGTAACAGAAGCGGCAGAAGCGTCACGTGGAGTTTCTTCCGTCACAGGCGCATCATAATCCCAATAGGGGATAGCATCGTCTGTTTTAACGCGATCCATAATCATATCAGCCACTTTGATAGCGAAGTTCAGGAAAGTACTGTCGTTTGTTTCACGGTAGCAAGCTGTGTAGCCATATACAGCCCATGCTTGACCACGTGCCCATGAAGAATCGTCATTCTTGCCTTGGTGAGTTTGCTTGCGTTCAACAGTTCCGTCGTTGTTGTAGCTTACTACATGCCAGCAAGTATAATCCGGACGGAAGTGATTGTTCATGGTAGTCATAGCATGCTTGATAGCAATGTCTTTGTATTTATTGTCACCTGTCGCTTTTGCTACATTGAACAGAAGATCGAGGTTCATCATATTGTCGATGATTACCGGGAAGTTCCATGTTCCGAAATCCCATGAACGGATAGCGCTGATAGAATCGTTGAAGCGTCCGCAAAGATTGTCGGCAGTTTCTCTCATTACAGCGGCAATGGTGTCGTTGGGAGCAAGACGTTCTGCGTTGCCATAGCTACAGTTAATCATGAATCCCAAGTCGTGTGTACCTTTATAGTAACGTACCGGATTCAGCAGATTTGTATATTGGATGGCTTGAGTTTTCAGTGTATCGTTTCCTGTCAGTTCGTATGCGTACCACAAAGAACCGGGGAAGAAACCGCTTGTCCAGTCATGAACGCCACAAAGTCGGCGTTTGCCCAGTTGATCGGCAGTCGGTTGTGCGCGGAGTGAATCTTTGAATGTTGATGAATCTCTTTCCAACTGGCGGCAAAGGAAATCCATATCATAACCGGTACGGATGGAGCGTGGCAACATTCCCGTACCACTAACCTCTTCTGCAGAAAGTTGTAATTGGGCAGAAGCTACATCCAGTCCTTTTTTTATCCAACTGTAGTCTTCCTTTGGGGTTGTCTGGCACGATGCAAGTGCGATAGTAACCGAAGCAAAGAGAACAAGTTTCTTTTTCATTTTATTCATTTTAAGTGATTGTTTTTAGAAGTTTTGTAACTGATACAAAAGTAGTTTAACTATTTTATTTTTAATGATACAAATGTTGAAAAGGACATTGAAACAGAATTTTGACTATTAGTTTTGTTGAAAAAACTATTAATTTTGTCAAGAATGCCCTTTTGGAAGGTGTATAAGCCCTGTTTTCTGTCATTTGAATGAATTTTTTTTCTTTCTCCTATATTAAAATGACTCTTTATTATTTGGTCTTTATATTGGATATTTAAAGAATGAGTGGAAATAGCCAGAACTACGGAGTTTCTCAAGCTACAATGTTCCCATTCCGCTACCATCTGCCCGTCCTTGGTCATTTTATTATGATATATAGGCTTTAGGATAATAAAAGCGTTTCAATAAGAAAAATCTTTTATTGAAACGCTTCTATATTATTTTATTTTAGTTATTTCCATCCTTGATTCTGCTCAAACTGCTTACATATATCCATTTCTTGTTGTGGTATTGGCAATAATTCGTTTTTATTCTTCTTAGTATAATCAACGCATACATAGAATCCGTCTCCACCACTATACCAGTCTACTAAGTCTTGGGCTGTTTGCTTGATACTTTCGTAATAGATTCCCCAGCGAACCAAATCTTGGCGGCGGTGTCCTTCGAATGCCAGTTCATATGCACGTTCATTGCGTACAGCAGATTGGAAATCTTCGTAAGACATACCAGTGGATAGGTCTGAGTTTTTGTTATCAGTTTCTACCGGAAGCCCGAATCCACGTCTGCGTACCATATTGATAGCTCTGTAGGCTTCATCTGTCGGTCCTTGTTTCCATTCGTTCAAAGCTTCTGCATACAAAAGCAGTACATCGGCATAACGTAATATATACCAGTTGATATTAGAGAGGTTGGCATCAATAAGATAATTAGCGCTACTTACATAATCTTCGGTATCCCATTTTCTAGGACATACATTGTCAATATATGATTTTTTTAATCCATCTTTGGCATCATCCAAAATAGCATCTTCAATATTACCACTACTATTGATTACAATTTTTACACCATTTTCACCTGTATCAGTGGCTTTGCCATATTTGTAATCGGCAAAAGATAATCCCCATCTTCTATCGCTCTGACGGTCTTTCCAGTCACGTAAGAAAGTAGGTATAACACGCCAGTTACCTGCATTGCGGACACTTCTGATTCCGCTCGCCTGTACTCCATTCCATTTGCCGATACGTCCGCAAGGGTCATTTGCAGCCACTCCTGTTACTGTTGGAGCGTAGAAACTTACTTCAATCAGACTTTCTGCATCGTCCCAAATGCCATTACAAGTGTTTTTCCATAATTGATCGTAATCATTAAGCAAATGATGTTTTCCGGATTCAACCAATATTTTAGCGGTTTTTGCAGCGTCTTCCCATTTACTTGTATCATGAATTGGATAACCTGCCCAAGTGGCATATACTTTACTTAGCAAACCGAGAGCTGCCCCTTTGGAGAAACGGAAACTATTATTCGTACGTATGTTATCATCTATGGCGTAAGGTAAATTCTCTATGGCGTATTTTAAGTCTGTTTCTATAAACTTATATACATCTACCGGATCTGCCTGGGTAAAAGTAGATGGATGTTGATGCGATTGGGCGGTGTTGGTGATAAGCGCTACGTTACCGAACCAACGTACTAATTCAAAATAGTATAACGCACGAAGGCAACGCGCCTCAGCCATGTAGATAGCAGCTGGTTTATAATTTTTTTCATCATAATCACCTATCCTTTGTTGCAGTGTCTCAATGAAGTTGTTTGCATCATAAATGGCACTATACAAATTAGCCCAAGTAGTTGCAATTTCGGTTTGAGAGCTGGTATAGGCATTTGACGGAATGAGGCGAAGACCGTCAGTGCTGTTCCCTTGTACTTTGGCAATGTCACTGGGTATTGTAAAATACATTGACAGATGAAAACCGTATATGCCATCTTTTACCATATTGCGATATACACCCAAAAGAACATTTTCGGCTTCCTTCGCATTTTTCATATAGTTTTGTTTTTCAATTTCTGTATAGCTAGTCTCATCTAATGAACAAGATGAAATAGTAATAGCACAAGCTAATGTGTATAAATAGTATTTGAAATTTTTCATTGTCTTTTTTGTTTAGAATTGAACTTCTACGCCAAATGTAAATACTCTGCTCTTAGGATATGCTCCCCAATCGAAACCCGGCATAAGCGGACTGCTTTTCATATTTACTTCCGGGTCGTAACCGCTATATTTGGTAAAACAGAATAAATTTTGAGCTGTACCGTATACACGTAAGCGGTTTATGTACGCTTTTCTTGTCCATTTGTTGGGGAAGGTATATCCTAATGTTATATTTTTCAGACGTAGGAATGAACCGTCTTCAATGAAGCGTGAATATAATTCATATTTGACATATCCTTTAGCAGAAGGTACGCGATTTGAAGCATGTGTCGGAGTCCATCGGTCAGCGACTTCTGCCAGCTGATTGCTACGTTCGTCTTGCGATTGTGTATTGAACATACGTGTCGCATTATAAATGTCATTGCCATATTGGAATTGGAACATGAAACTGAAATCAATATTTTTGTAATTGAAAGTATTGGTAATACCACCATACCAGTCGGGCTGTCCGTTTCCGATTGTCGTACGATCATCAGGAGTGATGACACCATCCCCGTCCATATCTTTATATTTCACCATACCAGGTACCACAGTTTTTCCTGCATGGGTACTGATATCTGCTATTCCGGGTTTTAATTGCATTGTTCCGTCAGGAAGCATGTTGAAGTCGGAGGTTTGATAAATACCGTCAAATACATAGCCGTACATTTGTCCAAGAGAAGAACCTACGATTGAAATATAGTCATTTCCATTGAAATTACTGTTGAATTTCGTAGCTGACTGTACATAAGATGTTCCGCTTTGCAATTCTTTCAAGGTGTTTTTGATAAATGAAATATTAAAATCTGTTTGCCATGAGAAGTGGCGGGTCTTGATATTAGTAGAATTAATATTTAACTCAATACCTTTATTCTGAATTTTTCCTATGTTTTGCCATTGGGAATTGAATCCGGTTACATAAGCTAATTTTTGTTCAAGTAACAGATCTTTGGTGTTTTTCAAGAAGAAATCTGCTGTAAGATTCAGACGATTCTCAAAAAGACCTAAATCGATACCTAAATTGGCAGTAGTGGAGCCTTCCCATTTTAAATCTTTATTAGCCAATTGCTTAGGACTTAAAACTGTGGCAAGCTGTTGACCAAGTCCATATTTACTGGATGTATATAAATCCATTGACAAATAGTTTGTAATGCGGTCATTTCCTACTGTACCCCATCCCAAACGAAGTTTCAGGTTTGATATTGGGGTGATATCTTTCATGAATTGTTCTTCCGATATACGCCATGCAGCGGAGAATGACGGAAAATATCCCCATTTGTTTTTTGCAGAGAACACTGTAGAACCATCCGCACGAATAGTTGCAGTGAACAAATAACGATTGTCAAAACTGTAGTTGCCTCGTGCAAAGAAAGACAATTGTCTTTTATCGCTTCTGGATGTAGACACACTACTGGGGGTAGCGCCGATTCCTAGGTTGTCATTACCTAAGTTTGCAAATGGGAAATCTTTTGCTTGACCGTAAAGTAGTTCAGAACTTCTGAATACGAACTCGTGCCCTAACATTACATCAAGTGAGTGTTTTTTATTAATATTCTTTTTGTAGGTCAATGTGTTGCTACTTTGCCAACGTAATTCTTTTTGCATTTGTGTGGAACCATATACGCCGCCGCTTCGGTAAGCTTGGCTTGATTCTTCGCCATAAAAAAGGTCTCTTCGTGTATTCGTTGTATTGTAAGTGGCTGCTGCTTTAAATGTGAGGTCTTTCATTAGTTTTACAGTCAATGAAGCGTTTGCGCCCCACAATTCAGATTGTCTTCTATCTTTCACAGCTTCTGCTTGTTTGATAGGATTAATTTGTGAATAAGTGGCATTTTCACTCAATTCTAATGGATCGAAAACAGAATTTAAAAGTTCTTCGTTGGTCACGCTATTACCGCCGGTAGGGCGGAAACGCAGTATGTTGGAGAGCATATTTAATGTTCCCCCAGTTCCAGAGGTACCGATACCTTCTTTCACCGTATTAGCATAGTTGACGGTAGCATCGAAAGTGATGGACTTATTGATTTTTTGATTGATACGTAGTTTACCGGTATTTTTCTTATAACCACTGTTTCTAAAGATACCATTTTCATCAAAGTGTGAAAAAGAAGCGGCATATTTAGTTTCTTTGGTACCACCACTGATACTGAAATCATGATTTTGTGACCAAGTTGGCTTGAATGATTCGCCTTGCCAATCAATTCCGGGATCGTTCAAATAATCTTCTAAGGTTTGGTGACGATAGGGGACGCCTTCTGAATCATTTCCTTCTTGATAGTAAGTTGTTCCGTATTTGACAGGGTTGAGCTCTACTTGTAATGCAGCAAATTCATAAGTGCTTAACATATCTAGTTTCTTTGGGATATTACGGTAAGTTGCAGAACCGTTGTAAGTGATAACCGGCTTTCCTTCTTTTCCTGATTTGGTGGTAACTAGAATTACACCATTGGCAGCGCGTGCACCGTAGATAGCAGAAGCAGAGGCATCTTTGAGTACTTGTACTGATTCAATGTCCGAGTTGGCAATGTGGTCAATGCCGCCAACCTCAAATCCATCGACAATATAAAGTGGAGAGGAGTCACCGTTTACTGTGCCGACACCACGAATTTTGATATCGAAACCAGAACCGGGAGTACCATCAGATTGTGTAATTTGTACACCGGCAATCTGCCCTCCAAGAGCTTCAACCACAGAACCTGTTTTGAAGCCTTCGATAGATTTGGCTGCAACAGAAGATACGGAACCGGTCAGGTCGCTTTTCTTCATACTACCGTAGCCGACTACTACAACCTCGTCCAACATTGCATTATCCGGTTCCAATTTGATATTCAGGTTTTTTTGATTTTTGATTTTGATTTCCTGATTTTTATAACCGATATAACTGATAATTAATGTTGCATTATTATTTGCTTTGATAGAAAATTTTCCATCAAAGTCTGTCACAACTCCTTTTTGAGTATTCTTAACTTGGACTGTCGCACCAATTAGTGGAGTCTCTGTTTCATCAATAACTACACCGTTGACTGTAATTTCCTGTCCGAATGTAGTAATTGCAATCAGGAGAGCCAAGAGGGTGAGATACCCTCTTTTGCTCAATGTGCTCATTATAGACTTATATGTATTCATTGTAAGATGTTTTTGTTATTAGAATTTAGTATCGAACCAAATAGCTATTGGGAAGATTTGATTGGTGTTACTTGAATGGCTAAGCATTTCAGGATTTCCATCTGTTACAAATGTCATTTGACCAACCATTACTCCATTAGCATAGCCATATTCGTTTTGCCATTTATTAGGATTGATAGTAATCGCCAAGTCTTTTGTAGCATCTACGTAACCTAATGGGGTTGCTAGTCTTGATGTGTTGCTATAATAAGACATTGGATCTTTAGCACCGGTATTTACTGTTGTTGCACCAATTGCTGTGTAATATGCTTCCCATACACTGTACATAAAAGAATCTTTTACAGAGGGTTGTCCTTTTTTATGTTCTGCAGGTCCATTAATATTATAATAATCAAATGTTCTGCGATAATCTAAAAGGAAGTTGCTCATATTATCTGCTCCTGTTACAGTAGGTGCTGCGGAAGTTCCACCTGTACGTGGATTTACTTGGAGGACAAAAGGTGTATAATTGACAGTTACTCCATTTTTAGCATTGGCAAAATGGAAGAATACAGGTGTTTTTACTGTAATCTCACCAGGAGTTCCCTTTCCTGTAGTTGCTTTAACTACAACAAACCATACTTTGTTATTACTATTCCATCCTCCTTTTACATGTATGGTACCGTTTGCGTCAAATTCGAGATTGCTTGCTGCTAAAGTCGAATTTTCGGTATCAATTTCCCATTCAACTTCTGTACCTTCCGGAATATCTGTTTCTGCTATCGGAATAACTAAGGACGTTAATTCGGCTTTTTTAGTTGCTCTGAATTGACTTGCATAATTCATGACAGGAGTCAGATTCAGGTTATTACCCCAATGTACGTAGGTGAAGTAATATGGGTTTTTCTTTATTGTCAGAGTGAAAGATGCTTGTTTTTCACTTTTGGTGTTTTTCGCTAATACGGTAACTGTATATTGACCTACAGGAATAGAATTGCCTTTCTTTGCAGAAATGGTACCTGTCACCGGATCGATACGCAAATCACTCAACTTGTTGTCTAATTCTACAAATGAATAGGTAACTTCAGCTCCGTCCATTTCGTTGACTGTATGTTCGAATGCGGCAGCTTGAATAAGTTCTTCAGTATTGTTATAAGTGAACTTGGTAATTGGATCAATGAATTCTACAATATTCATTGTATAGATGTTGTCAAAGTCTTTAGTTCCATATTGGTTAGTGGCGGTGATAGATATATTACATGTGGTTCCGACTGCCAAATTGTTGTTAGCTGCTATCGTGATAATCCCAGTTGCAGGGTCGATACTGATAGAAGAGTTTTCCGGTTCTATAGATTTAATGGCATAAGTTAATCCATCGGTTGAACCTACAAAGGTGGGGGCGGCAGAAATATTTTCTGTATTTTCTTCTATCTTAACAAGATTAGGTGTATAAATTAGTGATAATGGTTTGGAAGTAACGTCTATTTCAATTGCGTTTGTAAATAAACCTTCTTCTGCTTCTTCATCCACAATTGCGGTTGTCAATTTGAGATCAAGTGTATATTTGCCGGGTTGAATGTTGGATTCTCCTTTTACTATGGATATTTCACCTGTATTTGAAATCATGAAGAAGTTATTTTCCTCTTCTATTAATATTCCATCTTTGTATACGTTGGTAATGATGTATTTTTGAATAGAAATATGTTCGCCATCGGTTGTAACTTGTGCTGTCGGTAGCTCTGCTGTACTTTCACTATCAATAATGTCGCCAAAATCAACTTTTATTTTATTAGGCTCAACAGATATTCCTTCAGGGACAGCCCTCATCATATTGACAGATACAATATCTTTGAATTCATAAAAACTTCCATTAGCACGGCAAGAAATGCTTAGAGCATATAAACCGACTGCTAGGTCTTTGGTATCAGATATAGAAATAGCTCCTGTATTGGTCTCTATCTGAAAGCAATCAGTATCATATACTTCTCCATTAAGAGTAACACGGGTAATTGCAAAATCTGAGGGAGTTCCTCCGATATAGGTCGGCCCGGACATATTAAAATTCATTGAGGGGCCTATGTCGGTTACTCCGGCATAGAAAATTGCAAACTTTGTAGAGTCAGTTGTCTCAGGGTCTGTACACGAAACGCCTGATACACATAACCCTATCATCATTAAGATTGCAAGGAATCTTGAAGTCAGGTTTTGTAAATTAGATTTCATTGTTCTTAGATATATTTATTAATTATAATGTATAGGATAACTCATACTTTTCTTCACCAATATTCACTTCTACAGAAGCGCCGTTGGGATGGAACGTGCCGGCGTTCTCTTCAGTATTGTCAGTGAACTTAGCGTTTATATTTAGCTTTTCAAGGTCAGCTTCTTTCTTAAATGGATAAATAACCGTGATGAAACGTGCGGCCCCGTTTGCAGGTTTGGTGATGTTTACTTGGTAAAATCTACGTTGATGAGTTTTTTCTCCAAGTTTTTCGGAAACATATGCTGTATTGTTTTCTGCGGCGTATCCTTCGGTAGTTTCAACAAATGTTTTGAATAACATATTGTTGTCATCTGCAAAGATGGTGTGAGCTCCATATTGATAGTTAGTACTCTCATCGTCAATGACAACATCATTTTTATTAGGACACAGTTTGAAGTTGAGGTTGACCGTAGGAGTGGAGCCAGTTCCATATCCTTCGTCTACAAGTATAAATGTTTTTTTATCTCTGATGAAAAATACGGCACGGCGGTGAGTCAGATCGCTGTATGATTGGTTTTCAGTGACAAGGATGTCCATGTTGCTTTTGCTTTCTTGCAATAACAATCGACCGTTCATATAGCCTTTAGCTATGTCTTTTTTATTTCTTGTCATTGTGTTATGCATGGCTGTAGCTGCAAATGCTGCACGGTCGGCATTGCTTGAACTTGTGCCACCGTAGGAGTACACACCTGCATCCGGACAGAAATTGCGTCCATTGTGATATAATCCGAATGTTCCGTTATCCGGTTGGCAATGCCATTTGTTATCTGTGTTTTTATTGTTTTTCAGAATCATCATCGCGGCATCTTTTTCCCATCCGCTACGCAGCATATAATAACCTGCAGCATCGTAAACTTGAACCAAATTCGCTGGTTTTGTCCCCTGATTTCCTTCTGTTGCCATCCATCGTATTTCTTCATCTTCGGGGAACATTTCCATATACTTCTTCAGATTTTTCAATATGACGCTTTTGCTATATGAGCTGGAACGTGTATCATTGAAATTGTCAATGGTGTAATTGGGATAAATAATATCCATGACAAATCGAGATGCTTTTTTCAACAATTCTATATAATTGGAGGGGAATAAATCCAGTTTATTGTTGAGCATGGCTAATTTATAGATATTGTAGAACCCGTCAACTACTCCTATATGATAAGAAGGATCTAATTCGACTTGCACTCCATCTGCTAAGAATTGTGCTGTTACTTGTTCGCTGATTTTTTGTGAGCCTTCCGTTAACCACTCGGTTGAGTTCTTGAATTCAGGCATTAGCATACCTGCTGTGGTGACGGCTTGTACCTGAGTTACGTAAATATTGCTGCCATCAGTAAAGTAATTTTTACGGGTACATTCTACTTCATCAGCGAATGCAGTCAGAAAAATAGAAAGCCATTCGGGAGTAAAATTGGTCGACTGGATGAAATAAGGTAAAATGTCTATTTGTGACAATACTCTTTCAGCTGGTTGAAGTCCATACCATTGTACATTGTCTTTGTCAACAATACCTTCTTTGGGGCATGGGAATGTTTTCAGCCAATCGCTGTAAACATCCATCCATGACTGAAAGTATTTTTCATCTTGTTTCACTCTGTATGCTTTTGCTTGCGGAAGCATCCATTGATGACGGTGTTTTTGTGATTTGAACTCTTGATCTGTAATTTCGGCAGGAACGAAATCCCAGTCTATTTTTCCATCCTTTTTAAAAGAATAATAGATTTCATTTCCGGAGGCATCAGTTGATTCCTTGAAATTACGTATATAAAAACGAAAATCTAATGCTTGGTCTGCAATATTTTGTTCTGAAGCGGTAATAGCCGGGTTTATCAAGTTGATATTCGGGTTATTGATGTCAGACCTGTTTCGATAGTATTTAAGCAACTCATGTGCCGCATAATAATACTCATTTGCTTCATAATACGATTTTACCTTTTCTAATCCCGGATAGTCTAGATTGATAACTTCAAAGAGTCTTGCATCAAGTACATCGTTGGGCTTGTTGGTAGGAAGTAGCTCAATATTCGCACTATCTTCTGTGAAAAGGATTTCATCATCATCGGTGCATCCAAAAGTAGTAAATAAGGCACAAATACAAATAAAGAAGATGTTCTTCATACTTTATTAGGTTTTAATTATTAAAAGTTATATTTTACTGTTTGCAAATGTAATCTGTTTATTTCTAATTGCTAAGTTGTCTTGTTTAAGCTTTGTTCAAAAATGATTTTTTTGATATTAAATTTGTTGAATCATATATTACTTCTGTTTAAAAAGCCTGCTATAACTCTGATAGCAGGCTTATTATGTGCCATAATGTAATCTATGCCTATTATACTTACAAGATTACTTTTGTACATTTTTAGATGTCTTATTGGATGATTTTTAATCCAAAATAGTTTTTGGAAGTATGAGGAATTGGGGAAATGACAAACTCCGGTTCTTCTCCTTTGGGGGAAATGAATACCTCTTCTCCTTTTTTTAAATCAATCTGGTAAGTATTGTTTTCGAGTGACTGTACTGTGAAATCTCTTTCTCCTTTAAAGATAGGATTAACTATATCAGTCGTTATAATACAAGGCTCCCCTGCCAGGCTTTTGATATGGATAAATAGTGTCTTTCCCTTTTTTCTGCTGGCAGATACTTTGAACGCCCCTTCCGTGCGCAGACCGGAATATGCTATGTTTTTCCATGCATCCGGAATAGCTGGGAAAATACGTATTTTCCCACCCCAGCTTTGAAGTAACATATCATGAATACTTTGAGCACCGGATAGAGGCGTCTCAATAACCGGGCCGCTTTCCTTGTACATGGTAGTAGGGCTAAGGAACTTGCCGAATAATTTGTTCAAATAAGCTAGTGCGTCATTTCCTTTTCCAATAGCAGAAGATATGGAAGAAGCACCTGTACATGAGTAGCCCAAGAGCGCTTTGGGTTTGCTTTGCCAAAAAGCGAGTGATTTTTCAATCGTTTCAATATCGCCCGGTTGTTCTTTATTGATAAGATATAGGGGATAGATGGCAAGTAAGTGTGAATAATGCCTGTGCGAGAAGGCATATGGCATGTCCTTCCCAATAAGCAATCCATTTTCATCCATAGGGTAAGGAGTGAGATTCTGAAGAACATCTTTCCAAGTTTCAGCCAATGGGTCTTGAATATTCAGGCGTTGGGCTGATTCCAGTAATGTTTGGCATCCCCAACGTAAGAGTGCAAGGTCAAAATTACAATCTTCCGTAGTGTCGTACTCAGGAGAGTAAGTTGCCGGAAGATGAAATTTTCCATCTTCTCCTTTTTTAAGAAAATGCAGGTAGTAGTTGATTGACTCTTTCAATAAAGGGAATAATTTGTTCCGTAGAATATCATCGTCCATTTTATGGCGATAAATAAGCCAGAGGTTATGGCAAGCCCATGGTAACAGACCTACCTGCGCTTTACCTTTTCCGGGAATACCTACCTCTGTAGTCATACACTCCAAATTGGATGCGACTCCTATTCCTAATGAATTATGGCGATAATTAGGATGGATATTGAGACGTAACTGGTCTGTATGATTGTAAAGTGCATTTTCTAAAGAAGCTGCGAGGTCTAAATGGTCGGAAGCGTTCAGTGCCCAGTAGGTGAGTTGTACATTGAGATTCCACCAAGCATTTGGCCAGGGAGTTTCAGTCAGCCACGGACCTGTGTTGTCTATTAGGGCACGGTCGCCACGGGTGGCAGATGCTAGTTTGTACATTTGAATCCAATAAAAGTTTTCTTTTTGTGCTTCCGGCAATGTAATGAAACTGCTAGGATAAAAAGAGTTCCACCATTTACGATGTGCCCTTTGCATGGATGGATAGCCTTCACGTATAGCTTTCCGGATTTCTGTTTTACATATTTCACCCGAATTGTTTTGAGGATATGTATGTGTGAGGTTTATCCACAAAGTGCGCTCTTTTTTAGTCGATTGGGTTTCTTTCCAGCCTACTGTTGTCTCACCGCCTGCCGATAATTTCTGGATTGATAAATTGATATCTCTTGTTCGGTTGATTACCGGTGCAGGGTTGAGTGCATAGTCTTTAGGGATTTTATTGGTTTGTCCCCGTCTTTTAAAGAGCAGATAGCGTGGGCTGTTAGCTTCTGCGGCTACCCATTCCCATTTGAAGTCGTGTTCTTCCCCTTCTGTTGTTGCTTTTATTGCTATTACCATATCATTAGCATGAACAAAGGTTTGTAGATGGATAATACCTTTGGTGGTGATAATATCTGTTGATGCTTCGGCATTCCAAAGGTCAAGGCGCATTTTGCCATTGATAATTTCTCCTTTGGGATGTAGGGCAAAGTATCCGGTAAGTAGTCGGGGAATTCCGAATACATCTCTTTGGACGCGGTGATCATGTACATCACAATTGCCGGTTTCCAGACGTAAGTAATTTTTTCCGGGTTCTTTATAAATCATTAATCCTAATCTGCCATTACCCAGATAAGCCGATTCGTACCAATATTCAGGCAATTTTTCCCATACCATATCTTGGCGGCTCATAAATTCAGGCCAATTAATATTTTGTTTAAGACTGATTGGTTGGGAATTAATTGATACAATACAGATAAAAGTAAAAATCACATAAGTGTAAAGTCTGTTTTTATGATTCATAGTATGACTTTGTTTGAGAGAATTTGATAATTATTATATGTTCTTTATGCAAATATATGAGAGAAAGTTGCCTTGTTGTTATTAGTTTTATTGAATAGTATATCAATTTTGTGTAATGATTCTGCTTGAAACCGAATTTTTTCCCTAAATGATGCAGAAGTATTCTAGAGAATTAAAAAGTAAAAATCTGCTGTCATCTGTCACCTGTTTGCATTTAAATACATGATTATAAGTATATTATAGTGTGACAGCAAGCTGTGACAGCACGGTGACAGCATTTTTTGCTGTCGCCGCTTCTCTTCCTTCTCTCTCTTAAGAATCACAACCTACCTTGTTCCTATTTCTTAGCTGTAGGGAAACATTTTGTTTCCCGCCTTAGAAACTTTAGTTTCAAGCCTTGAAACAAAAGTTTCACCCGCTTGGAACTCTAGTTTCTTGCCTATGAAACTTAAGTTTCTTCCTGTTGAAACTTAAGTTTCAATTAGGAGAAACTACCTTGGAACTTTATTCGGTGACAGCAAAAATGCCGTCACCGTGCTGTCACCGCTTGCTGTCACATTATAGTATACTTATAATCAAATATTTAAATGCAAATAGGTGACAGATGACAGCAGATTTTCACTTTTTAATTCTTAGGAGGGATATTGTGAGATTATATTTTGGCTCAAATCCGTCAAGAAGAAAAGTACAGTCTTATACATTATGGTTGTTTATTTATCCCTTTGCCTTCTTAATATACTCCGTAGGCAAGCATCCGAAATACTTTTTAAAACTTGTAGCAAAGTAAGACGGTGTGTTGAATCCTACCATCGTACTGACTTCAGCTACTGTATAACGTCCGTCCTTTAGTAATTTTGCCGCTTCGTTGAAACGAATCTTGCGTATAAAGTCGATAGTCGATTCACCTGTGATAGCTTTCAATTTGAGATGCAGATTAGAACGGCTCATATTCATTTCTTTGGCGAACTCGTCGGTAGAGAATTCAATATTATCCATATTCTTTTCTACGATGGCTACGGCACGTTTCAATAAAGCTTCATCCATGGCGTTGAACGTAATCTTTTCCGGTTCCACTTCCAGAGATTTGGAATACCGTTCAAGCATACGCCTGCGGGTGCGCATCATGTTCTGTATCTTCGTAGTCAGGATAGCTAGCGAGAACGGTTTCGGGATATAATCATCCGCGCCCATTTGCAGACCTTCCATCTGATCTTTGGTTTCGCTTTTGGCAGACAGGATCATCACAGGAATATGACAGGTACGGATATTCTGCTTCACATTCTTGCATAGTTTGATACCATCCATCACAGGCATCATGACATCAGTCACAATAATGTCCACTTCATTCTCTTTCAGTTTTTCCAGGGCTTCTTCACCATTTCCGGCTTCTAATGTGTTGAAAAGTTCGGAAAGTCCGCTACTGAGATAATGGCGGATTTCATTATTGTCTTCTACAATAAGAATCGTACCACGTTTCTTGTCACCGGTTTCGATCGCTTCGTTTTCTACTTTTTCCGTATCAATGAAATACATCTCTTTCGAGTTGGTAGAATAAACTTGGTCCTCCTCATTTTTAGCGTCATTAGAAGCTAATTCGGAAGGCTTGTAGATATTTATATCCTGTGGCAGATAAACAGAGAAAGTGCTGCCTTTGCCTTCTTCACTGTCTAACTCAATACGTCCGTGATGCAGTTCCACCAAACGCTGTACCAATGACAGCCCGATGCCGCTTCCTACATGCTCACTCTCTATCTGATAGAAACGTTCGAATATTTTTCCCTGCTTGTTGATAGGAATACCAATGCCGGTATCACTAACTTGCAGTACCAGCCAGTTGTTTTCCTCTTTCAACGTAACAGTAATGCTTTGCCCGCTTTCTGTATATTTGAAAGCATTTGAAAGCAGGTTATTAACAATCAGTTCCAGATAATTCGGATCGAAAAGTTCCTCTTTCTCTTCCAGTTCGGAGTGGAGCGTATAAGTAATCTTCTTGTGGCGTGCCAGTTTATCGTAGAACAAGAAATTATCCTGTATCAGTTGATGCGCATTCTCTTGCTTTACTTTCAGCTCAAAAACTCCCAATTCGGCACGGCGGTAATCCATCAATTGGTTGACAAGGTGCAACAGACGATTGGCGTTGCGTTGGATATATTCCAGTTGGTTACGAGTCCAGCGATCACTAATCTTATTGATTATTTCTTGTAAAGGAGCTAAGATGAGAGTTAACGGCGTGCGAAGCTCATGCGAAATATTGATGAAGAAACGCATCTTCATTTGGTTGATTTCTTCTTGATGCTCCTTGTCCCTGCGTTCAAGTTCCAGTTCCGCTGCCATGCTCTTACGCATCCAGAAGAAGCGGAAGACGAAAGTGATAAAACCGATAAAAGTGGCGAGGAAAAGCATGATTGCCCACCAGGTCTTGTACCAGACAGGGAGAACTATGATTTCCAACATCGTGGGTGCAGCGTTCCATTTCCCATCACTATTGGCGGCTTTTACCAAAAAGTGATAAGTGCCTTGTGGCAGGTTGGAGTAGGAGACAGTACGTTTATCTGTCAGATAATACCACTCTTTGTCGTATCCTTCCAGTTTATAAGCGAAAGTATTATGTTGTCCCGAAATATAATTGGATACTACAAATTCAATCGTGAAAGCAGTTTGCCATGATTTCAGGGTGATACTTTCTGTCTCATTGATATTCTTCGTCAGGATACCGGTTTCATCATCCGGGCGAACTGTCTTGTTAAACAGTTGAAGTTTGGTGATAACTACCGGAGGCGTATAAGGGTTATCCAACAACAGTTCCGGGCGGAAAGTAGTGATCCCGTTGATACCTCCGAAATACATCTGACCGCTTGAAGTACGGCAGAACGAAGAAGTATTAAACTGATTACTCTGTAACCCATCAGATTCCGTAAAATTACGGAACTTCTCTGTCTCCGGATTGAAACAGGAAATACCACGGTTGGTACTTACCCAAAGACGTCCGAAAGTATCTTCCAGAATACCATATACCACATTGTTTGGCAAACCGTTAGCCGTAGTATATCGTTTGATTTTCTTTTCTTTCTCATTAAAACAGTAGAAGCCCTCACGCGTACCTACCCAAATGATACCGTTGGCGGCTTCGTAAATGCAATTGGTAAACGTCTTTGTTACAGATGATTCCGGAAGAATAGGCTCCTTTTCTATCTCGATTCCTTCCTGCTGAAAGACAGATATACCTTCCTCGCCCCCAATCCAAAGCCGTTTATGGGAATCTCTGAACAGGATGGTGATTCGTTGTGAAGTAAATGGGGTACCGTCCTTTTCCTTATCAATGGTGGTAAAACTCTTTTTTTCCGGGTTAAAACTAACCAGAGCACTTAATGTCCCCAATAAGAGGTTTCCCCCTTTGTCAGGAAGAATAGCATATACATTCTCATCAACCAACTGGCTGTTCAGCTGATTGAAACTTTCCATTTTTCCGCTGTTTCGATGGAGAACGGTCAGTCCGCCGGCATGCGTCCCTATATATACAAGTGATTTTTGTTCATCTACATATACGGCTTTGATGTTGTTGGAACCAATACCGATTTCTCGTTCGTTTTCCTGTAAGATATAGTGCGTAAACTGTTGTGTCTTTGTATTATACAGATTCAAACCACCATCATTCGTTCCTATCCATAAGTTCTTATCCTTGTCTTCCGTAATGCAGCTGACTACGTTATCGCTTAGAGAGTTTTTATAGGGAATACGCTGGATATTCTTAAATCTGTTGCGGATAGGATGGTAATAGTTCAATCCCCCGAAGTAGGTTCCAAGCCACATGCCTCCTTGCGAATCCATAAAGATACTGCGAACCGAGCGTTGTGACAAACTGCCGTTTTCTACCGGATTGCTACTGTAGGAAACGAAAGAATCGCTTCCTTCATGATAAATGTTTAGATCATTGAACGTTCCTATCCATAAGCGATTTTGCGAATCCAGTGCCAGGGAACGGATATAATTTGAACTGATACTTTTAGGATTGGAAGAAGAATGATGATAAGCCTTGACCTCTTTCGTTTTCGGGTTGAGCAGAAGCAGGCCGGTTCCTTCGGTGGCTATCCATATACGGGTAGGAGATTGCTGCAAAATGGCCTGAATTTGTTTCGTTTCCGTTATCGGAGTAATCTTTTCCAGTTTCTTTTGAGGAATGGAATAACTGTAAAGCCCGTCAACCGGGGTACCGATGTAGATAATATCACCTTGCCTGTAAAGAGCAGAAGCCACTATCTTGTGCATAGCCGTACTAAAAAAATCATCAACGAATCGTGATTCTTTAATATCGAACATGGTCAGACCTTCTTGTGTACTTATAAGCAGTTGTTCCGGTGAAATCTCTGCAATACCGTTGATTTGCAGCTTCTTCCCCTTTTTTTCGTAGAAGAAATTTCTGAACTTATCCTTCTCTTCATCATAATATGACAAACCATCTCGCGTACCAATCCAGACACGTCCCTGACTGTCAGTCTTTACAATTCGCGAAATATCATTAGCAATGCTGTTCGGATCTTCTTCATTATGCTGATAAACTGTAAATGAATACCCATCGTACTTGTTGACTCCATCATAAGTTGCGAACCACATATTGCCTCGTTGGTCTTGGTCGATAGAGAATACGGTACTTTGTGACAATCCTTCATTAATAGAAATATAAGAGAAGTTGATTTGCTCTGGAATATCAGAAAAAGCATAATTAACCCCTATGCATAGAAAGAGTAGACAGATTGTTGTTTTTTTAAGTCTGTTCATTATTAGTTCATAAGATTAATAATACGGCTCAAAGATAGTGAAATCTTTAATATAATGGATGAAAGGTATGGAAAATAGGAATGTTTTATATTGAGTATTATGAAGAGTATATTGACTATCGTGGTCTATTGGATAAACATGAACAAGACAACAATTATTGGTCTTCTGTTGCGGCCAAAAATCCCAATCGTATTTCTTCCTCTTGGAGATATACAGAAAGTAGTTCAAAAGGAGATGGAGATAATAAAACCTATAGTAGTAAATGACAATATAGCATTTTAATTTATTCCGTTAAACCGTACGAAATAAAAAAGAATTTTCTATTTACATTAGAACGCATACAGAATGAACTGGAATTGCTTTTGGAGTGCTCTGTCGATTTAGTACGAATTCGTGAGCACATGAATGAACGGCTAAAACAACGAATCTTAAATGAAGGAATTTATGTTTGACAAAGAATTTCTGCTAAACCGTACGGAAAGAAGGTATCTCAAAAGACTCTTATAGCTTTCATTGTAGGCACGGATTTCACGTTTTTTATTTTAATAGAATCGTGTTAATTCGCGTAATCCGTGCCTGAATATTTCTTTTATCACTTGGTTAAATCACCAACCCCTTCCAGATTCTTCTGAATATCTTCGTCATTCAATGTATAATTCACCAAATCACCTGCCAAATACTTATCATAAGAAGCCATATCGATCAGACCATGACCCGAAAGATTGAATAGAATCACTTTCTCTTCTCCTGTTTCCTTACATTTGTTAGCTTCGCGGATAGCCGCTGCAATAGCGTGGCTGGATTCGGGAGCCGGAATAATACCTTCAGACTGCGCAAACAGACAACCGGCTTCGAAAGTCTCCAATTGCTGTATATCTACCGCTTCCATCAGATTGTCTTTGAGCAACTGTGAAACGATTACACCAGCACCGTGATAACGAAGTCCACCAGCGTGGATATGAGCAGGAGCAAAATTATGTCCCAAAGTAAACATTGGAAGCAACGGAGTATATCCGGCTTCATCACCGAAGTCATACTGGAACTTACCACGTGTCAGTTTCGGACAAGAAGCAGGTTCAGCAGCAACGAAACGAGTCTTTTTTCCTTCCTGTATGTTATGCCGCATGAAAGGGAAGCAGATACCTCCGAAGTTGGAACCACCTCCGAAACAACCGATCACGATATCCGGATATTCGCCTGCCATTTCCATTTGTTTTTCAGCTTCCAGTCCGATAATAGTCTGGTGGAGAGTCACGTGACTAAGTACGGAACCGAGCGTATATTTACAGTTAGGAGTCATTTGTGCCAGTTCGATAGCTTCCGAAATAGCAGTTCCCAATGAGCCCTGGTAATTAGGATGTTTCGTCAGAATATCCTTACCGGCACGGGTAGACATAGATGGAGAAGGAGTGACCTGTGCTCCGAAAGTCTGCATGATGCTGCGGCGGTATGGTTTTTGTTCATAACTGATCTTTACCTGATAAACGGCAGCTTCCAGACCGAAAACCTTGGCTGCATAAGAAAGAGCGGCTCCCCATTGTCCGGCACCGGTTTCAGTAGTGATGTTGGTCACTCCTTCCTTTTTGCAATAATAAGCTTGTGCCAATGCAGAGTTCAACTTATGCGAACCGATAGGGCTTACGCTTTCGTTCTTAAAATAGATATGAGCCGGAGTGCCGAGTGCTTTTTCCAAACCGTAAGCACGAACCAGCGGAGTGCTGCGGTAGTACTTGTACATTTCACGCACTTCTTCCGGTATTTCGATCCATGCATCTGTCTGATTCAGCTCCTGATGACACAGTTCTTTTGCGAAAATCGGATATAAATCTTCTGCTTTCAGCGGTTGTTTGGTTCCCGGGTGCAACGGAGGCATAGGCTTGTTCACCATATCGGCCTGAATGTTGTACCAGTAATGTGGAATTTCTTCTTCCGGTAGAATATACCGTTTTCTTTTTTCACTCATAATATTGTGGTTTTTTAGTTTTCTGTTGCCAAAAGTAGTCAAATTTTTAATATTCGGAAAATTTTGTCAACAAAGAATCGCATTTGATTGTTATTTTAATTAAGTTTGTACGACCTTGTTAAAAAAGATGATATGAAGATTTATCATAAGTTTTTATTGTATCAGAATAAACTTCTAAAACCCTATGTACGTATCTTGTTAGGGCTGGTAGAAGCGCTTACCTATCTGGCGTCTTTATCATTGATTGTCGGAGTGGTATATGAACATGGCTTTCCCTTGTCTATTGATGAAATGGCGAATTTGCAGACATTGTATAAAACTGTCTGGATTATCTTTCTGATTGATGTAACTTTACATATCTCGCTGGAATACCGGAATACTAAAAAGAAATACCGGCGATTGGCATGGATATTGAGCGGGTTGTTATATCTCACGTTAGTGCCTGTTATATTTCATCGTCCGGAAGAAGAAGGAGCTATTTTGTATATTTGGGAATTCTTACATGGGAAGTTTTATCATCTTCTGTTATTGTTAGTCCTTTCTTTCCTCAATCTGTCTAATGGGCTGGTACGTCTGTTAGGACGGCGTACCAATCCGTCTTTGATATTGGCAGTCAGTTTTATGGCTATTATTCTGATTGGGGCAGGGTTGTTGATGCTTCCGCGCTGTACGGTAAATGGTATCACTTGGGTAGACGCTTTATTTACGGCTACCAGTGCCGTATGCGTTACAGGTCTGGTACCGGTAGATGTGTCCACTACATTCACCACTTCGGGATTAGTTGTCATTATCTTGTTGATTCAGATTGGAGGATTGGGAGTGATGACATTAACCAGTTTCTTCGCCATGTTCTTTATGGGGAATACCTCCATTTATAACCAGCTTGTGGTGCGTGATATGGTTAGTTCCAATTCATTAAGCTCTTTGCTGTCTACTTTATTATATATATTAGGCTTCACCTTAGTGATTGAAGGGATTGGCATGGTCTCGATTTGGTTTAGTATTCACGGAACGTTGGGAATGACCCTGGAAGGAGAGTTGGGTTTTGCTGCCTTCCATTCTATTTCGGCTTTTTGTAATGCAGGTTTTTCTACGCTTTCCGGCAATTTAGGAAATCCGATGGTGATGACTAACCACAATTGGCTGTTTATTACCGTTTCTCTATTGATTATTTTGGGTGGTATCGGTTTCCCCATCCTTGTCAATTTCAAGGATATTGTATTGTATCACCTCCATCGTTTCTGGAAATTGATTCGTACCCGTAAACTGGATCGGCATAAAATGCAGCACCTCTATAACCTGAATACGAAAATCGTGTTAATCATGACTTTCCTACTTTTATTGATCGGTACATTGGCTATTGCTGCTTTTGAGTGGAATGGTTCTTTTGCCGGTATGCCTGTGGCAGATAAGTGGACACAAGCTTTCTTTAATGCCGCTTGTCCGCGAACAGCCGGATTCAACAGTGTCGACTTGACATCATTGAGTGTGCAGACATTGTTGGTTTATATATTCCTGATGTGGATTGGCGGTGGATCACAGTCCACGGCAGGTGGTGTGAAAGTGAATGCTTTTGCGGTTGTAGTTCTGAATCTTGTAGCCGTATTGCGTGGCACTGAACGAGTGGAAGTGTTCGGCAGAGAATTGTCTTACGATTCAATCCGGCGTTCCAATGCAACAGTAGTCATGTCATTGGGAGTCTTATTTATTTTCATTTTCACATTGAGCATACTCGAACCGGGTGTTTCCATTATGGCATTGACTTTCGAATGTGTCTCTGCGCTTAGTACCGTGGGGTCCAGTCTGAATCTGACCCCTCATTTGTGCGACGCGAGCAAATTATTGGTGTCTTTGTTGATGTTTATTGGTCGTGTGGGGCTGATAACATTGATGCTGGGAATAGTTAAACAGAAAAAGAATACAAAATACCGTTATCCGAGTGATAACATCATAATAAACTAAAGCTATGAAGTATATTATTATTGGTTTAGGAAATTACGGTCATGTGTTGGCGGAAGAACTGTCCGCCTTGGGACACGAAATTATAGGTGCGGATATAAGCGACAGTCGTGTAGACTCCATCAAAGATAAGGTTGCTACAGCTTTTGTCATTGATGCCACTGACGAACAATCATTATCAGTGTTGCCATTAAATAGTGTGGATATAGTTATTGTAGCGATTGGAGAGAATTTTGGTGCATCGATACGAGTCGTTGCCTTGTTGAAACAGAAAAAGGTTTCCCGTATTTTTGCCCGTGCTATTGATGCCGTACATAAAGCAGTGCTTGAAGCTTTTGATCTGGAACGAATTCTGACTCCGGAAGAAGATGCTGCCCGTAGCCTGGTACAACTGCTTGACTTCGGTACTAACATGGAAGGATTCCGTATCGATCAGGATTATTATGTCGTGAAGTTCACGGTTCCGAAGAAATTTGTAGGATATTTTGTGAGCGAGCTAAACTTGGATGAAGAGTTTCATTTAAAAATGATAGGATTGAAACGGGCGAATAAGGTTACCAACTGCTTGGGTATTTCTCTGACCGAACTTCATGTAAAGAATGAATTACCAGGAAATGAGAAAGTGGAAGAAGGAGACGAATTGGTCTGCTACGGCAGGTATCGTGATTTTCAGACCTTCTGGAAAGCTATTTAGCTAGAGTACTTATAACGTCGCTTTTATTGAGCACAAGTGAGCAAGTTGCGGAGATAGTTGTATGAAGAACCTATCGGACTTCTTTTCAGTAAAGAAATCCGATAGGTTTGTTATATGCCGAAGTGTATACCTTATTTCGTCTGAATACGAATATTTCCGGCTTTCACTCCGTTTGCTTTTGCTGTAAATACAATCTCTCCGGCAGTTTCACTGGCTTGCAGGATAGCTGTCAACATACCATTGAAAGCATGCATCTTCGGAAGATGGAATTGTTCAAGGTTCGTCGGATCTCCATTGGCGGCAGCACGGTATTTCCCCGTTCCCTTTACCGAGAAATTTATCAGACGATTATCGGCAGGGCAGAGGTTACCGTCTTTGTCTACTACTTTAACAGTCACATAAGCCAGGTCTTTTCCATCTGCGGTCAGTTCGTTACGGTTACTTACCAGTTCGATGTGATGAGGCTTTCCGGCAGTACGGACTACTTTTTCAGCCACCGCTTTTCTGTTTTTGTCGTAGGCTACTACTTTCACTTCACCCGGTTCGTACTTTGTATCCATCCACATCAGACGATAGCGGTTCTTTAGCGAACTATTATTCTTGCTTTGTTTTCCATAACTTTTGCCATTGATAAACAATTCGGCAGTAGGATAATTAGTGTACACAAAAACGGGAGTCACTTCACCTTCACGTCCCGGCCAGGTCCAGTGAGGCAGGATATGCAAAGTTTCCGCTTCCTTGTTCCATACACTACGGTAAAGATAATAGCGGTCTTTAGGTAAACTGGCAAGGTCGATGATACCAAACATTGAACTGTGGTTAGGCCATGAATCCGTATCGTATGGTGACGGTTCACCCAGATAATCGAATCCGGTCCATACGAACTGTCCGATGGTCCAATGATGATCGTCAGCTAATGCAAAGTCCTCGTCCGGAATATTCGACCAGGGACAAACTTCCACATCGTATGAAGAGCATTGATGATCTTCATATTTTGCCCCTTTCTTATCCTCCACCGGGAACTTGTACACGCCGCGTGAGCTGACGGTAGAAGCCGTTTCGCTTCCCAGAATCAGATTCTGAGGGAGTTGGTCGTATGACTCCTGATAGCGTTGCGTACGGTAATTAAGTCCCGGAATGTCAATCATTGCTGCAAATCCGTTGGCAAGTACACAAGTCACCTGGTCCATTCCGCAAGTGACAGGACGGGTAGGATCTTCACGATGGCAGATATCCTGTAGGAATTTGGCCACTTTATAACCGACAGGACTGCATTGAGTCGGTACTTCGTTGCCGATACTCCACATAACGACGCAAGGGTTATTCCGGTAATTATGGAGCATATTTATCATATCACGTTCCGCCCATTCATCGAAGTAGCGGTGATAACCATTTTTACATTTGGCAATGTCCCATTCGTCGAACGGTTCGATCATCATCATAAATCCCATTTCGTCACACAACGCAACTAGTTCGGGAGTCGGCATATTATGAGAAGTACGGATTGCGTCGCATCCCATATCTTTCAATAGTGTAAGCTGATGACGCAGTGCTGCTACATTGATAGCGGCACCCAACGGACCTAAATCGTGGTGATTACATACACCCTGGAATTTGCGGTGTTCCCCGTTCAGGTAGAACCCTTTGTCGGCAATATATTCAATGCTGCGGATACCGAAACGTGTGGTGTAAGTATCTACCAGTTTATCATCCGCATAAATTTTAGAGACAGCCTTGTAAAGCGACGGACTTTCCGGCGACCAGAGTTCGGGCGCGTTTACAATAAAATTTTGTTCAAAAGGCTGTCCGTGATTGATGCGGCTTGTATTCTCTTTGCGGGTAACAACTTTACCTTCCGGAGAAAGAATTTCCGTCTCTACACGGATGGCTGTTTTCTCACTGGTATTGTCTATCTTCGTTTGGAGACGTACGGCTGCAAAATCTTTGCTGACGTGAGGAGTTGTGATTTGCGTTCCCCATACAGGCACATGGATTTTGTCAGTCACAATCAGGTGTACATTGCGATACAAACCTGCTCCTGGATACCAGCGCGAAGATTGCGGACGGTTTTCCAAACGCACGGCAAGCGTATTGTTTTTACCATCTTTATTCAATAAAGAAGTCACATTACAGTGAAAAGAATTGTAGCCAAAAGGCCAGAAACAAGCTTCTTTTCCGTTGATGTAGACACGCGCTTCACTCATGGCACCGTCAAAAAGTAGTGTCACTTCTTTGTCGGCAGGGGCGTCAAAACAGGTACGATACCATCCGGTACCTACGTAAGGAAGCCCACCGGTACGTCCTGTCTTCAAGGAAGCTTTTTTCTCAAAGTTCTGTGTCACTGCCACATTCTGAAGATCATTGTTCATGTCGAATGGACCAAAAATCGCCCAGTCGTGTGGAATAACAACCGATTCCCATTTAGTGTCATTGAACTCCGGCTGACTAGCCTCTTTAAAGTCTCCTTTACTGAATTTCCAGTTCTTTTCCAGCAGTGCCTCACTGCGTTGCGCTTGCATAGTGCAGGCGGCGCCCATCAAAAATACAGCTAATAACTGTTTGAGGTGTTTCATGTTCATTTTTATTTTCAGGTATCAAATCTTCAAATGTAAGAAAAATATCGGTTACACTTGTAAATATCCCGCTCTTTTTGTTCCTTTGCCGTCTATTTATAAACAGAAAACTTACGTATGAGAAAACTAGTTTATTGGCTTTTATTGCCGTTGGCAGTGGCGGTAAGTGCATGTGGCGGTAAAAAAGGAACAGATAACCAGTCGCTGCTGGCAAGAATAGACAGTATAGATGCTCACGGATTGCAACGTATGCAGACGTCTAAGAGCGAAACAAACTTTAAGTTCAAAGGAAAAGAGTATCATTCTTTTGTTTCACGTACTCCGGACGAAAGTCTGCCTCATGTGACAAACGAGATGGGAGATACTTATGTCGACAATAAAATAGTGCTGCGCCTGACACGCGGTAACGAAACGGTACTGAACAAGACATTTACCAAGAATGATTTTTCATCCGTAGTCGATGCGAAATTTCTCTCGAAATCTATATTGGAAGGTCTTGTATACGACAAGACCACTCCGCAGGGCATTGTATATGCCGCAAGTGTTTGTTATCCGCAGACAGATTTGTATATGCCGCTTTCTATAACGATCACCGCCGATGGAAAAATGAGTATACGGAAAGTAGATATGCTTGAAGAAAATTTGAACGATGAAGCGCCCAATTAAGCTTCCAGGAGGGTATTGACAGCAAAATTACACAAATGTGAAAACATTTTAGACAAACGAAAGGCAACCTCATCGGCTGCCTTTCGTATTTTTGCACCATCAACAAATTTAATACCGAATAGAATGAAGAAAAACGTTTTTATTATTTGCGTGCTGGCATTAGGATGCACGGCGATGGCTGAACAAGTCGAGAAACCCGGTCCGGCTATAGAAACACATACTTTGGTGCCACTGACCGAGCGTGTAAATGTACAGGCAGATTCGGCATGTGTCAATCAGATTATAGATGGTTGCTGGGTAGCAGTCGGAACTAAAAAAACGCATGCCATTCAACGTGATTTCAACCTTATGTTCAACGGAAAACCTTCTTATCGTTTTGAATTGAAAGAAGATGATAACACATTGTCCGGATATGCAGCGGGGGAAACAAAGGGGCGTGCGGAATTTTCTTATTGTTATGCAACTTCCGATGATTTCAAAGGCAAGCCAGCCGATACATATAAGAAAGCGCAAATAATGAAAACTGTATATCATCATGGAAAAGGTATTTGTCCGCAAGGTGCTTCCCGCGATTATGAGTTTTCGGTATATATTCCTTCTACGTTAGGCAGTGATGTTTCCACCATTTTTGCTCAATGGCATGGAATGCCGGATCGTACCTTGGTACAGACTCCACAGGGTGAAGTGAAGAAACTGACAGCAGATGAGTTCATGGTACTGGACAAGACTACTATTTTTAAGAAAAACATGGGATACGAAAAGAAACCCAAGCTGGACAAGCAAGGTAATCCGGTGAAAGACCAACAAGGCAATCCTGTTTATCAAGCCGGAAAGGCGAACGGATGGCTGGTGGAACAAGGTGGCTATCCTCCATTGGCATTCGGATTTTCCGGCGGATGGTTCTATATTAAAACAAACTCCGACCGTAAATGGCTGACAGATAAAGACGACCGTTGCAACGCAAATCCGGGAAAGACACCGGTTATGAAACCAGTGACATCTACATATAAAGCATCGACCATTGCTTACAAAATGCCTTTTGCCGATTTTCCGAAAGATTGTTGGATTACCTTCCGTATTCATATCGATTGGACGGTCTATGGCAAAGAGGCGGAAACAATTGTAAAGCCAGGTATGCTTGATGTACAGATGGACTATCAGGAAAAAGGGAAAAAAGTTAGTAAACATATTGTGGACAATGAGAAAATCATGATTGGACGTAACGACGATGATGGTTATTACTTTAAGTTCGGTATCTACCGCGTAGGTAATAGCACGAAGCCGGTATGTTACAATCTGGCAAACTATTCAGAGAGGTAATTAGTTAAAAGGTAGAAAGAGAGTGGTATCCGGATGTCCTTTGGTGAGCATCCGGATATTTTTTTATAGGTTAATAATCTAAAAAATAATTAGTGATGCAAATGATGAACAAAAATGGATTTAGCCGGTGTGCGGAATCCTACATCGGTCGTTTGCGGAAGGAGGGACGGTATTCTACGGCGCATGTCTACAAGAATGCCATCTTTTCTTTCAGCAAATTTTGCGGCACGTCTAATGTGTCGTTCAGGCAGATCACCCGCGAGCGTTTACGACGTTACGGTCAGTATCTTTACGAGTGTGGCTTGAAGCTCAATACGATTTCTACGTACATGCGTATGCTTCGTAGTATTTACAATCGGGGAGTGGAAGCAGGCAGTGCGCCTTATATTCCGCGGCTGTTTCATGATGTCTATACAGGCGTGGATGTCTGGCAAAAGAAGGCTTTGCCTGCTACGGAATTGCATAAGCTTTTGTATGAAGATCCCAAATCGGAACGTTTACGCCGTACGCAAGCTATTGCCGCCCTGATGTTTCAATTTTGTGGCATGTCGTTTGCAGATTTAGCTCATCTGGAGAAATCGGCACTCGATCAGAATGTGTTGCGATACAATCGTATCAAAACCAAAACCCCTATGAGTGTGGAAGTGCTGAATACTGCAAAGGAAATGATAAATCAGCTTCGTAGCAAGGAAAATTCTCATCCTGACTGTCCGGATTATCTGTTCGATATTCTTCGTGGGGATAAAAAACGGACAGATGAAAGAGGTTACCGGGAATATCAGTCCGCTCTCCGTCGATTTAATAATTCTCTGAAGGACTTGGCAAGAG
>CAPAOL010000019.1 GCA_948579315.1 uncultured Phocaeicola sp.
TCTTCACATAAATACGGGCAATGACTTCACCCGTTTCAAAACGCAAATCGGCTTTGCTACGGGCATTCACCTTGCCGTTGCTTACCAGCTCATGGTCAAAATTACGCTTCTTCAGAATCTGGGTGGTAACTTCATTCTTTGTGTCAGGAAGAACGGTGGTCACTCCTTTCTCCTGTTCATCAGCACTATTTTTCTTGTCAGAGCAAGAGGTTACCATAATCAAGCAACATAATATCCACATATTACAACAATTGTGTTTTTTCATATCTATTCTCCATATTTATTAAATATAAGTTTACTCAAAATTAAAGTACAGCCCAAAGACAATATATACTATTTAACCTATACGAACTAGGCTTGACCATCAAATAGCACATTACATATTCGTTGAAAGCTTATAAAAGCCAATGACCGGATTATCATCCTGTTCATCATATTCTTTAAAAAAGTCCGAAAATTCCTCAGGATTTTCAGAAAGAGCATAACCAATATATTCCGGAGTCAATATGCTATAAAAACAATCCTTATAAACTCCATCAATCGTATCAACAAAAGAAGAATCAAAGAACTTTATTCTTTTTGCACAACAAATTTGCTTCTTTTCTTTAATATCATACAGACAAGACAAAATAGCTCCATCCTTGATAAAACGGAAAGATAATAATCCACCCTGTTGATATATATCTGTTATACCCAGAGAATACCCAGAACGCAATAATTTCATTTCATCGGGTCTTTCTTCTATCTTAGAATTCGGCACAGGTTGAGGCAACTCAACTTGAAAACGTGGAATAACACTATCTTCATCAACCTGATAGATAATATTATCAAAATCCCTACAATAGTACAATTTAGAATAATTATCATGCAAGTTACGCATCGAAACTGAAAACGGATACTGTTCTTCTCTTTCTTGATGTTTAAAATAACGGTGGTCTATATGAATGCCATCTTTAGATGCCAACAAAGAATAATGCAAAGAGACGTCATCCTGATAGTTCCGATGAAGACGATTGTTATACAAGAAGTATCCACCAAAATAAGCCATCTCAGTAGGCGCAGGTTTATTGAATTGCTCACTTCTTAAAAACTTGCCGTTTTTTGCAGAATAGAACATTAATGTCTGTTTGGCATTATCATATATTACCAGTTCTTTCAAATGGGTATTTATCGTAAAAGCACTTATATCTGTATACTCTCCCGGCCCCTGCCCCCTTGCATTTAGTAGAAACAAGAACTTTCCAGACATATCGTAACACACAATACCCGAAGCAACATCCCAAACAAAAATATGCTCGTCTATAATACACACTTTTTTAATACGTCCAAGCAAAGGAGTATTCGATAATTTTACATAAGACACTGGTTGCAGTACCGTCTCCAATCGATCATAGATATCCTCAGTTAGACGGACTGTTAACTTCTGAGGTACAGATGACGATATTACTCCTTCTTCTACAATGGAAGAAACAATTTTATCTTTTCCGGTATGAGTATGAGTACAAGAAAAGAAACAACCTGTCATCAGAATAAAAGCAATATATTTATTCATGGCAATTAGAATTACTCTCCACATGCTCTGGGAGTACAAGAGTTGGGAGTCACACAAAATTCGCATATCCTTTCAATACTTGCTGTGTGCCAAGGACCATGTTGATAATCACATGGAATTGTTCTAGGAGCTGTCCAGGTTTTATCATCGTTCTCACCACTATTTGCCAAGGCGTCAATATTAGCTAATAGTAAGTCGGGAAGTGATTTTTTATCAGAAGCATGATAAACATTATAAGTAATCATTACTGCCAGCATACCTCCTAAGATCATTTTTAAATAATTCTTATTTTCCATACATCATTCTTATTTTATAGTTAAACATTTAATATTTTTCCTGTATGCACCTAAACTTTTTAATTTCCTCTCTCATCTCTTTAACTGCTGTCGATTGGACCTTCGGCTCTTTTGTCAAAACAACTTCAATCACATACTTCAACTTCTCTGGTTGTCGACATTCCGGTTCCGCATAAAGTTTCGCCAACAGATAATAGGGATAAATCCGTCCCGGAAGCCGATGCGTAGACCGTATCAAGTACTCTTCTGCTTTCTTATATTCTCCTAATGCCTGATAATTCTTGCCGATGATATTCAGAATCATAGGATCATTGCTATGCGCCATTGCTTCCTCCAATATCCTTGTCGAATTATCATATTCTTTCAATTTATGAAGAGAATATCCGTATTCAAAGAGAAATGCCCCACGATTCGCTAATTCTGGGTATAGCTTCCCGTAGTCTTCTTTAGCGGACTGATAAGCTCCTATATTATAGAGCATCTTACTACGATACCAATCCTTACACGCAGCATATTGATTATTGTTCCAATAATACGCTCCCAATAGAGCCATCATCGAAATAAAAAGGAATAATATTACTTTAGAGCGCCCGATAGCACAAGCCGCCAACAGCAAATAAAATGTCACTGCAAATCCGGGAATCTGCATCGGATAAGAAGAAAAGGAAAATACCAAAAATGAAATTACTCCTCCACAAATACCTATTCTCCCTTCGCTACTCCCCTTCCAAAAACAAAATACAATTACCAACGAGACAGCCAATAAGAAAGGAATCCCATATTCCACCGCTACTTGCAGATATTCATTAAAAGCATATTCCGGACTTCCTGCCACCAATTCTTCCGTTTCCGAATATTCTCCGTTGGCGAAATAATCTTCCTGCGCTCTGCCATAGGCCGAGACAAAACTTTCTGTCCCATGTCCTATAACAGGACTTTCGGCAATAGCCATACTACTAATTTTCCACATGAACAAGCGTCCATTGGCAGAAGTAGCTTTTAGCTGAAAAAGAGCATAACCTGCCACTATGATTATAACGCTGCCTGCAATGCAAGCCAGTACCACCCTTTTCTTATATTTTCGCCCAAATTCCTTTAATTTGCTTCCCCACGAAGCGTGCATCCCATATACCCATGTGGCAGATATTGCGGCAGCAATCCATGCCGAACGGCTCATTCCGGCAGGCAGTACACAAAGAATCAACAGCATAACTACCAATGTCACATAATATTTTCCCTGTTCCGCCCATGTACGTTCTGTTTTTTCTTTCAAGTTTAGCCATTCATACAAGCAAAGTGGGAATATCATCGCCAAATATCCCGAATAAGGTCCCGGATTATAGAAAGAGCCCGTAAGTGCATATAAAGAGTGATTGGAAGCAGCCAAGCCGTATATCTGCCTCAATCCCCATACGGCTTCCATTCCTCCCAATATAATCAATACCCACGTCACGATGGTTGGAAAAGACAAATAGTTTTTTCTATTCAGACAAAAGGATAATAGACAGCAAACGACGAAAACAAAAAGCATGCGTCCCAACCATAGTTTTTGATATGCCATTTCACCGACAGGAATATCATTAGAAGTAGCAAAAACTGCTACGCTCAAGATTGCCGCAACCCCTGTAAGAGTTATCATATCCGCCATATTCTTCTGTGTCATCCGCATCAATTCCAACTTTATTTTCGTTCTTTATTTGATTTTCTGCATAATTCTGTCCCAACGGGGGGTCTCCGTAAATTTATCTTCCGAATACCAAATACGGGTAGCCTTACCTACAATGTATTCTTCAGGTAACATCCCCCAGTATCTTGAATCTTGTGAATTTGCCATATTATCACCGGAGACAAAATAATAGTTCTTTTTAAAGCGATATTGGGTAATCACACTGTCCCCCAATAACACACAACCTTTCTGCAATCTCAATACCTTCTTTTGTTCCCAGCTTATTAATTCTTTATATAACAAGTAACTAATAGGATTTATCTTCACAGTTTGCCCATTTTTGGGAATTGGTAATGGTCCAAACTCCTTAATACTCCATCCCAAACGTCTATCATAGGGAAATGCTGTCGTAGGAATTCCCTTTTCTCTAGGATTATCCAAACTAGAAATATACTCTTGCGATTGAATATTACCTAATTGCTCTGTAACTCCACATACCCTATAAAACCCATTCCTAATTTCTAAAGTATCTCCCGGCAAACCAATACAACGTTTTATATAATATTGCATGACATCCAACCGAATACTGTCTTTGCATTTATCCATATAAGGATAATTAAAAACAATCACATCATTTCGCTTCAAATTTTTTAATCCCGGTATTCTATAAATGTCCACCTCCTCGCCTCGTAGTGCTACAAATATATTGAAGATCCGAGGACCTTGTATCAATTTATTCACTAAAACACAATCACCATTTTGAAGAATAGGCATCATCGAATCCGAAGGTATTCTGAAACTTGTAAAACAAAAAATTTGTAACAGCAAAAATAATAATACACTACAACATGCTATAAAGAATATATTCATAATTTTATACCACACAATTTCCAGAAATAACCATCTATTCTTCATTTGCATATCATGCCCTTTTACAATAGTTCATCTTTTAAACTAAAAAATCGCTTGCATATCAAGTCTATACATTCATTGTCCAACAAAGGAGTACCCTTATTAGGAACGAAAGTCTTAAGAACCTGCAATGTGCTGTCTACAATTACGTAATATGGATATCCAAAACTTTCGGCAGGCAATTGAAATTCAGCCGTATTTACAGTATTTAATGTATCAATCCCATAAAAAACCTTCTGCCTATTAAACAACTTATTATTGCGGTAAGTTCCTAAAAATAACATATTATCATTGCCAATAACGTTGCTTCGTTGGAGCAATGTCCTAATAGAATAATTTATGCAGCTCTCACAATTTGTTTCTGAAAATCTACACAAAATTATCTCCTTTTGTCCATGCTTAAAAAAATCACTTAAATATCGAATATTACTCAAAGAATCTCTAACAACAATATCTTTCAACCGGACATTACAATTCTCGATATCCGCTACCATATTCGTACGGAAAGAGATTAATTTGTCTGTACCTTTCAGTAACGACTCCATTTGTATTGTAACATTTTTCTTATACTGTTGAAAGGCTATCAACATATATATGTTTACTCCTAACAAAATACATATTATTAGGAAAAAGAATCTGCACTTATTCATATTTCAAAAATCATCTAATTGATAGAAAACCAAAATCGGATTATCATCTTCTTTCAAGTTTAAAATTGTTTGTTTATCTTCCTTCGTTAAGATAGAACTCTTTAATAGTAGATGATCATTTGCATTTGGATAATGAACAGATATAAACCAATCACCATAAGCGGTCTTTGGAAAAGCTACTGCAGGAATTTCAGTTAAAGAAACATCGGCATTAGTTCCTCCTATTAGTTTTTCTGTTTTCTTATCCCGATAAACAACTGTCTGCAGCCCACTATAATCATTACGCAGAAAGAAAACCTGATGAGTATTATTTTCCAAATACTCACCTATAAAATAATAATTATTATTTTGAGACAGAGCCTTAAAGAAATCTCTCCTATTCATCTGAAGATAACTTTTCAATTGTTCATCTGGTATTTTTTTATCATGATAATCCATAACATAAGCCGCTTCAAATTTACCAGTTTTATTCTCATAACAATAAATCGTATCGTTATAATTGTGTGTAATCATAGTGACAGCACCATTCAAGTACAAATAACTATATCCTCCATAACAAATATTAGTTGTAGATGAACGAATACCAGCACATTTTAATTTAAAATTCTTATCAGTAATTAGTAATGTGTTATCTCTCCTCGAACCCAAATGTTCATTTCCTGACGAATCGAATGTTTTAAACATATACCCCTCTGGAATAACAGAGAAATTATAAAATCCAAACGGTAATCTCATTTGCCTAAGATAATTACCAGTAGATGTGTAAAACTGTAAAAAAGGAGGTTGATACGCTAACAACTCCTTATTTTCTTTATCATAAGATATATCATTCAATCTATAAAGTTCTCCTGGTCCCTCTCCATGTTTAATCCTTCTAATAAATTTCCCTTCTCTATTAAATATAACAATTCCTCCTCCTTTAAAATCGTCAAAAACATAAATCATAGAATCCGTCAAAACTATTTTATATATATCACTTATAAGACTTTCATCAGTAGTTGCAAGTGGTACAAAATGAACTTTTTGCACATGAGAACTGAAATCAAATGATTTCTCTTTAAGAAAAGGATTTAAATTAATAGAAACTATCCGTGAAACATCCGCTTTCAACTCTTTTGTAGAATCAAGACATAATGAATCAATTTGTTCTTGAGAATAACGCAAGTTACCTCTTTCCTTCTTACCAGTACAGCTTATTAAAAACAATACAACTAATATTAGAGTATATCTGTATAACATAAATATTTAAAATTAAATACGGAAAAAAGAGCAGGAGTTGACTAAAAAGAATGAAAATGTTACATATTCTATCTGCAAAGATCTATTTTAATAGTAAAAGTAACCTTTCATTCTTTTTAGTTACCCCATCCTTTTTACTGAAACCCATACGTTTATTTTAACACTTCACAGGAGAACAATTCACACTTCCATATCCACAAGCAATATCATATCTTCCTGTTGGATTTGTTTGACTGTGACTTCCGCCACCTGATGCTGAATTTCCACCAACAGAAATGCTACCATTACCACTCGAAGATTGATCTGAAGGACAAGGACGAACTATTTCTCTTTCATCCTTGGTAAATCCTTGACTTAACCATTGCGTCCAGTCATTCCATTCGGTTTCAGCTAATGCTTCTGCATTTAACAATGTAATTTCAGCAATAGCACAATTGCTATTTTTCACAAACGCAAAATTACAAAATGCCATTACAGCAACTGCCATAATTACAGTACCATACAAAATTTTCTTTTTCATGTTTCTAATTTTTCAATGATTAATATTGTGTTTCAGTAATCAATTCTTACCACCAAACCTGCAGTCCATTCTCATACGTAAAGATTCTTTCTTCTTTTCCTTTTGTCAAATCATGAAGAATATAAAATGTATTTCGTGGAATATCATTAAACTCTATTGTTATGTCTTGGGCGACTTTCTTGCCTGCACTTATCCACTTCCCCTCATCCCAATAACACAATTCATATGTATGTCCATCCACAATAAAGTTTCCATCACTCCGAGGACACAGACGTACTCGAGTTATATAATATGAAGTCCCTAAATCAAGTCCTACATAGCCGTCTTCATTCTTTGGTTTACTAAAATATGTATCATAATCATTATCCATAGCATACGTATATGGATGTGCATCATTTGAAGACAAAATCGGGCTTCCTAATATTCGTCCTGTTAATTTTTGTTCTGGTCCATCTAAATTTTTCTTACCAAAGAACTCTATTTCAGCAATATCTCCTGTGCGATATATAACAGGACGTATCCGAACATACCTATATTTCTTTGTAGCTACTATCTGCATGTCTGTAATATCCTTTGGTTCTTTTGCTATATCAAGCAATATATCTTTATCAGAAAATTGTTTGTCCTTAGCTCCCTCAATTATTCCCCGACGAATTGACATTGCCAGCAGATCCATTCTTTTAAATCGCGGATACTTTCGTTTCAAAATCATATCCTTACAATTCTGTTTATCAATAGTTAAATACCTAACCTTCCCATCCTTTTGCAAAATAAACGGAGAAGTTGCCGGAACAATTTTTCCATTATCATAATATGCAGCCATATAACAAACATCACCCATCATACGCAAAAAAGTCATTTTATCGTTCTTATATTCTCCCCAATAAACAGGTTTCCATTTTTTATTATCAAATACGCAAATAATACCGTGTTTCTTAGAGTAATCTCCAGTCCATGGATAAATACAAGGTATAGATATATCGTAGGTATCACCATATTGAGAAGTAACATCCATTTCATCTGAGCATAACAACCAACCTGGTACATCTTTTAATGAAGGTATTTCTTCTGAAATATTATTTAATGAATACATTCTACGAAATATTTTAGCCGGTTTATATGCAAACTCTAATCTATTTATCCCAAATGAATCAAAAGGGAAAATACGTCCACTATCTAGCATTAATACATTCCATTCATGCCCTTGACTACGATTCCCCCACGACTTGACAAAATCAACAGCTACAGGCAAACCACATGCACGCATTATCCAAGTATAAAGTGCGACAGTATGACGACAAGCTCCACGATGAGCCATGTCCATTTTGCTTACAGGAAACGTTAGCGGATATTTCCACAAAATATTACTATTACGAAAACCTTGATTATAATAAAGTTCTCTATTTAACCCCAACAGTAATCCCACCACATTTTTTGCTGTATCACGCAAATGAACAAACTCCTTAAAATACCGTTCTTTATGTTTTTCCGGAACTTCATCATTCGATTTATAAGGCAGTACAAACTCACAAAAGTCTTTAAAATCTTTACTCACATAATCAGGAACAGACTTCCATGCAGAAAATGATTGTTCTACGTTATCAATTAAAAAGTCCGCACTTAATGATTGACAATCCCATTTCTTTTCCACATTGGATTTTACAAGTCTACCATAACAACGTTCTAACGAGTTCCATGTATTGGAAATTATTAATGGATCACCTTCAATCACCCCGACTCTATTAAGTGAATCATACAAATGGAAAATGGTATCATATTTCTCTATTAACCCTCCACTATAATGATGTTTGATAGACATTCCGGAAATCAGAAACTCTGCTGCTTGCTTTTTCTGTCTATTATTAGAATAATATGACAGAAAAAGCTCAAGCTCTCCACGATTACTCCCTGATTTCTCGAATGTATATAACATATTCGAATTTCGTCCACAAGAAAGAAAAAACAGATACATCAGTAACCAAACAAATTTCTTCATCATCTTAGATATTACAAAAGAGACCACTACAATCACTATTAAAAAACAATTTTCATTTTCAGTTCATGGCTGCAAATTAATGACATTTTTCAATATATGAAAAGGGGAAAAGAACTATTTTCAACCATTTTGGACAGAAAAACAGCAATATGTACAAAATTACATTTAACACTAAAACTTCCTTTTATCAATCATATATTATTTAATCTTTTTCATTATCCTATCCCAACGGGGTTTCTCCGTAAATTTATCTTCCGAATACCAAATACGGGTAGCCTTACCTACAATGTATTCTTCAGGCAACATTCCCCAGTACCTTGAATCCTGTGAATTAGCCATATTATCACCGGAGACAAAATAATAGTTCTTTTTAAAGCGATACTGGGTAATCACACTGTCCCCCAATACTACCTGTCCGTCTTTTACACGTAGTTTCTTCTTCTGTTCCCAACCTATCAGCTGCCTGTATAAAAGGCAATTCGTACGGTTCATCATTACTATCTGACCTTTCTTGGGAATCGGCAAAGGTCCGAACTCACGGATGGTCCAGCCTATTTGTTTGTCATACGGAAATGTACCTACTACAATGCCATGCTGTTCCGGATGCTTCAGATTCGCCAGATATTGCTGGGCATCGTAGTTTCCCAACTGTTCATCACAACCGCGTACTTTATAAAATCCCCCACGAATCTCCAATGTATCCCCCGGCAGGGCGACACACCGCTTTACATAATACTGCATCACATCCATCCGGACACTATCCCAACGATTCATCCGATAAGGGAAATTGAAAACCAGTATATCATTTCTCTTGAAACTCCCCCATCCGGGCATCCGGTGGATAGTGACATCCTCATTATCCAAGGCTGCAAACACATCGAACAGGCGAGCCCCTTTTATCATCTTATTAACTAATATCCGGTCGCCATCCTTCAATGCCGGTTCCATAGAGTTCGAAGGTATCCTAAAGGAAGTATAGCAAAATAATTGTAAAAAAAAGAGAGAAACCCAAAAGCAAAATATAAGAAACATCAAATCCTCTAACATAGTTAATACTTTTTTCAACTTACTCATACTATAATTACCAATATTGCTGTATTCCATCTCTTAATTCAAAAATTCTCTCATCCTTCCCCCGGGTATGGTTCTTCAAGTACAATAAAGCACCTTTCGGAACAGTATAAAGCAATGAATCAGATGCTGCAATCTGCGTTCCAACAGATATCCACTTTCCAGCTGAAGAGTAAAAGAGTTCGTATCTATCGCCTTTCCGGACATAATTATCCCGATTTCGAGGAGTGAAAATTATCTTTTTTACACATAACGGTTTCCCGAAATCAAGCCCTGCCCATCCACCTGTCGGCAAATAATAATTGAACGAAGTATAAGGGTCTCCGTCATGAACATTAGAATAATCATGCTCTGCATCACCCTCTTTTCCATTACTTGTGCCCAATAACCTACCTTCCAGTTTACAAGTATCTTGCTGGTCCAGATAATAAGATACTTCAGAGATATTGCAATAACCATATTTAGGTCCGAAATAACGATAATAACGATAAGATTTTGTATGATTCAACCTTATCACATTATGCAAACGCAAAGGATAGTCTTTTATTATAAATAAAGTATCGCTCGGAATAAAGTCCGCATGATTACTCCCTTCAAAAGTTCCACCAACCATTCGTCTGGGAAAAGACTCAATAAACTGGTGATATTTATTCAGAAGCTTAACCTCTTCCGGCTCTTCCGATCCATGAAAATAATGAATGCCTCCTGTGTCTTTATTAAATTCAAACGGTTCGGAAACAGGAATAAGTTCGTTGGACTTATAAATTGCTAATTGAAAAACAACCATACCTTCCACGTCATCAAAAATAATGTCATCTCCCGTAGGATAGGCATATGCCAAAGGCGTCCATTGCATCTGCGAAGCACCACATAAATAAATAATCTCATCATCAGATATATCTTGCAGAAGTTTATCGCGCGGAATAGCCAAAGTCCGTGCATTTTTTCCACTATAAAGATGAGTTACATCCAGAAAAGTCGGATAGCGAAAAATCGGATATACTTCTTCTATATTACCTTTTATTTTCTCTGTCATATCTCTGTTCAAGCTGAATGTTTGACGATATATCTTAGACCTTATTCCCCAATAATCACGTACCGGTTCCGGCATTTTATCTTTATACATATAATAGGAATCCCCATATTTGTCTAACATAAAATTCCAAAAATGAGCTACATTCGCATCACCGCGTAAAGGCATATAATCACACCCGCACGGAATTCCCACCGCACGGAATATATAGATTAACATATCCGCTGACTCACGGCAATTACCCGAGCTCCATTCTACCAAATCAGGACCTATATGAGGTCCATATCCTAAGGAAGATGAGAAATAAAACGGAATTTTAGAAACGGAATCCAATAAGACACGTGCAGCGAACAGGGGATCAGTGGCTTCCGGAAGTCCTCTAATACTGTCTAAAAGAGGATTAAACTTCTTATATATTTTCTCCCGCCACGGTTTTAGAGGTTCATCCTTTATTCTGTAAGGCAATATATATTCACAAAAATCAGTAAAAGATACATTCTTCCCCCATGGCTGTTCTTTCCATACCCTGAATGCCCATTCTATATTATCTATCAGATAATCCGGGGAAATATCCATATCAGATGTAGGGGTTAATTGGTTCAATGCAGTTGCTCCATATAAACTCCGGACAGAATCCTGCGCCTCTTCGAGCGTATATAGCCCTGTTCCGAAAAGCTGGTATAATTTTTGATAATACTTCATCGACTCTCCTTCATATGAATAATAATAAGGCAGATTTTCTATCAAAAATTCGGCAGCTTTCCTTTTTAATGAATCAGATTCATATTTCTGCAATACTGTTTCCAGCAAAGGGTTACTCTGCAGGATTTCATCAATAGTAGGGAGAGAAGCTTTTTTGCAACCAACTATCAACAAACTGAGCAAGGATATATATACAGTAATTCTTTTCATTCTATCAATATGGTTATACATTATAAAATCTGTTCTATTTTACTGTTATAAGTGATGCCACCCTCATTAAAGCTATCTATGGTAAAGTAGTACATCTGTCCGGTATGTAAACTCCGAATGGTTACCTCCGTATCTCCATATACCATATAATTATGATATAATTTATCTGGCGATGTACCATAACGTATATTATATCCCACAGCGTCTACCATTTTTTTCCATTTTATCGTCACATTCCTCCGATCCGTTTCATCACGAATGACCCGGAAAGACTTTACTTCCTCAGGCGGAAGCTTGCCTGCTTTTCCAAATACACGGAAACCGGAAATGGAAAATTTCCCCGAAAAGCAATGGATATTCATTATTCTAAAATAGCGGCTTCTTATCGGTTTCTCTAATTGAAAGTAATCATGTGGTGCATCTACTGTGTTAGAAAATTTATCCTTCAACATCTCCCATTTCTTACCGTCATCCGACTGCTCTAAATAATATTGATAACAAATGCTATCGTTATGCCCTACCACATCGGCATCATGATCCGCAAAATTTACTTGTATCGCATAAACCTCACATTCTTCACCCAAATCAACTGACAAATACTCTCCTTTATCTCCGGTACCGGCACTCCACCATGACCGGATATTCTCATCAACAGCACAACACGCCGGATATTTCCTTAACTCAGAAGAGGCCCGCGTTACTTTATTGTAGGATAGCAGCATCCATCCCGGAAAAAGTTCTTGTGGAGTACTTATCTTCTTATCAGGGATAAGCATCGGATAATCTCCCATACCGGTATAGGCATACATTACACTATCTTTATCAAAAAACACCGGATATAAAGACACCCTCCGTTCAAACAGGCATTTAGCTGTTACGGCTATCGTTCCGGCATACCAATAATTTCCATATCTATCCTGAAAGACACAACCATTCCCTACCCCGTTGATAAATCCTTCTGGCTTATATGCAAAAGGATTATGCTTTGCTAATGTAAACGGTCCCAAAGGATTATCAGACAAATAAACTCCTTCATTTGAGCCTTTAAATTGTATTCCGGAAGATGCATATTGCAAATAATACCTATTATTATACTTAGTCATCCATGTTCCTTCTATCCACAAACTAAGATCCTTCCAAGTATGATAATCACCTGCTACCTCCCATCCATTTTTTTCTTTATCACTTACAATAAGAGGAAGGGGAGAATCTTTAGGAAAGAAAGTTTTGGGATCAAGTTCTACTCCAGTTAAGGGAACCGAGTTTCCTGATCCTGAGTATAAAAACAATCTGCCTTCATCGTAAAAAAGCATAGGTTCTGTAACATGATAAGGCAAACTATCAACCGCCACTTCCCATTGTCCGTTGATAGGATTATCGGTTTTATAGATCGCACTAGTTCCCGATGCTGTAAAATATAGCTCACCCTCTATGTTCACAACCGTGGGAGCATTCTCTTCCACAGGAAGATTAGTAGAAATAAAATTCCAATGAAGCAGATCATTTGAATGATAATAACCACCGGCATCAGACATAAAAAGATAGTATTCATCTTTATATAATATAATGCAGGGATGTGCGCCATCCCGTCTAGATACATTATCCACGGAAAAACGGTAATCCAGATTGATGGGATTACACATCGTTATCTGTGAATTTTCCATATGAGAACATTGGCAACTTATTAACACTACAAATAGCAGCAGGCATCTTATTATTTTCATAATATCAATTTTAGATCACGGAGAAATGTATATCCATTCTTAACTCAATTATATTTTCGATAAAAAGATATATTCACTTACAAATTTTCTACTGCATTTCCCCATATCCTCAATCTAATAGGAGAAGAATCTACATTACAATATACAATTATTGTCTTATCCAAATATTCTGGATGTTCAGCTTTATATTTCACGTTCAAAAACATAATTTCATTTTTACGCATAGGTTTCTTATCATAATCCACAGAAGTACATCCGCAAGAAGTAGTCACATTTTCTATTAATAAAGGAATATCTCCTTTATTCTCTAATTTAAACGTCACTTTTTGCTCTTCTTTCCAATTAAAATTTCCTAACCAAACCGATGTATTATCAATGCCTATTTGAGTTTTCTCAACTTCTCGTTCTTTATGTTTCGAAGCTACTGCTTCTCCCTTTATAATATCCCAATATAACATCTTAACTTTAAAATTATGTATTGGATTACCTATTGCAAGAACCTTATTCTTTTCATCAATTAAAAAAGTCTGAAACATTAACTCTGAAGGAAAATTATTTAAATTATAAAAAGAATTATCCAAATCAAGACATACTGGATGAATAAACTTTGCACGTTCCAGTACTAATTTTACATCACGCACATTTTTTGAATGAATAAACAAAGATACAGTTACTTGATGATTTGCTATTGAATCAAGTTCCATAATTAATTCTTTCCATTTTTTCAATTGTAATTTACAACTTATACATCCCATAGAGTCTATATAACTCACTATACGATAACGAGATTGAGACAAGTCATATTTAACAGTATCCGTTCCTAAAATAGTAAACTTCACATCTTTGGGGAACAAAAGTTCTTTACCTATCCATTGCTTCACTTTTTTTTCCAGTCCATCTAGGTTCGAATTTATACATGAGATAGCTATAAAGATGACTAATAAAACAGCTATAGAATGTTTCATATTTTAGCTTTTACTTATTAAACAATTTATTTCAACTGATAAAAAACTAAAACAGGATTAGAATTTTCATCGCTCTTCTCTATTATTGCTTTCAATATATTATTCTTTATTATATACCCCTTATCATTATCAGAAAATAACTCTTTTAAACGATAAGCATCAAAAGAAGACACACACATTTCTCCATCTAGAGCTATTAAATCAGGAGGAACTATTTCCGTAAAAAATGTCATACCCCTCCCATCCAATTCATAAACTTGTTTTTTCTTCTTATCATACATAAAAAAAACGTTTGTTACTAAATCATTCAAACTTCGTTCCATTGAAAAATAAATATACTTCGACGTTTCGTAAAACAAACCGCTGAATGCTGTATATCCATCATTTTTTATCAATTTTGCTACTTCATTATATGACAGCTCTTCACCATGCTTATTCCATACACTCCGTTTATGCTTTAATACATATCGGACACAATATTCATTAAATGATTTTATATGATATACTGTATCTGATAATACAGGAACAAACAAAAGATCATTTGTTGAATTAAACACTGCATTTTTAGACATTACGTATCGTTTTTGTATTGGCTCATAAGGAAAGCCTTTACTATATACAGAATCAAGTTGGGTAAAAACTAAATGATAATTTACATCTTTACTAAAACTTTGCAGATACGCTAATTGATTGACTGTAAAATATTTAAGTCTATTTAAATAGAAACATGGAATACTATTTTCTTTTCTAAGAAATTTTCCATCTAAATCAAAATAAAGTTTTTTCATTGTCAGTCGATCATTTAGACAAAGTTCTCTTTTATCAAAATCAATACTCATTCCTGACAAGCCTGCATATTCGTCAGGCCCTTGACCTTTATTATCTATTGTTTTTAACAAGACGCCTCTCTTATCAAAAATAAAAACTTTTTCAGCAACAAAAGCATCCAATATATATATCTTATTATCATATACAAGTACTTTATCCATTTCACCAATTAAATCTGTAGATTCTAAAGGTATATATGAAATAGAATCAAGCCTCACAACTACACTATCCATATTAACTTTTATGGCTTTATCAACATCTATAATCTCATAATTAGAGCTCCCCTTTTTCATTAAAGATGCATACTCTATCTTTTTAAGCACATATGGATCTTGACTTCTCTTTGTGCAGGAAAAAAAAAGCAAACATGATAAAATTAGAATTATTTTCATAAGAATTAAATATTTAATTTACTTTCCCTTCTACCAAGAAGTAGAAGGGAATATTTACAACAAAATGTTTTTTTCATTTTTTACTCAACCAGCACTGCATCCTGTCCCATTAACACAATTCCCAGAACCAGTAGTACATACAACTTTGTGACCAGGGTTACTTATTTCATATACAAGACCTGCATTAATTCCATAAGTCACAGTACATTCAATCAATGTAGGAGTCCATTTACTTGTTCCCCAGATATCATTATAATCACGGTGATTAGTGTCCCATATTGTTCCTTCCCATTCAAAATTAGTAGCTAAAGCTTCTACATTAGCTAACAACAGATTAGACATAGGAGTTGATCTAGAAGAAAAGTAAATATTACCACAAACAATCGCTGCAACGACTATAATTATTAGACATGTTTTACGCTTCATTTTTATCTAAAATTTAAATTTATTATCAATACCTTCTAATAAAGCAAAACGTATTTGCTACACTATTTTTTTATTCTTATGTTTGCATCGGAATAACCTCCTTTCTTTTTAGGGGTTAAGGAGCAGATGATATGTAAGCAAATCCGCCAAGATGAACAAACGCATCATTCTGTTCCTTTTAATCAAGTTAATTCTCTCATACGCTACCAAAGCTAAACTTTACTATTGGCTGATCGCTATTTACATCTGTCGCCATTATCGTTTTAGTAGCTTCATCTACCCAAATACCATATATATAATGGTCGAGTACATATTTACACATCGGTTCTCCTTTCAAACTAAATACATAAATGTATTTTCCTCCGTCAGGAAGCTTTCCGCTTTGTTTCACTATCTCCTTAAAAGATGTTCCATGAAACACCGCATAAATGGCACTATCTGTTACTTGAACATCACTGAATCCCATAATACCCATCGGTATACCATATCCATCAGATACTTTGAATTTAGGTTCGTCGTGCTCACCGATACGAACAACATGAGTACTGTCTTTCAAATTATAAACTTCAACCACCTCGCCCAGTTGAGTGACAGCAGCTAAAACGCCATTACGAGAATTATAATCTAAAAAGCTACGCCATGCCTGTGCCAATGCCGGACGGGCTTCTTGCAAAGCTTTCTCATTCGCTGTAGGTATAGCGCCTATCTTCTCTATAAGTTTACCTTTGCAATTAACCTTCAAGAAACGGCTCTCACCTGAATAGTCAGGAATAACAAATGTCGTATCATTATATATGGCAAAATCAAGTGGTCGAAGTATATCTTCATCCAATGTTACCGTTTCCTCACGAAGCAGTGAATCACCGGATGAAGAAAAATCTAACCTAGTTAATTCGCTTTTGTTAGCATCTAAAGTCCATAATTCATGGTTATACAAACGGAAGTTTTCCATCGACAACATTTCCGTTGGAGAATCGCCTCGCCTGCCAAAAGAAGATAGATACCGGAAACTTGGGTATTGGAATAAATGCCCATAATGTTCGGAACCATGTAAATCCATCACAATGGCTTTATCTCCCTCTATCCGTATCCGAAAAGGATAACGAAACAAGGCTGTATCAAGCTCTATTACCTGTGCTGACAAATGTTTCTCTTTCGGGAACTCTGAATATTTAATCCCTAAAAAAGTTCTTGAGGGCTGTGAGCACGAGAATAATATTCCAACTACCAATATCAGTAGCAGAAACTTACCAATCCAATGCAAATGGTTGGAAAACATACTTTACTTTTACATGATTTATAGGACAATCCACAGAGCCGGAACCAATACACCTAGTCATAGGACTTTCATCGGCAGCCAAAGCTTCCACATTATTTAATAAGATAACATTTTGCAGTTTGTTGTGCTCAGCTTTTCTACAAAAGAAAATAGAAACAAATACGACAAAAGAAAAAACTCCAAACTTTAAATACTTTTTCATACTATGATATAAATTGATTAATTTTTGCCTGAAAGTAGGTATCCTACTCGAACACGACAACTTATTGACGTGAAAAATAGTGAGAACTATTGTGAGAAATTTCTCACAATAGTTCTCATAACAAATTTTCATCGATGAAATGGCACTTTTTAAACAATCAAAGAATAGTTGTTTCCTGATAATTTTATAGATATGTTCACTGATTCTTCCCGAAATAAACTCCTTAAATCACTCACCGCACGACGTAACCTACCTTCTACGCCACTATCCTCTGGTCTCCATAAACATGAAATAATCTCTTCTTTAGTCACTGTATGAGATGGAGCTTTCAAAAACAACAAAAGTAAAGATGCAGATTGAGAACGCACCTGAACCTTTCGATTATCTACATAAAATTCATGAGAACTGTAAACATAACGCAGATTCGCCAAATTTATAACAGATTGGGAGATATCTTCTACTGAAGAAACGCTCTTTTTTATTTTTTTTCTTAGATAATAGATAAAACAAATAAATAAAAGAACTAGGAAAATCAATTCTCCAATAACCACCATTTTTATTGATGCGTTTTTAAGGACTGTCAACCAAGAATACCGAATAAAAGGCTCTACTTCAATTTCATTGGAAAGTCCGGCGTAAACACTACCAATCTTTTTATACTCGGCTAAAAATAACGTAGAATCTCCACAAGCAAGCACATAGGCACTATCTGCATGAATATGTATTTGCAATGCATGACAGGAAACAATATTGGCTGCAGATAGTTTCTTACTCCACAAAGATAAACAAGCATCGGCATCTATTCCCTCTTTTGCTAAAACGGTATGACTTATTCTAGTATCAATACCCGAACTCACTATAGTTTTATCTTTGTCTATGATAATATTTTTCACTTTTTTATTTTCTGCACTAATTACCGTACAATGCTCAAACTTCCTATCCGGTTCTATTTTAACACCAGACTCATACAATCCCAGTGCATCATATTGTGCATTGAATCCATCTTCTATTGTTTCCAATAAAGTTATTCTAGTCTTATTTGCAAGTGCAACTTCTCCTGAAGCATAAAGCATTCGTTCTAATGTAACAACAAGAATTATCATTAAAATGAAAAATAGCAAAGCCATTCGTCTGTCTGGATCCATAATTCGCACAAATAACAAATTACTACAAATAGTTCTCATAGTATTTCTTTTTATATGTTTTTCAAGCACAAAGGTAACATTATTTAATTAATTCGCGAATAAACCGTAACAATATCTATAGTGCGAGAAACAATATTCTCGCAGTTTCAGCAGAGTATCCTATTTTATGAATAAAAAAAACGCTCCCAGTACAAATGGAAGCGTTGTCTTTATCATTTTAAAATTCACATTTTTCGGGGGCAATCCTTCTACAAACTTTTTATTTCTTCAATGGATAGTCCTGTAACTTGCGAAATGGTATCAAGTGGAATATTCAAAGATTTCATATTACGTGCCATTTCTCTTTTTTCTTCCATACGACCTTCCATGAGTCCCTCGGCACGGCCCTCAGCATGACCTTCAGCATGACCTTCTGCACGACCTTCCGCACGACCCTCAGCACGACCTTCCGCACGACCTTCCGCACGTTCGGTATATATATTGTCACGTAGGATTACTATATTATCCAAATGACGATAATAAGCACTTAATTCTTCTTTAGTCATCTTATCCAGTTTCAGGCGTTGACGAGCCTCATCCAACCCCGGTGCTGTCGCACCATCAGGTATATCACCAGTATTCATATAATAAATCCATTCTTCCAACGGACTCCGGGCCACTTGATTGAAATCATTGACCTTTAGAATATAATATTCGGGATAAAGCTGACTGACACTATCTACTTTGAATGTCTGTTTCTGGAAAGGAGTTAATTCCAAAACATCTCCCTGATGGATTCCGCGGAATTCAGTTTTTCCATGATATACGATATCCTTTCCACTCCCTAAAGAGAAATATACAATATTGACACTATATACTTTCCTTACTTTGTCATACCCTTCCCCGCGGTTTATGTATTCGGTCACCAATTTAGAAGTGCCGAATAACATACGTTGGAAATACGCATACTCATTATTGTTTTGAACTTCAATTAAAATGAGTTCACCCTTTGAGTTTTCAGCAAGCATATCCACCCGATTATACTTGTCAAACTCGTCCTCTTGATTACTTTCACTTTCCAACAGTTTCTGAATGACTATCTTTTCATTTAGAAGAGTGGTTAGAAAGCCCTCGAGAACTGCAAAATTGGCTTTATTACGCAACAAGCGTTTCATTGCCCAATCGAAACGAATATAATTACTTGCCATAAGTTCGTCTCCTTTACCGTTTTCTTTTTTCATGCTAACAAAGGTAAGCAGAAAATGTTTGATTTCAAGTATATATGATTCAATTATTTATTTCTGTCTAAGAATATTCTATCTCCCACTCTCCCAAAGTCCGCGTTGCGCTATCGAAATTCGCTCCAACTTTTACAACCTTACGATGATCTATCTCATAAGGAATGGCATATTGTTTACTATTGATTTGTGCCAACGCTTCTTCGGGAGTTCCGTCTACCTTAAACTCAAGCACATAAATCGCATCAGGCATCTTTATCACTACGTCAGCCCTGCCAATGGCATTCTTGACTTCTACATCCACAGGAAGGAATCAGCGTCTCAATAAAGCCTATTTTAACTTCCTCGTTCGGATAGCCTAATGTGTATGTACGAAAAAGAGGTTCATATCCTTTGATAGTCAGATAACCACTCTGATAGAGTACAGGAATCGGGTCAGTGATAACCTCTGTCGCTTTATCAAAGTCTTCATCTTTCACTTCCATTTTTTCCAGTAGATTGAGATTGAAGTCCATTCGCTGTAACATCTCAATCAAGAAAGTAGGCGTGCCGGTAGAGAACCAAAAGCTTTTATATTTCCTTTGAGAAAAAGCATTGAAAAGACTGAACGGATTGTAAATATCTTCGCAATTTTCACTAAAATGATAACCGTCATATTGTCGTTTCAAATGCTGGCAAGCCTCTTCATAAGTCTCATTGTTCGCTTGGGCTATCCTCTCAATATCCGGTTGCATCTGGCTCCACAATTCACGTTCTGTAATACCGCAAATAGTACTGTAATCATCACTCATGCTGATATTCTGCAGGTTGTTTAGCTCACTGAATATGCTCATCTGACTGAATTTACTGATACCCGTCAGAAACAAGAAGCGAAGGTATTGCCCTTGGGCTTTGAGAGGACTGAAGAATTTACGCATCTCGGTTCGTAATTGTCCTTGTAAAGCAGAGTCACTATTACTATCCAATAAAGGTGCATCATATTCGTCAATCAATACGACAACCTGCTTTCCTGTCTGTTGATAAATTCGTTGAAGCAAACCTGTCAAACGGGCTGCATAACTCGTTTCTTCTTCATTTTTTCCATAGGTCCTCTCCCATCCGCTCAGGTAAAGATTCAATTGTTCCTGCAAATCTTCGAGAGCGGTATATTTTGTTCTGCTGAAATCAATATGCAATACAGGATAAACAGTCCATTCCTGTTCCAACTGCTCTATTGCCAGTCCTTTAAATAAATCTTTTTTCCCGGAGAAATAGGCTTCCAGAGTAGAGACTAGAAGACTTTTTCCGAAGCGGCGGGGACGGCTAAGAAAATACACTTTATCTGTATGGGTCAATTGATAAATTAATGCAGTTTTATCAATATACACACAATTATTATTGCGCAAATCCTCAAAATTCTGTATCCCGATAGGATATCTTCTGAATATCTCTTTCATATCAATCTAATGTCTTTTGTTGAAACATGAACAAAGATAACGTTTTTACGCATACCTTGTATAAATATGAGCCGAATTTGAGATTTGCCCCATATTATTGTCGTTTTAAAATACCGTCACTATATTCATTATAAGGCATTTTGTCAAAAAGTTGAGATAATGTTTTTGGGGATAATAATCTTTATTATCCAAATATTCAAGCAAAAGTTTGTTTATCTAAAAGCTTTTATTTTACTTTGTATTACAAAGTACTTTTTATATATGAATAAAGATAAAGCATTAGAATCGGTAAATGAGATAAAAGAGTTGATGGAAAAGTCCTCAAAGTTTATCTCTCTAAGTGGTCTCGCTGCAATCATGGCGGGCATTTACGCATTAGTTGGGGCATATATCGCCACACAAGTTATTACACCGGGCACTTATTTAATTGTTGCCCTTGAACTAATGACCATAATAGCTTCGCTCGTATTGATAGCTGCTGCGGTCACTGCCTGCATCCTGTCCTATTACAAATCTAAAAAGACAGGACAAAAATTTTTCAGCCGCCTCACTTACCGGGCATTGTGGAATTTCTCTCTTCCGATGTTGACCGGAGGTGTTTTATGTATTTCCATCCTTATGCACGAGTATTATGACATTATGGCTTCTGTCATGCTTTTATTTTACGGGCTGGCACTGGTCAACGTTTCCAAGTATACTTATTCCAACATCGTATGGCTAGGCTATGCTTTCATCTGTCTGGGCGTCGTAGACTGTTTTTGGGAAGGTCATTCACTATTGTTCTGGACCATCGGTTTCGGCGGTTTCCATATCCTCTATGGTATATTGTTCTATTTACACTACGAAAGAAAGAAATCATAAATGATAGAAGCATTCCAATATATTAATAAAGCATTCGAAAGCAAGGTCCGACTAGGCATCATGGCTATCCTGATGGTAAATGAAGAAGCTGATTTCAATTTTCTGAAAGAGCAGCTCTCTCTGACCGACGGCAATCTTGCCAGCCATACCCGCGCCCTGGAAGAGCTAGGATATATCGTATGCAACAAAAGTTTTGTCGGACGAAAGCCACGGACTGTTTTTCAGGCAACCCCGCAAGGCAGAGAAGCTTTCAAATCGCATATTGAAGCCTTAGAGAAATTTCTAAAATCAAAATAAATAATTCATCAAAACATTACTGGTTTATGGACGCTTTCAACGAAAATTCAAATGAGCAACAGGTACAGCAACCTATGGGATGCCTCCACCGTTTTTCCAAAACAATCAAAGTGGTCATCATCGGATTATTAATCCTTCTCCTGATGATACCTATGTTTATGATTGAGAATCTTATTTCCGAACGGGGACGAACCCAGGAAGAAGCTATCGACGAGGTAAGCGAAAAATGGAGTCTTGCACAGACCATCACTGGTCCTTACCTGAATCTCCAGTATCCGGTTGTCACTGAAAACAACGGCGAGAATACGGTTTCCATCAAAGACCTGATACTTTTTCCTGACGAGCTTATGGTCAACGGACAAATGAATACTGAAATCCTGAAAAGAAGTATCTATGAGGTCAATGTATATCAATCGGAACTGACATTGAAAGGGTCATTCAGTTCAGAAGAATTGAAAAAGAGCAGAATAGATATGGAGCAATTGCAGTTTGACAGGGCAGCGATTTGTTTGAATCTGACCGATATGCGGGGGATCAGCGAACAAATCAGCATAACCCTGGGTGATTCCATTTATATATTCGAGCCAGGTATGGACAACAGAGGAATAAATAACACCGGAGTTCATGCAATCGCTAATTTGTCGGAATTGAAGCAGAATAAAAAACTGCCATACGAAATAAAAATCAAACTGAAAGGTTCACAGTCACTCAACTTTATTCCGTTGGGTAAAACAACCCGTGTAGACCTGAAAGCCAACTGGAATACACCGAGCTTCACCGGAAACTACCTGCCTAACAACCGGAATATTACGGAAAAGGAATTTTCCGCACAATGGCAAGTCTTAAACTTGAACCGGAATTACTCACAGGTGATAGTTGACCTCAACACCTCAAATATCAAGGATATTGAGAGTTCCAGCTTTGGTGTGAACTTCAAAATTCCGGTGGAACAGTACCAACAGTCCATGCGTTCCGCAAAGTATGCCATTCTGATTATCCTGCTGACTTTCGGAGTTATCTTCTTCACTGAAATCATGAACAAGACCCGCATTCATGCCTTGCAGTATTTATTGGTAGGACTAGCGCTCTGTCTATTCTACAGCCTGCTCCTCTCCTTCTCTGAACACGTCGGTTTCAACCCTGCCTATTTGTTATCTTCTGCACTAACTATTATACTGGTAGGCGGATATATGTTCGGAATCACCAAGAAAAAGAAACCGTCATTAATCATGTCCGGTTTGTTGACTATACTCTATATTTATATCTTTGTTCTTATCCAGCTGGAGACTTTCGCATTATTGGCAGGCAGCTTAGGACTGTTTATCATTTTGGCAATAGTGATGTATTTTTCAAAGAAAATAGACTGGTTTAATGAATAATCGGCTTTTCTTCTGAAACACTTGACAAATGGCTTTTTATTTTGTATCTTTGAGGAAATAAAAGTGATAAACAGCATGAGCAACATAAGAAAAATAAATACATAAACAACATTTCAACTGATATATTTTAGTATCAGAAGAAATATGATATAGGGCAATAGTCTAACGATTATTGCCCTATTTTGTTTATATTTTTACTTATAAGTATTTAATCTATTCCCGAAAAACGCAAAAAATAGTTTTTAATAAACTTGGATACCGTTTATAATAAACTATCACAAAGTTTATTATAAACAGAAAGTACGTTTATTAAGAACGCAGTCTTTAATTGTAAAAATTGAGTAACACGGTTTCATACAATAGGAGGCTATAAACAAACTGCTTATTCATATAGTAATATAAACGAACAAGTTCCTTCATTTCATCCAAACGATTGAACTTCCTTCACTCACTACACACTAAAATGCTTTCTTCAAATATACCATATCCACCAATTGCACGCCATCCTCATAGATCGGATGATCGTAGTTGTCAGTAAAGAAATTCTTTATCCGGTGAGAAATCGCAAAACCACAATGCTCATAGAAGGACCTGGAAGAAGGCACATCTCCTGTGCCCACCAACATTTCAGAACACTTCCCCTGATAATATTCAAATAAAAACTCTATTAAACGTTTTCCGTACCCTTGTCGTTGGAAAAAAGGAACAGTAGCAATATTCTTGATTTCACAAACACCTTCCCCCTCACATGTCACCACACAAAGAGCTTTCAGCCCGTCATCATAAAGAACAAACATATCACCGCGTTCCAAATATCGGTCAATCATACTTTCTTGTTCATCAGCCAAGAGTAATAAATCAAGGAATTCTTTTTTATCCGAAGTTACTAGTTTTATCTCCATATTTTCTAGTTTTGTCATAAAACAAACATGTTACCTACTCATTTGTCTATGGTTCAAAATGGTATCCATATTCTCCAAAGCCCATCCTACCAGTCCTTCAATATGAGGAATCAATGTACCACCTGTATCTGTCAGGCAATACTCCACACGAGGTGGTACTTCTGCATATACTTTCCGTTCCACCAATCCGTCGGATTCAAGCGTACGGAGAGTTACCGTCAACATTCTCTGAGAAACATCTTCTATCGTTTTATGAATATCACTGAAACGCATAGTTCCGTTTGCGTTCAAAGTAATAAGCACCAGCATCGACCACTTGTCTCCCAAGCGGCTAAATACATCTCTTATCGGACATCACAAAAGTAATAAACTTACTAATAATAGCTATTGTTTTATTTAAATAATTATGATTATGGCAAAGAAAGTTGCAGTTTTAGCAGTGAATCCAGTAAATGGTTGTGGATTATTCCAATATTTGGAAGCATTTTTCGAGAATGGCATTTCATATAAAGTATTTGCCGTATCGGATACGAAGGAGATTAAAACAAATTCAGGAATCAGCCTGACAGTGGATGATGTGATTGCTAATTTGAAGGGACACGAAGATGAGAAAGCACGTTCGTTTAAAAGGAACGATGTGTTTCTCGGTGTGCAATGGGGCGTTTCTTTTAAAAGAGCGCCCCATTGGTTTTAAAGGAAAAACACTACTTTTGCATCGCTATTTTGATTTTAGAATAAAACAAATACCCAACGTCCATTTATGACTGAAGAAAAATTACATAAAGACCGTCCCGGAAACTGGTGGGCATTAAGCCCGTTACTCGTATTCCTTTGCCTCTATCTGGTAACTTCCATTCTTGTCAACGACTTTTATAAAGTACCTATCACAGTGGCTTTCCTCGTCTCTTCCTGTTATGCCATCGCCATTACACGCGGCTTGAAACTAGACCAGCGTATCTATCAATTCTCGGTAGGAGCAGCCAATAAGAATATTCTCCTGATGATATGGATATTCATCCTTGCCGGAGCTTTTGCCCAAAGCGCAAAGCAAATGGGCGCAATCGATGCCACCGTCAATCTGACGCTGCATATTCTTCCTGACAATTTATTGCTGGCAGGTATCTTTATTGCCGCCTGTTTCATCTCTTTATCCATCGGAACCAGTGTGGGAACTATTGTCGCCCTTACTCCCGTTGCCGTAGGACTGGCAGAAAAAACAGAAATAGCTCTCCCCTTTATGGTAGCCGTCGTAGTAGGCGGTTCTTTTTTCGGAGACAACCTATCTTTTATCTCCGACACCACCATCGCTTCGACAAAAACCCAGGAATGTGTAATGCGCGATAAATTCCGTGTAAATTCTATGATTGTCGTCCCGGCAGCCATCATTGTGTTGGGAATTTACATATTCCAGGGACTGTCCATTACTGCGCCCACCCAAACACAGACCATCAAATGGATCAAAGTCATACCTTATATAATAGTATTAGGAACAGCCATTGCCGGAATAAACGTGATGCTCGTACTCATAATAGGTATATTGACAAGTGGCATCATTGGCATCGCGACCGGCAGCTTCGGGATCTTCGACTGGTTTGGTGCCATGGGAACAGGAATTACAGGAATGGGAGAACTGATTATTATCACTCTGCTGGCCGGAGGGATGCTCGAAACAATCCGTTATAACGGCGGTATCGATTTCATTATCCGAAAACTCACCTGCCACGTCAATGGTAAAAGAGGAGCCGAACTAAGCATCGCAGCCCTGGTAAGTATCGCCAACTTATGTACTGCCAACAACACGATTGCCATTATCACAACAGGACCGATTGCCAAAGATATTGCCGTGAAATTCCATCTCGACCGAAGAAAAACAGCCAGTATCCTCGATACTTTCTCCTGCCTGATACAAGGAATTATTCCATACGGAGCACAGATGCTGATTGCAGCAGGACTTGCCAATGTCTCCCCTATCAGTATCATCGGCAATCTCTATTATCCGTTTACAATGGGAGCATGCGCCCTGCTCGCGATTTTATTCCGCTATCCGAAACGATATTCGTAAAAAAGATGCGAAATGTTTGTCAATCAAAAGAAAAGCCGTATCTTTGCGCCCGCTATTACGAGATAATAGCATAATTCAAATCAATCATTAAAAACAATTATTTAAAATGGCAACTAGAATCAGATTGCAGAGACACGGACGTAAAAGTTACGCGTTCTATTCAATTGTAATTGCAGACAGCAGAGCACCACGTGATGGTAAATTTATTGAGAAGATTGGTACTTACAACCCTAACACCAATCCTGCTACAGTAGATTTGAATTTCGACGCTGCATTGGCATGGGTACTGAAAGGTGCACAACCAAGTGACACTGTACGTAACATCCTTTCTCGTGAAGGAGTTTACATGAAGAAACATCTTATGGGCGGTGTAGCAAAAGGCGCATTCGGAGAAGCAGAAGCAGATGCTAAATTCGAAGCTTGGAAAAACAACAAACAGTCAGGTCTGGCTGCTTTGAAGGCTAAACAAGACGAAGCTAAGAAAGCTGAAGCTAAAGCACGTCTGGAAGCAGAAAAGAAAATCAACGAAGTGAAAGCAAAAGCACTCGCTGAAAAGAAAGCTGCTGAAGCTGCTGAAAAAGCTGCTGCTGAAGCACCCGCAGAAGAAGCTGCAGCTCCGGCTGAAGAAGCTCCTGCAACAGAAGCTGCTGCTGAATAATTTTCGGCAGGTTCCGAATAAGAAATCAGGAAAAGCTATAAATCCTCTCCGGTTCGCTGGAGAGGATTTTTTCATTTTATGCTATAAAACATAGTAAATAATTAGTTTCATTCAGAATAAAATGCCTTCCTTTGCATCAGCATAGTTCAGCACAGTTATCTTTTATAAAAACTAATATGAAACGAACTGATAGGAAAGCAACATTCGGACAGCAGTCTAGTAAGGTCACGCAGTTGGCGGACAACCTTAGCCAAGCTATTTCCAGGAAAGAATTTCTTGAAGGAGATTCTTTGCCTTCTATTAATCAGTTAAGTGCACAATACGGGGTATCGCGCGATACGGTATTCAAGGCCTTCCTTGATTTACGCGAACGGGGACTGATTGACTCTACCCCCGGGAAAGGATACTATGTGACGAGTCAGGTAACAAATGTTTTACTGCTCCTCGACCAATACACCCCGTTTAAAGAAGCATTATACAACAGTTTCGTCAAGCATCTGCCTATTAATTATAAGGTAGACTTGTTGTTCCATCAATACAACGAACGACTATTCAATACCATCATCCGTGAATCCATAGGAAAGTACAATAAATATATAGTGATGAATTTCGATAATGAGAAATTCAGCACGGCATTAAATAAGATTAATCCTGCCAGACTGTTACTGCTTGACTTCGGTAAATTCGAAAAAGAGAAGTACTTTTATATCTGTCAGGACTTCGACGAATCATTCTATCAGGCATTACTTGCACTGAAAGAAAGGATGCGCAGGTACCGCCAAATTGTTTTCCTGTTCTCCAAAGGGCTGAAACACCCGCAAAGCAGCAAAGATTATTTTATCCGTTTTTGCGAAGAGCAAGGATTCTTGTATGAGATACAGGAAGATATTGAAAATCTGGTGGTACGAAAAGAAACAGCCTACATTGCCATCAAACAACAAGATGTGGTAAAGGCAGTAAAACAAGGAAGATTGGAAGGACTGAAATGCGGAAAAGATTTCGGTCTGCTGGCATACAATGATATTCCTTCTTATGAAGTCATTGATGAAGGAATCACCTCATTGAGTATCGACTGGGAAATGATGGGGAACGAAGCCGCAAACTTCGTCCTTAATGATACGCCTATACAGAAGTACCTGCCTACTGAAGTTAGGCTTCGAAAGTCACTCTAATTTTTTTTGCCACAAAATCAGCACAGTTCAGCACAGATATTAATTAACTATATAATTAAAAAGAAACCATGAAAAAGTATCCGAAAATCGGGATTCGTCCCACCATCGACGGTCGCCAGGGTGGCGTTCGTGAAAGCCTCGAAGAAAAGACAATGAACTTAGCTAAAGCAGTAGCCGAATTAATCAGCAGCAACCTGAGAAACGGTGACGGAAGTCCTGTAGAATGTGTTATTGCCGACAGCACTATCGGTCGTGTGGCTGAAAGCGCGGCTTGTGCCGAAAAATTCGAAAGAGAAGGTGTGGGTTCTACTATCACTGTCACTTCCTGCTGGTGCTATGGCGCTGAAACGATGGACATGAACCCGTATTACCCGAAAGCCGTTTGGGGATTCAACGGAACAGAACGTCCGGGTGCTGTATATTTGGCAGCCGTATTGGCAGGACACGCACAAAAAGGTCTTCCTGCATTCGGCATCTACGGACATGATGTTCAGGATTTGGATGACAACACCATTCCTGAAGATGTAGCGGAAAAGATTCTTCGTTTTGCACGCGCCGCACAGGCAGTAGCTACCATGAGAGGCAAATCTTACTTGTCTATGGGTAGCGTATCTATGGGTATCGCCGGTTCAATCGTTAACCCTGATTTCTTCCAGGAATATCTGGGTATGCGTAACGAATCCATCGACCTTACAGAAATCATCCGACGTATGGACGAAGGCATCTACGACCACGAAGAATATGCGAAAGCAATGGCATGGACAGAGAAAAACTGCAAGGCAAACGAGGGAGATGACTTCAAGAACCGTCCTGAAAAGCGCAAAAGCCGTGAACAGAAAGATGCTGACTGGGAATTTATCGTGAAAATGACGATTATCATGCGCGATTTGATGACCGGCAACCCCAAACTGAAAGAGATGGGATTCAAAGAAGAAGCTTTGGGACACAATGCCATCGCAGCCGGTTTCCAGGGACAACGCCAATGGACAGACTTCTATCCGAACGGTGACTACCCCGAAGCTCTGCTCAATACTTCTTTCGACTGGAACGGTATCCGCGAAGCATTCGTTGTAGCTACTGAAAACGATGCTTGCAACGGTGTAGCTATGCTGTTCGGACACCTGCTGACCAACCGTGCGCAGATATTCTCCGATGTACGTACTTACTGGAGCCCTGAAGCCGTAAAACGTGTGACAGGCAAAGAATTGACAGGTCTGGCAGCCAATGGTATCATCCACCTTATCAACTCCGGTGCAACCACTCTTGATGGCTCCGGTCAATCATCTGATGCAGAAGGCAATCCGGTAATGAAAGAACCATGGAACCTGACTGACGCAGACGTAGAAAACTGCCTGAAAGCAACTACCTGGTATCCGGCAGACCGTGACTACTTCCGTGGCGGTGGTTTCTCTTCCAACTTCCTGTCAAAAGGCGGTATGCCTGTCACTATGATGCGTCTGAATCTGATTAAAGGTCTCGGCCCTGTCCTGCAAATCGCAGAAGGATGGACCGTTGAAATCGACCCGGAAATCCACCAGAAACTGAACATGCGTACAGACCCGACATGGCCTACCACTTGGTTCGTTCCCCGCTTGTGTGACAAATCAGCTTTCAAAGATGTATATTCAGTAATGAATAACTGGGGAGCTAATCACGGAGCAATCAGCTACGGGCACATCGGTCAAGACTTAATCACTCTCGCTTCCATGCTCCGCATCCCGGTATGCATGCACAACGTAGAAGACAACGAAATCTTCCGTCCGGCTGCATGGAATGCTTTCGGCATGGATAAGGAAGGAGCGGATTACAGAGCTTGTACCACTTACGGTCCTATCTACAAATAATTTCGACTCACTTAATTCTAATTTTTTTATCTTTGCAATTATGATTACCAACGAACATATCGAACAGTTTATTGAACAAGCCCATCGTTACGGAGATGCAAAGCTAATGCTTTGCAGTAGCGGAAATCTTTCCTGGCGAATTGGTGAAGAAGCACTGATTTCCGGCACAGGTTCCTGGGTTCCTACCCTTTATAAAGAAAAAGTTTCCATTTGCAATATCGCCAGCGGAACACCGACTAACGGTGTAAAACCTTCAATGGAAAGCACTTTCCACTTGGGTATTCTCCGCGAACGTCCGGACGTCAATGTCGTTCTTCATTTCCAGTCGGAATACGCCACAGCTATCTCCTGCATGAAAAACAAGCCGGTTAATTTCAACGTAACGGCAGAAATCCCCTGCCACGTAGGTGCTGAGATTCCTGTAATCCCTTACTATCGCCCGGGTTCTCCCGAACTGGCAAAAGCAGTAGTAGAAGCCATGTTGAATCACAATTCCGTCTTATTGACCAACCACGGACAAGTGGTATGCGGAAAAGATTTCGACCAAGTCTATGAGCGTGCTACTTTCTTCGAAATGGCTTGCCGCATTATCGTCCAGTCCGGCGGTGATTATTCTGTATTGACACCGGCAGAAATTGAAGATTTGGAAATCTATGTATTAGGAAAGAAAACAAAATAGTATCCGTACATACCATACCATGAAAGATACTAATAAAAACATATATTTAGCAGCAGACTTTGGAGGAGGAAGCGGACGGGTTATCGCCGGCTTCCTTCTCCACGGGAAGCTGGAACTGGAAGAAGTCCACCGTTTCCCCAACCGCCAAGTCAAACTTGGAAATCATGTCTACTGGGACTTCCCCGCGCTTTTTGAGGACATGAAGACCGGATTAAAACTAGCCGCACAAAAAGGATATAACGTTAAAGGAATCGGTATTGACACTTGGGGAGTAGACTTCGGACTGATTGACAAACACGGAAACCTGTTAGGAAATCCGGTCTGCTACCGGGACGCACGGACAGACGGAATGCCGGCTGAAGTATTCAAAGTTCTGGACGAGAAAAAGCATTACGCCGATACCGGAATACAAGTGATGGCCATCAACACGCTGTTCCAGTTATACAGCATGAAGTTGAATCAAGATTCCCAGCTGGAACTTGCCCAGCAACTCTTATTCATGCCCGACCTTTTCAGCTATTTCCTGACCGGAGTAGCCAATAATGAATATTGCATTGCCTCTACCTCCGAATTACTTGATGCCAGACAACGGAACTGGTCACAAGAAACAATCCGGACCTTGGGACTTCCCGAACATCTGTTCGGAGAAATTATCCAACCGGGAACTATCAGAGGAACCTTAAAAGAAGATATTGCACGGGAAACAGGATTAGGTACAGTAGATGTCATCGCAGTAGGTTCGCATGACACAGCCAGCGCTGTAGCAGCCGTTCCTGCTACGGAATATCCCATCGCTTTTCTAAGCTCTGGCACCTGGTCGCTATTGGGAGTGGAAGTAGACCAACCTATATTGACTGAGGAAGCGCGCCAAGCACAGTTCACCAATGAAGGCGGCGTAGGAGGACGCATCCGGTTCTTACAAAATATCACAGGATTATGGATTCTGCAACGTCTGATGAGCGAATGGAAAGCACGTGGTGAAGAACAAAGCTATGACATCATCATTCCACAAGCCACCGAAGCAAAGATTGACACTATCATTCCAGTAGACGATACAGCATTTATGAACCCGGAAAATATGGAAAACGCCCTTGTCAATTATTGCAGGGAACACGAACTTCAGATTCCCCAGAATAAAGCAGAAATCGTCAGATGTGTACTCCAATCATTAGCATTCAAATACCGGCAAGCGGTAGAACAACTGAACCGTTGTCTCCCCTCTCCGATTCGCCAACTCAATATTATTGGCGGAGGGTCACAGAATAAACTGCTCAATCAACTGACAGCCAACGAACTCGGCATTCCCGTATATGCCGGTCCCGTAGAAGCTACCGCGATAGGAAATATCCTGACGCAAGCTATGGCAAAAGGAGAAATTGCCGACCTTCATGAACTGAGAGAAATTGTAACCCATAGCGTTACACCACAAGTATATTACCCTAAAAAATAAAAGTATATGGAAACACCCCAAACTGGTTACCAAGTCCAATCTTACAAGATTCCCGTCAAACGCTACTGTCAAACACTCGACTTGCGCGACTCCCCGGAATTAATCGCCGAATATCGCAAAAGACACAGTGAAACGGAAGCATGGCCCGAAATCCTTGCCGGGATTCGGGAAGTAGGTATCCTCGAAATGGAAATCTATATTCTCGGCACGCGTCTGTTTATGATTGTCGAAACTCCTGTTGATTTCGACTGGGACACGGCAATGGCACGGCTGAACACTCTTCCCCGCCAACAGGAATGGGAGGAATACATGGCTATATTCCAGCAAGCCGCTCCCGGGATGAGTTCCGCGGAAAAATGGAAACCGATGGAAAGAATGTTCCACTTATATAATACTTAAAAAAATATCAAGAACGACCATGAAACACACTAAGCAGTCCATTATCTCAAAAGATGGCATCAGCTACCTCATCCCCTTTATTCTCATTACTTCTTGTTTTGCGTTATGGGGATTTGCAAACGATATTACCAATCCGATGGTGAAAGCATTTTCCAAAATCTTCCGGATGAGCGCCACTGACGGAGCGTTGGTACAGGTAGCCTTTTATGGCGGCTACTTTGCCATGGCTTTCCCTGCGGCCATGTTCATCCGCAAATACTCATACAAAGCCGGTGTCCTGCTGGGACTTGGAATGTATGCATTCGGAGCTTTCTTATTCTTTCCCGCTAAGATGACGGGAGAATATTATCCGTTTCTGATAGCCTACTTTATCCTTACCTGCGGACTTTCCTTTTTGGAAACAAGTTGTAATCCGTATATCCTTTCTATGGGAACGGAAGAGACTGCCACCCGCCGTCTGAACCTCGCACAGTCCTTCAATCCGATGGGGTCACTCCTCGGAATGTATGTAGCTATGCAGTTTATTCAATCCAAACTACACCCGATGGGTACTGAAGACCGCGCCCTACTCAACGACAGCGAATTCCAAGCTATCAAGGAGAGCGACCTCGCTGTCCTGATTGCCCCTTATCTTATTATCGGACTGGTCATCGTAGCCATGTTGCTCCTGATCCGGTTTGTCAAAATGCCGAAGAATGGAGATCAGAATCACAAAATAGACTTCTTACCGACATTAAAACGTATTTTCAAAGAAACACGTTATCGCGAAGGAGTGATTGCCCAATTCTTCTATGTAGGCGCGCAAATCATGTGCTGGACGTTCATTATCCAATACGGCACCCGCCTATTTATGTCACCGGAATTCGGAATGGATGAAAAGAGTGCTGAAGTCCTCTCGCAGCAATATAACATTATAGCAATGGTTATCTTCTGTATCAGCCGCTTTATCTGTACCTTCATCCTGCGCTATCTCAATGCCGGAAAGCTACTGATGCTCCTTGCCATTTGCGGTGGTATTTTCACGTTAGGCACCATCTTCCTTCAAAATATCTTCGGACTCTACTGCTTAGTTGCAGTTTCCGCTTGTATGTCACTAATGTTCCCCACCATTTACGGCATTGCGCTGAAAGGTATGGGAGACGACGCCAAATTCGGCGCAGCCGGCCTTATCATGGCTATTCTGGGTGGTTCAATTCTTCCTCCACTGCAAGCAAGCATCATCGATATGAAAGAAATCGGATGTCTGCCTGCCGTCAATGTTTCATTCATTTTACCTTTTATCTGCTTCCTTGTGATTAGCGGTTACGGTTACCGTACACTAAAAAGAAACTGGTAAAAAACAGACTTAAAAATAGTGACGCTATCCACTCGTGATACCGTCACTATCCTACTCATATAGTGACGCCATCCGCTGCGGATAGCGTCACTATTTTATTTTCCCTTTTTTAAGAGACGGTTCCTTCTCTAAGTTAATAACAGAAACTACTAACTCTTTCAATTCTCAAATAATTAACATCAGTTCGATATAAGTTCTCCCGCATGGCTTCCCGAAGGAGAAAACAGACTAAAACATCGTATAAGATAGTTTTTTTATCGCATAGAAAGAGCCGCTGGACTGAGGTCAAGACCCAAACGTACTTAAAAAGGGACAAAACAATATACTCCATAATCTTGTGGGTTGTGCCGCAAAATTATGGAGCAAGTATGCGAAGCGGAAAGACGTCTATCCGATGTTCTCAGCCATTTTCTTGCCCAAAGTAAAGGCTGATTCTAATTCAATAGAGAACATATCATCCCGATATTTCCTCTTACTTTCCTCGTCAAATACCTCAACGACATACTTGGAATAGTCGGAGAACTGATATGTGTTGAACGCACAGATTCGGTTAGGTTGATTGAAAACGTGTCCGATGAAAGATTCTATGTTTGCAATGACAGCCTCGGGGAACATTTCTTTTGGAACATTCATGGTATATATGGTTGCCACATCACATCGTTTTGGTGCAATCGTTTTATAGCCAGCTTCATAAGTGGCAAACGGGAAGATAAGTCTTTCGAGAAAGGCTTTCATCTGTGCGGATACATCCATCAGGAAAATTGGAGAGCCGAGTACCAGAATATCCGCCTGAGCCGCCTTTTCAAGAACTGGCATTATTGAGTCTTTGACGGAACAATGACCGTAACTATTTGTACCTTTGAGTTTACACGCAAAGCAACTGCGGCAACCTTTGAAATCAAAGTCATAAAGATTGACAGTTTCAACAGTTGCGTCTTGCAACTGTGATTTAACACCCTCGGCAAAAGCACGACACATTTTTGCCGTGTTCCCGTCCTTGCGAGGGCTTCCGTTGATGATGATTATTGAACTCATATATTGTCGAATTTGCATGCAAAGTAAGTCCATTATTCTTATCTTTGCAAGTACGCACCAATAAGTTATATAGTAACTAAAAGGAGTAAATTATGGAAAAACAAAACAATACGGATAAAATATTTTTTCATGGAAGAGAATATTTTTGTACGCTTGACCTTGCTCTTGACAAAATAGGCGGCAAGTGGAAAATCATAATGATTTATATGTTGCAAAATGGAGCTTTACGTTCATCAGATTTGCAACGTAAGATGTCGGGGGTGTCAAATAAGATGTTTACTCAAACTGCAAGAGAATTGGAATATGATGGTATAGTAAAACGAGAGGTATATCCAGTTATTCCTCCTCGCGTAGAATACTCACTCACACCAGTAGGGCAATCAATATTGCCTATCGTAAGAGATATAGCTGAATGGGGTAAGCAGTTATTGGATGATAAATTATAGAAACTCTCAAGGTCGTTATTGCATAAAACGGAATGGTCTCTGATTATTGTTTTTTACCCGGAGACAGGTGTCTTGACGGTTTACAAGCAAGGTACAAACTCCGTAAAATAGTAGCCAAAACAGAAGGGAAAAGCAGGGAAATGAGGCTGAAACATCAAAATCACGCTATAAAAGGATAAGATTTCAGTTTTTCCATTCTGTTCAAGCACTTTATGCATGACAACATAAGGGTTTTAGCAAGAATTGTATTAACTTTCCTCTAAAGAAAAAATATATTCTTTATGCTGTCGGTGTGAGATTCCCCACGATTTTCCCTATATTTGTGAAGAAACCAACTATACAAAATGACTACAACAGAAAACATTCGAAAAGAATTGCTGGATTTGGTAGATTCCAAGTATCAGGAATTTCATTCTGCCTTGGTTCCCGGAATCGAGAATATTCTTGGTGTACGTATTCCGCAACTACGGATATTGGCTAAAGAAATCGCAAAGAGAGATAACTGGCGTATGTTTGTGGAAGCAACCGATACTAAGTTTTATGAAGAAACAATGCTTCAGGGAATGGTTATCGGATTAGCTAAAATGGAACTGGATGAACAAATGAAACACATAAGCATGTTCGTTCCACGTATCGACAACTGGGCTGTATGTGATATCTTTTGCGGCGAACTGAAGACTGCCGTGAAGAAAGGAAAAGCAACTGTATGGCAGTTTATCCAGCCTTACCTCATATCTCCCCAAGAGTTCGAAATCCGCTTCGGGATTGTGATGCTTTTCCATTATGTAGACGAAGAACATATCGACGCATTGCTGGCATATGCAGACACTTTCAACCACGATGCTTATTATGCACGTATGGCTATGGCTTGGATGATGTCCATCTGTTTCATCAAATTCCCCGAAAAGACAATGGAGTACCTTAAACAGAGCAAACTGGATAACTGGACTTATAATAAGTCATTGCAGAAAACTATCGAATCTCTCCGGGTAGACAAGGAAACTAAAGATATACTTCGTGGTATGAAACGGAGGTAATGACACCATAAAAAATAAAGCTCGGTAACTGTTCTGCTTACCGAGCTTTATTTTTATGATGTATCAAATGATTTATGATATAGCAAATGAATTAATTCCTCTTTACCTTTTTCCTTCTGCTTCTGCGCCTCTGTTGTTTCCGGCGGCTGTAACGTTGCCATCTTTTATATATCATCCAGCCGCTCATCAAAGCAACGACGACAAAGATAAGAATAGTGATACCCACTCCTAAATTATCCCCCTTAATACGCGACCAAATATCAAGAACTTCTTTTGTCTTATCGCCGAAGTCACGAATCATAGCGCATCGTTCCACTACTTTGCGGTCGGGATATTGTATCTTGTCAATCTGTATGCTATCGGCATCCGGACCGAAGAAATAACTAAGATCGGAAAAATAGGTAAGTGTCGTATCTATCTTCTCTTCCAGAATCTCCGGAGTAGCAATCGAACTTACATATCCGCAGAAATCCATATTTCTCAGAGCAATATCCGGACGACACATGAAGTTGATAAAATAGCTGGCTGCTTCCGGATTCCTTGCATATTTCGGAATCACCCAACCGTCATACCATATATTACTTCCTTCCTTCGGAACTTCGTAATCCAAGTCCACACCTACCGCATCGGCTTCTTCAATCGCCCATATCGCGTCACCGCTCCAGGTCATATTCAACCAAGCCTTGTTCTTCGTCATCATCTCCTTGCCGAAATCGGCTTCCCAGCCTGCTATATTCGGTTTCAGGGCTTTCAGATATTTTTCCGCAAGCTCCATAGCCTGTGGAGAATAGTCGTTCATTAGTTCTTCCACTGTCACACTCCCCGCTTCCAATTCCTTGGCGTGCGCATAAATGATAGCCGTACCGTAAGCGTCGCGGTAACTATCTTTCATAAGAATTTTGCCGGCATACTTCTTATTCCAAAGACAATTCCAGGATGCAGCGACCGAATCAGGAACATAAGCCCGGTTATAAAGAAGTCCCGCAGTTCCCCACATATAGCATACCGCATAACGGCTGGCTTCTTCACCCGGCTGGCTCAATTTATTAATCTGCTCCCGTATGAACGGAGCCACATTGTTCATATAGTTGGGAGAATGGGCAAAGTTCGTATCAATAGGCAGAAGCAGATGCTTCTTCAACATACGCTCAATAATGTATTCCGAAGGACAAACCACGTCGAAATCCTCATGTCCCTTCTCTATCTTGGTCAACATTATCTCGTTAATGTCGAATGTCTGATAAACGATGCGGATATTTTCGCCTGTCTGTTCTTTATAATATGCTTGAAAATCCTCGAGCACACTATCCCCGATATAATCCGCCCAGTTATAGATTTTGAGAACCCGTTCGCGAGGCTCGCCGGAATTATAACATCCCGTCAAACTCAGCAACAACAGGATAGCAGGAATTATTCTTTTCATAATTAACAATTTTACAATGTGCAAATATGCCAATACTGAAAACGTGCCGCCATGCAATCAGCATATCAGCGCATTGGCATATTGAATAATTATTTCTTCTTCGCTTTCCCTGCCCGGTAATTGATTACAATAAGCAACGCCAGCACCACAACAAAAATAATGGCGGAAAGCGGACGAAGCTCCGGTGTCAAACCACCTTTGCGGGCATCGGCATAAATATAAGTGGAAAGCGTCTCCAAACCCTGATTGCCGATAGTAAATACTGTTACGGCAAAATCATCAATAGATAATGTCAATGCAAGCATAAAACCACTAATCATTCCCGGGCGAATCTCCGGCACAATGACTTTCCACAAGGCTTGCATGGGAGTGGCTCCCAAGTCAAGAGCGGCCTCATAAATATTCGGGTTCATCTGCTTCAAACGAGGCAAAACACTCAAAACAACGTATGGCGTACAAAAAGTAATATGAGCAAGCACTACGGTTGTGTATCCTTGTGTGATTCCTAAAGAAACAAACAAAAGGAAAAGAGAAATACCCGTGATGATATCTCCGTTCAGAATAGGAATGCTATTCACAAAACCAATCGCTTTACGCGAACGGGATTTCAAATTAAAGATGCCGATAGCAGCTACGCTACCCAATAAGGTAGATACCGTTGCAGCCAGCAGGGCAATAGTAATCGTGTTAATCAATGCATTCATCAAAGAATGATGCGCGCCCGTAGTAAAAAGCGAAGTATAAAGTTTTGTGGAGAAACCAGTCCAGTTGCCCAACACTTTCGCTTCCGTAAAAGAATAGATGACAATAATCACAATAGGAGAATAAAGCAACAACAGCAATATCCATAAGTAAACCTGAGCGAATATTTTCTTTACCATAGCCCGCCTCCTTCGTTTGAATTGTCTTTATCGTCTGTGCTAAACAAGGAAGTAGCAGCAATCAGCAGCAACATAATAAGCGAAAGTGCCGCTCCATAATTCCACATGCTGTTATTGATATTTTCCTGAATCGTCGTACCAAAGAGTTTGATATTATTCATCGTCAGCAACTCGGCAATGGCAAATGTTGATATAGTCGGCATGAACACCATCATAATCCCACTCATTACTCCCGGCATGGAAAGCGGAAGGACTGCTTTCAAAAAGACTTGTAGCGGATTGGCTCCCAAATCTTGTGCAGCTTCAATATAACTATGATCCATTTTCTGCAACGTGTTGTAAATAGGATAAATCATAAAGGGGATAAAGTTGTATACCATACCGAATATCAATGCTCCCTCGCCCAACGGTACACTGAAAAAGTCGAACAAAGCAACCGTAGCAAGGGTACGCACAAGAATATTTACCCACATCGGCAGGATAAACAGTACGACCATCGTCTTAGAACGGTTCAGCTTACTGTTACTCAATATCCATGCTGCAGGATAACCCAGTAAAATACAAACAAGGGTAGTAATGATGGCAATACCGATAGAATATACAAAGGTATTGATTGCTTCGGGATGTTCGAAAAACTTCTGAAAATTGGCGAGTGTCAAATGACCGCTATCATCGGTAAAAGCATATACGACAATTAAAAACAGCGGTATAATCACAAAGATCGCCGAAAAAATAATGTAAGGGAGAGTCCAACTCTTACGTGATGACAAAAAGACTATAAACTTCTTATTCACTTCCTTTCCTGTTAATCGGTTATTTTAATTATACGAATGGCATCTGGAGGGATGGTAATACCTACACGGTCTCCGTCGTCCCACACATCGTTCGTATCTACAAATACATTCTCGTCCCAGTCTGACAATACGGTCAGATGATAATGGTCGCCCTTGTAAAGGATGAATTTCACCTCACCTGTCAGCATTCCGTCTTCTTCATTATCCTGCAGAATCACTTTTTCAAAGTCTACTTCCACTTTGACATTCGTATCGGCAGCTATATCTTCCACCGAAGTACATTCAAAGTTACAGCCCAGGAATTCCACATGAGTGGCATCCAACAATTTTCCTTCAAACGTATTGCAGATACGCTCTTTCTTCATGATGTGAATATCAAACGGCTTCACCAGCAGTCCAACTTCCGTTCCCACTTCAAAATGATGGTAATCCTGTACCAGGAATTCATATCCGCCGCACATCACCGTCATTTCATAATGCACACCTTTGAAAATAGAAGTCTCTACCACACCTACCAACTGCGCCATATCCGAAACGGGGAAAATATAAAGATCTTCCGGACGGATGACTACATCTACCGGAACATTTTCACCAAATCCTTCATCCACACATTCAAACTCCGTACCGCAGAAGCGTACCAGTTTATCATGAATCATGGTACCATTGAGGATATTGCTTTCTCCGATAAAGTCGGCAACAAAAGCGTTGATGGGTTCATTATAAATATCAATCGGGGTACCGATCTGCTGAATCTTTCCTTCACTCATCACGACTATTGTATCACTCAACGTCAATGCCTCTTCCTGATCATGAGTGACATAAACAAATGTTATACCCAAAGATTTATGCATTTCTTTGAGCTCCATTTGCATATCCTTACGCATTTTCAGGTCGAGCGCTGCCAGCGGCTCATCCAATAGCAACACTTCCGGCTCATTCACAATGGCGCGGGCAATGGCTACACGCTGTTGCTGACCACCGGAAAGAGAATCCACATCACGATATTCGTAATCCGTCATACCTACCATTTTTAAAGCAGCTTTCACTTTCTTCTCAATGGTCTGTTTCGGTGTCTTTTTCAGTTTCAGCCCGAAAGCAATGTTATCATATACATTCAAGTGCGGGAATAAGGCATATTTCTGAAATACCGTATTCACGGGACGCTTGTGGGGAGGGGTTTGTGTTATTTCCATCCCCGAAATTCGGATCTCGCCTTCCGAAGCCGTCTGAAAACCGGCAATGAGACGCAACAACGTGGTTTTACCGCAACCGGAAGGACCAAGTATAGTGACAAACTCGCCCTTTTTCACGTTTAGAGTCACATCATCCAATGCTGTTTTATCGCCAAAAAACTTCGATACATGGCTCACCTCAATGATGGATTTATCTTCTTGCATATTCATACTAAAGTTTGGGCTGCAAAGGTACACATTTCTACGGTTTTCACCTAGGTGTTAATCTAATATAACAGTGTTTTTCGATGCCCAATAGAAAAAAAATCTATCTTTGCATAAATATTTATTCACTAATTTTACAAAAGCATGAAAAAGTTAACTTATTTAGTTATTGCAACGGCAGCGTTAGGCATGGTAGCTTGTACGGGCGGAAAGAAAACCGGATACGTTGTCACAGGTACGGTAGAAGGTGCAAACGATGGTGACACCGTTTATCTTCAGGAAGCTACTGGTAGAAAATTGACCAAACTAGATACAGCCGTTATCACCAAAGGTACTTTTACTTTTGAAGGTACACAAGATTCTGTGGTTAGCCGCTATGTCACTTGCGAAGTGAACGGAGAACCATTGATGATTGATTTCTTCCTCGAAAACGGAAAAATCAACGTTGCCCTGACCAAGGATAACGACGCTGTGACCGGTACTCCTAACAATGATGCCTATCAGGAAATCAGAGCTCAAATCAATGACATCAGCAAGAAAATGAATGCCGTTTATGAAGCAATGGGCAACACTTCTTTAAGTGATGAGCAAAAAGAAGCCAAACAAAAAGAGGGTGCCCAGCTGGAAGAACAGTATAACAAAGCAATCAAAGAAGGTGTTAAGAAGAACATCACCAATCCGGTTGGGGTATTCTTGTTTAAACAAACGTTCTACAATAACTCTACTGACGAAAATGAAGCTTTGTTGCAACAAATTCCTGCGAATTTCCAGAATGACGAAACAATCGTAAGAATCAAAGAGATGACCGACAAGCAGAAAAAGACTGCCGTAGGTACTCAATTTGTTGATTTCGAAATGCAGACTCCGGAAGGAAAGGCTGTGAAGTTGTCTGATTACGTTGGTAAAGGTAAAGTGGTATTGGTTGACTTCTGGGCTAGCTGGTGCGGTCCTTGCCGTCGCGAAATGCCTAATTTGGTAGAAACTTACGCTAAGTATAAAGGTAAGAACTTCGAAATTGTAGGCGTATCTCTCGACCAGGATGGAGCTGCATGGAAAGAAGCAATCAAGAAGATGAACATGACTTGGCCACAAATGTCCGACCTGAAATTCTGGCAAAGTGAAGGTGCACAGCTTTATGCTGTGAACAGTATTCCTCACACTGTATTAATCGATGGTAGTGGTAAAATTATCGCTCGCGGTTTGCATGGAGAAGAACTTCAGGCAAAAATTGCAGAAGCTGTAAAATAACAGATCGAAAAAGAAGGTTTTTCAAAGGCTTTAAAGTTCAAACAAGGGGCTGTTCGAAAAGCCTTGATCCTATAAATCACGCTTACTACGACATGTTGTAATAAGCGTGATTTTTCTTTTTAGAGACTTTTCAGATGGCTTCTTGTTTATTAAAAACTTCACAAATCAACAACCAAACAGATAAAATTCAGCCCCTGTAATTCTCGAAAGAACACAGGGGCTGAATCTATATATGAAAGTAAGGGAGAAGGACTCCCCTACTTCTATTTCAAATCAATTAGATAAACCAACGTACGTAGCAGAAATCTTGACGGTGTGGAAGTTCCGGATTTTTCGGGAACATACGGTAAGACACCTTGAAGCTACCTGCATTCGACAAGCTGTGTTTAACTTGGAATGTATACAAGTTACCTTCTTTCTTGATGACACTAAACGGTTCTACAGAGTAAACATGTTGTTTTCCGTCTGCAGTTGTATAAGTAGTAACCAGTTCAAGTCCCACTGCATCATTCAAGCCTTTTTCATCTATCACGTAAGTAATAGTATATTCTTTTCCGCTTTCGATATCACCGTTCTTCAGGTCTTCTACCTTGTCGCAAGATACGATTTCAATAGCATCCCATTTAGCGACCACTTCTTCTTTCCAAGCTGCGATTTCTTTTGCTTTCGCATTATCATTAGCAGCCAAAGTTTGGAAACGTTTCGCCAGTTTGCAATAGAATTTGCTATAGTAATCATCCAACTGACGCTTCATTGTATAATGAGGAGCGATCTGTGCGATAGAATTCTTCACCACTTTAATCCAGCCTTCAGGATATCCTTTCTTATTACGTGCATAATACAACGGCAAGATTTCAGTTTCAAGAATACTGTAAATAGTAGCAGCATCCAACTGATCCTGATGTTCCTGGTTCTGATAAGTACGTTTTTCTGTCAACGCCCAACCTGCACCTTCACGGTAACCTTCCAGCCACCATCCGTCTAATACAGAGAAGTTAACAACACCGTTCATCAAAGCTTTTTCACCCGATGTACCGGATGCTTCCAACGGACGAGTCGGAGTATTCAACCAGATATCAACGCCTGAAACCAGACGACGAGCCAATTGCATATCATAATTTTCAAGGAAGATAATCTTACCCAGGAATTCCGGACGGCGAGAGATCTCAATAATACGCTTAATCAAGCCCTGTCCTGCTCCATCGTGTGGGTGAGCCTTACCTGTAAACAGGAATTGTACCGGATAATCAGGATTATTCACAATCTTAGAAAGACGCTCCAAGTCGGTGAACAACAAGTGTGCACGTTTGTAAGTAGCAAAACGACGACCGAAACCAATCAGCAATGCATTTGGATTGATCTTATCCATCAGTGAAACGATACGGGAAGGATCTCCCTGGTTCTTCAACCATGTATCGCGGAATGACTTACGGATATAGTCAACCAACTTATTCTTCATAGTCAAACGAGTCTTCCAAATCTCTTCATCGGGCACATTGTAGATAGCTTCCCAAATTTTAGGATTAGATTGATCGCACCAGAAGTTTTCGTTGAAATATTTAAAGTACAGTTCTTTCCATTCAGTTGCACTCCAAGTCGGGAAGTGAACACCATTCGTTACATATCCTACGTGGCTTTCTTCCGGGAAATAACCTTTCCAGATAGAAGAGAACATTTCTTGAGAAACTTTTCCGTGCAGCCAGCTCACACCGTTCACTTCTTGTGAAGTGTTACAAGCAAAAACAGACATACAGAAACGTTCGCCCTTGTCACCCGGATTGTTACGTCCAAGATCCATCAAGTCATCCCAAGTGATACCCATTCTGGAAGGATAACCACCCATATATTTGCCGAACAAGCCTTCATCAAAATAGTCGTGACCTGCAGGAACCGGAGTATGAACAGTGTAAAGAGAAGAAGCACGAACCAACTCGATAGCTTGATCGAAAGTCAATCCTGTAGCTACATAGTCGCAGATACGCTGAACATTGATCAATGCAGCATGTCCTTCATTACAGTGATAAACATCTTTCTTGATACCCAGTGCTTTCAAAGTCAAGATACCACCGATACCCAACAAGATTTCTTGTTTCAAACGGTTTTCCCAGTCGCCGCCATAAAGCTGGTGAGTGATAGGACGGTCGAATTCGCTGTTCATTTCATTATCCGTATCAAGCAGATACAAAGAAATACGTCCAACGTTTACACGCCATACGTTTGCATGAACAAAATAATCAAGATAAGGAACATCAACTATCAACGGCTGACCATTGGCATCCATTACACGTTCAATAGGAAGTTGACCGAAGTTTTGTGCTTCGTAGTTGGCAATCTGCTGTCCATCCATAGACAACGTTTGAGTAAAGTAGCCGTAACGATACAAGAAACCTACTGCGCACAAATCAACATTGCTGTCGGAAGCCTCTTTCAGATAGTCACCAGCCAGTACACCCAGACCACCGGAATATATTTTCAGGACGCTGCTCAAGCCATATTCCATACTGAAATAAGCTACAGATGGGCGTTGCTCATCCGGCTTTACATCCATGTAATCTCTGAATTTCGTATAAACTTCATTCATTCTTTTCAGAATCACTTTGTCTTTTGCCAGTGCTTCCAGCTTTTCATAGCTCATACGTTCCAACAACAGTACTGGATTCTGTCCACATTCTTTCCAAAGTTCCGGATCTAGATCTCTAAACAGTTCAGTCGCTTCAAAATTCCATGCCCACCAAATGTTGCGTGCGATTTCAGACAACTTCTCCAACTCTTCCGGTATACGTGATTTTACAGTAACCTCTTTCCAGTTGGGAGTATTCACATTACTAACTTTGATTTTCATAATGTTTACGTTTACTTATTGATAAATAATTCTTTCTTAACTCAACTGACGCTTCATAGCATTGCGCAAGGCAATGTCATAAGCCTCATAGTAATATTGTATAAAGTGCTTCCATAAAGCCTGTTCTGCCACTTCGGCAGCACGCTTACGGATTTCCTTCACTTCTTTCTCCGTCTTATCCGCAAATAACGTAATCGTATCTTTGATACCATCCGCTACTTCCGAATAATTATAGTCCGAACGATGCAGCACTTCTACTCCATCATTAATGCCATGCTGGTTCTTCAGACTGTTTACCCAAAGTCCGAATCCTGCCAGATCAGTAGTGATTGTCGGCACATGGAATGCTACACTTTCCAACGGAGTATATCCCCACGGTTCGTAATAAGAAGCATAGACACTCAAATCCTGCCCCAGCAGTATATCATAATATTCTTTATTCATGATGCCATCACGACCATCCAGATAACAAGGTACAAAAATCACTTTGACCTTATCTTCCGGACGATTGCCCATTCCCAAATATTTCAACATGTCCAACACCTGGTCATGAGTCATATTATGCAGCCAATGAGTGACAAATGGTACTTCGAGCGGAGTGTCAAACTTCTTCTTGCTCTTCAAACGTACTTGCAAATCCTCACGGGGTTCTCCTACCCAACCGGGAACATTGATGAATGCCAAAACATTCTTATGCAAATTCTTGTCTCTGTTCAAGCGGTTTAATGATTCCAAAAATACATCAATACCTTTATTCTTAAACTCATATCGTCCACTGGTTCCGACAATTAACGTATCATCACCCAGATTTGTTCCCAATAATTTATTCGCTACATTGAGCATCAAGGTACGCGCACGTTTACGTTTTCCGGTAAATGTGCTTCCTTTCGGTACAAAATCATCTTCAAAACCGTTCATCAGAACAACATCTGCCGGTTTATCCAGTAATTCCTTACACTCATTATTGGTTATTTCGCTCACCGTCGTAAAGCAGTCTACGTAATGTGCAGTCTGTTTCTCAATCGAGTGTTTCGATTGCATGTTCAGTTCCTGCGCCATCTGGTCGCCATTATAAGCAAACAGATAGTCATACAACGGTTTATGATTACCGGCAATAGAACGACCGATAGAAGTAGCATGAGTCGTAAAAATAGTAGCCACCTCCGGCACAGCTTCCTGTACATAAAGTGCTCCCATTCCAGTCATCCATTCATGCGCCTGATATACCACCTTATCCGTTTCTGTCAGGTTATAGCGATAGAAACTCTCTACCACTCTTCCCGCAGCGTATGAAAACATAGAAGCTTCGTCGTAATCGCCATAAGCGTGCAACGAATCTACTTGATAACGATTCCACATTTCTGTGTATATATCGTTTTTTTTCTCAAAAAAAGGTTGGGAATCGACCAGAATGACTATGGGTTCACCGGGGATATTCCATCGTCCTATACGGACAGAAAGTTTGTCTTTCTCAAGTGCATGCTTTTTCCATGCAGCACATAGGTTATCCGACTCGATGAATAGAGGGTTTTCTTTTCCTTGCCATACATCAGGACCTATGAAGAAAATTCTATCATGAAACTTTTCCTGCAATGTATTTGCCCGTGTCGACAAGACGGTATATATCCCTCCTACTTTATTACATACTTCCCAGCTGGACTCGAAGATATAATCGGGGGTTAATAAATCTTTTACCATATAATATATTAAAACTCTTTTTAGTATGCGAGTGCAAAAGTACACATTATTCTTTGAAAAATAATACTTTATGCGAAAAATATGAGTTAAGAAGAGGAAAGAAACGTTGTCCTACAATGAAAAAAGAATATCCCCTTGTACATGCAAAGCTGCATGAACAAGGGGACTTACCGTTTTTTAGGAAATAAATCCTAAAAAAATGATTTACGTAGAAAAACTACATAAATTTGAATATTATACCATCAACGCTGCTACCAATGCCAAAATAGCGTAAAACTCAGGAAGAGCCGCATAAATCATTGTATTGGTCTGTACATCATATCCTTGAGAAATTCCAAGAATACCATTTGCACATACTTGACCTTGACGAATGGCAGAGAACAGACAAACAAGTCCTACACCTAAACCGATACCCAACATCAAAGGACCTTCCGTTGCAAAATCTCTACCCATTGACATCAGAAAAGCAACAAATCCATAAAGACCTTGAGTAGCCGGAAGTGCAGACAAAATCATATAACCTGCAGATTTTGAAGGGTCTTTCTTCAAAGCGCCTTCTGCCGCATTTCCTGCAATCGTTGTACCAAAACAACTACCAATTCCCGCAAGGGCCAACATCAAGCCCAATCCTAAATAACCTAAAACTTCATTCATAACTTTATTATTTTATTTATTTTTTAATTAATTATTTTTTTACTGTAGCAAATGGTTTATAGGCTTCACCCTTACCATTATAACCTGAATTCTTAAAATATTCGACAAACGTAAGACGAAGTGGATGTACAAAGGCACTCAAACAAGACATGGCAATATTCAGTGTATGCCCGAATATTAATATCACACCGCACAAAATCCAGCCTAATACCGGACCCGCAGCGTCATTCACCATAAATGCCAATTGATTAAATACTCCACCAAGCATAGCGCCTGCCAGTCCTAAAGCATACAGACGAATGTAAGAAAGCACATCACCCATCAGTCCGGTGGCCATATTGTAAGTATCCCATACACCGGCACCGATATTAACGAATATATTGCGATGAATGTTATTCAACAGATAAATGCCAATAGCCGAAATTCCACCTATCACAATAAATGCCCATGTTGATACGTCTTCTGAAATGACCTTGAAAAAGGACAAGCCTCCCGTAGCAATAAAACCTACCACAAGCAACAACCATCCCCATGCGCTCAACGACTCCTTGAAGCCGAATCGTACTGTCTGTCCGATAGCCTTCACCAGCATAGCAATACAAATATGCACCACACCAATAATAAGTGCCAGCAACATTTGTTTGTCATACGTAGTGTCACCGATTTTACCGACAATCATGAATTGCTTCAATTGATCCGGCAACTCTAAGTCAAACAAGTTGACTCCGAAGAATGTACCCAATATGGTTCCGATAACAGACGTGAAAATACCTAACGTTATGACCAAATTCATCATTCCCCGCATCGATTCCGGCATTTTCTTCTTCAAGAAGAGACCTAAAAGTATCAATGCCAGCCCATATCCTGCATCTCCCATACAAAAGGCGAAAAAAAGCGAAAAGAAAGGAGCCACAAGAGGAGTCGGATCAAACTCAGCATAATCAGGCATACCATACATCTTGGTAAGCACCTCATACATACGAGTGAAGGCATTGTTTTTCAATTTAATAGGCGCGTTGTCTTCACGTGTAGCAGGACGTATTTCATAATATACGCTGCTATTATCAAGCAATGTCTGCACTTCGTGCTGATTATCTTCGGGAATCCATCCTTCCAACAACACAACTACGCCTTCGGCCATTTCCCGACTGTTGCGTTTCACTTTCAGCAAATCGATATCGCCCTCAAGTTGAATACTACATTTCTCCAGTGTACGATAGTTCTTCTTGCAGAAAGCTTTCAGTGCATCCTTTGCCTGTACAAGCATCTCTTCCGTCTTTGCCTGTTTCTGTCTCAATTCGGACAGACTCAAAGAAGGCAAACGAAGAGACTCTCTTTCCAGTTCCACCGCTTGCGAAGTCACAGTCATGAAAAAGATCACTCCACCTTGTTCATTTATAATGATGGCATTGTGTTCTTTCACCCACACTTCGTCAAACTCTTTCTCCGGACAAGTATAGAAACGTACATACAAACCTGCTTTTTCTAACCGCTGAACGGACTGCCAATCGAAATCTCCCCACATTTCCATCTGTGCTATATCTTTGGAAATGGCAGGTAATTGCTGGTTCAAATCTTGTATTCTTACCTGCAACTCTTCGTATTCCTTCGTCAAAACATCAGCCGACTGTTCCGCATAGATCGTTTCATCCGGTTGTTTATCCGCCCAAGCATACATGTTTTGAAGCATATTCTTGTACAGAACGCGTTTTTGGATAAACTGTTGCAAGTCATCATCCATTTCGCCCAACTGCTTTTCTACAATATGAACAACTCCTAACTCACGGATTTTTTGCAAAAACAACTCATACTCTTTATGATAAACCAGGAATGTGAGTTTCTTCATTTTTGTAATCATGCCTCTACCTCCTTCCTTTTTTCTTGATGGGATTTCATGATCTTTTGCGAAGATTTCGACAGGTTTTCTTCATCTTCCATAAATCGCTTGATCTTTCGCAATGCATCCTGATAGCCCGGTATCTGCACCTTCTCAAAAAGGTTCACCTTTTGAGTGGTCTTTTTCCTTGCATGTTCTAACAAGTTCAGCTTGGCGAGCATAAATTCACGTTCAATTGCCGTATGAGCCAACTCTTCCAACAGATGGATACCGTCGGCATACCACTTGGGAGCATTAAACATACTGTACGGACGTATCTCGAATTCTACATTCTCGAGCAACGGTACACGCACACCCGCAATCTTTTTCACGCCAAGATGAACATCATTCACCTTTATTAATGAAGCGTCAAACTCATTCCAAAGGGCGAACATGGCTTCATAGGCTTGAATTTGTTGTTTGAGCCTATCCTCCAGATCGGCAGCTTCCGTTTTACAGCGTTTCACTTCCATGCGGAGGGCACTTTCCTTATTCTTAATGATAGGAAGCGTACGCACCCGCACTTTCAGTTGCTTTTCGAGCTGCTGAAGAGAGGTTTTGTTATATTGAAACTTTATAGCCACAATGTTCTATTTACTATTTAACTATTTACGATTTACGATTGAAATTACTTTTATGACCATTTACAATTAACATACTTCAATCATAAATGGTAAATCGTCTAATCGTCTAATTATTTTGTTTTGGCCAGTATTGATCCACCAATTCTTTCTTGATATTCACTTCTTCCGGACGGAAGTATTTACCGAACAAGCCCCAAGCAACATCCAGCATTTCAGTTGTATCAAGGTTAACATCAATAGCCAATAACTGATTGGAATAGTCCTTCGCAAAAGCCAACGTACGTTCGTCGTAGTTTGTCAGGTCGAAACCATTTTCCATCTTCGTCTTAGCGTTAGCGGCATCTGCATAAAGACGTACAGCGGCATTCATCACCTGCGGATGGTCTTTACGCGTCTTCTTACCGGTAACCAGCTGTTTCAAACGAGACAATGAACGGAACGGGTCAACAATAACCTTACCAATATCACTATCACGACGCAGGAACAACTGACCTTCTGTGATGTATCCCGTATTATCAGGCACAGCGTGCGTAATATCTCCACCAGACAAAGTAGTCACCGCAATAATTGTGATTGAACCGCCGGAAGGGAACTGCACCGCCTTTTCGTAAATCTTCGCCAAGTCCGAGTAAAGTGATCCCGGCATAGAGTCTTTAGACGGAATCTGGTCCATACGGTTGGATACGATTGCCAACGCATCAGCATAGCTCGTCATATCGGTCAACAGTACCAGCACTTTCTCATTATTATTTACTGCAAAATATTCAGCAGCAGTCAGTGCCATATCTGGAATCAGCAAACGTTCTACCGGTGGGTTTTCGGTCGTATTCATGAAACTCACGATACGGTCGAGCGCACCGGCATTAGAGAACACATTCTTAAAGTACAGGTAGTCGTCATTCGTCATACCCATACCACCGAGGATAATCTTATCCGTTTCAGCACGTAAGGCCACGTTTGCCATTACCTGATTGAACGGTTGATCCGGATCGGCAAAGAATGGAATCTTCTGACCGGATACCAGCGTATTGTTCAAGTCGATACCAGCAATACCCGTTGCAATCAGTTCCGACGGTTGTTTACGCCGAACCGGATTCACAGACGGACCACCAATTTCCACTTCCTGTCCTTCAATGTCCGGACCTCCATCAATCGGGTCACCGAAAGCATTGAAGAAACGTCCGGCCAGCTGCTCACTCACTTTCAATGTAGGCGATTTGCCGAGAAATACTACTTCGGCATTGGTCGGAATACCTTCCGTACCTTCAAATACCTGCAAAGTGACATCGTCACCGGCAATCTTAACCACCTGTGCCAGTTTACCGTCCACGGTGGCAAGCTCGTCATACCCTACCCCTGTCGCTTTCAACGAACAAGTAGCCTTGGTAATCTGAGTAATCTTGGTATATATCTTTTGAAAAGCTTTTGTTGCCATCTTACTTATTTACGATTTAACAATTTACGATTTACGATTGAAGTTTCCTCTCTTCAATCAATTCCTTCAGTTGTTTCTGGAATCCTTCATACTGTTCTGATTTGAACTTCGAGTAGTTCATCTGCTTACAGATATTAATTATCTTCTTGAAGTAGTCCATTACTTCATTGAAGTTATCAAATTCAAATTCCGTATGACAGATGTCGATTACCATGTTCAGAATGTCTTCCTGACGTTCCATCGGAGTTACCGCATCAATTTCGTCGAATGCATCCTGTTGCAGGATTACAAAGTCAATCAATTCAGATTTCCAGAAGATCACGTGATATTCTACTGGTACACCGTCGTCACCGAGGATATTGATCTGTTCAGCAATTTCCTTACCACGTTGTAAACGGGTCTTAAGTTCATTGACTTTTCCGATCCATTCACCGTTGATATGACCTTTGATATACTCTTCAAATTCCGGATATTCGATATATTTTGAATAAGAATCAATCGGATTCACTGCCGGATAACGTTTCTTATCGGCACGGTCCTGTTCCAAAGCATAGAAACAGCGGGCTACCTTCTTCGTATTTTCAGTTACCGGTTCCTTCAAGTTACCACCGGCAGGAGATACTGTACCGATAAATGTAATAGAGCCCGTTTCGTCATTGTTAAGTTTTACATATCCCGCACGACCGTAGAAGTTGGAGATAATAGCCGAAATATCCATCGGGAAAGCATCTGGACCAGGCAACTCTTCCATACGGTTGGACATCTCACGCAGAGCCTGCGCCCAACGGGAAGTAGAGTCAGCCATCAACAAGACTTTCAATCCCATTGAACGGTAATATTCCGCCAGTGTCATCGCTGTATATACAGATGCTTCACGCGCAGCTACCGGCATGTTAGAAGTATTGGCAATAATAATAGTACGCTCCATCAACTTACGTCCTGTGTGCGGGTCTACCAGTTCGGGGAACTCGGTAAAGATTTCCACCACCTCATTCGCACGTTCACCGCAAGCTGCAATGATAACGATATCCGCTTCCGCCTGCTTAGAAATAGCATGCTGAAGCACCGTTTTACCTGTACCGAACGGACCGGGAATAAATCCCGTACCACCTTCCACAATCGGATTCAGCGTATCAATCACACGTACACCAGTCTCCAACAATTTGAAAGGACGCGGTTTTTCCTTATAATTCGTCATCGCACGTTTTACGGGCCATCTCTGAATCATAGTTACAGGAATATCATTACCTTCTTCGTCTGTCAGGATTGCGATAGTATCTTCTATCTTATAATCACCTTCCGGCATGATTGTTTTTACGGTAGCCGTTCCCTTCATAGTGAACGGAGCCATTATTTTCAACGGCTGAAAGTTTTCATCCACCTGTCCCAACCATGCAGAAGCCTGCACTTTGTCACCTACATTCGCCAATGGTACGAAATGCCATATACGCTCTTTATCCAACGGATACGTATATTGTCCTCTCTTCAGGAAAACTCCGTCCATCTTGTCGAGGTCATTTTGCAGACCATCATAGTTTTTCGATAACATACCCGGGCCTAATGTAACCTCAAGCATGTGTCCTGTAAATTCGGCTTCGGCGCCCACTTTCAGTCCACGGGTACTTTCAAACACCTGGACATATACATGTGAACCTACAACCTTAATCACCTCCGCCATCAACTTGTCGCCACCGGTCGAGATATAACAAATCTCATTTTGAGCTACCGGTCCGTCAACGACGAGGGTCACCATGTTGGCAATAACGCCACTAACAGTTCCTTTTGTTGCCATATATTTCTTTAATTTTATTATCTGAATTCTGCAGGAATCTGCACTTCGTTCTTCAACGACTCAATTATGCTTCTGAACAACTGATTACCTCTTTCCTTATCCAGTGAAATCCACCTTTCAATTATTTCCAACTTCAGCAGGAAAGCGAAAATACGCTCAATAGTGAAATAATCGAAGAAAGTAGCATCCTCTATCCAGTTCCACCGTAGGGCATCCAGTTTCTTCTCACGCTCCACCAATTCTGTAATCTCACTGATTTTCACTAACGATTCAAAAACATCCACTTCACCGGACAGTCCGAAATCGCGGGCACTTGATGTACGCAATGCTTCGCACACTTCCGTATTTCCCACAACATTGGAAGCAATATCCCACTTGAATTTACGACTAGTAAATGCAATAAGAATATTATTGATGTTCAGATTGAATTCAAACCAGGCAGAAACAAACTTATTTCCACACTTCATGGCATACTCATAATACAAAGCAGCCAGATGATCTTCGTGCAAAGTCGTACTTTCAGCCGGAGTATTCAAATAATCAGTTATAAAAGTAGAAAGATAGACCGGAAATTCTTTAGGACTGATTTCTCCGCCTTCTCTCAGAACAGAAATATATTCTGTGAGTTCTTCAGCAGAGTAATTTCCTCGTTTGTCGATTTCCGCTTCTTTATCTTTGAGAAGTTTCAGCACATTTGCATTATCAAACTTCAGATAAAACAAGTCGATCAACTTCCGGTCTGAAGCAGACAATCCATTATAGATTTCAGTTTTAAAATCGGCTACTGTATAGCTCAGCTTGCTGTCTTCCAGCGAAAGTTCCGGCAAACCTGCTACCAAGTAATAGTACTTACTACTCATAGTCGCTTTTTTTAAAATAGCATTTCTACTAATTGAGGACGCAAGAACGCTTTGAAGTAATTCATGAATTCTTCTTCTCCGAAGTTCACCTTATACGAACCGTCCGCCGGAGAAACGGTAAACAGAGTCTTGATACCATTTACTTGCTGAATAGTCACTCCCTTGTCTAATAAAACTTTTGCATGAGCTGCAAAATACTTTTTCAGTGATTCCGCATCGGCTGTTGAGATGACGATAGGTTCGTCTATGCTCCATTTGGATGCCAATGCTACGATAAACGCGTTCAGATAATCTTTATCCTGAGCGAAATCTTTCACGGAAGCGGTTATCAACTTGTCAGTTACCATTGTAGCGACTTCAGATTTGAGCGCATTCACAGCCTGACCGGCAAATAGTTTTAACTCTGATTTAGTATTTTCTGCTAACTCATCAGCAGATTTACGAGAGGAGTTTACAATTGATTCTGCCTCTTTACGGGCATCCTCAATGATTTTCTTAGCTTCTTCCTGAGCATTCGCGATAAGTCTTTGCGCTTCCTCGTTTCCTTTTTCCACGCCTTCACGATAAATCTTATCGGTCAACTCTTGAATTTTGTTTTCCATATTAACAGGAGTATTTAGTATTATTACTATATTAACTATGTGTCCTTTCTCAGATTCTCGCCAAATTTACAAAAATCAATTTGATAAAAAAGAGAAAGATGCAAAGAAATCGAATCTCTTCTTATAAAATCACACTTTTACACCAATTTTATTCCGTTTTTCACACGGTAATATTACTAAATGACACCTGTTTTAAAATATTATAACGAATAAAGCACCAACACTGAATTATTTTTGCCTTGATTTGATATATTCTTCTTCTTTCCCTGTAATCATACCAAGCCCGATACCTTCAATTACAGTTTTTCTTCGTTGATAAACACCCAAGTATCTGGATTCAACTTCATACGTAATTTGTGGATAAAAAACAAAGTCCCACAGTCTCTCCCTATAAATCGGTTTTATCGTGTCGGGCATGTTCAAGGACCCTTTCCATTCCTTCAGTTGAGCCGGACTGCTTTTTGACGAACTACCGGCTGTACCCAATACCAGACAACCAAATAAATAAGTTTTTTCGATCGTTTCTTTATAATTATTCAATCTGTTTTCCGGTATAGTATCCAGCATATTATTACTTATCTCTACTTCCCGGAATCCGTCTAAGTCCGGCTTTGAATTACAGCCGGACAAACCAGCCAACAGACTTAAAACAACAAAATACTTTATAGTTTATTTCCGTTTATATTTAACGATTCAATATAATCTCACCCTTTTGTCTCATAGTAAGTTTCTTGATATTAATACCCACCCTGACAGCACGATTCTCGATAGAGTACCCTAACACACAGAATTGTCAATCATAAATATAGCACATTTTTGCAAAGTCCCAAAAAACAGAAATCCCCTTGACTCATTGCTGAATCAAGGGGATTCTTCTTTAAAACAGCGGCTACCTACTCTCCCACTGCTACGCAGTACCATCGGCATGACGAGGCTTAACTTCTCTAACATATATGTATATGATATTTAATGAGTTATTATTAAGCGTCTTTTCACTTTAGTAAAATATAACGAATCCGGTGGTAATGCTCCCAATCTTTCGAGATACGGCTTTGCCTCTATAGGAATATTATTTTGCAATGGGAGATAAGAGGAAGCGATGAATATTTCCCTAAAATGTCTGATATCGCCTATTTTACGATATGGATACAACTTATACAGCTTTGTATCATACATTATTCTAAAATTTCTTCTTATAACTTGAGCATAGTCTCTTTTTAATATTTCCCAATACTCTTCTTTAGTAATGTTTGGTTTCTTTAATGCAAGAGAATCCATCACCTCCATAATTCTTTCAGTAGCATCAAGGCGGTGCATGATTAAAAATGGAAATCTCTTCAAAAGTAGTTCCGGAAAATCTAAAAGAGGCGCATCTAATATATTCTCATAGATGAGAGAGTCTATATATAAAGCAGGAGTTACAGCTGGTGTTTTTATTTCCACAAGACTTCTCATGACCGGAATATCATGCTTCAACATCTCCCGACCAAAATAAGTTGGTACTCCATAAACAGCATTCCTAATTTCCTGAATAGTAAGACCTTTGAGAGAACGGTCATAATCATTACTACCTTCATTTATATTCTGTCCCTGAGGATAAACTGCTACTGTACATACTAAAAGTACTAGTATGGTTAAGTTTTGAATTAGTGTTTTCATGATATCATTGTTTTAATTAATAATCTATTAAAGCTTTTGAGTATAGTTACCAGCATAAGATAGTGTATAAAATGAATTACGGTTATGCCCTCCATATATTATTCCTCCTGAACCATAATCTAACACAACAGACGGAATTCTATTATCATTAGCTGTATTATTGTCTTGATCAGAAGGACCAGTCTCGCGGCTAGATGTACTTGGACAATTTGTAAGAGGAGGATGTGTATGAAATAAAGCTACACTATACGAAGCAGATGTATTATTTTCTATATCATCTATATTAAATTGTATTGTATTTACTGCCCCAGTCGTACAATCATTTGAAGGTGTACCTGTAGTTTCTGAAAAAGAGTATATTGGTTCCTTTTCACTTTCAACTTTCATTTGTACAACAAATCCAAATTCTCTTCTTGAATTAGCTTCTTCTGATGATTTTGTATTATCCCAACAATCACTCATGTGTTTTTTAACTTCAGTTTTTTCAATTAAATCACTTATTAAAGGTCCCATAACTTTAAAGTCAAAGACTTCAGTTTCCATTACTTGTCCATCATCCATATATACTGTTCCTTTTATATAGCATAATCCTAATTTAAAAGCATAAAGATCTTCAAATTGAAGAGTAGTGGAATAACCAGATGCAATAGTCACATATCTATCATCAGTACCTGTTTTCATTTCCAAAGCGAAACTTGAAATATTGGTAGGGATATCCTCCCCTGTAGATATACGAATGCCCAATCGTTCGCCAAGAACATAAGTGTCTTTACCTCCAACAAAAGTCCATTTTTCAGAAGAAATAGTTCTTGTCAATGATGAAGTATGAGTACACCTATCTTCCTTATCTTCACTACATGTGAAAAAAAGAACCGAAATAAGAAAAATTAATAGTTTTCTCATAATATAATATTTTGGTTGATTCTTATCAGCAAAGATAGACCATATATTCCACAATAAAGTATAATAATCAGTCAAAAAGGTTCATTTATTCTGCAAAGGGTACATTATTTATAAACATCATAATAAAGTAGCCAAATATAAATATACAAAACCGAGTAGAAGAAAAACAATGTAGAAAATAAGCAGGAGAAGCTAAACATCAGACAGAACACCAAAGCATTGATAAATCCCAAAAACATCCTTTCAAGGAAAGTGTATGAACACAGAAATCCCCTTGACTCATTCCTGAATCAAGGGGATTCTTCTTTAAAACGGCGG
>CAPAOL010000020.1 GCA_948579315.1 uncultured Phocaeicola sp.
CGGTTATCAGACTCAGGAAATTCCAGTCGGAAATGGTGGTAAGAAAGATATTACCCTGCAAGACGATTCCGAACTGATGGATGAAGTGGTTGTAATCGGTTATGGTACGCAGCGCAAGGGAGATGTAACCAGTGCGGTGGCTTCTGTGAAGGCCGAAGACTTTACAGCAGGTAAGATTGGAGATGCAGCCGAACTGATTAAAGGTAAAGTGGCAGGATTGACCATTGCGAAAGGCTCCGGTGATCCGAATGCGGAATCTACAATTCGTTTGCGTGGTGTGATTTCATTGCAGGGAGGCTCTACTCCATTGGTATTGGTGGACGGAATAGAAGGTGGTTTAGGAACGGTTTCCCCCGAAAACATAGCTTCTATTGATGTGTTGAAGGATGCTTCTGCGGCAGCTATTTATGGTACACGAGGTGCTAATGGCGTTATTTTGATTACTACAAAAAACGGCCAGCGCGAGTCGCGTACGGCTGCCAATTATTCCGGGTATATGTCTCTTTCCAAGTTTGGCAAGACGCTTGATTTCTATGGAGCAGAGGAAATCCGTCAGGGATTGACAAACTATGCTGATAAAGGGTATGATACGGATTGGTTGGATGCGGTATCCCGTACTGCATTTACTCATAACCATAATTTTAATATTTCCGGAGGATCAAAAAATACCACTTATTCTGCGGATTTTACGTATCGCAAAGAGGAAGGTGTGTTGCTTGAGACCTATAATGAAGAGATGAGAATGAGGTTTGATGTTTCTCACTGGATGTTAAATGATATGTTGAAAGTGAATTTCAATATGGTAAAGACATTCCATAAGAATGGTCCGATTGATGCGGCAGGTCTGGGTATTTACCGACAGGCTATTATGCGTAACCCTACTGAACCCATCTGGAATGAGGATGGAACTTTTTACGAGAATTTTGCCGTAAATTATTATTATAATCCGGTAGGTATCATCCGTGAACAGGATGGTAAATACAATAGTGAGAATACCCGGATGACGGGGAATATCACCTTTGAACCGATTAAAAACTGGCAGACCAACCTCATGTTAAGCCGTAGGGTTACTAGTGATCATAATCGTGGATATTATACTTCCGAATATTTTTCACAGAAGAGCGAGAATCACACAGGATATGCTTATCATTCTCAGAATGAATATACCACAGATAATCTGGAAGTTACTTCTAAATATAATCATACTTGGAATAAACATCGTTTTGATGCATTGGTGGGCTATAATTACCAGTATAATGTAAATGAAGGTTTTGGAGCTAATAACTATGATTATCCAACAGATTTTTATCTTTGGAATAACTTGGGATTAGGTACAGCTTTGAAAGATGGAAAAGCCGGCATGAGCAGTTACAAGAATGACAATACCTTGATTGGTTTCTTCGGACGTGTGAGCTATGGTTACGATAATAAATATAATGTTCTGCTGAGTGTACGCCGTGAAGGCTCTTCCAAATTTGGTGAGAACAATAAATGGGCTACTTTCCCTTCTGTTTCTTTGGGATGGACTATCAGTAACGAAAAATTCATGGAAGGCCTTACGTGGCTGAATAACTTAAAGTTACGTGCCGGTTATGGTGTGACAGGTGTCATTGTAGGTGACTCTTATAATTCATTAACCCGGTATGAGTATGGTTCTCCTTATTTCTATGATAATGGCGTCTGGCATCAGGGGTTAAGCGTAAAATCCAATCCTAATCCTGATTTGAAATGGGAAACCTCCAAGGAATTTAATATTGGTCTGGACTGGGCTGTATTGGATGAACGCCTGAGTGGTTCTATTGATGTATATCAGAAGAAGACTTCGGATATGCTGTATGATTTTACGGTACCGACTCCTCCCAATTTGTATAACAAGACTTTGGCTAATGCCGGCAAGATGCGTAACCAAGGTATTGAAATTGCTGTCAATGCTATTCCTGTACGGACAAAGGATTTTGAATGGAAAACCACAGTTACCGCCTCTCATAATGCGAACAAATTATTGAGTCTTTCAAATGACTTGTATGAGACTTCAAATCAGATAGATCATGCTTATTTGGGTGAACCTATCAATCTTTCTACCCAGCGGATGGAAGTGGGGAGATCTATGGGACAATTTTATGGCATGAAGTCCGTTGGTGTTTCAGAGAATGGCTTATGGCTGATTGAAAATGCAAAGACTGGTGAGATTGAAGAGTTTACAGACAATATGCTGTCTAATGATGACTACCGTCAATATTTAGGGAATGCTCTTCCTAAATTGTATTTGGGATGGAACAACTCGTTCAGATATAAAAATTTTGATTTATCTTTCCAGATGACAGGCCAGTTTGGTTTTAAGATTCTGAACGAGCCTCGTGCTTATTATGAGAACAACTCGATCGCTTATAATCGCTTGAAATCTGTGCAAAAGGCTCCTTATGGTGGACAATATACCTTATCAACAGCCCAAAAACAGACTTTTGTAAGCTATTATTTGGAGGATGGTGATTTTTTGAAAATAACTAACATTACGTTGGGCTATAACATTCCATTGAAAAGCAGTAAGTTTGTGAAAAATATCCGGGCTTATGTTTCTGCCGATAATTTATTCTGCATTACCGGATATGATGGATTGGATCCTGAAATGTCAAATGGTGATATTTGGTCTTTGGGTATTGACTGGCGCGATAAATATCCTTCTACCCGTTCATTCACTTTCGGTCTGAATGTATCTTTCTAACTTTTAAATGAAGAACTAACATGAAAACAATATTCAATAAAGCACTTTGGGCTTCAGCGATAGGAGCTTGTACCTTGTCTTTGGGCAGTTGTACAGATTTGAGCGAAACGATTTATGATACGATTGCTTCCGAGAAGTATGAGTTTACAGAAAAAGACCGGGCGGCCATGTTTGCTCCGGTATACAGCAGTCTTCGTGATGTGTATTGGGGATGGTATAGTTATGCCGATATGATGGACCAGTCGTCCGATTCATGGTGTATTCCTTATCGGATCAGTATCGGCTGGGGGGATTTGTACGTGTCTATGCACAAACATCAGTTCCATTCACAGATAGCCCATTTCAATGATACATGGAACCGTAACTATGCCGGTATCAATGCCTGTAACAAACTGTTGGCAGATGAAGTCATTGCTGCTGATATAACCACTTCTTCGCAATTAAGGGCTTATCGCGCTCTTTATTATTATATTTTATTCGATTTGTTCCGCAACATCCCATTGGATACGCAATATGAACATGAAGACGGATGGTTGCCCGAACAGGCAACTCCCCAACAGATGTGGGATTTCCTGATCAGTGAGTTGACGGATGTAAAGGGGAAATGTGGAACAAAAGTAGAAATGGGTAAGCTGAACGACTATGCCATCAATATGCTTCTGGCAAAAATGTATTTGAACCACAATGCATGGTTCAATGATTACTCTGATAATTCTTATTACGGAAAGGCTATTGATGAGGTAAATGAAGTGATTAACAGTGGCAAGTTCTCTTTGGCTCCGAATTATTCGGATAATTTTAGAGAAGATATTTCCGGTTCGCCTGAAATTATCTTTGGTATTCCGTTTGAGTTTAAATACGCCGGAGGTAACTATATGGCAAATATGTGGATGCATGTAGCCGGACGTGCAACGTGGCAGTTTAACGGATGGGCTACCGGTGGAGCGGCTGTTCTTCCTCAATTTCTGGAAACATACGATGAAAAAGACAGTCGCTATAAAGACTGTTGGATATCAGGACAGCAATATGACTATGCCGGTGCTCCCATTTATGTGGACAGTGAACCGTTGGTATATACTCGGGAATTACACAGTATAGACAACCCCGGTTGCTATCCCTTTGAAAGTGAACGCTTGGTGAAATATGAAATACTTTCAGGCGACTATGGAACTTCTTATGATGATGTGCCTTTCTTCCGTTTGGCTGATGCTTATTTTATTAAAGCGGAGTGCTTGCTTCGTTTAGGTGGTTACAATGGAGAAAGCGAGCAAGTGGCGGCCGATTTGGTAACAGCTGTACGCCAACGTGCCTTCAAGTCCGATCCCGGTAAAGCAACGGTTACTGTAGCTCAATTGAAGGGTGGCAGCCGTTATAACTACGGACATCGGGAGAATCAGGGAATCATGGGAGAAGCCGATAACTGGATTATCACAGAAGAAGGGGGCGATGATATTGAACTGGGTGGTTTGTTGGACGAACTGGCCTGGGAGTTTGTGGCAGAGCATCACCGTCGTCAGGACTTGATCCGTTTCCGTATAAACGGAACCAATCAGAATGTATATAATGGCAAGTCATGGTTTTGCAAAGATGCGAAGACGGATAAGACAGACAGGCATTGTGATATTTTTCCGTTACCTAAGTCTGCATTGGATGGCAACATTAAGTTGAAGCAGAATCCGGGATATTAGATTAAAAATTATAAAATTAAAATTATGAGAAAGTATATTCTTTTCATATATATGGTTTGCCACTTATTGCATGTTTATGCAGGGAATTTGGAAAATAAAATAAATTCTTCATATCCACATTTGGTCAGGGTTTCAATGATAAAAACTTTAGGCTCTCATCAAACTCCGGTGACAATAGAGGTATCATCTCCAGTGAGAGGCATCATCTCTAATTATAATGGGATAAACTCAATAGTAGAAACCCCTGTTATTATCGGTCCCAATTTAGTAATGTTATCTTTTCGAATATCTGGACCTTTTGAATCAGGAGTACACTATCGTAGCTTGCATATAACTAATAGTTTAGGATATGATAAAATTGTAAAAATTAGTTCAATAGATACGTTTCAAGATGTAATACCATTGGATCCTAATGCTACTACAGTAATAACTATAATGATAACAGATTAATAAAAAGAATAGTACGATGAAAAAGAATTTTATATATGCTTTAATTGCTTGTTTCACTCTGTCACTGGCTGCATGCAGTACGGATCCGGAGGATGCTACCAGCAAGCATGTGTACGGGGAGAATGAAAACCCCTATCTGAAGACGAATGCGGATGCTGTGGTTTCTACCAAAGCAGAGTTTCCCATCAGCCGTTTGGAAGCGAAGACGGTTAAACTGACTGATTATGCAGAAAAGTTTCATACGTATTTGGGAATGACGGTAGATGAGACGTTGGCTGCATTGTCTAATGGGAGTGTGGTGTTTTATCCTATCAATATATCGAAAAACTGTTGGAATAGAACAGCTCCTACCAAGGGTACCAACGGTTGGTACTATAATACGGCAGGCGGTGTTTGTGATGCAGCTTCTGGTATAGCTAGTATTGAGTTGGATGCAACAAAGAAGGAGCTGGTTCTTAATGTGCTCGAAACCGCTTCTGTAGGTACAATTATGTCGATTAATGTCGGATTTGCTATAAACAATGGTGCCGACTTTGATGATTATATTCGTTTTTCTTTTGATGTAACTGTTACTGACCCCTCTAAAATTGTAATAAGTGGTACATTGGCAGCAGGAGATTATGCGGGATTTTCAATCAACTTTGCAGATTATGCCGATGCTATAGAACCATGTATCGGATTATCCGTAGACGAATTTTCAAAACAAGTAAAGAACAGCGGAGATGCTAGAGGTGACTCTTCCATAACTCCTACAATTGCTATGTACCCCGTTAAGGAAGACGGGACTTGGGATGAAACTAGCGAGTATACAGCCAATGGTCTTGGTTATTGGTTTGACGGAAAATCGAATGTTTCATCGTATGGAGATAATTGTGTCTACTTTATTGAATCTGGTGAAGGAAGTGTTTTTGTGGGACGCTATGTTAATATTGCCTCAGGAACCACTATAAAGGCGCATTTTGTATATGCGATGATAGAGGATCATAGCCGATATGTTGAATTTATTGTCTCGGGAACAATGGAATAATATACTTGGTAAACAATGGAATCTGTTCTTCATTGGAACAGGTTCCATTAATAGTATTAAGTCAGGAGGACTTTGGATAATATGGTACCGGATATTTAGGGTAGACACTGAAAATAGGTATTCCTATTCGCTCTTCCACCCGATAAAAAAATAGTCTAAACGAATGGAAGAATAGTACAACCGCCTAACTGTCAAATCCATAAAATGAGATTTATTGGACGATTCTGCCATTACATTATATTATATATTCCCTTTCTTGTAATTTTTTTATTTTACTTTGCAAGTGAACAATGTATACAACCGATAGATTATGAAAAACAACAAGAAACTCTATCTTGCAATTTTATCTTTGCTTTTATTGATTGGAAATGCTTCATTTGCAGCCAAGGAAAAGAAATATGTACTCTCTTCACCCGATGGAACATTGAAAGTGGAAATCAGCGCCGGAAACGAACTGGCCTACCAAGTGATGCATGGAAATGATACAATTCTCTCACACTCTAATATAGGTTTGGTTCTGGAAAACGGAACTATAGTAGGTAAAACTCCCCGTATCACAGGGGAAAGAAGGAGAAAGATAAAGGATAACATAGAATCACCTTTTTACCGTTTCAAGGAGTTCGTTGCAACAGGCAACGAACTCGACTTGAAGCTGAAAGGCGGGTTCGGAATCATCTTCCGTGCATACAATGAGGGAGTCGCCTATCGATTCTATACCACACAATCTTCGGATATCATTATAAAGGAGGAACAGGCCGAGTTTAATTTTAAGGAAGATTATACGGCTTATCTTCCTTATACCACCAATGATAAAAAACCGATGGCGATGGCTTATCAGAATGTATATGACATCATTCCTCTGTCAAAAGCACAGCCTAAACTGGCTTTTCTTCCGGTTACCGTGGATTGCGGCAGCGTAAAACTGACCCTGTTGGAGTCCGACCTCGAAGCTTATCCGGGCATGTTTGTGCAGTCACAGCAGGGAAAGTATGGATTGAAAGGTGTCTTTGCTCCTTATCCGGCTAAAACAGACTTTTATCCTTGGCGGAAGCAGGAATATGTAACTGAAACTACCGATTTTATATCCCGTAGCCGTGGCTCCCGTTCCTATCCGTGGCGTGTGTTGGCCATTACGGAGAAGGATACGGATATGCCGGTCAACAACCTGGTCTATGCTCTGGCTTCTCCCAACCGTATCGGTGATACCTCATGGATAAAGACAGGCAAAGTGGCATGGGATTGGTGGAATGACTGGAATCTGAAAGGAGTGCCGTTTAAAGCCGGTATCAACATGGATACGTATAAATATTATATCGATTTCGCCAGCCGGAACGGATTGGAGTTTATTGTGTTGGATGAAGGATGGTATGATCCGAAGAGCGGGGATATGCTGACCGTTATTCCCGAACTTGATTTGACGGAGCTGATAGCATACGGCAAATCCAAAGGGGTGGAAATAGTGCTTTGGACGGTGTTTAATGTACTCGACAGCCAATTGGAAGCAGCTTGTAAGAAATATGCGGATATGGGAATCAAAGGTTTTAAGGTGGATTTCCTGGATCGTGATGATCAGACTGCCGTCGAAATGGTGTATCGCATCGCTGAGATGACGGCCCGGTATAAATTAACCCTTGATCTGCACGGCATTTACAAACCGACAGGTATCAACCGTACCTACCCCCATATTATCAATTTTGAAAGCGTGTTCGGCATGGAAGAGGTGAAATGGACGGATATCAAGAATAATATGCCTCTTTATGATGTTACTTTCCCCTATATCCGTATGATGGCGGGACCGGTGGATTATACGCCGGGAGCTATGCGCAATGCCACGAAGGCAGATTGGCGCGCCATGTATTACACACCGGCCAGCATGGGAACCCGGTGTCATCAGCTGGCTGCCTATATTGTACACGATTCTCCTTTTACCATGTTGTGTGATGCGCCTACCAACTATCTGAATGAGCAGGAATGTGTGGATTTCATAGCTTCTCTGCCTGTGGAGGTGGATTCTACTTTTATTGCTTCGGGCGAGTTGGGAAAATATATTGTAACGGTGCGTAAGAAGGATGTGAACTGGTATATCGGCGGTATGACCAATTGGGATGAACGTGATGTGCAGCTCGATTTCTCTTTCCTTCCCGAAGGAATGTCTTATACGGCTGTTTTGTTTAAAGACGGTGTGAATGCCAATAAGCAGGCCGAGGACTATCGCAAGGAAACCATCCGGATTGATAAGGACAGCCGGTTGACTTTGCATCTGGCATCGGGAGGCGGATTTGCCATGAAGTTGGAGCTTTGCCCTGTTCACGGACAGGTTACCAGTATCCCTGAAGGGAAAAATATTCCTTCTTTCTATCAGAAATACATAGAAACAGAAGGTCTGTATGTCACCTCTTCCGGGAAGGTGAGCGATGAGGCCTTATTGAAAGCCTGTGATATCATCAGTTTGATGTTGGCAAAACGTCCGGATGTGAAGGCGCACATGGTGAAGAAAGGTTGCCACGTCATGGTTATCGGTAAGGATGAGGAAACTTGCGATTTGCCGGAGTTTGCCCATATCTGCAATTGTGAGGACAGCATTAAATATTGGAACTGGCGTGCCCGTGGTTTTGGCGGAGCACCGGAAGATGAATTTTCATCCAGTTGCGGAGAAGAGAATCTGCTGGCATTGCCGCAGGATAAATATGTAGGTGAGAATATCCTGATTCATGAGTTCGCTCACCTTATTCATACGGTAGGTATAGTGGGAGTGGAGCCAGACTTTAATGAGCGTTTGGAGGCACTTCGTCAGAATGCAATCCGGAAAGGGCTGTGGGAAAAGACGTATGCAGTGAGCAATAAAGAGGAATACTTTGCCGAGTGCGTACAGTCTTTCTTTAACTGTAACCGCTATGCCGAACCTGCAAACGGAGTTCATAACTGGGTGAACCGCCGCACGAAACTGAAGACGTATGATCCGGATATGTACCGGTTGTTGCAGGAATATTTTTATGAGATAGAAATTCCCATTCATAATGTGGTGCATGAATAAGCGTCGCAGGGACAAATAGAATTTTGCTATATAGAGATGAATAAGATACGATTGGTTGTTGCTTCCTTATTGTTGGGAGCTGCTACAGGTTTTGCTCAGAAGCCTTTTAATGCTTCGGGTACGGGGAATCCCATTATTCCCGGATATTTTGCCGATCCCACGGTGAAGAAGTTTGGCGATACGTATTATATGTATGCCACTACGGATGGCAGTGGGGCCGGTTTCGGTCCTGCACAGGTGTGGACCAGCAAGGATTTTGTAAACTGGACGTTAATGCCCATGAACTGGCCGGACAGTCATTGGATATGGGCTCCCGATGTGATGAAACATACGGATGGGAATTATTATTATTTTTATTGTCAGCCCTGTATGATTCATTGCGGGGTCAGTGAAACGCCGCGTGGTCCTTGGAAAAATATATTGGGCGAAAGTGAGGCTGTTCTTGTACCCGACCGTTTTGTGACGAATGCCATTACATTGGACGGGCAGACCTTTGTGGATGATGATGGTTCTGTATATTTGTATTGGGGGACTTGGGGAATTTATAAAGGTTTCGGTTGCGGAGCCGGAAAACTGGCTTCCGATATGAAGAGTTTTACTGAAACGCGTCTGATTCCAAATACGGAAGCCACGGATTTTTTTGAAGCGCCCTTTGTGATGAAACGAAAGGGGATCTATTATTTTATGTATTCTTCGGGTTCCTGTCACGACCACACCTATCGGGTGCAGTATGCCACTTCGGACAAGCCTATGGGGCCGTACACCTATCGGGGATGTATTCTTGAAACCAATACCGACGGAACAATTCATGGGCCGGGACATCATAGCGTTTTGAAAGAAGGCAATGAATATTATATGGTCTATCACCGTCATGATAATCCGCATTCCAACCGCGGATTTCATCGTCAGCTTTGTGTGGACCGTATGGAGTTTGCCGAAGATGGAAGTATTAAACCCCTTATTCCCACTCATGACGGAATAGGTGCATTGGCATCTTCTGTAGTGAAATCAAAAAATCTGGCATTGGGTGCTAAGGTGAGGGCTTCTTCTTTTTATGATGCCGATTTCCGTCCCGAATATGCTGTAGATGATAATAACGGAACTTTATGGCGTCCTCGTGGAATGGGACAGGAGTGGATAGAAATGGATTTGGGTGTTGCCCGGCAGATACAAACTATCTGGACTCAATTTGAGTATGGCACACAATTTTATCAATATTTAATTGAAACTTCTGTCGATGGCAAGCATTGGTCTGTTTTCGCTGATAAGCGGAATAATCGTCTGGCAGGCAGCCCGATGGTCGATTTTGGCAAGGTGAAGGCTCGTTATGTCCGCCTTACCTTTACCGGAGGACAGAAGAACGGATTTGGCGGGGCGGTCTGGAACTTGAAAATCTTTGAGGGTGTGGAAGCATCGGCTCCGCAACAATGGCTGGGACTTACCGCCGCCGATTGGAATGGTCGTGAATGGCAGAACAATGAAGGGATGCTGGGAGGGGCTTTTACTTTGAAGGAAGGTTCGGCACGCATACAGCGCATCGGTGGGCGTGATGCGTTGGTACTGGAACCGGGAACTACATTGGAGTATAGTCATCCGTTACTCTCCTCGTCCAAAGAGCATACCGTTAGTGGGTTGGTTTACAGGTCAGGTAAATGGCAGAGTTATGAAGCGGGGTCGTGTCTTTCATCAGGAGCGATTACGCTGCATAGTTCCACCGAACCTTTGGTCATTACCAATTTCCGTTACTACAATTGGAAACAGGAAGCGGCGGAAAAGGCATACGATGCGGAAACGGATATCGTGCGTCTGCCTGTAGCTGATCAGCAGAAACATGGGCTGGTGGTCAGTCTTTCTGCCGATGATTTTGTAGTGAACGATACGGTTCCTTATCTGGAAAACCGAGGAGTAAAAGGGTATTTTGAAGCCCGGAAATTACCTCTCGTTGTGAAAGAAGTGAAAGGGAAAAAGGCATTTCATTTTGAGGGTACTCAGGTCTATACTTCCAGTTTTATGCTTCCTGCCACTTTGCAGGATAATGCTCCTTATACCTTGGAGGCGTGGGTACTGAATGATTCCATTAGTGAAAATGAATGTGTGGCCGATTTTACTACCTCGCATGATGAATTGGAGAAAATCATGTTGGTCAACGGCACGGAGCCTCGTTGTGGAGTAATCAATCACTATGGCTGGTATGAAGATGCAGGATATAAGGACATGAAGGAATTGGCAGGAAAGTGGCAGCACATCTATATCTGCTTTGATGGGCGGATGGAACAGGTTTATATCAATGGAAAATTAGTCAGTGAGAAAGATATCCAGTTGCTGGTGAAACCGTCACAATTCATCACATTGGGACGCAATGCCGAAGGAGACTGGCCCTTTACCGGTTATCTGCACTCATTGAAATTATGGGATGAATATCTACCATTGAAAGAGTGATTCACCCTTTTCCTATGACCGGAATATGTATTTTTGCAAAAACTATGATAAACAATTAAATGATAGAACCATGAAGAAACTTTTAGTCACTGCTCTGTTGACTGCTACCGTAGCAGGCGGAACAGCGCAAGTAAAAAATCAGTCGCACGGCTATCCTATCGACCCCGTACCTTTCACTTCGGTGAAAGTAACCGATTCATTCTGGGGGCAACGGCTGAATGCCAGCCGTGAAGTAACGATTCCTCTGGCGTTCAGTAAATGTGAGGAAACAGGACGTTATACTAACTTTGTCAATGCCGCCCATCCCAGTGATACCATTAAAGTAGGCGGTCTGGCTTTTGACGATACTGATGTGTACAAAACGATAGAAGGTGCCAGTTATCTGTTACAGACCTATCCGGACAAAAAACTGGCTAAGTATATTGATAGTGTGCTGGTTATTGTCGCTGCGGCACAGGAACCGGATGGTTATCTCTATACTTCGCGTACCATGAATCCCAAACATCCGCATGAGTGGGCAGGAAGCAAACGGTGGGAGAAGGTGGAGGAACTGAGTCATGAGTTTTATAATTTGGGACACATGGTAGAAGGTGCTATTGCGCATTACCAGGCTACCGGAAAACGTAATTTCCTTGATATCGCTATCCGTTATGCCGACTGTGTATGCCGGGAGATAGGTACGGGCGAAGGGCAACAAATCCGTGTGCCGGGACATCAGATTGCCGAAATGGCCCTTGCCAAACTGTGCTTGGTAACAGGGCAACAGAAATATTTGGATCAAGCCAAATTCTTTTTGGACCAGCGCGGACATACTACCCGTACGGATGAATACAGTCAGGCGCACAAGCCGGTAGTGGAGCAGGATGAGGCCGTGGGACATGCTGTCCGTGCCGCTTATATGTATGCAGGCATGGCAGATGTGGCCGCACTGACAGGGGATACGGCTTATATCCATGCCATAGACCGTATTTGGGACAACATTGTGGGCAAGAAATATTATATTACCGGCGGCATCGGCGCCACCAGCAATGGGGAGGCTTTTGGCAAGAACTATGAACTGCCCAATATGTCAGCTTATTGCGAGACTTGCGCGGCTATCGGTAATGTGTATGTCAACTACCGCTTGTTCCTGCTTCATGGTGAGGCAAAATATTATGATGTGCTGGAACGTACTTTATATAATGGTCTTATTTCGGGCGTGTCCCTGGATGGTGGCGGGTTCTTCTATCCTAATCCGTTGGAAAGCATCGGGCAGCACCAGCGCCAGCCTTGGTTCGGCTGTGCCTGTTGTCCGTCCAATATCTGTCGTTTCATTCCTTCCTTGCCGGGATATGTGTATGCGGTGAAAGGTAAGGACGTGTATGTTAATCTGTTCATGTCCAATACTTCGAACTTGAAGGTAGAGGGCAAGGCTGTTTCTTTGGAGCAGGCTACTCATTATCCTTGGAACGGTGATGTCACTATCGGTGTCAACAAGAACAATGCCGGACAGTTTACAATGAAAATCCGTATTCCGGGATGGGTGCGTAATCAGGTAGTTCCCAGTGACCTGTACACTTATTCGGATGGAAAGCGTTTGAGCTATACAGTGAAAGTAAATGGAGAACCGGTACAGAGTGAACTGAAGGACGGTTATTTCTGCATAGACCGCCGTTGGAAAAAAGGAGATAAAGTAGCCGTTCATTTCGATATGGAGCCTCGTACGGTGAAAGCCAATAATAAAGTGGAGGCAGATCGTGGACGTATAGCCGTGGAGCGTGGCCCGATCGTTTATTGTGCGGAATGGCCGGATAATGATTTTGATGTGCTGAGCGTGTTTATGAACCGCACTCCTCAATTCGAGGTGGTTGAAAAACCGGATTTGCTCTATGGCATTAACCAGTTGAAGACGGATGCGCAGATTCTGGGCTATGACGACAGAGGTCGTCTGACGGCTACTGATGTAAAGCTGACGTTGATCCCTTACTATGCTTGGGCACACCGCGGTGCAGGTGCTATGGCAGTGTGGTTGCCTCAGGAATTAAGTGCTTCCCGTCCGACTATGCCTGCTACGCTGGCATCGGAAAGCAAAGTGGATGCTTCGCATAAGGTGAAATCCATCTCCGCCATTAATGACCGTCTGGTGCCGAAAGATGAGAATGACCGTTCCGTACCCTATTACCATTGGTGGCCCAAACAGGGAACTACTGAATGGATATCCTACGAGTTCCCGTCCGAAGCGACTGTTTCCAGTGCTACCGTATATTGGTATGATGATGCTCCTTGGGGAGGATGCCGCATACCGCAAAGTTGGAAGATGTACTATAAAGATGCACAAGGCCAGTGGCAACCGGTGAGTGGAGCGGATAAGTATGGAGTGGAAAAAGGTACGGGGAATACAGTCAATTTTGACCCGGTAAAGACAAAAGCGGTAAAACTGGAGATTGTTCAGCCGGCCGATAATTCATCGGGTTTGTTTGAATGGGAAGTGAAATAGAATAATTCAAAATGAAGGTTGGTAAGTTAGGTTGGCTGGTAGCCATGTTCCTTAGTGGGGGCATGGCTGTCGCTCAAGGTACGGCTGATGATTATCGGCGTGCTTATGCATTGAAAGAGAAGTTCAGTGCGGATAAAGTTTTCTATTCCAATGTCAATCCGCAATGGATAGAGGGTACGCATCAATTCTGGTATGTGCGGAATACGCCGGACGGCCGCCTGTATGTATCTGTAGATGCGGATAAGAAAGCTAGAAAAGAATTGTTTGATTCTCATCGTTTGGCAAAGGCGTTGGGTGCTGCATCCGGAAAAGAGGTCAAGCCGGAAGCTCTTGCATTGGGGCATTTGTCGGTCAGTAAGGGATTGGATACGCTGCGCTTTGTGTTTAATAATCAACGTTGGATGTATGCGTCCCGGAAAAATCAGCTGGTCAATGAAGGTGCGGTTCCCCTCCTTATCAGGCAAAAGCATTGGATGGAGGTGGATGATGAGAAGACGGCATCACCGGTTCCGTCTCCTGATGGTAAATGGATCGCATTTATTAAAAATCAGAATATCTATGTAAAGGAGGTGGCTACCGGAAAAGAAAAGCAACTGAGCTTGGACGGGACACTGGGTAATTATTATTCAGCCTACATCCGCTGGTCACCGGACAGTAAGAAGGTGGCTTCCTGCAAGATCCGTCCGGTGGAAAAGCGCTATGTTTATTATGTGGAATCTTCTCCGGCTGACCAGCTTCAGCCCAAGCTTCACAAACAGGAGTATGCGAAGCCGGGAGACGAACTTCCTTTTAAAGTGCCCTGCATCTATGAAGTGGAAAGCGGACGAAGCATTATTCCTTCTACCGAATTGTTCGACCGGCAATATGAAGTATATGGTCCCGAATGGAATCCCGACAGCCGTGCCGTGACTTTTGAATATAACCAGCGCGGACATCAGGTGTACAGAGTACTTGAACTTTCTGCCGAAACGGGAAAAGTGCGCCCGTTGGTAGAAGAAACCAGCGATACATATGTGAATTATACCCGTCATTTCCGTCATGACTTAAAAGACGGCAAGCAGATGATATGGATGAGTGAGCGTGACAATTGGAATCATCTTTATATGTACAACCGTATTACCGCACAGCCCGATTATCAAATTACTAAAGGAGAGTGGTATGTACGCGAAGTGCTTCGGGTAGATGAGGATAACCGTCAGATCTATTTCTCGGCAAATGGTATGGAAGCCGGTGAAGACCCCTATCTCATCCGTTATTACCGCATCGGTTTTGATGGCAAAGGTCTTACCTGTCTTACTCCCGAAGAAGGGATGCACCGTGCCTGGTTTTCGGGAGATATGAAGTATTTGGTAGATGTTTATTCTATGGTGGACAAGGTTCCCGTCGCTGTGTTACGTAGTGCCAGGGATGGCAAAGTGGTGATGCCGTTGGAAACAGCCGATATAACTCTTTTGGAGGCCGAAGGCTGGAAAGCTCCGGAGGTGTTTGTTGCCAAAGGGCGGGACGGCAAGACGGATATGTGGGGATTGATTGCCCGCCCCACCAACTTTGACCCGAACAAGAAATATCCGGTTATCGAATACATTTATCAGGGTCCCGGAGACCAGTATGTTCCGAAGACTTTCCGTCCTTATGACTGGAATATGACTTCCTTGGCCGAACTTGGTTTTATCGTCGTAATGGTCGATGGAATGGGAACTTCTTTCCGTTCGCGTGCTTTTGAGAATGTATGTTATAAGAATTTGAAAGATGCCGGTCTGCCGGACCATATTGCTTGGATTAAGGCGGCTGCACGGAAATATCCTTATATGGATGTGGACAGGGTAGGTATTTACGGTTGTTCTGCCGGTGGTCAGGAATCTACAAATGCAGTTTTGCTTTATCCTGATTTCTATAAAGCGGCTTATTCGGCTTGTGGTTGTCATGATAACCGTATGGATAAGATTTGGTGGAATGAACTTTGGTTGGGCTATCCGGTAGGAGATCAATATAAGGAAGGGTCTAATGTGGAAAATGCACATCTGTTGAGTCGTCCTTTGATGTTAGTGGTGGGAGAACTGGATGATAATGTAGATCCTGCCTCTACCATGCAGGTGGTCAATGCATTGATAAAGGCGAATAAAGATTTTGAATTGGTCGTGATTCCCGGAGCGCATCATACAATGGGGGAAGATTTTGGCGAACATAAGCGGTATGATTTCTTTGTCCGTCATTTGATGCAGGTGAATCCACCGAAGTGGGATGAGATAAAATAGGAGGAGTGAGGTTTGTAGCTGTAGGAGTTTGTCAGTTATGATAAATAGAGGTGGCAGTGTTATGGAGGACAAGTCCATAGCACTGCTTTTTTATGTAATTCCGTGTTTTCATTGATGAATGTGTCTTTTTTGTTCATTATGTTGTAATTATTGGTTGAACTAATTTTTTTCAATACAAAAATTAGGTTCAGTCAACAATATTATTTTTATTTGTGGCGTATATAGTATAAAAATAAACCAATTTTCTAATACTAACATTAAATTATAATGGAAAACATTACTGTTAATGTATTTGATGATGTGCTTTATTTAGCATGGGAATTTGTATATCTAATATTTTTCACTCGTTTTGTGTGCGTACACGGAAATTATAAGAATGCGTGTGCTATTTTAATAAGTATCTATTATTCTCATAAAAATTATAATTGTTTCCTTTTAGAATAGAATATAAATAACAATAGTGATTTATATTATTTCACATTCACGGAAAAAATGGACTTTAAATTTTTGTTTAACTTAATATTTTATTATGAAATTTACAAATGAATTAAGAGGAGTGAAAAGCAGACTTCTTCTGTTTTCAGTGCTGTTACTGATACCGGTGATGATGTTTGCTCAGAGCATTACCGTAAAAGGTACTGTACTTGATTCGGCAGGTGAAGCCGTTATTGGAGCTTCCGTTGTGGAGAAGGGAAATCCTTCCAACGGAACCATAACTGATTTTGACGGAAAGTTTACTTTGGCCGTGTCTAAAGGAAAAAGAATTGTTATTTCTTTTGTAGGTTACGAAACGCAAGAAGTGGATGCGGTTACCGGAAAAGAACTGACAATTACGCTGCAAGATGATTCACAAGCGCTTGAAGAGGTAGTAGTGCTGGGTTACAGTAGCAGAGCTCGTAAAGATCTGACTGGCTCAGTAGGTTCCGTGTCTGGTGTGAAGATTGCTGCTGTACCAGTTACTTCAGCCGCTGTGGCTTTGCAGGGAAAAATAGCTGGTGTGCAAGTAACTACGGTCGATGGTGCTCCAGGGGCAGATATTAACATTCGTGTTCGTGGAGGTACGTCTGTGACCCAGAGCAATGATCCTCTTTACATTGTCGATGGTTTTCAGGTGGATAACATCAATGATATTCCTCCTACAGACATTGCTTCTATTGATGTATTGAAAGATGCTTCTATCACGGCAATCTATGGAGCTAAGGGCGGTAATGGTGTAGTGGTTGTTACTACTAAATCGGCCAAAGCTGGAAAAATACAGGTAAGTTTCAATGCCCATTTGTCTACTAGTCATTTGTCTAAAAAATTAGATTTAATGAATTCAGCAGAGTTTGCACGTTATCAATATGAATGGTCGGCGTGTAATGGTAGCCGTTCTAGCAATGCCAAATTTTTCCGTGCTAATTTTGGCAATCCGCAAGATTTGGATATGTATTATTCTTTGCCTACTCATGACTGGCAGGATGAGGTAATGGGAGAGAATCCTATCAATTATTCTACTAATGTAACTATTGGTGGAGGTACAGATAAGATGCGCTTCACTGCTTCTCTTACTCAAAGCGAAGATAAAGGTATTATTATGGGGTCGGGTGTGCGCCGTACCAATTTGAATATCAAGACAGCTATTGATATAACTAAAAATTTGACATTGCATATCAATCCTAAATTTACGTTTCGCCGTGATCAAGGAGCTGGAGGTGATAATATTGGTACAGGCGGTATTATTGATGTACTCCGTTATAGACCCACTAACGGATTACGTGAATTCGGATATATAGATCCTTCTTATGCTGACCCTGATGAAGAAGCATTGTTTACTTATACTAATCCGAAAAGTGATATTGCCATTAATCAACAGAATAAGTATGCTTATAACTATACTAATGCTATTTCATTGGAATGGAAGCCTGTTAAAGGATTGGTGCTTCGTACAGAAGCCACTCTTAGTTTAAACTGGAAAGATCAATATCGTTTTTGGGGTGCCTTGACAGGTGAAGGTACAAAAAATAATTCGTTGCCTGTAGCAAGTATTCAGAAAGATCAGTCTTTTAAATATATTTGGACTAACACGGCATCTTATGGCTTTTCTATTAAAGATAAGCATAATTTTTCCATGTTATTGGGGCAAGAAATTTATCATAGCCAAAATAAGAAGAACTTCCAAAAGAATCGTTATTTCCCACGTGCATTTGAGGCTGGACAGGCTTGGGATAATATGGGATTCGGTACACCGCAGGAGTCAACTTCATCACTTTCGACTCCAGATCGCACTGCTTCTTTCTTTGGGCAGGCAAGTTATAACTATAACCACAAATACTTACTCTCTGTAACTATGCGTGCTGATGGTTCCACTAAATTTGCTCCAGGTAATCAATGGGGATATTTCCCTTCAGTATCAGGTGCTTGGGTGCTTTCAGAAGAAAAGTTTATGGAAGATATAAAATGGATTGATCAGTTAAAACTTCGTGCAGCTATAGGGTTGGCAGGAAATAATCGTATCAGTGATGATATGTGGCGTTATTTATATACTGTTAATTCTACCGGCGGACCTGGATTTGGAGAAGCAACTCAGTTTGGAGAGCAATGGTATGGTAATCAAGGGGGTACTACTTTTGCCAATAAAAATATTAAATGGGAAACTACATTAACTCGTAATCTTGCTGCTGATATCACGCTTTTTAATGGTCGTCTCACTGTTACTCCGGAGATTTATTGGAATACGACGAAAGATTTACTTTATAAATCGGACATTCCTTCAGCAACTGGTTATGTAAGTCAGATGCAAAATATTGGACAAGTAACTAATAAAGGGGTTGAATTAACTATATCAGGAGATATTCTCAGTGGCAGGGATTATGTGCTTTCCGCAAATCTTTCTTTAGGTATGAATAAAATGAAAGTTGATAAATTAAATGGTACAGACAATGTGATTTGGGATCAGAATAACCGTTGGAAATCAAGTTACAATGATTATTGTTTGAAGGTGGGTGACCAAGTAGGACTTATTTATGGTTTTGTATATGATGGTTTATATTCAATGGATGAATTCTATTTTGATCCCACTAATAACTTGCAAGCAGTACCTTGGGGATCAACGGCCGCTGAAAACGGAACTTCGAAAGATGCACCTATTATGGATGCAGACGGTGTGGAACATCCAAAAACAATAATCAATCAGATTTCAGGAGATTCTAATTCAGGCATAGCTACTCTGCCGGGCAAAGTCAAGTTCAAGGATTTGAATGGTGACGGATATATCACAGAAGATGACCGTACTGTTATAGGTAATACCAATCCAAAAGTGCAAGGAGGTTTTGGATTAAGCGGACAATGGAAGGGTTTTGATTTTGCCATGAACTTCAACTTTATGCTTGATTTTGATGTGAATAATGCGACAGCTTACCAGCTTTCCTCATCCGAAAGCAATAAGAATAAGTTCTACAATGTGCTTTCCACATTTGCCGACAAAGGTTGGCGTTATACCCGTGATGGTGATGGCGAATGCTTGTACAAATGTTACTATATTGATGGTTCGTTGGATATGTACCGTGAATTAAACGAAGGTAGGACACTTTGGAATCCGACGGATGTGACAAAAAAAATAACTCATTCCTATTTTATCGAGGATGGATCGTTTCTGCGTTGTCAGGATTTGACTGTTGGCTATACGTTACCTGGAAATCTGACTTCTAAATGGGGGATTTCGAAAGCTCGTTTTTATGTGTCAGCCTCTAATTTGTTTATTATTACTGGGTATTCGGGTTATGATCCTGAAGTGGATATTCAGACAGGATTAACTTGTGGTATGGACTATAACCGTTACCCACGTAGTCGCAGTTTTGTACTAGGTACTAATATTACATTCTAAATTTGAAAGCACATGAAATTAAAAAATACTTTAATAATAGGATTAGCAACTTTGACTCTAATATCATGCAATGATTTCCTTGACGTGGATTCTCCATCAAGTTACAATGAGGACTTTGTGTTCAGCCAAGAAACAGAAATTAGCCGTGCGTTGAACGGTGTTTATGCTTCTATCTTGGTAGGTGATCTTTATGGCAGTGCCTATCAGAAAACTTTTAATTTGAACAGTGATGTTGATATGCAGATGTATACAGGTAATGTAGCAACCCATAATAGCTATGCACGTTTTGATTGTGACGATCAAGGTGGCGAAATTGATAAATATTGGAGAGCTTCTTATAAAGCTATTGAAGATGCTAACCGTTTTATCCGGGGTGTAGAAACTGGTCCGCTTTATAATGAAGAGAATACCGCTGTTATGCAGATGTTGGGCGAAGCCAAGTGTCTTCGTGCTATGGTTTATCATGATCTGGTAGTGATGTTCGGGGATATTCCTTTCACTTTCCTGCCAGCCTCACAATTAGGTGATAATTATGTGATTCCTGTAATGAATCGCGAAGAAATCCAAAATAAACTTATTGAAGATTTGCAGGATATTGCTCCTAAGATGTCTTCTACTACAACAACAACAGTAGAACGTGCGTCTAAGGAGTTTGCTTGGGCATTAATTGCACGTATTGCATTGACTGCCGGAGGTTATTCACTTCATCCGGATAAAAATAATGCAAATAGTTATGGTGTGATGAAACGTCCGGAAGATTATCAGAAGTATTATCAAATCGTAAAAGAATATACTAGCCTGGTTATTGCTTCGGGGACACACTCTGTAGGCACTTCTTATCAAGATATTTTTACCAAGGAAAGCAATTTTGAAATTATTGCTAAAGGTGATCCTATTTTTGAGATTCCTTTTGCTAAGGAGTCTACAGGTAATACAGGGTATTCCCAAGGACCTACATCAACCGTTAATGAAGGAAAGACATTGGGTAAGAATGTATGGGGAGAATCTAAAGGTGATATACGTTTGAGTGCTTTTTACCGTTATTCATTCGATGAGAATGATAAGCGTCGAGATTTTATTAATGGACTTTGGTATTATGGTAACAGTGCTAATAATGCTACTCAGGATTCTTGTATGATTCGTGCGGATTATACTGTCCATAATAATAAATGGTCTAAATTATGGGCGAATGCGGGACAGTTTACCAATTTGAGTGCCAGTAATACAGGTATTAACTTCCCTTATATGCGTTATACGGATGTTTTGTTGATGAATGCCGAAGCTGTTAATGAGTTGGAAGGACCTACTGCCACTGCTCAGGAGTCACTTCGTCAAGTCCATGCACGGGCATTCGATGACCAAAGTGTTGTTTCTGCCTATATTGCTCAGGTGGCTTCTTCTAAAGAAACTTTTTTGAAAGCCGTGCTTGATGAACGTAAATGGGAGTTTGCGGGTGAGAATATGCGCTGGAGAGATCTTGTCCGTAATAATCTTTATGGACAGGAAATTGTTTATAGTTTTTTGCGCTATCTTTCTGTAGGAATGTCTAATGCCGGTTCTTCTACTGGCTTCGAAGATGATATAGCTGAACATGATGGTAGTGCTTATTTGGATGATCTTCCCGAATCTATGTATTACCATGTTCTTCCACAAACGGTTGAATGGCGTGTGGATGTAAATCAAGTTTATGGCTATCCTTATCCCAATAAGATATTGGATATGCTCTATATTTATAATCCTTACAAATCAGCTAATCAACCAGCGACAGCTTTGGTAGCTGTTGATGGAGCAACTTGGAAGATGGCGGAATTTTATCAGTGGAGCAATGATTCGGAGCCTACTAACCAATGTAAATATTCATTCTATGGATATATTCGTCATACAGAACAAGGAATGATTGTGTTGGTCAAAGATGGAACAGAATCACCACTGGATGGTAATTCTGTTCCTGAGGTGAATGATTTACCTCCTGTACGTTATATTTTACCTTATCCTAATGCGGCTATCCAACGCTCAGCAGGTGTATACAAGAACTATTATGGCTATAAATAATTTATAAAAGGACAGAATGATGAAAAAAATATTTTTATATGCATTAATGTTATTTTCAGGTTTCTCATGTATTTCGTGTTCTGATGATGAGAAAGGAATGGCAAATATAGATAGAGAATGGATGACTATGTTCATTTGTGATAATAATAGAGGAAAAGGGGATGACTATGCTTATAATTGTAAAGCAGAGGGACCGAATGGCAATGATATTCATCTTTATTGGTATGGAGTGAATAACTGTGCGGGCTACCAGATTCGTCAGGCACTACAGCCAAATGTTTCGGGTGGTGCAGATGCTTGGGGTACATCTGCCGAAAACGGTCTTTTGTTACTAGATACCATTGTAGGACCGGAGGTCCTTGATTTAGTTATTAAAGATCAACAGTATTCCACTGATTATCGTTTTGCTATTCGCGTGTTATCAACAAAAGATGATAATGTGACTGATTTTTCACATGCATCCAAATGGTATGGACATGGTGATGGCAGACAGTGGGCAGAATGGATGGGCATTACCACTTCTGATCGATATGCAACTCCATTCTGTGTCTATGTAGATGCTTCTAAGACTACACAGACTACTATGCGTGTGATGTTGAATCGTGCTTTCAAAACTGTAACAGAAGGGGTATCAGACGATGATAAGGCTATTTATCGTGAAAAATTTCAGCTTGATGCTAACGATAATTTTGTTTATCAGTGGTTGGAAGTAGATCCGTCTCCTAATAATCCTGAATCAACAGTGAATGAAAAATGGAGAAAATATAAATTAACCGATGAGGATTTTGAAAAGGGATATGTAGATATTGACGGACTTCAGAAAAACTCTGTTTATGTGATTAATGTTCGCAACGAGAATGTGAAGGTAAAATGGGATGCATATTACAATACTTGTTCTGCCCGCTCAGACGGAGAACCGGGAGAGCCTATTTTAGTAACTCATGACTTAAGTGCTCCAAGTCGTGACCGGTTTGATTCAGATGAAGCTTATCAAAATGCTTTGATACAGCACGAGGCTGCTCTGAAATACAATGCAATGCGTATTGATTTCCTTTTAACAGACTTCATTTCCGATGTAAATTTAGCCGAAGGACAGACTTATTATTTGGAAGGTGGAAAGACTTATTGTATGTTTGATAATTTAACTACCTGCAAAGGTTTTGTTCTTCGTACTCGTCCTGAGGATGTAGCAGCAGGTAAACGTGCTAAAGTATTGTTAGGTGGTATGCATATGACAGGTACTAATGTTAATTCTATGAATTTGATGTTCGGGCGCCAGCCACAAGCTGGAGAAGGAGGAGAAATTTATATGAAGATGCTCGAATTTTATGATATTGATTTCGATTGTCCAATGGCTCTTACTTATGGTGATAATGTTGCCGGTTTGGGTTCGGCTACAGGTAATTATTTCATTAATATGTTTTCTAATGGTATGGCTGTACATTTGGAAAGTTTTGTGGTGAAAAATTGTACTTTCAAGCGTCTGGTACGTGGGTTCATTCGTGAGCAGGGGCCTAATTACAAAATTTGGGATCATGTCTTGATAGAGGATAACCAGTTCTTTGACTGTGGCTATTATAGTAATGGTGCCGGAGGTTATCCATGGATTGCCGGTTCCGGGAATAATGCGAATTCTAATTTATATAAGGACTTTGTGGTTCGTGGAAACACTTTCTATGATTGTCCGTTCCCTTCATTTTTCAGTGAAACCAAGCAGAGTGCATGGAAGGGAGGGGCATGGAATATAACGTTTGAAAACAATACTTTGGTTAACTGGAACACTCGTGCGGCAGGAAATATTTTCAATATGCGTAATATTCCAGATGGAAGTACTTATACGGTGAAAAATAACCTGATTGTTTTGACCAAGCAGGACGGTGATGTCCGAAAGATGACTATGGCAGGAGCTGATATCCGTAAGACAATGACTATGGCAGACGGTACAGCCGGACATGTGACATTGAATTTTGACAATAATTATTCTACAAATACTTTTTTATCCAACGGACAAATTTTTAGCAATAATCCATGGACTGCGACTAAAAATAATTTTGGCACCTTGGTCAACAATGGTTCTGCTACTTTAAATGGAACATTGGAAGTTTTTGTTGATGATATTTCTCCATTAGAACTGATGGTAAGTCCAAATCCACCACATAAGGCTACTGCTGATAACGATCAATATATGCATCGTGCAGATGCACTTGATGGTACGGCTGGAGAGCATGGTGTAAACTTGTATTACAATCAGACAGGTAAAGTTATGGAGTCAAAAATTTATCAGTTGAACATTGGTGCGGCTAAATGGCGTAATGGTTCTGCTAGATAGTAGAATGGGGTTTGATAAGTTTTATAGTTATTATAATGTGAATGTCTTCTGAGAATCTTTGGATTTTGAAAGACAGATATTTGATAGAAAAGCCGATCTGTGATAGATAGGCTTTTTTATGTATAGGTAAAGGGGCAGAGTATCAAAAATTGTATAGGTTTGATGATGTCTGTGCAAAATCTGCCTGAAAAAGACCAAATATTCTCTGTATTCAGATTGGAAAACGCATAATTTTGTTTGCTGGTTTTTATCAAAACATATAGGAATAATGAAAAATACATTCAAAAAAGTGTTTATTGGCTTTATGGCTTTTGCCATGGCAACCGGCTCCTTTGCGCAGCAAAGAGCTCATAAAAAGGATAATGAGTCGTATCCTAAGGAATGGAAACAAATAGCACGTATGGAGCAGGATTCTTTCTTTCTGACAGATGAAGCTCGGCGGATTGCTGAAAATGTATTGGCTTTTCAACGCTGTACGGGCGGTTGGCCGAAGAATATAGATATGGCCCGCCGCATGAATGATAAAGAGCTGGCTAAAGTGATAAAGGATAAATCACGTCGTGATGATTCTACGATAGATAATAATGCCACAACTGCCCAGATGATTTTTTTAGCCCGTCTTTATAGGCAGACTAAGGATATACGTTATCGGGATGCTTTCCTCCAGGGAGTGGAATATTTGCTGAGTGGTCAATACGAAAACGGAGGATGGCCGCAATTCTGGCCCGGTCCGCGTGGTTATCAGGTACATATTACTTTTAATGACGATGCCATTGTCAATACATTGAATATGATACGTGATATGATGAATCACAAAGCGCCTTATGAGGATGATTTGATAGACAAGACTTTGTGTGTACGTTTGGGAAAAGCCTTTAATAAAGGAATAGAGTGTATACTGGCTACACAAATTATAAAGGATGGAGAACCTTCTGTGTGGTGTCAGCAGAATGATAGGGAAACATTGAAGCCTGCACCGGCACGTGCATATGAGTTGCCGTCTTATTGTTCGGCGGAGAGTGCCGGAATTGTGCGTCTGCTCATGGAATTACCTGCACCCGACGCACGTGTGAAGCGGGCGGTTCACGGAGCCATGAAATGGTTTGACAGGTATAAACTTACCGGTTTGAAATGCGAGCGTATCGTGCTGGCAAATGGTGAGCGGGATACTCGTCTTGTGGAAGATCCTCAAGCCAAGCCTATTTGGGCGCGTTATTATGATTTGAAATATTGTGAACCGTATGTATGTGACCGTGATGGGCTGCCACGTCGCCATTTGGAAGAAATAGGAACAGAACGTCGTAACGGATATAGTTGGTACAATAGCAGACCGGCTGAGCTTTTTGCCATATACAATGCATGGGCGGACAAATATGATCCGAAGCATAAAGTGGCAATCAGTCTGGCAACCAAAGGAGCGAATGAAAACGGGCTTATTGAAATGTATCGTCGTCCCATGGCAGAGCGTACGGCTTTTGATGTGGTGGTAAAGCCGGGAGAGAGTATTCAGGCAGCTATTGAAAAGGCTCCGGAAATTCCGACAGTACCTTTTAAAATCTTATTGTTGAACGGAACGTATCATCAAAAAGTGATTATTGACAGGCCTAATATTGTTTTGGTGGGGGAAAACCGTGACAGTACGCGGATTGTCTTGGCTGAAACAGCCCAGACACGTGCCATCACGGAATATCATGGACGTCCGGTAGGCAATGGTGTCATTGTGTTGCAGGAAGGTGCGGATGATTGTGTTATTAGCGGACTGACTGTTTACAACAATTACGGAACTGCCGTTGAAAATACGACCATCCATCAGATGGCGATTTTTGGACGTGCCACTCGTACCATCATCATCAACAGTAATGTATGGGCCGATGGAAACGATGCCCTTTCCTTGTGGGCGCCCGGAAGCAATGGTATGTATTATCATGCCGATCTCTATCTTCGTTGTCCGGGTGTGGATTTTCTTTGTCCTCGCGGATGGTGCTATGCCACACGCTGCCATTTTTATGGTGATAGCCGTGCCATGATTTGGCATGACGGACGAGGTGACAAGAACAAGAAACTGGTTATTACCAATTCTTCATTTGATGCTAAGACACCGACACTTTTAGGACGCTATCATCATGATTCCCAGTTTTATCTCATCAAATGTAAAATGTCGAAGAATGTGCTTGACGGGAATATTCATTATGCTTATTCGGATAAAGTGCTTGATCCCTGTCCGTGGGGGCTACGTACCTATTATTATGGTTGTACCCGTGAAGGAGGGCATAGTGGCTGGTTAAACGATAATTTGAAGGAGGCGGAGAATGCTCCGGAGTTTCATGGCGTTACCGCCAAGTGGACATTCAATGGCAAATGGGACCCCGAACAACGTATCAGAGATCTTTGGAATGTGTTGGCCTACTAATTTAACAGTTTGTAATATGAAAATGCCCCCTGTTTTATGCTGTATTGTTTTTTTGTTTGTGTCAATGTTATCTGCTGTTGCCCGACAGCAGGAGAAGCCCCGGGTTATTGTCACTACGGATGGTGAGATTGACGATCAAAGTTCTATGATTCGTTTTCTTATGTATTCTTCTGATTATGATGTCGCAGGCATTGTTCAAGTCAATGGGGTACAGAAAGACGGACATAGTAAAGATAAATGGATCGAATCACAAATTGCCAAATATGCGGAATGTCTGCCTAATTTGAGGAAACATAATCCCGATTATCCCGATGCTGAATATTTGCTAAGTGTCTTGGCGGTTGGTAATGAGAACAGAGAGGACTTGCATAAATTGCCTCCTTTACTGTCTGATAGCGAGGGGGCACAGCTCATCATAAGGACATTGCTTGATTCTGATCCGAGGCCTGTTCATATTTTAGCATGGGGTGGAGCCAACACCCAGGCCAATGCCTTATGGCAGATCAAGCAGAAATATTCTGCTGCAGAATGGGCAAAAGCGGTATCAAAAGCCAGATTATATTGTATTTGGTATCAGGACGGCGGTGGAAAATGGATAGAACAGAATCTTCCTGAAATCATTATTTATGAATCGGGCGCACCGGATCATGATGGAGATATGTATGGGATTACATGAGTGTGGATTATTATTTTAAGAACAGACTTAGTAAAAATTCAAAAGAGTTGCAACAGATCATGGATAAACCTTGGTTGGCTGACCATATTAAGAATGGGCACGGACCACTGTGTGCCGCCTATCCTCAGGAATATACCAGTGAGGGGGATACTCCTTCTTTTATGCCTCTTATACGTAATGGACTTGAACAGCATACAGACTATACATTAGGAGGATGGGGAGGACGCCCGGAGTATAAAAATGGCAATCACATGCAAGATGGGAATGATTTGAAAAACGGTGTGCCGGATTCGCATTATACTTTCCAGCGTTGGTTGCCTGCTATACAAAATGACTGGGCGGCTCGTGCCGACTGGTGCGTGGCTGATGAATATTCAAAGGCAAATCATCAACCTGTTGCCCGGATATTGGGAGAAAGTGTACGCACAGTCCGGCCGGGAGAAAAAATAATACTGGATGCCTCTCCTTCATTTGACCCTGATAAAAATTCATTGTCTTACCAATGGTGGCAATATCGGGAAGCAGGCAGTGTGCAAACAAAGGTGGCTATAAAGCACGTCGATGAGAAGAGGACGGAGATAATTGTACCGGATAATCCGGGCAAACAGTTACATTTGATACTTGAACTTACAGATAATGGAACGCCTAATCTAAAGTCTTATAAAAGAGTGATTCTGAATGTGAATTGACTTCCTGTATGAATTTTCATCCGTACTGTCATGTTGTTTTGAACAGGCCTATACTTCTTCCATCCGCTCCAGCTCCCATCCCCGGAACTGTATGATAATACAGTGCAGCTTCGTGTTCTGCACCAACTGCCATACCCGGGGTGCGGCAGCATATTCGTTAATCTGTTTCACCGCTTCCTGCCATTGCGTCCGGGCTTTCTCTTCCGTGTCCTTCACCGACAGATATTTCAGTTCAAGAATATAGCTATGCTTCACCTCGTAGCGCATCAGGTCCGGCATGAGGAAGAGGTCGCAGTAACCGTGGCTCAGTTCCATTTCCGGAGCCATCAGGTAATAAGCGTTTACGCTGAGGTAGGCGGTGAAGAAACCCTGTATATTTCGCTCGCCTTCCATGGCACTGCGTACAGATGAATTTTCCTTGTAGGCATGGGCAATGAATTCCAGTGTTTCGCGCCAATGGCCTTCGTAAGCCATTTCATCGAACAGGTCCATCAAATTGTTCAGGTTGATATGGCGTTTGTCCTGGTACTCCTCCAGCATGAATTCGTAATACTGTTTGCGCACATTATAGTTGGGGATACTCAATACCAAGCGGCTGCCGCGTGTGGCAGTGATGGTCAACATGCCATAATAGAAGAGCAGGCTGGGGAAGATTTCGGGTTTGGCGATTTCCTTGGCCGGGAAGGTGGTGATCAGGTTGGTGATAATTTGCCCTTCTTCGGTGATTTTACGTAATACGCCCTTGCGGTTGCCGTCCAGCTTGTCCAGCTGGATTAGTTTCTTCATTTTGTTGTAGTCCGTACGGGTGTTGGGATCTATCATCTCTTTAGGAGATTTGCCCAGCGTGATGTAATTGCGCAGGTAGTAAAGTACCATGTCGCAATTGAACATTTTCGGGTCGCGTTCCAGGCTTTCTTCTGCGAAACAGTAATTATTATACCACGGTTTCATCTCCCGGATCATTGCTTCGATGTCCGCGTCGATCGGGAGCTGTCCGGCATCCTTATAATATTGGAACATGGTGCGCACGTCCGTTTCGCTGAATCCCAGCATCATGTTGAACTGGTAGTCGGTACTGATATTCCAGCCGATGTTGAATCCGCTGGTCAGGTCGTCCAAGGTGACGGGGCTGACGCCGGTCATGAAGATGCGCTCGAACATGCCTTTGAATTTCTTGAATATTTCACGGTAGAATCCGCTGGCATGGGTCAGGGCATGATAAATGTCTTTTCCCTGCTCGTTCAGAACGATGTTGGTAAAGTTATCGTATTCGTCGATGATGAGGTAAAGTCTCATTCCGGATTCAGCCGCATGCAGGTTCAGGTAGTTCAACTTGCTGACAAAGTCGGGCTGTTCTTCCATCTTTTGTGCAAATCCGGGAAAATAATAAGGCTCATACACTTTGCCGAACAGGTCCATCACCATGCCGCAATAGTTATTGAAATTTTCTTCCAGTGAACCGCTTCCGCCACTGGCGCGCGAGAAATCAAGATACACCACCTGAAATTTTCCTTGCAGGGGGGTGGGGCGGCTGCCTATCCATAGATTGCCGAAGCGTTTCTGGAACTTTTCTTTTTGTGCTATGTCATAATACGCACGCAGCATACTCAAAAAGATACTCTTGCCGAAGCGGCGGGGACGGATAAAGAACAGGTTCCGGGGCTGTTTTTCCAGCAAAGGCAGATACATGGTTTTATCTACATAGTACATGTTCTGCTCTGCCACTTCCACGAAGTTGGCAATGCCATAGGGGATTTCTTTTATATTTTCCATCATTGCTTCTGTTGTCTTTAGTTCGTATCCGGATGCCAATACAACAAAGATAGTCTATTCTTCCTGAAGGAACAAAGGAAATAAAGTTTTTAATAGAAAGAAGATGTTCAAGGTAAGTTATGCGTTTGAAAGAAAATTCTTTATTACTCCCCGCTAGATTTCTACTGGGTCGAAAAAAAGGGCGTGCCAAAAGCCATGTTTATTATTTAGACCTTTTGGCACACCCTCTTGGTGGATTCTGAAATCAGTTTCTTATTTCTTCTCTGCCGCGGCATGTGGATAGTCAATCGTATAATGCAGTCCGCGACTCTCTTTCCGTTCCATTGCCTGACGGGTGATCAAATACCCGATGTTAATCATGTTACGCAGTTCGCAAAGTTCGCGTGAAGCCTTACAGCGTTTGAAAAGACGCTCGGTTTCTTCATATAAAATATCCAATCGGTTCCAAGCACGGATTAATCGCGTATTACTGCGCACAATACCTACATAAGCTTCCATAATCTGGTTCACCTCTTTCATGCTTTGGGTTATCAGTACCCGTTCTTCATTGTTCATGGTTCCTTCATCGTTCCATTCGGGGATATCCTCATTGAAGTCATACCGGTCGAGTACATTTAGTGCATGTTTGGCTGCCGCGTCCGCATAAACCACTGCTTCTATCAGCGAATTGGAAGCCAGACGGTTACCTCCGTGCAGACCGGTACATGAACATTCGCCGATAGCATACAAACGGTTGATGCTGCTCTGTCCGTCCAGATCGACTTTGATACCTCCGCACAGATAATGAGCAGCCGGAGCCACAGGAATATAGTCCTTAGTAATATCAATGCCTAGGCTGAGGCATTTTTTATAAATATTGGGGAAATGTTTTTTTGTTTCTTCCGGATCTTTATGCGTCACATCCAGATATACATGATCTTCACCGCGCTGCTTCATTTCGTTATCAATGGCACGTGCTACGATATCACGTGGGGCCAATGACAGGCGTGGATCATATTTTTGCATGAATTCTTCGCCACTTTGATTCTTTAAGACAGCACCGTAACCGCGCATGGCTTCGGTGATGAGGAAACTGGGACGGTCTCCCGGATGGAAGAGGGCGGTGGGATGGAATTGTATAAATTCCATGTCCTTTACTGCTCCTTTGGCACGGTACACCATAGCAATGCCGTCTCCCGTAGCTACTAGTGGATTGGTTGTATTGCGGTATACCGCTTCGCATCCGCCTGTTGCCATTACAGTTACTTTGGACAGGAACGTATCCACTTCTCCTGTTTTCTCATTCAATACGTAAGCACCGAAACATTTGATGCCTGGTGTATGGCGGGTGACGATAATTCCCAAATGATGCTGGGTAATGATTTCTACCGCATAGTGATCTGTAAATATGGTAATATTGGGATGAGCTTTTACCGCTTCTATCAAGCTGGTTTGTATTTCAGCTCCTGTATTGTCTTTGTGGTGCAGGATACGGAACTCGGAATGGCCTCCTTCTTTGTGGAGGTCGAATTCTCCATCCTCTTTTTTATCAAAATCCACTCCCCATTTTATCAGTTCCTGGATTTGTGCAGGTGCTTCTCGCACTACTTTTTCTACAGCCGCGCGGTCACTGATCCAATCGCCGGCAATCATCGTGTCTTCAATGTGTTTCTCGAAATTGTCTACTTTCAAGTTGGTAACAGATGCTATACCTCCCTGAGCAAAATAGGTATTGGCTTCTTCCAGTCCTGCTTTACAAATCAGGGCGACTTTACCTTTGTGAGCTACTTTCAGTGCGAAGCTCATTCCGGCAAGTCCTGAGCCGATAACAAGGAAATCGAATTTTTTAACCATGATAATATGCTTTATGGGTGCAAAGCTACGAAAAACCTTTATTCATTGTACCTTTTGCTCTTGTTTTTACTATTTTTTTCGTGAAGAATAAACGAAATAGATAATGCAAGTATGAAATTAAAAGTGTAACTTTCTGCATTTTTAAATAGAATAGGATGGAAAACAATAAAGAAATCATTCACGAAAGTGAGGTAAAAGAACTTATAATTGAGTTGAGGGGTGAGAAAGTACTGATAGACCGGGATGTAGCTAAGCTTTATGGCGTAGAAACCAGGGATATAAATAAAGCAGTAAAAAATAATGCAGATAAATTCCCTGAAAATTACTGTTTTAGCTTGCAATTATCTGAAAAACAGGAACTGGTGGAAAATTTCCACCGGTTAGAAAGTTTGAAGTATTCAACCGTTGTCCCCAAAGCTTTTACAGAACGGGGATTGTATATGTTGGCTACTATATTAAAAGGTCCGAGAGCTACCGCAACTACTTTTGCCATTATCGAATCATTCTTTAAGTTAAGGACATTAGTACGGAATGTAAATATCATGGCTACCGAGTATGATGAGGAAAAGAGGAAGAGTCTGGTACAACGTAGTGGAGAACTGCTGAATGAACTGCTGACTGATGAGGGTGATATAACAGAAACGGAATCTTCTATCGAATTAAATTTGTATGCTTTGAAGATGAAACGTACAGTAAAGAGGACAAAAAAAGGATAAATTCTCTTATTCTGCGCCGTAATGAGGTCGATAAACGATAAATTTATTATCTTTCGGGCAAATTACAATAAGATGATGAATCGAATTTTTCATGTGAAGATAGCAGGAGGCACTTATCTGTTTCTGATACTGCTGACAGCCGTCATGGTATTTGCTTTCTGGTGTATGAAGGCAATGATAGGATTGGTGGTGGCATTGGGGCTGATCATTACCATTGAACGTATTATCCATTCTACTTATACGCTGACTGCGGATGGAAAGCTGGTGGTGTATTATGGTCGTTTTTATAAAGGGAAGACCATTCCCTTGACTGACATTACGGATGTGGAGCTGAAACGAAGTTCCGGATTCGGTGGAATTATGCCTTCGAAATATGTATTGATACATTATGAGAAGAAAAATTTATTGTCATTGGTTCCTGTAAAGCCGGAAGAATTTATCAATGCGTTGGTGAAGCGGCTGGAGCATAGGATAGAGGAGGAATAATGTTGAAGGTTTTGAACAGATAAAAACTAATTAACCCAAAATAAATACCATGAAATATCAAATTGCAATCATCGGTGGAGGTCCCGCAGGGTATACTGCTGCCGAAGCTGCCGGAAAGGCAGGACTGAGTGTTGTATTGTTCGAAAAAAGAAGTCTGGGCGGTGTCTGCCTGAATGAGGGATGTATTCCTACCAAGACCTTGCTTTATTCGGCTAAAGTATATGATTATGCGAAACATGCTTCAAAGTATGCCGTGAATGTGTCTGAAGCTTCTTTTGATTTAGGAAAGATTGTGGCGCGTAAATCAAAGGTGGTTCGTAAGCTGGTATTGGGAATCAAGGCAAAACTGACTGCGCATCAGGTAAATATAGTAACGGGAGAAGCCACGATTGTAGATAAGAATACCATCCAATGCGGTGGGGAAACCTACGAATGTGAGAATTTGCTGCTGTGTACCGGCAGTGAAACATTTATTCCTCCTATTCCGGGAGTGGAAAACGTGGATTACTGGACGCACCGTGATGCACTGGATAATAAAGAAGTACCTGCTTCATTGACTATTGTCGGCGGTGGAGTGATCGGTATGGAATTTGCTTCTTTCTTCACCAGTTTGGGAGTACAGGTGACTGTGGTCGAAATGTTGGATGAAATCCTGGGTGGCATGGATAAAGAGCTGTCGGCCATGCTCCGGGCTGAATATGCCAAAAAAGGAATCAAGTTCCTGCTCAGTACGAAAGTAGTAGGGGTATCCAAAGGGGAGACCGGTATTACTGTGTCATACGAAAATGCAGATGGAGCAGGAACTGTTACAGCTGATAAGTTATTGATGAGTGTAGGCCGTCGTCCGGTGACAAAAGGTTTCGGACTGGAAAATCTGAATTTGGAATGGACGGAACGCAGATGCATCAAAGTAGATGAACATTTGCAATCTTCTGTCCCCGGTGTCTATGTATGCGGTGATTTGAACGGAGTCTCTTTGTTGGCACATACCGCCGTGCGTGAGGCGGAAGTGGCTGTCCATCATATTACAGGTAAGGAAGATGCGATGAGTTATCGTGCCATACCGGGTGTGGTCTATACAAATCCTGAGATTGCCGGGGTAGGTATGAGCGAGGAAGCTTTGCAGGCCGCAGGTATTCCTTATCGAGCCGTTAAGTTGCCGATGGCTTACTCCGGGCGTTTTGTAGCCGAGAATGAAGGAGTGAACGGTGTCTGCAAAGTTTTGGCAGCCGAAGACGGTACTGTATTGGGAGCGCATATGTTGGGTAATCCTGCTTCCGAGCTGATTGTATTGGCAGGTATGGCTATTGAGGATGGTAAGACCATAGAGGATTGGAAACGATATGTATTCCCTCATCCTACTGTGGGTGAGATATTCAGGGAACTATAATGAAACGAGTTTTATTTTTCTTTTTACTGATTTTATCTATTCACTTCATAAACGCCCAGCCGCTATCTCAGCGGCTGGACGCTTTACTGCATGAGGAAGTTCTGAAAACATCCGAAGTGGGTATTGCCGTATTCGATCTGACCACCGGGAAATCCGTTTACCGTTATCAGGACGAGAAACTATACCGTCCTGCTTCTGTTGAGAAGATAATCACTTCGGTTACCGCCTTGGCGCAACTGGGAGCGGATTATACCATGGATACCGGTCTCCGTTATCGTGGAAAGATAGAAAATGACACGTTGAAAGGCAGTCTGTATCTGATAGGCGGTTTTGATCCGGAATTTATGGACGAGGATCTGGACCGTCTGGTAGATGCGTTGGCAAGTCAAGGCATCCGTTATGTGACAGACACCCTTGCGGCGGATGTTTCCATGACAGACTCGGTTTATTGGGGTTCCGGCTGGTGTTGGGACGATACTCCTTACTCCTTCCAGCCCTATCTTTCCCCTCTCATGCTGAATAGGGGCTGCGTGGATGTATCGGTTTCTCCTGCTCAGAAGGACTCGTTGCCTAAAGTCGTTTGTACGCCGGTTTCCGATTATTATCAGGTTCATAATCACGGGGTGAGCCGTAATCCGCAAGCCGGGAAGCTGAAAATCACCCGCAACTGGCTCAGCAATGGCAATATCATTACCGTTTCCGGAAATGTTTCTTATCCCTATACTGAGAAATTGAATGTATATACTTCCAAAGATTTCTTTTTCCATACCTTTGTCAGCCGTTTGCGCAGCAAAGGAATTGAAGCGCGAACTTGCACGTATGCCGATTGTCCTGTAACGGCCGACAGTATAGTTACGCTTTATACCGTCCGAAGACCACTCAAGGAAGTGTTGGAAAGAGCTTTGAAGAAAAGTGATAACCTGTGCGCCGAATCAATGTTTTATCATTTGGCTGCCAAGCGTTCCCTGCATAAACGGGTGACGGGAGAAGATGGAACCGATGCCATTCACGCCTTTATGAAAACAGCTTTAGGGTTTAACCCGGAGAACTATAAGATAGCGGACGGCAGCGGTGTTTCCGTTTATAATTATATCTCTCCACGTTTACTGTTGGAGTATTTGAAATATGCCTACTATCATCGGGAAATTTTTCTTCCTTTCTATGAGTCCCTGCCCATAGCCGGAGTGGACGGTACTTTACAAAACCGGATGAAGCAGACCAAGGCCCGTGGAAATGTGCATGCAAAAACAGGTTCTGTAACCGGAGTCAGCTCGCTGGCAGGCTATGTAAAAGCTGCTGACGGACATCAACTGGCCTTTGTTATCATCAATCAGAATGTACTGAAATTAAGCCGGGCGCGTGCGTTCCAAGATAAGTTTTGTGATATTTTATCTCGTTGAATTTGAGTTTTTGAATGTTCTGAAACGTATTAAGTAGCAGATTTTGCATATAATAGGACAAAATTTATACCTATTCTGAACGATTTTTGCAGCATCGGAACAAGATTGTTTCGTAACTTTGCCCAAGTCGAAATAATTCGGAATACTATAAAAACATAAAATAGCTGCTTATGAAGACAAATTATGAAATCCGTTATGCCGCGCATCCCGAAGATGCCAAAGGCTATGACACCCAAAGGATACGACGGGATTTCTTAATGGAAAAAGTATTTTCGGACAATGAGGTGAACATGGTTTATTCCATGTATGACCGCATGATTGTAGGAGGAGCCAGACCCGTAGGGGAGGTATTGAAGCTGGAGGCTATCGATCCGTTGAAAGCGCCTTATTTCCTTACCCGCCGTGAAATGGGGATCTTCAATGTGGGCGGTCCCGGTGTGGTCAAAGCCGGAGATGCCGTGTTCGAACTGGATTATAAAGAAGCGCTTTATCTGGGTTCGGGAGACCGGGAAGTGACTTTTGAAAGTAAAGATGTCAAGAACCCTGCCAAATTCTATTTTAACTCTGTTACCGCTCATCGTAACTATCCCGATAAAAAAGTGACCAAGGCAGATGCCATCGTTGCTGAAATGGGTTCATTGGAAGGGTCCAACCATCGTTGCATCAACAAGATGCTGGTCAGTCAGGTATTGCCTACCTGCCAGTTGCAGATGGGAATGACCGAACTGAAACCGGGAAGTGTGTGGAACACCATGCCGGCGCACGTGCACAGCCGCCGTATGGAAGCCTACTTCTATTTCGAAGTGCCCGATGAACACGCTGTTTGCCATTTTATGGGAGAAGTGGATGAAACCCGTCATATATGGATGAAAGGCGATCAGGCAGTCTTGTCTCCCGAATGGTCTATCCATAGTGCGGCGGCAACACACAACTATACCTTTATCTGGGGTATGGGTGGAGAGAATCTGGATTACGGTGATCAGGACTTCTCATTGATTACAGACTTGAAATAAATCATATAACTTCATTAATTTAATAATATAAGTATCATGAATCAGTATTTGAATTTTTCTTTGGAAGGTAAAGTAGCTCTTGTAACAGGCGCTTCTTATGGTATCGGTTTTGCTATTGCATCTGCTTTTGCAGAACAGGGCGCAACCATCTGTTTCAACGACATCAATCAGGAATTGGTGGATAAAGGTCTGGCTTCTTACGCTGAAAAAGGAATCAAGGCACACGGATATGTATGCGATGTTACTGACGAACCTGCCGTACAGGCTATGGTTGCCACTATTGCAAAAGAAGTAGGTACCATCGATATTCTTGTAAACAATGCCGGTATTATCCGTCGCGTTCCGATGCACGAGATGGAAGCTGCCGATTTCCGCCGTGTTATTGATATTGACTTGAATGCTCCGTTCATTGTTTCTAAAGCGGTTTTGCCTGCGATGATGGAAAAAGGACACGGAAAAATCATCAATATCTGCTCTATGATGTCTGAGTTGGGTCGTGAAACCGTTTCTGCATACGCTGCCGCTAAAGGTGGTTTGAAGATGTTGACCCGTAACATCTGTTCTGAATACGGAGAATACAACATTCAGTGTAATGGTATCGGTCCGGGCTATATCGCTACTCCGCAAACAGCTCCGTTACGTGAAATCCAGCCCGATGGAAGTCGTCATCCGTTTGATACATTCATCTGTGCCAAGACTCCGGCCGGCCGTTGGTTGGATCCGCAGGAATTGACCGGTCCTGCCGTATTCCTTGCATCTGAAGCATCTAATGCCGTCAATGGCCATATTCTCTATGTAGATGGCGGTATTCTGGCCTACATTGGTAAGCAGCCTAAATAATTAGTAGATATAAATAGAAAGAATCTGCTTGTGTCTTTGTTGATACTTGCAGATTCTTTGTATTTTTGTCTTTCAGTTCGACAAACAATAAATAGTATGAAAAAAATCTTTTTAGCAGTCGCAACGGCGTTAGCTATGTTTTCCTGTTCGCAAAAGGAGCCGGTGACTGTCACTATAACCAATCCGCTTTCCATTGACAGAAATGGGGAAATGGTGGAAATCTCTATGGCTGAAATAACAGGCAAACTACAATTACCCGATACGGCACAGGTTATCGTATTGGACGAGAACGGGCTTGAAGTACCTTATCAGATAACATACGATGATATGCTTATCTTTCCTGCTTCGGTGAAAGGGGATGCCTCGGCTGTTTATACAATTGCAGAAGGAACTCCGCAGCCGGTGGATGTGGTTGCTTGCGGGCGTCAATATCCCGAACGTTTGGATGATGTGGCATGGGAGAATGACCGTGCCGCTTATCGTGCATACGGTCCTGCTTTGCAGGAGAAGGGCGAGCGTGCCTTTGGTTATGATATCTGGACTAAAAGTGTGTCCGAACCGGTAGTGGAGGATCGTTATGACGGTGACTTGAACCGGGGTATTTCTTATCATGTAGATCATGGAAACGGAATGGACTGCTATGCAGTGGGCCCGACTCTGGGTGGAGGAACAGCTGCTTTATTCCCTGATAGTACCATTGTTTATCCCTATTGTTACAAGGATTGTGAAATCTTGGATAACGGTCCGCTCCGATTCACAGCTAAGTTGGTCTATAATCCGTTGGTTGTAAAAGGGGATTCAAGTGTGATAGAAACGCGTATCATTTCTTTGGACAAGGGGTCGCAGTTGAACAAGACTGTGGTTTCTTTTGACAATTTGCAGGAAATCACTCCGGTGGTGACCGGCATTGTATTGCACAAACAGAATCCTATGGGATATAGTTTTGATGCAGACGCAGGCTATATAGCTTATGCAGACTCTACGGAGAATGCTGCCAATAACAATGGAGTGATTTACATAGGAGCCGTATTCCCGGCTACCGTCAAAGGAGCGTTTGCCCAAGTGTTCTCCGAAAAGGAACGGAAGGAACGTGGGGATGCTTTGGGCCATGTGTTGGCGGTTAATGATTATGAACCGGGAGCCGAGTATATTTATTATTGGGGATCAGGCTGGAGCAAATATGGTTTCGAAGCCGATACCGATTGGAATAAATATTTGGAAGAATATGCCCGGAAGATACGTAATCCATTGGCAGTTGCCATAAAATAATACATATACAAGAGGGTATGCGTATACGCCACGAAAAAAACAAGGTATTTGGCTTTATCAGTCAAATACCTTGAATTCATAGCCTTGTTCCAACAGCCATTCTATGGCCCGGGGCAAGGCGTATTTCATGTTTTTCTCTGCCTTGATGGAGTCATGGAAAGTAATGATGGAGCCATTCCTCACATAATGTTTTACCTTCCTCAGTACCTGTCTTCCATTCAGCTTGTTGCTATAGTCACGGGTAACCAAGTCCCACATTACAATCTGGTATTTATGCCGCAGCACCATGTACTGCATCCAGCGCATGTGGCCATGTGGCGGACGGAACAGGTTGGTATGGATCAGCTCGTTTGCTTTGTCCGTATTGGCCAGATAGTTCTTGCTTCGGTATTCGAATCCCCGGATATGGTTAAAAGTATGATTTCCCAAACGATGTCCCCGTTCTACAATCATCTGGAATTCCTTGGGATGCTTGCGCACATTGTCGCCCACCAAAAAGAAGGTAGCCTTGATATTGTACTTGTCTAATAAATCGAGTACCCACGGTGTGATTTCGGGAATCGGCCCGTCATCGAAAGTCAGATAGACCGCTTTTTCATTCTTGTCCATTCGCCAGAAGGCGCGTGGATAAAGCCAGCGGAGTATCAGCGGGGGTTGTTCTATAAACATGAATGTGTGTGCTTTTGTTGGTTATACAAATATAAAGGTGTGGATTCACCGCAGAATCCACACCTTTTATTTACTTTCTGCCTGCTCCGCCGCCTACACGTTTGTTGAACACCTCATAGAGGTCTTCAAACTTCTTGGCATAGTGGCTTGCCATATCTGATTTTTTCTGTTGTTCACCTTCACCTTGTACACCGCCGGCAGCATTTGCGCGGGCAAGGCTCTTGTTGATCTCATCCAGAATATAGAAATAGCGCAGACAGTCCTCGTATGAACCTTGCAGGCGTTGGTCATCCAGACTCAGGTACCAGGTGATGTATTCCACCGATTTGTTTGCCAGATCATTCAGAATGGCTTCTCCCTTTTCTTTTTCACCTAACGCCAGATAATCGTCGGCCATTTCTTTTGAACTGCTCATGATGTAATCGTGGGGCACGGTGGTGCTTGGGATTACTTCCGAACAGTAGTCAAGGGCTTTCAACGCCTTGTCTTTCTTGCCTTCTTTTATCAACTGGGTAGCCAGCTGTATAAACATACGGCGGTGGGTCTGGCACATACGCATCACAGTCTCGTCGATATAGATATCCGGGTTGTTGATTCCTCCGAACTTGAACTTGTTCATCAGGTTATCGTACATTTTCTCGCTGTCGATGCGTGCGTTCAGCCGGGTGGTGTTGAACGGGGTGATGCGGTAGGCAAGACCTTCCTGCATGAAGTTGTTGCCCAAATTCAGATGATTGTCGCTACCCACCGTAATAGCCATGTACAACGGACGTTCCCAGTTGGTATTTGCCAGCATCTCAAGCATCATCAGCTCGCTCTTGTACAGCATACGTTTGCCTTTCAGGGAGATACTCATGTAATCGGGGATTTCACCATGCAGGGAGTCGGGAATCATCATGCCCGAGCGTTTCACTGCCTCCTTGTCCAGCTTGATGACGATGCTGTCCGTCGGTATCAGCTGTAAACCTTCTTTGGGTGAGCGTACCCAGTATTTCAGAATATTTTTCAATTCATACGGGTTGTCTCCGAATTCCTTGGCGGCTTCTTCCGGGTTCTGCTTGTAGAAGTTATTGATGCTTTCCATCACTTCCGGACGTACAGCCACTCCTTCATTATGCCCCTGTACATATTCCAGACGGCTCCATTCGATAGGCACTGCCGGAGAGTCGTATGCCTGACGCTTCATTTGGTCGATGTACCAGTCCGTTTGCAGGTAACTCAGGTTACATACGCGTACATCGGTACGGAAACCTTCCGTTTCCTGGTTGTACCACAAGGGGAAAGTATCGTTGTCACCATTGGTAAAGATAATCGGGTTACCTTCTTCCTGTACGGTGCTCAGGTAGTTTTGTCCGAAGTCGCGTGCCACATAACGGTTGCTGCGGTCGTGGTCGTCCCACGTCTGGCTCACCATTTGGATGGGTACGAACAGACAAACTACAGTTGCAATGACGGAAGCCGGTTTCTCACCCAGTTTGCCTTGCAGCCATTGGGCAATACCCGCCACACCCATGCCTATCCAGATGGCAAATGCATAGAACGAACCTGCGTATGCATAGTCACGTTCGCGGGGCTGCATCGGGGTCTGGTTCAAATAAAGCACGATGGCCAGACCGGTCATGAAGAACAGGAAGAATACGATCCAGAATTGCTGGATACCTACCGGTTCTTCTATCTCTTCCCCATTCGGAGTCGTGATACGTTTTGTCTTGTAAGCCTGCCAGAACAGACCGATAAGTCCCAAAATCAACGGCAGGCAATAGAATACATTGTGCCCTTTGTTGTTTTTCAGGTCGGAGGGGAGCAGGCTTTGGTCGCCCACCAGGAACTTGTCCACAAACGGTATTCCGGTAATCCAGTTGCCATGTTCTATTTCACCCTGTCCCTGTATGTCATTCTGGCGTCCGGCAAAGTTCCACATGAAATATCTCCAGTACATGTAGTTCAACTGGTAGATAAAGAAGAACTTGATGTTATCCCATTGGGTCGGGACTTTCACCATCACCATCTGTCCGCACTGGTCGTAAGGAACCTGCACGCCTTTGATGCCGCCCAGCCAGTCTTCGTAGGCCTGTGCGTGTGCATCGCTGTACATGCGCGGGAAGAGCATATTTTGTGCATACTTGTAATCGGTCTTATGACGCACTACTTCGTAGCTGTCCTTTTCATCGGGAGTCGCTTTCTCCTTCCGTTGATACACGGGAGCGCCTTCCGTCACATCATATACACATCCTCCGTCCACTTCTTTCAGTGCCGGTTTGGAGGCGTATGTCTGTCCGTAGAACAAAGGACGGGTTCCATATTGCTCGCGGCCCAGGTATTCTCCTAAAGTGAAGATGTCTTCCGGAGAGTTCTGGTCCATCGGAGTATTGGCGGTAGAGCGGATCACAATCAAGGCGTATGAGGAGTATCCTACCATAATCATCATGATGCACAGCAAAGAGGTGTTTAAAGTACGTGCGCTAATCTGATATTTCTTGTTCAAATCAGCAAACAGATAAACGCCCAAGATTCCTAGTATGATAATGCCTATCAAGGCGCTGCTCCATCCGTAGCCATAGAAGGGGATGCCCAGCATGGCGATAGTTACCATGAAGGAGATATTCATGCGTTTGCGGCTCTTTTCCGTATAGCTTTCGTAAACACCCCAGATAATGGATGCGGCGAGTAGAATGATGTAGACTATCAGACCGCTGTTGAAAGGCATACCGAAACTGTTGACGAACAGCAGTTCGAACCATCCTCCCACTTTTACTACGCCCGGCACGATACCGTACAGCACTGCTGCAACCAACACCATGGAGCCTGTAAGTGCCAGCAGACTGCCTTTGAGGTTGGCATCGGGATTCTTTTTATAATAGTACACCAGTACAATGGCCGGAATACACAATAAGTTCAGCAAGTGCACACCGATGGAAAGTCCGGTCAGGTAAGCAATCAGAACCAGCCAGCGGTCGCTGTGAGGCTCGTTGGCAACGGATTCCCATTTTAAAATCAACCAGAATACGACTGCGGTGAAGAGGCTGGAGTAAGCGTATACCTCGCCTTCTACGGCACTGAACCAGAAGGTGTCGCTCCATGTATAAGCCAAGGCTCCCACCAGTCCTGACCCCATAATGGTAATGAGTTTGCCCAAGGTCATCTCTTTGTCATCGGGGCATATCAGTTTTTTCACCAGATGGGTTATACTCCAGAAAAGGAACAGGATACAAGCCGCACTCATCAGAGCGCTCATGGTATTGACCATTCTGGCTACTTGACTGGGGTCGCTTGTAAATTGGCTGAATAAGTTGGCGGTAAGCATAAAGAAGGGTGCACCGGGCGGGTGGCCTACCTCTAATTTATAGCCGGTGGTGATGAACTCCGGACAATCCCAGAAACTGGCTGTCGGTTCTATAGTCATGCAGTAAGTATAAGCTGCGATGACAAAAGCTAACCAACCTACCAGGTTGTTGACTAATTTGTACTGTTTCATGAATATATTATTGTTTCGTTAACGTTCAATGGGCGCAAAGATACGAAAGAAAGTTGGAATAGGGAGGCAATGGTCTGTTATTTAGTGTTATCCTTAGGGAATGCGGCAGAAAATGTTTCTTTCAGTCCTTAACGGAATTTCTATGTTTTATTGCTGGTTTGTATACTGTGTTCTGAAATTTCAGTTTGTACAGATGAAGGAAACCTTTGGATTCCTAACCTTTTTCTACTCTATGGTTAAGCTTGATTGATGGTTAGGTTAAGGTCTTTTATACGGTAAACCAGTATAGACCGCTACAGTGGACTGTACAGTCTGCTATAGTAGTCCGTACGGTCTGTTGCAGTGGACTGTACGGAGCACTGCCGGCGACTGTAGAAGTCTGCCGTAAGAAAATGCTTAATGATAAGGTGGATAGGGCTTAACCTGCCGCATGAAAAGGCTTAGGTCACGATAATCGGATTTATTCGTCGTGATGATGGCATTTCAAGATGCGGTGAGGGAAGTTCCCATGTCCTAACAGTTCGATGGGGCATCCGAAATGCTCTTCCAGCCATTCGGTGGCTACTTCCGTATCGGGATGATAATCCAGCGTTTCGTTGACGCACGCTATGGTTTTTACATTTTGCAGCACAGTGCCTATGTCATGGCTTACCAGGATGATGGCCCGTTCCTTGTTGATTTCTTCCAGCAGGGAGTAGAGTTTGGCCTCAAACCGTTTGTCAATGTAGGTATTGGGTTCGTCCAGAATGACAACCTCAGGGTTTGAAACCAAGGCGCGTCCCAAGAGCGCGCGTTGCAGTTGTCCTCCGCTCAGTTCGCCGATGGCACGGCTTTCCAAACCTTCCAGACCCATGCGGGCAATAATCCGGCTCACCAGTTCGTGCTGTTCGGGGGTGTAGCGGTGGAACAGGGACTTCTGTTTGTTGAGCCCCGATAATACCACCTCATATACGGAGATGGGGAATTTCTTGTCAATACTGTTGTATTGTGGTAAGTATCCCATGGCTATTTCGGGTACTTCTTTTTCGTTCTTATAGAAACGGACACTGCCCGAAGCGGGCTTCAGTAACCCTAGTATGATCTTGATCAGTGTGGTTTTTCCGCCACCATTGGGGCCGATTACACCAAGGAAGTCACGTTCATATACCGTGAGATTGACGTGACTCAGTACTGTCTTCTCATCGTAAGAAGCGGAAATATCTGTAAGTTGTATAATGGGATTCGTCATAAGGCTCTGTTATTTGGCAAGTGCATTTGCTACATTGATCATCTCTTCCCGCCATTCATAACTTAGCGGATTAATGGGAACAACGGTGACTCCCAGTTCATCTGCTATCAGCCGGGCATTGCGGGTATCGAATTCCTGTTGGACAAAAATAACCCGGGCATTGTCCCGGCGGCAGGTTTCTATCAGTTCTTTCAGATGGGCGGGTGAGGGTTCCTTTCCTCCTTCTTCTATGCTGATTTGCTTTAATCCGTAGTCCCTAGCAAAATAACTGAGTGCCGGATGATAGATAAGGAAAGTGGTATCGGCATTCTGTAGCCGGTCACGAACGTCCGTATCTGTCTGTGCGATAATTTGTTGCAGACTGTCCAGCCGATGCTTGAAATAAGGTTCGTTTGCACTGTCCAGTTCACTCAGGGCGGAGTAGATATTACGGGCGATTACTGAGGCATTGCGTGCGGAGTTCCATATATGAGGCTCTATACCCCCTTCGTGATGATGGTCACCGTGGTTGTGTCCTGTTTCGTGTATGACGTCTATTCCTTTTGAGGTATCGAATACTTTCAGATGAGGGGCATTCGTGGTCAGTTTATCCATCCAGGCTTGTTCGAAACCGATATAGCCGATGCGCAGGTAGGCGGTGCTTTTATCCAGATTGACCAGTTGTTGGGGGGTAGGGTCGTAGGTTTCGGGGCTGCTTCCTTTCGGAACCATGCTGACTATCTTGAATTTATCGCCTGCAATGGTTTCTGTGAAATAGCGCAAGGGCTCCAGGGTGACAGTCAGGGTCGGTTTTGTGGAAGTGGACTGTTTACTGTCACAGGCGGTAAACAGGCACACTATCAGTACCATGCAGCACGAACAAAGGATACTTTTGCCGGGATGCAATGGGGAAAATATGTGATGTCTGGTTCTCATGAATGTTATCTTTTCTGTTTAACAACAACAAATATACGCAAATTGCTCATTAATCAGGTACAAATACTCCCCAAATTGCTCAATTGATAAGCAATTTCAGTCTGGTTAGGGCTTTTCATACGGCTATTCTGTGGCTGTATGAGAAGCCTTGGTTTCAGGTAAGAGATTCTATATGGCATTCTATGTACTCTTTATTGTTCTCTATAAATATGCGCTTTATATTGGGTGGGAAGTGTCTTGTCGTTTGTCAATCTTTTTAAGATGCCATATAAGGCTCTTGTATTCGTGAAGAATAAGATTTGTAAAAAAATCCTTTCAATCTTTGTTCATGTATTTATCTTACTATATGTTAAGAGAAGGAATAGGAACTGATTGTGGATGATTGAAAATCAATGGGTTATTGTATGTATGGAAGATGAAAAAAGTATAAATCTCTTAGTAAGAGATCGACATTTCACGTGCAAAAATAAGGAAAGTTTTGATAACTAGTACACTTTTCGCGGAAAAAATATGGAATATTGTGAAAAAAAGTTTTTCTTCTGGTTCTACCGGCTCTGATTTAATCTTGTATCTGTATAGTTAATATTTTGATTTAAAGCCTGTTATCGTCTGTTTGTAGATCTCTTACTAAGAGATCTGCATAAAAGGCCAATAAGAACGAATAACGAGTTTAGATGGAATACCTGTTTCTGAGACGTAAAAAGACGAGCAGCACTTCTGTAAGGCAGAAGACATTGCTCTATCGTGCCGCCGGTCGCGAATGGACAGCGCGGTTCTCGTCACTGTCGGATGTCCGTCCGGCAGACAGCCTTATATATAAAGGTATATTGTATCAGTTGGAGATACGCCGGGCGTTCCTCGATTCCTCTCTTTCGTTAAAGAAACTGAGTATGATGCTCGAAACAAACCAGACTTACCTGAGCAATGCGGTGAACCGCTACTTCGGTTGTCATCTGAAGGAGTTGCTTAACCGCTACCGGGTGGAATACGCTAAGGAGCTGCTTCGCAACGGCGGTTGTCCGCTGGGCGAGGTTCCGTCACGGAGCGGTTTCGGTTCGAAGAGTCCTTTCTATCTGGCTTTCGTCCGTCAGACGGGTATGACTCCGAAACGGTATGCGGCGCGCGAGAGGAACCTGGTGAACTTGGAAATAGAGAATGAAGTCCTTTTATAACAGTATATGTATAACCAATTTTTAGTTTTTTAAATTTATAAATTTAAATCTTTATTTATGAACAAAAAGTTTTTAAGTGCAGTTCTGTTCGGAGCCTTGATGGTTTCGTCAACAGGAACATTTGTGTCTTGTAAAGACTATGATGAGGACATTGACCGCATCGACAAGGAACTGGTCGATATCAAGTCGGCTCTTTCAGCTTTACAGGCAAAAGTTGATGCTGGTAAGTATGTTACCAACGTAGTGAAGAACGGTGACGGTATCACTGTAACCTGGAGTGACAATTCTACAAGTACCATTGAAACTATCAAAGGTGACAAAGGTGAAGACGGTAAGAATGGTACAGTTGTGACCATCATTGACGGTTACTGGGCATTTGACGGTGTGAAATCTGAATATCCTGCAAAAGGAGATAAGGGTGACAAGGGTGACCAGGGCGAACCGGGTGATGCTGCCGCTGCCGGACATGATGCAAAGATTAGCGAAAACGGTTACTGGATGGTATGGGATACCGAAAAGGCTGCATACGTTGAAACAGAATATATTGCCGATGGTGCGGTAGCTGCACAAGTAAAAGGTGGCTGGAACATTACTGTAAAGGATGAAAATGGTGATGAACAGACTATTTTTATTCCGAGCAGTGCTACTATGGGTTATATGGATGTCTTGAATGGTGCTAATCCGATGCATGCACTTTATGGAATTAATGAGAAGGATGTTGAGTACGGACCAGCCAAAAAAACTTTGAAGAAAGGTTTGTACACCACTCTTGATCGCGACTTGGAAGTTGTGGTTAATCCTCAGGGAACAGATGCTTCTGCTTATTCATTCAACTTGATGAACTCTGCCAATGTGGATACAGAATTGCCGTTTAAGGATGCTGTTCCGTTTAAGGGTGTATTGACTAGAGCCACTTCTGAAAATGCAGTATGGGTATTGCCTCATGACTTTGTCCGTTATGAAAATATTGATGATGCCAGAACGAAGAACTATCTGTTGTTCAAGGCTAATGACGGTGCAAAACACGCTTTGTCTCTGACTGCTACTTTGAATGAAACAATAATTAAAACTCCGTATGATTTGAGTGCTCAGTTGAAGAAGATTGGCGAAGTTAATGTAGGTTTGCGCAACTTGGAAAATTGTGCAGTTAATGTAGATTATACTCCTATTGTTTCTTATATTTCTCCGTCTGTAGATGCAGCTGCTGTATATGACTACTGGATTACTTTGGAACAATCTGCCAAGAACTTGAAGAACGCACAGTTGTATGGTGTGGAAATAGATAAAGAAGGTCATAGCTTCAAGTTCACAAGAGAAACAGGAGTAAATAACTACATTGAGTTTGTTTACAACTACATTTTGATGGACGGTACTATCGTACAAGGCGATAAAGATGCGCCTCACTTCTTTGCTTATCAGCGTGAAGAAATGGCAAATGCTCATGAAATTACTTTGGAACGTCTGTATACTCCGATGGATGCTAAGTTAATTGTTGAAAACGACAAGGATCCTAATTATAATCCTGAACTGAGACCTACTACTGGTTCTTGGTCTGCTAATGAGAAGCAAGTATTTGCTCTTAATACTAAGGCTTATTCATTGGATAAAATAATCAATGAAATGAGTGCTATAGAAAAGGCTGTATGGAAGAGTGCCGTTGAAGCTGGACGCATTGATTTCGAATTGATTGGTGGTGAAGGCGAAAACAATGAATATTGGGATAACTGGACAAAAGGGTATAATGTTCGTTATGCTATTGTGGACAACACCATAACATTCCAGTTCGTTGTATCTGAAGGATATCCGTATAACTTCACTTTGAAGAACGCTTATCAGTTGACTTTGACAGTGAAAGATGAAGACACCAACACACCTGTTGCTTCGATCATCTTGCCATTCGAATTCACTCAGCCGACTTTGGATATTACTCGTGTAAACGGTGAGAAGGCTATCTGGAATGACAAGAAGAATGTATTGAGCATTTATGGTGACTTGGTAAAAGAAGGCGATGTAGAAATTATGAGTGTTCCATTCTATGAAGCATTTACTACTGCATATGCTAAACAATATACTGTATTTGGTTCTACAGCTCAGTACTATACTTTGAGCCATAATGAAAATGTAGATAATTGGTTTACTTATTCCGGTTATGAAGTGTTAGGTCAAGATTATGCTACGAGACTTCAGAATATTCCTTTGACTAATATCGTATATTCAAGTCTTGCAAAAGAATGGAATACACGTACTCTTGTTGGAAATGTAACTACTGGAGAAGCTAATCTTCCGATAGTTGCCAACTACAGGTTCTACGGAGTATATCCGGCAACTAAGGAACAAGTATCAGACTTTACTCTGAGATTCGCTAGCTTGATGGGTGACGCTAAGAAGGTAGAAGCTAAGAAAGAATTTACTTCTAACAATGTAACTCGTGAAGTGGTTCTGACAGATGCTGACTTTACTTTGGTGGATGCTTTGGATGATACATTCTATCTGTTCGACGGTGTTAAGGCTGACGGCAATGTGGATAAGCGTTCTGATATGAACCTCCGTCAAGGATTTGAAGAAGGTACTGAAGGATTCGCTACAAACTTCACGCTGGCTAATGCTAATGCATCTGCATACTATTACAAGAACGGTAACAAAGTTGCTATCTCTGTTTCTGTAGGTACGGTTAACACTAATGCTAAATTCGTAACTAATGTTAATACCAAGACCAGAGCTTGGGAACCAGGCACTATCAGTGCAACAGATGTTATCGTTACAGATCTTGATGCTAACGAAGCTGTGAAGAGTAAAGGCTATGCTGCTGTTCCTGGTGGTATCATGATCCAGTTGCCTTCTAGCATTGGTACTACAGAACCTGTTACTATCGAATTCAAACTGAAAGATGTATTCGGTGTAACTAAGACTCTGAAAGTAGTTGTTAAAGCTGCAAAATAAACTTGGTTAAAAAACTGCTTCCCTCTCGTGGGGGAGCGGTTCCTTCTAAACAAATGAATTTATCAGGAAACGATACAATCCCAATTCGGATAAAGTTCATTTTTTCAGCAAGATAAGACTTTCTCCGACAGGAGAATCTTATATAATAAAAACTTTAGATTTATAAAACAGAATCTCTGGCTTGTGACAAGCCGGAGATTTTTTATGTATATAACGGCAATCATCTCAGCGTGGAGAAAGAATATGAAGAATCTATGACGGATTCAGCGATGAATGTTTCATGGTAATTTGCTGATAAATATGCAGTTATGCGTATATGACGGATTTGAAGGATTTTACAACGGTTTTACTGTTTTAGGTGAAACTTGACCATTCATCAGTTTCGGTCCTAGAAGTTTAATCAGACTTGGTTGCCCGCAGTATCTCGCGTTTTCCCCCCGGAGGGCCGGGAAGGCGTTCTACTGTGAATCCGGCTGTTTGCAGCATCCTTCTTACCACCCCTTTGGCACAGTAAGTTGTCAGGATACCTCCTTCATTCAATACCTTGTATAAAGTATCGAAAAGAGATTGTTCCCACATTTCGGGTTGTTTTTCGGGAGCGAAGGCATCAAAGTAGATGATATCGTATAAGGGAACGGCGGGACGGCTGCCTTCCTCCGGGTTGAAAAGCCGGGTAAAATCATCTTCAATTTTATGTAATGTGAACCAAGGGGATACCTCTGTTTCTGTGTTCCAGGGCGCCCGGTGAATGGCGTAATAATCCTCCTCATGCTGTTTGCCGATCAGGCGGGGGTAGTCCAGTTGCTTCAAGGTTTCTTCGGCTAACGGATAGCGTTCGATACCGGTATAATGTACTTTCCGTCGGGTCTCTTCTGCTGAAAGCAGTGTCAGAAAGGCATTCAGCCCTGTTCCTAGTCCTATCTCCAGAATGTGGGGCTCGGAAACGGGAGAATGCTTTAATCCCATTTCGATAAAAATATGTTGTGACTCCGTCAGTGCCCCTTTCACCGAATGATAATGTTCGTCCAGTTCGGGTACATAGAGGGTATAACTTCCATCTGCTGTTTGTTCCAGTTTCATAATTTTAATGCATTAAAGCGGAGGCTTCCAATACTCCCCATACCAATAAGGCGTAGCGGAGTATCTTTCCGATGGTCATAGCGAGAATGACAATCCATATATTGGCACGCATCATGCCCAATACAATGGATATGGCACTTCCCAAAATAGGGATAAAGGCGAAGAAAGCCATCCAGGCACCCCGTCCGTGTACAAACCGCTCCGCACGGTCCATCTTCTCTTTTTTTACATGAAAATATTTCTCGATCCATTCCATATTGCCCAGATGTCCCATCCAGTAGCAGGTCATGCCTCCGGCAACATTGCCGGCGGTGGCGGCGGTTATACTGATCACCGGGTCTAAGCCCAACGGACCTACACAGGCTGCCAATACGGCCTCCGAACTGAAGGGGAGAACACTTCCGGCTATAAAAGAGCCTAGAAAAAGACCCCAATATCCCCAGTCGATCAGGAATTGAAGAATTGCATCCATAAATTGTATATAGTTAGAACTATTAATAGAACAAATGTAATGATGAAAAAGATGCCGGTAAAGCGGTTGTGGGTTAAAGTAAATAAATGTCCTGTTAAAATGGATCCTACAATGACCTGCATCTGCAACAGGATGTCGAAATGCTGTGGCTGTAAGATACCCAGTAAATAAATCCAGGCTTCAACGGCGATCAGGAAAAAAAGGAATATACGCGTGCGTACCTTGTCTAAATAAGAAACATGGAAATAATGCACGCTGCTGACCAGTGATATCAAGGTGATGATTCCACAGGATATGATTCTGTCCATCCCTAATGTCCCATAACTGATGGGTTGAAAATGAATAAGCTCCTGTAAAGGGTGATAGAAGAGATTCATTTTGTCGTAATAGAACGCATAGCCGAAAAAGAGCCAGTAGGGCACACAGAGTCCTGTAAGTCCGGCAAAGAAACTTTTGAGTGACAGGGATCTGAAACTGATCATCCCCAAATAGAACAGAGGTACAAAGTAAAGCAACTGTGGAAACAACAGGCTTCCCAGTCCGATGAAAAAGAAAGCGTGGAATATACTTCCCGCCGGATAGGGAGATTCGTAGCTGCTGAATAATTGGGAAATAGCGATCAGAAAAGTGAGTGGCGCAAAAACGGCATACTGGAAGGAATGCAGAAACAGGCAGGCCGTGGACAGGAATACGTAAAAGCTGACATGCAAGGTACTGCGTGTCCGTATCAGCGTGAAGGCGGTGTTTATCTCGATCAGCAGATAGGCAGTCAAAGCACAGACCAGCAAATTGATTACATCCTGCCATTCATTGCCCGTGATGATCCGGAGAAGCAGGCATATAAGGATGGCAACAGGGAAGGTGAATCTTCCCTTTGCCATATCTATTTGGAATTTGTCATAGCCTGCCATGGGTTGATAGTCCGCTGATTACAGGTCGAATCCAATATCTGAACGGAAATATTTCTTGTCGAAATTGATTTTCTTCGCATTGGCGAATGATTGTGCCAAGGCTTCTTCTTTATTGGCACCGTAGGAGCTGACTGCAATGACACGTCCGCCGCTAGTGACTACCTGTCCGTCTTTCAGTGCTGTTCCTGCATGGAATACAATGCTGTTTTCAATCTCTTCTACTCCGCTGATGGCAAATCCCTTGTCATAATGTTCCGGATATCCGCCGGATACCAGCATGACGCATACTGCCGAACGGGGGTCTATCTCCAGGACTTTTTCATTCAGATTGCCTGTTGCCACTCCTTCAAGCAGTTCCACCAAGTCACTCTTGATGCGCAGCATGACACTTTCCGTTTCCGGGTCGCCCATGCGTACATTGTATTCAATGACCATCGGTTCGCCTTTTACATTAATCAGGCCGAAGAAGATAAAGCCTTTATAGTCGATGCCTTCTGCTGCCAGTCCTTCTACTGTGGGGCGGATGATACGTTCTTCCACTTTTTCCATCCATGCTTTGTCGGCAAACGGAACAGGAGATACACTACCCATACCACCGGTGTTCAGCCCTTTGTCGCCTTCGCCGATGCGTTTGTAGTCTTTTGCTTCGGGCAGAATCTTGTAGTTCTTTCCATCGGTCAGAACGAATACGGAACATTCTATACCGCTCAGGAATTCTTCAATCACTACGGTGGCGGAAGCGTCACCGAACATTCCGCTCAGCATTTCTTTCAATTCTTTCTTGGCTTCTTCCAGGGTGGGCAGAATCAGTACGCCTTTTCCGGCGCAAAGACCGTCGGCTTTCAGTACGTATGGAGCTTCCAATGTTTCCAGAAAGGCTAGTCCTTCTTCCAGATTTGCGGCAGTGATACTTTTGTAACCGGCTGTCGGGATATTATGGCGTTGCATGAAGCCTTTGGCGAACTCCTTGCTGCCTTCCAGTACCGCACCCGCTTTTGAAGGCCCGATAACAGGAATGTTTTTCAGCGCTTCATCTTTTTTGAAATAGTCATAGATTCCTTTGACTAACGGGTCTTCGGGACCTACCACTACCATATCTATATTATTCTTTACTACAAACTCTCTGATTGCTGTAAAGTCATCTGCTTTAATCGCTACATTCTCGCCTACATTACTTGTGCCGGCATTTCCCGGGGCGATATAGAGTTTCTCGATTTTGGGACTTTGAGCAATCTTCCATGCCAGGGCGTGTTCACGTCCGCCTGAGCCTAATAGCAACAGTTTCATAATCTTATCTTTTGTTTATTTTAAGTGGTCTTCAAAATAGCGTGTAATGCGTTCATACAAGTGCACACGGTCGCGTCCGAACATATTATGACCGTCGCCCGGATACATAAAGAAATCGGGTTGGGTTCCGGCATCAATGCAGGCACGGAGGAAACTGATGCTGTGCTGGGGAACACAAGTGGGGTCATTGGCGCCAATGATCACTTCCAAGCGTCCTTTCAGGTTTCCGGCTCTCAGCTTCAGGTTGGCGTTCTTGTAGCCTTCGGGGTTGGTTTGCGGAGTATCCATGTAGCGTTCGCCGTACATTACTTCGTAGTAAGCCCAGTCGATGACAGGACCGCCGGCTACTCCTACTTTGAATAGTTCGGGGTAAGTCAGCATCAAGTTGGTGGTCATGAAACCACCGAAGCTCCAACCATGTACGCCAATGCGGTTATTGTCCACATAACCCAATGATTTTAAGAAATCCACTCCTTTTACCTGGTCTTTCATCTCTTCGGTTCCCAATTGGCGGAACGTACAGTTCTCAAATTCCAGTCCCCGGTTGTCACTGCCCCGGTTGTCAACGGTCAGCATGACGTAACCCAGTTGTGCCATGTAAATATCCCATCCGCGGGCGTCATAGTTGCGGTTGTTGTGGATTAGTTGGGCATGTGGTCCGCCATACACGTAGACTACGGCCGGGTATTTTTTGTTGGGGTCAAAATTCACCGGCTTTATCAGGCGGTAGTATAAGTCGGTCTTGCCGTCGGCTGCCTTGAGGGTACCGACAGTGATTTCGGGCATATTGTATGCTTCCAACGGATTGGTGGCGGTCAACAGGCTGATAGTCTTTCCCTTTCCGGAAGTGGGAACGATCTCGATATTCCGGGGAATGGTGAAAGAAGTATAATTGTCTATCACATAGTTGCCGCTACCGGACAGTTGTACATGATGCATACCGTCTTTATTGCCGATGAGGCGGCGTTTGCCTGTCTTTACATTCACAGCGTATGCGTTGCTCTGCAAAGGGGAAACCTCTGTGCTCATGATGATGACTTCCTTGGTCTTTTCATTGAATCCGAGGATGTTTTGTACTACCCAGTTGCCTTGGGTAAGCTGTCTGGTCTTGTAGCTTTCCCGGTAAGAACCTCCGGCCGCGGCTCCATGTGATTCCGGATATACGGAAGTCTTGGTGTCCATCAGGTAAAGATGGTTGTAGCCGTCGCGCTGGCTCTGATAGATAAACTTCGTGTGGTCCCATGGCAGAAAGACGATGGGATGTTGGGGTTCTACATATTTAGTATGCTCCTCTTCGTAAAGGGGGTTATTTTTCAGTGGCTCTCCTGTTTCCGCGTCATAGCAGCATAGCAGGGCATGGTTCTGGTCACGGTTCAGTTCAATGACATAAACGCTTTTCTCGTCAGGACTCCAGCTGATATTGGTGAAATAACGGTCGGTAGGGTCTCCGGCTTTCAGATAAACTGTTTTTTGGGTCTCCGGATTGTAGATGCCGACAGTCACTTTGTGGCTGGTCATTCCTGCCATCGGATACTTGTCCGGCTCCAGTGTCGCTATGCGGGTGGAGGTATTTACTTGTGGATAATCGGTTACCATGCTTTCGTCCATGCGGTAGAAAGCAAGCAGATTTCCTTTCGGACTCCAGAAAGTACCTTTCGAGATACCAAATTCCTGACGGTGTACACTTTGTCCGCATACGATGCCTTTCGGTTCGTCGGTGACTTGTTGCGTTTTCCCGTCGGCAGTCGTTACAAACAGATTGTTGTCAAGGGTATAAGCCAATGAACGGCTTTCCTTGTTCCAGTCCTGGTTGGCGGCTTTAGGAGAGAGAGGCTGACTCCATATTATTTCCTTTTTAGTTAAATCGATCAGCACTTTATTGGATGTGGTATTTACCAGCATCATCTTTTCAGCGTATGGGAAAGATGCATTCCTGAAGTGGTTGATTTTCCCTAATTCCTTGTTTGCCAACAGTTCATTCACTTCCTGCAAAGTGATAAGTACGTTTTCCTTCCCATTTGCCGGCTGGATGGTTTTTACCTCTTCTATGTCGGCGTTGATGCATACATCTCCCCACCATTGCAAACCATACAGGTTTTGTGGAAGCAGGTTATAATAATTGTTTCCTCCCGGCATCAAGTCTTCCAGTGTGAAACTTTTCTTGTCTTGTGCCCATGTTACAGATGAAGCCATGATTAATAAGGCAATCAGATTGATTAATTTTCTCATAACTGTTTATTCTTCTGTCTTTTCCTTATTGTCGTCAAATTTACGGGGACTGCTTTTGAAATTGTCGCGGCCTTCACGTCTGTCACCAAAGTTGCGGTGTTCTCCTCTTTTGAAATCGCCACGTCCCTCACGTTTGTCATCAAAAGAGCGTCTTTCTCTGCGCTCTCCTCCTTTGTACTCTCCGTGTCCTTCACGTCTGTTGTCAAAACTACGACGTTCTCTGCGTTCTCCATATTCTACCTTTTCCGTGTTACGGCGCGGGCGGATTTCTTCCCGGCGGGGCTTGAATTCCCGATCGGCGTTCTCACTACGGAATTCTTTGAATTTGCCGTTGAATAATTGGTATTTGCGGAATTCACATTCCAACGAACCGTTGAACAGGGGGATTTTTATAGAAGGCTTTAAACCAATCTGGTCGAAACATTCTTCACGGTAACTTAGTACCCATGCATCATTGCCGGTGAAAGAGTGTTTCAGACGTTCGCCTATCATTTGATACAGGCCCAGCAAATCATTGGTTGAGATACGTTCTCCATAAGGAGGGTTGGTGATGATGATGCTTTTTTCTTTGGGTTGCTCAAATTGCTGGAACGGTTGGATTTTTAAGATAATCTCCTTGCTCAGTCCGGCTGCTTTCACATTGTGAGTGGCAATTTCATTTGCTTTAGGATTATTGTCATATCCAAAAATCTTATGTGTGAACTCACGTTCCTGTGAGTCGTCATTGTAGATGCGGTCAAATAGTTCCTGATCAAAATCGTTCCACTTTTCAAAAGCGAACTCCTTACGGAATACGCCGGGAGCGATGTTACGTGCTATCAGGGCGGCTTCGATAGGTATTGTTCCTGAACCGCACATCGGGTCTATCAAATCACATTCGCCTTTCCATCCGGTCATCAGGATCATACCGGCTGCCAGTACCTCATTCAAAGGAGCTTCTACAGCTTCCTGGCGATAACCCCGGCGGTGGAGTGACTCGCCCGAACTATCCAGTGACAGAGTGCATTTATTTTCGGCTATATGGATGTTCAGTGCCACATCGGGATGGTTGATGCGTACCGAGGGGCGCTCTCCTGTCTTTTCACGGAAATAGTCCACAATGGCGTCTTTTACTTTGTAGGCTACGAACTTGGAGTGACGGAACTCGTTCGAGAAAACCACAGCGTCTACGGCAAAACTTTTATCTTTATCCAAGAAGTCTTCCCACGCAATGGCCTTGATAGCTTCGTAAACTTCATCGGCATTCTTCGCCTCAAAATGTTTGATGGGTTTCAGGATGCGGATGGCAGTACGCAGGCAGAAGTTTGCCCTATACATCATTTCTTTATCGCCCGTAAAGGCTACCATGCGTCTTCCTACTTCTATATTGCTGGCTCCCAGCTCGGTGAGTTCTTTTGCCAGTACTTCTTCCAGTCCCTGGAAAGTCTTGGCGATTAGCTCGAATTCTTCCTTCATCTTAAATGATAATTACGTAATTTCAATTGATGGGACAAATTTAATGATTTTCTGTTTGCTAATCAATTATTTA
>CAPAOL010000021.1 GCA_948579315.1 uncultured Phocaeicola sp.
AGAAGTAGGATCGAAACATAAAGAGGAGATGCTACTTCTATTTTTTTGAGGGGGGACGGCATCGCCGAGACGCTTACCAAAATAACGCGGATTTTGCTTCATTTCTCATAGTGTAGTGTGCTGGAAGCGGGCATCGAATAAACAGAATCATGCATTCCTTTTGCTTGCTTCCATACACAGTGGCTTAGTCCCACATATTATGGGAAAAGATTCCCTACTACTTGGGAAAGTATTCCCTAGTGCTTGGGAAAATATTCCCTCATTTTGTGGGAAAGTTTTCTCTTAATATGCGGGAATACTTTCCCACAATATATGGGACAATCGGAACTAAGGAGCATCATCAAGCAAGAAGCCGTTATTTTATCTAATTTGACTATGAGAAATACCCTGAAACACTATGAGAATAAGGTGGATTTTGAGCTAAAATAGGAGAAAACTTATGAGAAACACCGTTTTGGAAAAGTGTTTCTCATAAGATATCTATTTGATTATCTTCCATTTATCTAGAAACTATGAGAATATGAGAAATGCAATGAAGAAATCTTTTGCAGAAGAGCCTGAGAAATAAATGCTTGTAAAGATGGTTTTCTTCCCACAACAAACGGGAAAAGTCAGAAGAATCATGTACATTTGTAATCCGAAAACTAAAAGAACATCGCAATGAAAATATTTCCAAGCAGCAGTATCAAGAAATTGGACGCTTATACCATTGAGAACGAACCTATTGCATCAATCGATCTGATGGAACGTGCAGCAACCGCATTAACAAAAGCCATCACAAACAGATGGAATACGGAAACGCCGGTCACTATCTTTGCCGGACCGGGGAATAATGGCGGAGACGCACTCGCCGTAGCCCGCATGATGGCTGAAAAAGGATATAAAATCGAAGTATTTCTCTTCAACACGAAAGGAGAACTTTCACCCGACTGCCAGACCAATAAAGAACTGGTAGAAATGATGGAAGAAATAAAATTCAACGAAATCAGCACCCAATTCGTACCTCCCGTCCTGACGCCCGACCATCTGGTAATCGACGGATTATTCGGTTCAGGCCTGAATAAACCGTTGAGCGGAGGATTCGCTGCCGTAGTGAAATACATCAATTCCTCTCCTGCCATGGTAGTAGCCATCGACATCCCTTCCGGACTGATGGGAGAAGAAAACACATTCAACGTAAAAGCTAATATTATCCGTGCCGACGTGACTTTCAGTCTGCAACTGCCGAAGCTCGCCTTTCTTTTCGCAGAGAACACGGAATTTGTCGGAGAATGGGAAGTGCTGGACATCCAATTGAGCGAAGACGGTATTGAAGAGATGGAAACGAACTACGAAATGTTGGAAATAGAGGAAATCCGTTCACTCATCAAGCCACGCAAACAGTTTGCCCACAAAGGAAACTTCGGCCATGCACTATTGATTGCCGGTTCAAAAGGAATGGCAGGAGCCTCTGTTCTCGCTGCCCGCGCCTGCCTCCGCTCGGGAGTAGGGTTGCTGACTGTCCATGCACCCATGTGCAACAACGACATCTTGCAGACCTCCATACCCGAAGCAATCGTAGAAACCGACATCAACGAAACCTGTTTTGCCGTACCTACCGACACGGACGACTATCAAGCAGTCGGCATCGGCCCGGGACTGGGACGGAACGAGGAAACGGAAGCTGCCTTGTTGGAGCAACTGGAACATTGCCAGACTCCTGTTGTAGTGGATGCCGACGCTCTTAATATCCTCGCCAACCACCGCCATGCCCTTACCCACCTGCCGAAGGGTTCCATCCTCACCCCGCATCCGAAAGAGCTGGAACGTCTGACCGGCAAATGCCAGGACTCTTACGAACGTCTGATGAAGGCTTGCGAACTGGCGCGTACCGCCCATGTCCACATTATCTTAAAAGGAGCCTACTCCGCCATCATCACCCCCGAAGGTAAATGTTTCTTCAACCCGACCGGAAATCCGGGAATGGCAACCGGAGGTAGCGGTGACGTACTGACCGGAGTAATCTTGGCACTGCTCGCCCAAGGTTATCCCACCGAGGAAGCCGCTAAAATCGGCACGTACATTCACGGATTGGCGGGCGATGTCGCTCAAAAGAAACAAGGAATGATCGGAATGATCGCAAGCGATATTATCACCTGTCTGCCGACAGCATGGCGACTTGTAAGCGAATAAAAGTTAAGAACTTACCCTTTTTTCAATAACTTCATTAACTTTGTTTTCAGAACCAGTTAAAAAAGAACCGAATATGAAAAAGTTAATTATAGCAGCAGGACTACTTATGACAACGTCCGCCTATGCGCAAACCGAAGTACTGACGGGAGTTACCCAAGGAAAAGACTATGGAGTGGTTTACAGTCTTCCCAAAACCCTAATAGAACTTGAAATAAAAGCCAACAAAGTCAACTATACTCCCGGAGAATTCAGCAAATATGCTGATCGTTACCTGCGACTGACTAACGTCTCCGCCAACTCTGAAGAGTACTGGGAACTGGCTAGCGTAAAAGTGAAATCCGTAGGTGTGCCCAACAGCGAAACTACGTATTTCGTAAAATTGAAGGATAAGACAGTAGCACCGCTCATGGAACTGACAGAGGATGGCATTGTGAAAACGATCAATGTTCCTTACAGCAACAGCAGTGCAGGCAAAAAAGCTGCTCCCGCTCCCGCAGTCCTCCAAAAGAAAGCAAATCCTCGCGAATTCCTGACCGAAGAGATTCTGATGGCTAGCTCTACCGCCAAGATGGCCGAGCTGGTGGCTAAAGAGATCTATAACATCCGCGAAAGCAAAAATGCCTTATTGCGCGGACAGGCTGACAATATGCCTTCAGACGGAGCGCAGCTTAAAATTATGCTCGACAATCTGAATGCACAGGAAGAAGCCATGACACAAATGTTCTCCGGCACCTGCAACAAAGAAGAGAGAACATTCACCGTCCGCCTTACTCCTGACAAGGAATTCAACAATGAAGTTGCTTTCCGCTTCTCGAAGAAGTTAGGTGTAGTTGCCAACCATGATTTGGCAGGAACTCCGTTTTATATCAGTTTGAAAGACCTGAAATCGGTCAAGATACCACAGGAAGACGGTAAGAAGAAGAAAGATTTGGATGGAATCGCCTACAACGTGCCCGGACAAGCTCTGGTTACACTGACCGACGGTAAAAAGAAACTTTACGAAGGTGAGCTTCCTATTACTCAATTCGGTGTGATAGAATATCTGGCTCCGGTTTTGTTCAACAAGAATTCTACCATCAAAGTTTATTTTGATCCGAATACGGGAGGATTGCTCAAAGTGGACAGAGAAGAAGGGAAATAGAAAAACGAGGAACTAAACTTCTAAAAAACAAAGAATATGGGTGGTGAAGGATATATGCTCGACATGATACGTCGGCTTAGTGAAGGACGGGAAGCTTCCCGCCTACGTCGTGAACGTGCTAACGATAAGTTGAAGCATCTAAACCGCACCAACGAACCTTATCCACTACCCAACACTACTCCCGAAGAAATGGAACGTATCATCCACGAGTCGGAGAAAAAGAAAGAGAAAGACAGCAATTATTTTGTTTGGGGAACACTTATTATCATGGGGGTCCTGATAGCAATTGCGGTCATACTTTGGGCTGTATTTATCAAATAAGTTCACCACAGAGGACACGGAGGACACAGAGGTTTAATCTTTTTTATTCACTACAGAGTAACACAGAGTCACGTATTTAACGTCAGTTCGATATGACTTCGTCCGCATGGTTTCCCCTCCTTCGGGAAGGAGGGGTGTCCAAAGGACGGGGTGGTAGGAGAAACGAGGTTCTTTCTATCTTACTGTAGATGATAGACTTATGTATCTACCTACCACCTCCCCCTACGGGGACTCCTCCTTCCTGAAGGAGGAGAATAGGAATAGTACAAGCTTATATCGAACTGACGTTATTTATAATCGTATTTATCACTCTTTTTTTACTTGCGGAAAGAGAGAAAGAGAAAAACTCTGTGTCCTCCGTGTCCTCTGTGGTGAAATATAAGTTCCTATTTATACGACTGGTACCACCAATTTTATAAATCCATCTTTCTGCATTTGAGAAAGATAAGCCGATACACGCGACTCGTATCCCTCTTCATTTTGAAAGTGGTCTGCGAGTTTTTCTATAATCTCACGAACATTGCGTTTTCCATCTATCAGTTCCCATACAGCCGTACCGTGTTCTTCCAATTGTACATGAAGTTCTTTCGACATTCCTTTCGGCACAAGGAAGCGTTGCATCCACGGATATTTAAAACGAGGAAAGGAGAGCACCATTGTCTCCCCTTCCCTTTTTGCTGTAATATGTTCACTGCGACAGGGAATGACCTCTAACAGGTTGATCTTCTCTTTAGCAGCCATCTGTTTTTCTTTATTACATATAACATCATTCTTTTATATTGGGTTCTTCCAGTCCGTAACCCTTCTTCTTGTCGACTATCTTAAGCACGAAACCAAGAATCAGTGCCGCCCCTCCAAGACATGCCAACATCACCAACGGTGCCGTATAGTCATAGGCAGTAGCCGCCTCTTCGGGAGTAATCACACCATTCTTCAAATCGCTGACAAGTTGCGGATTCGTACGGTCGAGCACCTTACCAATAAGCAACGGGAAAAGCCACAACCCGATGTTCTGTATCCAGAATATCAATGCATACGCGCTACCGATAATCTTTGCATCCACCAATTTCGGCACACTCGGCCACAAAGAAGCCGGAACCAACGAGAAACTGGCTCCCAACACCAGGATAGTGAGGTAAGCAACGATGATTCCACCCACCGGATTGCCTTTGAAACCAGGCAACACGAATGCAAAAGTAAGATGACAGAGGATAAGCAGCACAGATCCCATGACCAGCATGGACGCTGCTTTTCCTTTATGATCTACATAGTTACCCAAAATCGGCGTAATGCCAACAGCCAAAAGAGGGAATACGGCAAATACCGTCTCTGCACTCTGACGCATATACCCCATATAACAGAACACCACCAAAGCTACCACCGCCAACATCAACAGCCCCGATTTCAAATTCTTACTCTTCGAGAAGTTGCTGGCAAACGCAGCAGCAGCCACCACCAACATGATGCAATACTGAATAATAGTCACCGTATTGGTAGCCCAAAAAGAATCGGGCGACACTTCAGTAAACGTCAGATTACACTGCAACATATTAACGGCATACTTTTGGAACGGGAAAATGGCTGAATAGTAAAGCACGCACAATAACGCCACCAACCAAAAACCGCTACTTTTAAGAATCGTACCCAAATCACTAATCTTAAACGGATCATCTTTCTCTTCCGCTTCACCGGTTTGTGCATCCAGTTTTTTGTCCATAAAGAAGTAAACAATGAACATGATTAGTGCTATCATCAACAATACAACTCCGAAAGCCACCGAACGGGATACATCAATAACACCGCCTAATTTGGCAAACACTGGTGAGAAAATCATACATGTAGCCACTCCCAAGCGTGCCAGTGCCATCTCCGACCCCATAGCTAACGCCATCTCGCGACCTTTAAACCACTTCACGATACCGCGTGAAACGGTTATTCCTGCCATCTCAACTCCACAACCAAATATCATGAAGCCCACAGCAGACAGTTTTGCCGATGCAGGCATCCCCCTGTAGAAAGGAGAAATACCGAGTTCATCGAACACCGGAATATAATTGAGATTGTTATTAAACCAAGTCTCCAGATCGCTTCCGGCAAAAGCGGTAGTCACGGCATACCAGTTGATAACCGCTCCGACCAGCATCACCACACCCGATAAAACAGCCGTAAAACGCACGCCCATCTTGTCGAGAATGATTCCCGCAAAAATAAGGAAGAATACAAATACGTTCAAGAAAGTTTCCGAACCCTGCATCGTACCGAAGGCGGTAGAGTCCCAACCACGTGTGGATTGCATCAAATCTTTAATGGGAGAAAGTATGTCCATAAATATGTATGAACAGAACATGGCAAACGCCAGAAACAGCAATACGGTCCATCGCATCGCTGCTGAATCTCTTAATGTTGTTTTCACAGTTTTTTTTGTTTTATGTTAATAAAAAAGAGATGCAAGCAATACCCACATCTCTTTTGAACGGATTTAACCACAATATTTTTTTAGACTCGTAACAAAACTTAGTTAACAGAATCCTGCTGAACTGCGTTTGTTTGCGGCGCAGCCGTACCTGCGGGTAAGTTATACGGGTTAGTCTGTTGTTCTTTCTGTGCCTGTTCCAACACTGCGTCTTTAGCAACATCAGAACTAGGAATTACATAAGCAGTAGCAATGCTCATTACCACCATGAAGATAGCTAAACCCCATGTTGCTTTTTCCAGAAAATCTGTAGTCTTGCGCACACCCATGATGGCGTTAGATGAAGAGAAACCAGAAGCAAGCCCGCCTCCTTTTGAGTTCTGAATCAGCACGATGAAACACATCAACAAGGCTGCAATAACCATTAAGATAACGAATAATAAGTACATTTTTAGTTATTTTGAATTAGCGTTAATAATCAATTTCTCCAAAAATCTGATTTGGTCTGCAAAGTAAGCATTTTTTTTTGGATATTTCAAGCTTAATTTTTTAATTATTTCAAGAGCTTTTGAATATCGTTGCTGTTTAACATAGATTTTTGCCAAAGTTTCCGTAAAACAGCTGTCATCTTCCTCTTCTTCCTTCATCGTTTCTTCTTCGGTTGGCTCGTTCGAAGAGGTTGGCGAAGATGGCATTTCTTCTCTTAAAGGTTTCTTGCAGAAGGGAGAGTCGCTCTCGCTCTTTTCTATAAAGTCGTCAATCAGTTCGTAGCCTTTGAGTTTGGGCGTTTCTTCGGCCGACTGTTCCGCAGCCGGAGTCTCCTCCAAAAGATAAGAGGTGTAATCCATCGAATAGTCGAAGCTGGTCTGGGCAGTCACTTCTTCGGGGGCTGTGGACAAGAAAGCGTCGATCAATGCTAATGTGCGGTCTACAGATGGTTCGTCTTTCAGCACCTCTGTCAAAGGTACTCCCTTTTTCCGTGCCTGCACATCATAGCGGTCACCTTCAATCAACCGGAACAACTGCCGTCTGTCTGCAATGTAAAGAACTGCTTTCCGCAGTTCTCCACCGAAACTAATATCATGGAGAATATACAAGTTCTTCAGATACAGCAGACGAAGTGACTGAAAATACGGATACCTCGCAAGAAGATTGCGCAGTTCGTACAGGGTATCCCTATTCAGCGTCTCGGGATGCTGAATCCATTGTTGAAAGTTAACAGAAGTCATTTATATTACCAGTTTGCTACAGTTGCATTAAAAATTTGGTCAGTGATCTCTTTAGACATTTCAGCAATCAATCCGTCCTGTACGGCAGTCAGCAACTGGCTAGAGTCGTAGGTACGGAACGCAGAAAACTGTTGTTCAAAGTCTTCGGCATGATTGGTGTTGTTGACAAAACGTACATTGACGGTGATAGTCAACTTCGTCTCCGAAGAGTAACCGTCGGCAGATACTGCCTGGTTGTACTGATTGTAACCCGTGATTTCTCCGTCAATCTGTAAGTCGGCATTCTGATTCGGCTTGAGCAGTTGCAGACGGGTCTGCCGGATGAAAATATCTTTCAGGTCCTCATTGAACTTGGTTGCCAACGGAGCATACACATACTCCGACTTGATCGGGAAGTCGGCTATCGAAATGGTCTTTACCTTATCGTAATTGATAGACGATCCGTTAAACTTATAGGAAACAGTGCACGCAATGACTACCAACGGCAAGCCGAACAGTAACAAAGGGCGTATTATTTTCTTAATCCAATCCATATTCTTTTATTTTTCTATAAAGTGTACGCTCGGAAATATTCAAGTCCTTGGCAGCACTCTTCCGCTTTCCATGATGCCTCTCAAGTGCTTTGCGTATCATTTCTTTCTCCACTTCGTCCAGTGACAAAGGAGATTCTTCTACATATTCTTCCGTGTCTTGTATGTCATCATCATCCTTGCAAACCGTAGGCTGCACGGTGTGAATGATAGCAGGTACCGAAGGTTGATGCGCTGTCACTACCGGAGTAGTGACCACCGTTCCCATTTGTCCTACCTGACCTACCTGTCCGGCACGTTCCGCCATCAGGTTGTGCACCATCTTCTTCAGCTCCGCCACTTCCTGACGCATATCGAACAAAACAGAATAAAGAATCTCCCGTTCGCTCTCAAAGCCTTTACTTTCACGCGTTCCCATCAGCGCGGGAAGACGTTGCGTATTTTGTACGGGAAGATAATTCTGCAAGATAGCAGCAGAGATCTCCCTGTTGGTTTCAATGATAGATATTTGTTCGGTGATGTTCTTCAACTGGCGAACGTTTCCGGGCCACGAGTAAGCCAATAACTCTTTCTTCGCATCCTCCGTCAACTGAATAGCAGGCATCCGGTATTTCTCCGCAAAGTCTGCGGAAAACTTACGGAACAACAGGAGCACATCGTCACCACGTTCACGCAAAGGCGGTATCTGGATAGGCACCGTATTCAACCGGTAATATAAATCTTCACGGAAACGTCCGTCTGCAATCGCTTGTGTCAGATTGACATTGGTAGCTGCCACTACACGCACATCCGTTTTTTGTACTTTGGACGAGCCTACTTTCATAAACTCGCCACTCTCCAGCACACGAAGCAAACGTGCCTGGGTAGACATCGGCAACTCCCCTACTTCATCAAGAAAAATAGTACCACCGTCGGCTTCACCAAAGTACCCTTTCCGTTCGCCAATCGCACCGGTAAACGCACCTTTCTCATGTCCGAACAGTTCGGAATCAATCGTACCCTCCGGAATAGCGCCACAGTTGACAGCAATATACTGTCCGTGCTTCCTCCGGCTATATTGATGAATAATCTGCGGAAAACTCTCTTTTCCGACTCCACTTTCTCCGGTAATCAGCACAGACAAATCGGTAGGAGCTACCTGAATGGCAACATCTATAGCGCGCAACAATGCTTCAGTATTTCCAATAATACCGAAACGCTGTTTCACTTGTTGTATCTCTGCTTTCATCATCACTCGTTTTTAATCTTCGTCTACTGTATCCAGCTTCAGTTTATCACTATCGTCACGTTTCTCGTAATACTGTTTACGCAACGGATTGGCACGAGCCACTTTTTCACGCTGACGATTACGGAACACGTCGATGGCAACATAGATTGCCTGACGGAAAGAATCTTCACAAGCCACTCCCTTGCCTGCAATATCGTATGCCGTTCCATGAGCCGGAGAAGTACGTACCACCGGCAGTCCTGCCGTATAGTTCACCCCGTCTTCCATAGCCAAGGCTTTAAACGGAGCCAGCCCCTGATCGTGATACATCGCCAGGATACCGTCAAAATGAGTATAATTGCCTGAACCCATAAAGCCATCGGCAGCATAAGGACCGTAGCAAAGGATTCCTTTCTCTTCCATTTCTTTCATAGCAGGAATAATCACCTCCTGCTCTTCCATTCCCAATAAACCACCGTCTCCGGCATGAGGATTGAGAGAGAGCACCGCAATACGCGGAGCACCGATACCGAAATCCTGTTTCAGGCAACGATGGAATATCATCAGTTTCTCCTGAATCAGTTCTTTGGTAATCGTAGTCGCGATCTCTCTGACAGGAATATGTGTCGTCACCAGAGCTACCCGGAAGTCATTCTTCATCAAAATCATCAACGACTTACCACCATTGCCCAGACGTTCTTCGATATATTCTGTATGTCCGGGGAATGAAAACTCTTCCGACTGAATGGTATGTTTGTTGATCGGAGCTGTTACGATAACGTCTATCAACCCTTCGCGATATTCTTCGATGGCACGTTCCAAAGCCCCCAGCGCAGCTTTACCGGCTTCGGGATCGGGTTTGGAAAATTCCACTTTCACCTCATCATCCGTGCAGTTCACCACGCTCAAACGGTTGCATACCGCTTCGGTAGCAGAGTTGATAATGCTGAAATTGGTCTGTATATCCAACGCTTTGCGATGATAAGCCGCTACTTTCGGTGAGCCATAAATGATCGGAGTACATAGTTCCAACATCATAGGGTCAGAAAATGTCTTAAGAATCACCTCATAGCCCACCCCGTTAATATCTCCCTGGGTGATACCTATCCTTATCTTGTTATCTTCCATGTTTTTATTTATTAGTTTGTTCCGCTTCCTTAGATACTTCTCCTCCCAATGGAATCTGACTCTGCTGAATTTCATTCGGAAGTTTCAGTGTATACAGAGATGCTTCCATCTGGCGTACCAGGTTGCGTTTCATTTTATCAGGTGAATAAACAAATATTTCTGCTGTAATAATTCGTTGGTTTTTCTCGTCCAGACGAGTATGAGATACATACGGACCACCCATAAAGTCGCCCTTCATACGCCACAGGCCACGTGCTTCCATTGTGTAGCTGTTCTTTACATTGATCGGACGGACATCGGTCAGCAAACTATCGGTCGACATATAAACGCCTTCCTTGAATCCGGGGATATTGGCTTTCATCACGGAGTCACGTTTGTGCACAAAATATTCTTTGGTAAACGTATCCTTGTCAGTATAGGGATAAGAGTACATCACAAAGTTACGGTCGGCACTACCCGTGTTGGTAGAAGCCCAGAAGAAATCATCCCCGGTCTTTGAACTGACCAGTTCGGCATCCACCCAGATGTCGCATCCGAACAAACTGTCCACTTTCTGCGAAACGAAATCACTGTGTTTCCCTTCCAGAAGCATAATCTGACGGTTCATTTCCGCACGGGTAAAGAAGTCGACAATCACCTTTTTGTTTTCTTCCACAAACTTCTCAAACTCTTCTTCGTTCGGAGCCTGGATAGTCAATATCATCTGCGGATTGGCATACACGTCCTTCGCATATTTGAACGAGGCTTTCGTATATATATCCTGTATATCTACAATAATAATGTTACGTATCAATTTCAACGTAGAATCATAATCTTTCGGCGAAGTATACATAATTCGGAAAGAAGGTTCCGACTGCGGCAAACCGGGCATATCAGCATCGAGCGCATCATGTAAAGCCCTTCCGGCAGCACGATCCCAAACACCGTGATCTACTACAACCAAAAGCTCATAAGCACGACCACTAGAGGTGTGATTTCCTTTCAGACCACAAGATGCAACGACAAAGGCTACCAAAGCGATGCATAAAATAAAAGAGTACTTTTTCATGATGTTCGGTTTTATATATTAACTTTCATTATTTTTCTCTTGTTTCGCTGTCGACAGCATACCGCAAGCGGCAAAAATATCTTCGCCCCTGGATGAACGGATAGTGGTGAAAATTCCGTGTGATGTCAGGTAATCACGAAAACGGGTCATCGTATCCATATCCGCCCCCTCGAGGTCTACCCCGGGAATGGCATGAAAACGAATCAGATTCACCCTGCAATCCAGCCCGCGAAGAAGTTTCAGCAACTCTTTGGCATAGACCTGCGAATCATTGAGCCCTTTAAAAACAATATATTCAAACGAAAGTCGACGTTGCTTACTAAAATCATAGTTTTTTAACAGTTCCACCATTTCGGTGATTGAAAACGCCTTTTCCGCCGGCATTAATTCAGCACGCTGAACGGTCAGCGGAGAGTGAAGGCTGATGGCAAGGTGGCAGTCATTTTCTTCGATAAAACGCTGCAATCCTTTCCGTAGCCCGACAGTAGAAAGCGTGATACGCTTCGGGCTCCATGCGTAACCGTAGGTAGCGGTCAGTAGTTCCAATGCTTTCAATACCTCATCCAGGTTATCAAGCGGCTCGCCCATTCCCATCATTACGACATTGGTCAGTTTGTCCCGTTCCGGCAACGAATGAATCTGGTTCATGATCTGGCTGGCGGTCAGGTTAGCGGTATACCCCTGTTTGCCGGTCATACAGAACTTACAGTTCATCTTACAACCTACTTGTGACGACACGCACAACGTTGCCCGGTCATCATCCGGTATGTAAACCGATTCTACAAAATGGTTCTCACCTACTTTATAAAGATACTTCACCGTACCATCTACAGAGCGCATTTCATCTACCGGGGCTTCCGCTCCTACCTCATAGTTCTGCTTGAGCAACTCCCGGTGTTTCAATGACAAATTAGTCATATCATCGATCGAGGTTACCTTCTTTTCGTAAAGCCAGGATGCAATCTGCTTGGCAGCAAAGCCGGGCATACCCAGTCTTTTTGTCAATGATTGAAGCTCTACAAGAGTCATTCCTAAAAGGGGATATTTAGACATTCTTCTTTCTGTTGATAGTTTATATCTGCAAATGTAAGGAAATAAAGTTGGTTTCACCACAGATTAACACAGATTTTCACAGATTAAGACGATTAATAGAGAAGTTTTTAAATGCGGAAGACGCGAATCATCCGGATTTATTCATCAAAAATCCGAGCGATTCGCGTCTATATGATGCACCACGTTATTATTACCTGCCACCTTCAAGATATTTCTGTGGCAATCCAGGTAATCTGTGGTGAACTATTTCTTAGAAGAACAAGAAGCGTGTATCTTTTACGTTTGCTTTCAGATACAAGTCGTTCATCAGACGGCTGGCAAAGCGTGCGTGCATGTTAGTCAGCGTAGCTTCTTCTGCTTTTGCATCGAATGTTTCGTTCTGCTTGTCCTTACCGTATACTTGCAATACAAATACTCCGGCATTACCTTTGATAGGAGCGCTCAACTGGTTCACTTCAGCTGCAGAAGCATAAGCACCTACCAGCGGTTCGCTGCTGCGCAATGCTGATACGTATGCAGGAGCTGCAAAAGTAACCATCTTCAAAGAGTCGCTGACTGCATTAGTCATCTCTTTGTATTGGTTGAATGAAGTTGCATTGGCAGCTTTCATGTCAGCCATAATCTTTTCAGCTTTCTTATCTTTTACGATTTCAGCTCTCAACAGATCTTGTACTGCTTTCAACGGACGATATCCTTCCGGCTTAATGCCCACCAGACCTACTACCATCATGTGATCGCTTTCGCCACATTCGTACAAGCCGGAAACATCACCCGGTTTTGCTTTATCAAACGCCCATCTCAAGGCTTCTTTTGTACCTCTTACACCACCGATATTGTGTTCAGAGCTGCTCAAATCCATTCTGTCGAGCAATCTGTAACCGGCTTCTTCAGCGTTAGCTACCATCTTCTCTACAGTAGGATTAGCTGCGATAAACTGGCTGAAATCATTATAAGCACGGTTGTAAGTTTCTTTGCTGAACTCTACTTCACGTTTGATGACAGCTACTTTATATTTGTCTTTTACAGATTTCTTGTTTGTTACCTGAAGAATTATGTTTGCTTGTCCCATCGGCAAGTTCACCAGTTCGTTTACACCTGCATTGTTGATAGCAGAGATGAATTTCAGGTTATCACCGTCTATCTGCGCACCTTCATACTGTGCAGAAGTCAGCCAGTTTGCATCACCGGTCTGACCATATTTCTTTGCCAGATCAGCAAAGTTAGCACCACCCTTGATAGCGTTGTAGATACTGTCTGCCAATGTCTTTGTCTTCACAGCATCTTCTGCGTATACCTGAATCTGACGGAATTCAACAGAGTCGGCAGCAGCAGCTTTAGCTACAATCTTGAAAGAGTTGATTGTATTGTCGGCACCATTATAGTAAGGACCATAAATAGCACCTACAGAAGCAGAGTCCAAACGGGCAACTACATCTGACGGGAAAGCTGTTTTGTTATAGAACAAGTCTACATAAGGAGCGTCCGAGCCAGTCGAGCGGATGAAAGAAGTATAATCTTCCGTTGTAGTAGCCAACTGTGCAGTTGCTTCGTCCACTTCTTTCTGGATAGCAGCTCTGTCTTCAGCACTTGCAGTCACTTGTACATCAATGTACTTGATGTCACGAGTTTCCTGATACTGCTTGAATTGTTCTTTCTTCTTGTTATACAAGTCTTTCAGTTCTGATTCTTTCACTACGATTGTAGAATCCACTACAGAAGAGTAAGGAATGCCAGCCATCAACACGTTGTATTGGTTCACTCTTGCGTCGAAAGCGTCCTGTGCTTCCACCGGATTGGAAAGAAGAGCTTTAGATACCAATGCCTGATACTTTTCTGCCAAACGGCTCTCGATCAGTGTTTTCTGAATGAAAGACCAGTATTTATACATGTTATTGTATTGTTCAGCATACTGTGCCGGCATTTGTGCTTCGCTCATCTTGGCATATTCCACGAGGAACTTGTTCAACATATCCTTGTCGAAGTTTCCTGTTTGCGGATTCTGGAAAGGAGTTTGTCTCAACAAAGGATGAACACCTGCTTTCAGGATGTCCTGGATTTCAGCAGCAGAAACAGTCAGTCCCAGTGCTTTTGCTTCTTTTTCGATCAGTTTATTGTTTACGTAGGAACGCCATACTTCATCGCGCACCTGATTGGTTTGTTCGTCATTCAAGGCGGTCACCCCACGCATGAGTTTCACCACTTCGGTATATTCTTCTACCAAATTCTGATACTCTTGAGCGGAAAGAGCGTCTCCGTTCACCTCACCTACGTCATGTGCCTGATGCGGCTGCATCACCTTCCATGCGTCACCCGCAATGAAAGCAAACAGCGCCAAGCCGATAACAATCACCAATAGAGGTCCTTTCGACCTAATGTTTTGTAACGTTGCCATTTTGATTAATACGATTTATGTTTATTATTATTTCTTTCTTTTGTCATTTTAGCGCACGAAGATACAAAAAATGCTAATATGCATCTATTTATTGGCTAAAAATTTCTTGATTATCGTCATTATTCCAAAACTTTTAATCGCACGAGTTCTATTTTTGTCGCTGTGACCTTAATTATCTTGAATTGATAACGTCCTACCCGGACCACTTCATGCAACTTCGGGAAGCTCTGATATTGGTTCAGGATCAACCCTCCTACTGTCAGATAATCATCCGACTCGGGCAAGTCGAGCCCGTACGTTTCATTGACTTTTTCTATTTCCAGGCGGGCGGACAATACATACTCGCGTTCGTCGATCTGCTTGCTGATATAGGAAGTATTATCGTGTTCGTCTTCTATATCTCCAAAGATTTCTTCAACGAGGTCTTCCAAGGATACGATGCCGGACGTACCGCCAAATTCATCCACCACAACGGCAATCGTTTTCTTTTGCTGCATGAAAAGTTTCATCAGTTTATGGGCGGACATGGTTTCGGGCACAATCGGCACTTGTTTCACATTCTCATGCCAGTTTTTCGGGGCACGGAACATTTCCGACGAATGGATATAACCGACTACGTTGTCGATATTCCCGTCATACACGATTATCTTGGAGATTCCGGATTCTATGAAGCGGCTTTTCAGCTCGTCCAGCGAAGTGGTCAGATCGACAGCCACCACTTCGGTACGCGGAACGATGCAGTCGCGGATTTTGATGTTCGAGAAGTCGAGGGCGTTCTGGAAGATTTTCACTTCCGTGTCCAGTTCTTCTTCATTTTCGGCATTATCAATACTGCTTTGTACGAAGTAATCCAAGTCGACTTTTCCAAACGCTCTGTCGGACGCATCCTTGTTGACCTTCATTCCAAAAATACGGAGGAATAGGTAAGATAACCCGGAAGACAGTTTGGAAACAGGATAGAGAACGACATAACAAACAATAAGCGGAATAGCAAAAATATTCAAAACCAGATTGGGGTTGATTTTGAAGATTGTTTTCGGTAAGAACTCTCCAGTCACCAGGATAATCAAGGTAGAAATAACGGTTTGAGCCAATACCATCAAGAAATGGTTGTCGATGAATCCTGCCAGTAGATTGTCGCCGATAATCTGTGCCATCAGGATACCATAGATTACCAATGCGATATTATTCCCCACTAGCATAGTAGAGATAAATTCATTGGGATTCTTAAAAAAGACAGAAAGGATACGGGACGTAATCCCCCCCTTACGTTCCATCTCAAAACGCAGTTTGTCTACCGATACAAAGGCGATCTCCATCCCTGAAAAGAAGGCGGAGAAGATCATGGTGATAATTAGAGAGATATAAATATTCATAAGTTTTGATTTACGATCAGACGATTTGCTAGGTGCGATTGATATGGTTTCGCCTATTTCGCAGCATCTTTATTCGCTGAATCCGGCAGTGCTTTGGTTTCCGGTTGGGGCGGACCGCCACCCACTTCCTCGTCTACATAGAAAATACCTTCAATATTATGAATGGTATATATGGTCATTTGCTGGTTCGAGTCGAAGCCGTGTCCTGTGATAATTTTGTCCGGTTGCTGGATACGTATAAACTTGTCGGAATACACTTTTTGAGTGGCCTCATTCCAATAGAGCAGTTCAGTATTAAAACGCTCTCCTTTGCGGTTCTGTATATCCACATTCCCTATCAGCTTCCAAAGCCTTTCTTTGTCATAATAATAGGCAGTATCTGCTTTAATACTGGCTTCTATATTAAAGATAGAGTCGAACTGTTCCATGTACACACCTTTTTCAAACGCCCAATACGAAGGCTTTTTACGGTCGTACATCATCCACTCTTCCGTATTCACCCTATAACGTGTCACTCCGGAATCGGAAATAAGGGTAGTGACTCCTAATGTGGTCATCATCGGAAGAGAATCACGTTCTGTGATAGCCTCTCCCATAGCTTTCTGCTTGCCGCCACAGGAAGATAATAAAAGAAGCATAACAACCACCCCGAAGGTGATTGTTATGCTCATGCTTTTATGCAATAAACGGTTTCTTCGTTTTCGCAACATACGGTTATCTAATCGTTGTAGTCTCTCCTATCCAACCGCCGATAGTGATGCGGTCGCCTTGCTTGTAACCTAACATAAACAGGTCTTTAGCTTGCGGAGTATGGCCAGAATATCTACCGATCAATTTGTTAGCTTCTTCAGCTACGCTCGGATCTACTTGTTTTGCACGTTGCAGTTTGTCGATTACCGCAAAATAAGTACATTTGTTCAAGGCAGATTCGTCGCTCCAGTTAGGGCTCATTGCATAAAGATTGGCAATCAAGATGTATGGAGCACCGTAGTTTTCGTTAAGGCTAATAGCTTTTTGGCAATACGCTCTTGCTTGAGACAGTTTTTTGGCAGAAGCCAATACTGCCGCAGCAGCGTATGCTTTTTCAGCCTTCTTCAGATTGTCAGTTTCGAGGTTCACTGCTTCGTCGAAGAATTTCACTGCACTGTCGATATCACCTTTCTTGAATGCCTGATAAGCACATCCTGTAGCAGCTTCCGCACTAGGTTCTATCTTGTAAACGTAGAATGCAGCCTGTTGGTAAGCATCGCTTTCAGTACATTTCATCATTTTCATGATGTCGATTACTTTTTTCAGGTAAGCCAAGTCAGTCTGGTTAGCTTCTACCTTCGGTCCATAGATGTTTTGCAGCGATTCACAATCAGCTGTTCCGCTATTTACAAACAAAGCAACCAGATTATCTTTGATACCTAGCAAGTTTTTCTTCTTTGCTTCGTTCGTTTCAGTGGCAATAGCAGCATCAGCATATTCAGAAGCAGCCAGGTAATCCTGAATGAATTGTTCTTTATGGGCAGGATCTGTTTTCAGTTTATCCAAAGACATTTGCAGGAAATAGAAGATAGTAGCGGCAGCAGATTCTGCTTTTACTGCATTTACCGACTGGCTCAACCATTGATAAGCCTGATTAACATCAATTTTCGGAGCGAAAGCGATGTAATCTACCGCTTTGATACCCAGAGCTTCGTCAGCAGAAGACACTTTTGTGCCTTTAGCCAAGAACTCATCTGTGTATTTGATACGCAAGTCATGCGTATTCATCAACTCATCAAAATATTTCTGATATTCCGGATTATTCCGATCCTTGATTTGTCCCATCAAGCCTTTCAGAATTTTATATCCGTCAGTAAAAGTATAGAAACGAAGCGTCGGGCAGTTTTCCAACACAGCTTTCCAAGGAGTATACGCATCTTTAAAATTACCTGCACGCACAGCTTCATGCGAGATACTACTGTTCGAGTTACAGTTAGTCGCATCCTGTGCTACCACAGTGGTTGCCCCAGCCGAAAGGAACAACATAGCCACAAGCGTTTTAATTTTCATTGTATCTAAATTTTAGTTGTTATTATTATATCCGTCTATTCTTTCTCTTTTAACATTCATCTCCATTACTCTACTCTGCGCTTGAAGAACCAACGTTCGTTGAACGTCAATCCGATGCTAACGCGGAAGATATTTTCGTTTACAAAAGTCGCTTCCTGTCCACTGATGCGAACAAACTGTCCGCTGACGCTCAGAATGGAACGGGAACGAGGCACAGGCAGACCGAAGCCGGCAGTTACGCCATATTCGCGAGTAGCCTTTTTACCGTCGATCTTATAATACGGAGTCGTATAATAAGCTCCCAAACGATATTTTATATGGGATAAATAGGAACGTCCGATCAAATTGGGAATATATTCCGCACCCACTGATATTTTATGACGGTCACAATACGCGTATGTTTCATTGAAATCATCACGCATAGCATCATCCGATGTATTTACGCCAAACTCAGCTTTCGACCACTGCTGCAAACTATAATCTGCACCGATAGTCAAGCGTTTGTCATAGTTGTATGTGAATCCGGCTCCAAACACATTCGGAAGCTCCAACGTAGCATCCAAATTGTTGCTGTTAGTCGAACTAACCTGTGTCGTTACAGTATAATCATTATTCAGTTTATGTTTCGGAGAAAAAACCGCTCCGATTGTCACTGAATGTTTTTTATTCAACTCTTGTGTGTATTGCGCTCCAAAATCCACTTTATAGTCTGAAACCGATACGGTAGTTTGGCTTATATACGAATTAGCAGAAGCTGTGCTCGGATAAAGCATTGTTAAAGAGCGGGTCATGTCTCCCCAAAAATAAGAAGCGTTCACACCCACAGACAGGTTTTTCAGTATTTTCACTCCGGCACCAACATACAACTGATGCAAACCGCCTTCACCAACAAGGCTTTTCGTACTATACGGAGAATCACTTGTAGATTCATTGTTTTCCGACACGTTGTATCCTATATTAGAAAACGGCAACAACCCGATACTCATCGCCACTCTCGGATGCAAACGAAATTGCATAGCCAGATAGTCGAAGCTAGAGTTTTTAGCGTTCAGTTTCACACCGCCGCCACTAACATTCATATTTTGCAGACTAACTCCTCCTTCAAAAATAAACGTCAACGAGTCAATGGCTGTATACGAAGCAGGATTCAGCGGATTGATCTGTGCTCCATCCCGAAGTCCAAAAGCAATCCCCCCCATCGCCTTGCTATTACCGAAACTCTGATCGGACAAGTCGCCATAGCCATATCGTGTATAAGGAGAGTTTGTATTATTTTGAGCGATTGCCATTCCGGTAACCATCATGAGCAAAAGCGCACAAAGTGTGTGTTTAAATCCTACCATTATTATAGTTTAAAATTCTATTTAATCCTTTCAACACTAAAAATCTATCTGCAAAGATGATACTTTTTACGCTGCTATCAAAAGAAAATTCATCTCCGCCCGTTAAAAAAACCAAAAGTTCAGGATATTTATGCTTCATAGACTCAATATAACCTGAAATTTCGTATTCCATCCCTTTCATCACTCCGGCGCGTATAGCCGTTTCGGTGTCCCGTCCCATCGGGAGCTTGCGCCCGTCGGTGCCTACCAAAGGCAAACGCCCTGTAAACTGATGAAGTGCTTTAAAACGCATCTGCATACCGGGAGAAATATTACCGCCATGATACTGGCCTTTTGAGTCAATAAACTCGTAAGTAATGCAAGTTCCCGCATCAACCACCAATATATCCCGATGAGGAAACTGCTCATTAGCACCCACTACGGCAGCTATACGATCATATCCCAATGTTTCGGGAGTTTCGTACAGGTTGACAACCGGAAGCGGAGTCTGATGATTGAGCCACAGCAAAGGAAACGGCAAAGCAGCCAAATCAGCTAAAACCTTTTCGTTTAAATCAATGACAGTAGCCACAATCCCCTGTTCAACCGGATATTTGGAACAAAGAGCTTTCAGGCAACCCAGCGACTGATTGGATTCGGTCAACACCTCCACCATCTCTCCAACGTTGAAGAGAGCAACCTTTGCCATTGTATTTCCTATGTCGATAATTAAATTCAATGCATTTTCGTCTTTAGCGAGCGCAAAGGTAAGGTAAAAAAAGTAAAATGGAAGCACATATAGCAGGAATTATCTTATTTTTCTCATCTCCCTCACATTTTTCTCTTCTCCCTCACAAAGGGCGTCATTCAAGCCCGGGGATAAACCACCGTCAGCAATGGGATAAACGTGAATGGTCCCTGGGGTGAGCTTCTTTCAGCCCACGCTTGAAGAGCGGTTAAGTGCCGCCTTGAGAACACGCTGGTCCGGTCTCACAAATCCGACTTTATCTTAACGTAAGCTCGATATAACTTTATCCGCATGGTTTCCACTCCTTCGGGAAGGAGGGGTGTCCGAAGGACGGGGTGGTAGGATAAACAAGGTTTTTCCTATTTTTTTGTAGATGATAGACTTATGTATTTATATGTGTTTACCTACCACCTCCCCCTACGGGGACTCCTCCTTCCTGAAGGAGGAGAAATAGGAATAGTATAAGCCTATGCCGAACTGACGTTATCTTATCGACGACGATAGATTCTTTTCTTTTCTGTTCTTTTCTGTTTACGCGCGCGTGTATAGCGTATATTTCACTTATTGATCAGATAGTTACGCATTCCTTTAACACTTTGTTTAACACTTAGGTAATCATTACCCAATGATTAACCAACGCGTAACCAATCCGTTTCCAACGAGTTTCGCCTTCCTTTTTCCTCTCTCCAATTCTGTCTCAAAACAGACATAAAAGAACAGGAGAATCCATCTATTTTTCAAATCTTTCCTCTAAAGAAAAAAACTTTTCTTTATTAACTGGCATATAAACCGAGATTTATATTTAAATTTGTCACCAAAATAAAACGAACCTGCTAATGAAACGGTTTTTCTTATATACGCTCCTCTCCTTCTTCCTGTTGCTTCCGTCCGCCGGACAAGCATCTGCCAACAGTAACGACTCCATCCGCTTGAGCTTGTTGACTTGCGCTCCCGGAGAAGAAATATATTCCCTGTTCGGACACACTGCCATCCGCTATGAAAATCCTTCACAAGGGATTGACGTTGTGTTCAATTACGGATTATTCAGTTTCAACACACCTAATTTCATCTTCCGCTTCTCGCTCGGAGAAACTGATTATCAGCTGGGAGTAACTGACTATGAGCGATTTGCAACTGAATATACATTCTACGGACGTAGCGTGTGGCAGCAGACACTGAATCTGACTAACGAAGAGAAAGCAAAACTAATCCAATTATTGCAAGAAAATTACCGCCCGGAAAACCGGGTGTATCGTTATAATTTCTTTTACGACAATTGCGCCACCCGTCCTCGGAACAAGATAGAAGAAAGCATTGCAGGAAAGGTGGTTTATCCGATAGCACCGCAGGATGGTTCGCGCACTTTCCGCGACATCGTACATCAATATTGCAAAGGACATCCGTGGGCGCGTTTCGGCATCGACCTCTGCATCGGAAGAGAAGCCGACCAACCCATCACACAACGGCAAATGATGTTTGCTCCTTTCTATCTGATGGATGCTTTCGACGGCACATATATTTTCACAGATACCTATTTCCGTCCGCTTGTCAAGACCAAAGAGAAGATAATCGACGTCACTCCCGAACCGGATGAAAGCGACTGGATGCCTACTCCGCTCCAATGCTCGTTACTCTTATTTATACTGACAGCCGCCGCCACGATCTATGGCATCCGCCGGAGAACCGGATTATGGGGAATCGACCTTGTTCTTTTTGGCATGGCAGGTATCGTGGGATGCGTCCTCGCCTTCCTCGCCCTCTTCTCCCAACACCCGGCAGTCAGTTCCAATTTCCTGTTATTGGTCTTCCATCCGGGGCAACTTCTTTTCCTTCCCTACATTGTATATTGTGTCCGAAAAGGGAAGAAATGCTGGTACTTGACCTTGAATCTGGTCGTTTTAACACTTTTTATAATGCTTTTTCCTGTAATTCCGCAAAGATTTGACTTTGCAGTTGTACCTTTGGCACTCATTTTGCTGATACGTTCAGCAAGCAATCTGATTGTGACATCTAAAAAGAAATAATGAAAGGACTACTAACTTCCCTCATCACCGTACTGACTTTTACCGGGCTACAGGCCCAGTCACTACCCTCCGCCCCTAAATTAGTGGTAGGGTTGACCATTGACCAATTGCGTACGGACTATCTGGAAGCGTTTTCGTCACTCTACGGTGAGAAAGGCTTCAAACGTCTTTGGAAAGAGGGAAGAGTGTTCCATAACGCCGAATATACCTTCTGCGGCGTAGACCGTGCTTCTGCCATCGCAGCCATTTACAGCGGCACAACGCCTTCCGTGAACGGAATCATCTCCCAACGATGGATGGACGCCTCTACCCTTCGCCCCGTCAACAGTACGGACGATACCGAATTCATGGGATATTACACCGACCAAACCGCCGCACCCACCAAATTACTGACTTCCACCATTGCCGACGAGCTTAAAATAGCTACCCAAGGCAAAGGACTCGTATATGCCATCGCCCCCGATTGCGACGCCGCGCTTTTCGCAGCCGGACATGCCGGAAACGGCGCTTTCTGGCTCAATCCCAACACCGGAAAATGGAGCGGAACGACCTATTATGGAGAATTTCCGTGGTGGGCAAGCCAATACAATGACCGGCAGGCGATTGATTTCCGCATTGCGGGCATGACATGGGAACCGGTGTTCCCCCGTGGCATGTACACTTTTCTGCCAGATTGGCGGGATATACTTTTCAAATATAAATTTGATGACGACCGTAACAATAAGTACAGACGCTTCATCGCCAGCCCTTTTGTGAATGACGAAGTGAACGCACTTGCCGAAGAGGCATTGAACAAAAGCTCCATCGGCATGGATGACATTACTGACTTATTGGCACTCACTTATTATGCAGGAAACTACGCACATAAATCCGTACAGGAATGTGCCATGGAAATACAAGACACCTACGTGCGTCTCGACCGCAGCATCGAAAACCTGCTCGAAGCGCTCGAAAAGAAAGTAGGACTACAAAACGTGCTTATTTTTGTCACTTCCACCGGATATACGGACAGTGAAGCACCCGATTCGGGATTGTACAAGATTCCCGGCGGAGAGTTTTATCTCAACCGTTGTGCCGCCCTGCTGAATATGTATCTGATGGCTACGTATGGCGAAGGAAAGTATGTGGAAGCTCACCACAACCAGCAGATTTACCTGAATCATAAATTGCTGGAAAAGAAGGAACTGAATCTGGCAGAGATCCAACAAAAGTCAGCAGAATTCCTGATGCAGTTCAGCGGAGTGAACGAAGCCTATTCAGCCAACCGGCTGTTGCTGGGTTCATGGACACCGGAAATTCATAAAATACGCAACGGCTACCACCGCAAACGTTCGGGCGACCTCATCATCGACGTCCTTCCCGGATGGACCATCGTCAACGAGAACGGCGGCGAAAACAAAGTGGTACGTCATTCCTATATCCCTTCACCGCTGATTTTCATGGGACATTCCGTGAAACCCGCCATTATCCAGACACCTGTAACCATTGACCATATTGCGCCCACACTGGCACATTTCATGCGCATCCGGGCTCCCAATGCCTGTACTTCTGCTCCGATTACCGACCTACGGTAAAAAATTACTCACAAAAACAGGGAGCAAAACATAAATAAATCAGCATTTTAATGTAACTTTGCGGAGATTATTCGCCACAAATTCCACAGATCCACACAGATTAAAAAGAAATATCTGTGTTCTATATGAAAAAATCTGTGTAAATCCGTGAAATCTGTGGTGCAGAAAAAGATAAATAATAAACTAAATAATATAACATGGGATTTAATGAATTTTTAAGCTCGATTTTCGGAAACAAATCCACACGAGACATGAAAGAAATCAAGCCCTGGGTGGAAAAGGTCAAAGCTGCCTACCCGGAGGTTGAGAAACTGGACAACGATGCCCTCCGTGCCAAAACGGAAGAACTCAAAAAATATATCCATGAATCGGCTACTGCCGAACGTGCGAAAGTGGAAGAGTTGAAGGCAAGCATCGAGACACTGGAACTGGAAGACCGCGAAGAAGTCTTCGCACAAATCGATAAGATAGAAAAAGAAATTCTGGAGAAATATGAAAAAGCACTGGACGAAGTGCTGCCCGTTGCTTTCTCTATCGTGAAGGCTACCGCCAAACGTTTCACAGAAAATCAAGAAATCGTTGTTACAGCTACGGATTTTGACCGTCACCTGGCTGCAACGAAAGACTTTGTACGCATCGAAGGCGACAAGGCCATCTATCAGAACCACTGGATAGCCGGCGGTAACGACACGGTATGGAACATGGTTCACTACGATGTACAGCTCTTTGGTGGTGTCGTTCTGCATAAAGGTAAGATTGCGGAAATGGCAACCGGTGAAGGTAAAACATTGGTGGCTACCCTCCCGGTATTCCTCAACGCTCTGACCGGAAACGGTGTACACGTGGTTACCGTGAATGATTACCTCGCCAAACGTGACTCTGAATGGATGGGACCTCTTTATATGTTCCACGGATTGAGCGTAGATTGTATCGACCGCCATCAACCGAACTCCGACGCCCGCCGTCAGGCATACCTGGCAGACATCACATTCGGTACGAACAATGAATTCGGTTTCGACTACCTGCGCGACAACATGGCTATCAGCCCGAAAGACCTTGTACAACGTCAGCACAACTATGCCATCGTCGATGAGGTCGACTCGGTATTGATTGACGACGCCCGTACTCCGTTGATTATCTCCGGTCCTGTACCGAAAGGCGACGACCAATTGTTCGAGCAACTCCGTCCGTTAGTAGAACGTCTGGTAGAAGCACAGAAAGTATTGGCTACCAAATATCTCTCCGAAGCTAAGAAACTGATCGCATCCAACGATAAGAAAGAGGTGGAAGAAGGATTCCTCGCTTTATATCGCAGCCACAAGGCATTGCCGAAAAACAAGGCTTTGATTAAGTTCCTTAGTGAACAGGGTATCAAGGCGGGTATGCTCAAAACGGAAGAAATCTACATGGAACAGAACAACAAGCGTATGCATGAAGTTACTGATCCGCTGTATTTCGTGATCGACGAGAAACTGAATAGTGTAGACCTGACAGACAAGGGTGTAGACCTGATTACCGGTAACTCTGAAGACCCGACATTGTTCGTTCTTCCGGACATCGCCGGACAACTTTCGGAACTGGAAAACCAACATCTGACTAACGAGCAACTGCTTGAAAAGAAAGATGAGCTTCTGACAAACTATGCCATCAAATCGGAACGTGTACACACCATCAACCAGTTGTTGAAGGCTTACACCATGTTCGAGAAAGATGATGAATATGTAGTGATCGACGGACAGGTGAAGATCGTAGACGAGCAGACAGGCCGTATCATGGAAGGTCGCCGCTACTCTGACGGATTGCACCAGGCTATCGAAGCCAAGGAACGTGTGAAAGTGGAAGCTGCTACGCAGACCTTCGCAACGATTACTTTGCAGAACTACTTCCGTATGTATCACAAACTGTCCGGTATGACCGGTACTGCTGAAACGGAAGCAGGCGAACTTTGGGACATCTACAAATTGGACGTAGTCGTGATCCCGACCAACCGTCCGATTGCAAGAAAGGATATGAACGACCGCGTTTACAAGACGAAACGCGAAAAGTATAAAGCTGTTATCGAGGAAATCGAAAAATTGGTTCAGGCAGGACGTCCGGTATTGGTGGGTACTACTTCGGTAGAAATCTCCGAGATGTTGAGCAAGATGCTTACCATGCGTAAGATTGAGCACAAAGTATTGAATGCGAAGTTGCATCAAAAAGAAGCGGACATCGTTGCTACCGCCGGTTTAAGCGGAACAGTAACCATTGCTACCAACATGGCAGGTCGTGGTACCGACATCAAGTTAAGTCCGGAAGTGAAGGCTGCGGGCGGTTTGGCAATCATCGGTACGGAGCGTCACGAATCCCGTCGTGTAGACCGTCAGTTGCGTGGTCGTGCAGGACGCCAGGGTGACCCGGGTTCTTCTGTATTCTTTGTGTCACTGGAAGACGATCTGATGCGTCTGTTCTCCTCCGACCGTATCGCTAGCGTAATGGACAAACTCGGTTTCCAGGAAGGCGAAATGATCGAGCATAAGATGATTTCCAATTCTATCGAACGTGCCCAGAAGAAGGTGGAAGAAAACAACTTCGGTATTCGTAAACGTCTGTTGGAATATGACGACGTGATGAACAAGCAGCGTACAGTGGTTTACACCAAACGTCGCCACGCTTTGATGGGTGAACGTATCGGTATGGACATTGTGAACATGATTTGGGACCGTTGTGCCAATGCTATCGAAAACAATGATTATGAAGGCTGCCAAATGGAACTGCTTCAGACATTGGCAATGGAAACTCCGTTCACTGAAGAAGAATTCCGTAACGAGAAGAAAGAAAAGTTGGCGGAAAAGACTTTCAACATTGCGATGGAGAACTTCAAGCGCAAAACTGAACGTCTGGCACAGATCGCTAATCCGGTTATCAAACAGGTGTATGAAAACCAGGGACACATGTATGAAAACATCCTGATTCCTATTACAGACGGTAAACGGATGTATAATATCTCTTGTAACCTGAAAGCAGCTTACGAATCGGAATCTAAAGAAGTGGTGAAATCGTTCGAGAAATCAATCCTGCTCCACGTTATCGACGAAGCATGGAAAGAAAACCTCCGCGAACTGGACGAACTGAAACATTCCGTACAGAACGCAAGCTACGAACAGAAAGACCCGCTGTTGATTTATAAACTGGAATCTGTGAATTTGTTCGACAACATGGTGAACAAGATCAACAACCAGACTATATCTATCTTGATGCGCGGACAAATTCCTGTACAAGAAGCTCCGGACGAACAGGCTGCCCGTCGTGTGGAAGTACGTCAGGCTGCTCCTGAACAACGTCAGGATATGAGCAAGTATCGCGAAAACAAGCAGGACTTGAGTGATCCGAACCAACAGGCTGCTGCCAGCCAGGATACTCGTGAACAGCAGAGACGTGAACCCATCCGTGCAGAAAAGACTGTAGGACGTAACGATCCTTGTCCATGCGGAAGTGGCAAGAAGTATAAGAACTGTCACGGTAAAAACCTTTAAGAAGTTGAGAAGGGAGAGTTGAGAGTTAAAAGTTGGGTAAGTAGGAGTTTCTATTTCTTTGTGCTCATTTTTAGTCAGCTTCGCTCAAAAACCTTATTTAGTTTTTAATATTAAGGTATAATCTCAAGTTTCAATACACAAAAGAAAGTCTCAAACGGTTAAAAACTGTTTGAGACTTTCTTTTATTCCTCCAAAATTGTACTTTTGTTCAAATTACTAAATAGAACAAAACTATGGCAAAATCTTATTCACTGGCTTTCGTCACTATCTTCCTGCTGACACTGGGCAGCTGTCAGAGTTTGGAACAAATTTCCATTGATTACCTGCAACCTGCCAACTTGAACTTTCCTCCGCAACTCCGGAAAGTAGCTATCGTGAATAACATCAGCAACGCCCCGGATAACAAACTAATAGCAGCGACTGAAAAAATCAAAGAAGGTACACCGCTGGTAAGCCGTTCCACGGCATACGCCAACGGAGATCCCAAGATTGCCACCGAATCACTGGCTGAAGAAATCGCACATCAGAATTATTTTGAAGAAGTAGTCATCTGTGATTCTGCTTTACGGGCAAACGATAAACTGGCGCGCGAAAGTACATTAAGCCAGGAGGAAGTCCGTCAGTTAACCTCTGATTTGGGAGTGGATTTTATCATTGCACTGGAAAATCTGCAACTCAAAGCAACTAAATCTGTCCGTTTTCTGAATGAGTTCAACTGTTTTCAGGGAGCAGTAGACGTAAAAGTATATCCCACAGTGAAAGTGTATCTTCCCGAACGTAACCGGCCGATGGCTACGCTCCACCCTAACGACAGCATCTTTTGGGAAGAGTTTGGAGGTACTGCCATAGAAGCTGCCAGCCGTATGATTCCCGACAAACAAATGCTGGAGGAAGCGGCGGTATTTGCCGGGACAGTTCCGGTGAAATATTTCGTTCCCATGTGGAAAAAAGGAACACGGTATCTGTATACCGGAGGCTCGGTTCCCATGCGTGATGCTGCCATCTATGTACGCGAAAATTCATGGGACGACGCATACGAACTTTGGAACCAGGCTTTCGAAGGTACCAAGAACCAAAAGAAGAAGATGCAGGCAGCTCTCAACATAGCTGTTTATTATGAAATGAAAGATAGTCTGGCTAAAGCGGAAGAATGGGCGGAAAAAGCACAGCAACTAGCCAAGAAAATTGATAAAAAGAATATCACAGATAGTGCTCAAACCAGCATTGACGATGTGCCGAATTATTATCTCACATCCTTGTATTTAGCCGAATTGAAGGAGAGAAACGCTCAATTACCTAAGTTAAAATTGCAAATGAGCCGATTTAATGATGATTTTTAAGGAAATTGTGTATCAAATCTTATTTTTTTTATACCTTTGAACTTATAAAAACAAGGAACCCATGAAACTGAGCCAACAATCACTATCCATTATCGAATCGGCTATCCAAAAGGCAGTCGCTAAATATACATGTAACTGTGAACAAACAGTTGTAACCGATATACATCTCCAACCGGACCAGACATCGGGACAACTTACTATTTACAATGATGATGATGAAGAACTGGCGAACATCATGATCGAAGAATGGGCTACGTATGAGGGGGATGATTTCCTCGAAAATGTAGAATCTTCCTTGCAAAATATTCTTTGCAGAATGAAAGATGCCGGAGACTTCGACAAAGTGACTATCCTGAAGCCTTACTCTTTCGTTCTGGTAGATGAAGAGAAAGAAACCATAGCGGAATTGTTACTGGTGGACGACGATACAATCCTGGTGAACGATGAATTGCTGAAAGGGTTGGATAAGGAATTGGACGAGTTCTTAAAAGAACTGTTGGAAAAATAATATATGGTATTTGGAGGGATATAACGAGAATAGCCAAAAAGAGGATGTCCAAAAGGACATCCTCTTATATTATTGAAATTTAGCTATCAAGGAGTTACGCTTTCTTCAAAGCAGCAATGCTTTCTTTCAAAGAATTAATAATACTTTCAGCATCGGCCTGTTTCTTACGTTCTAGTTCGATAACAGCAGCCGGAGCATTATTGACGAATTTTTCATTGCTAAGTTTCTTCATTACGCCTTGCAAGAATCCTTCTTTGTGCTTCAGTTCTGCTTCCATACGGGCAATTTCCGCTTCCACGTCAATCATATTACCCAATGGAACAGCAAATTCTGTTGTTCCCATCATGAAAGAAGCAGCACCTTCCGATTTGCTTTCCACCACTGTTACAGCAGAAAGGTTACACATCTTGATAATCACCGGATTCATTTTTTCTACCGGATGACTACCCACAACCTGCAATTCGAGTTGTTCCTTCAAAGCAATATTCTTCTGCAAACGAATACTGCGAACATTGCTGATAATTTCCTTAGCCAATTCAAATTCTTTCAGGAAGTTCTCGTTCACCTCATGAGGCGCCTTCATTCGAGTAACCATCAAACTTGCACCCGGTTCGCGCTCACGCAGTTGCTGCCACAGTTCTTCTGTGATAAACGGCATGAAAGGATGCAGCAACTCAAGCAGACGTTCGAAAGAACTAAGCACCATACTATAAATAAAGCCATTAACGGGCTGTCCGTAAGCCGGTTTCACAATTTCCAGCAACCAAGAAGAGAACTCATCCCAAAACAGTTTGTAAACCAGCATCAATGCTTCGCTCAAACGATATTTAGAGAACAAATCGGCAACTTCAACCGCAGCTGCATCCAGTCTTTGGTCGAACCATTGAACAGCCAGATGAGCTTCGACCGGAATTTCAATCGTATCTCCGGCATTGGTCCATCCTTTAATCAGACGGAAAGCATTCCATATCTTGTTGCAGAAGTTACGTCCTTGTTCGCAAAGGGCATCGTCGAAAAGAATGTCGTTTCCGGCAGGAGCTGAAAGCATCATACCCATACGCACACCGTCGGCACCATATTTTTCAATCAGTTCCAATGGATCGGGAGAGTTACCGAGTGATTTAGACATCTTACGTCCCTGTTTATCACGAACGATTCCTGTGAAGTATACGTTTTTAAACGGCATCTGTCCCTCGTATTCGTAGCCTGCCATAATCATACGGGCTACCCAGAAGAAGATAATGTCCGGTCCTGTCACAAGGTCGCTTGTCGGATAGTAGTATTTGATTTCTTCGTTGCCTGGATTGTTGATGCCGTCGAACAAAGAGATAGGCCACAACCAGGAAGAGAACCAAGTGTCCAGGCAATCTTCATCCTGACGAAGGTCTTCCATTGTCAGGGCGGCATTACCCGTCTTTTCTTTTGCTTTAGCCAAAGCTTCCTCGGGAGTAGCGGCTACGACATAACCACCTTCCGGCAGGAAGTATGCAGGAATACGATGTCCCCACCACAACTGACGGCTGATACACCAGTCTTTGATGTTTTCCATCCAGTGACGGTAGGTATTCTTGTATTTGGCAGGGTAGAATTTCAGATCGTCGTTCATTACCGGAGGCAATGCCATATCTGCCAAATGCTGCATCTTGAGGAACCATTGCATAGACAATTTCGGTTCGATCACAACGTTGGTACGTTCCGAATATCCTACCTTATTGGTATAGGCTTCTATTTTTTCGAGCAATCCGGCAGCTTCGAGATCTTTCTCAATCTGTTTACGAACATCGAAACGGTCCATGCCGACATACATACCGGCAGCTTCGCTCAATGTACCGTTGTCATTGAAGATATCGATACTAGGCAAGTTGTATTTTTCACCCAGCATATAGTCGTTTACATCATGGGCCGGGGTTACTTTCAGGCAACCTGTACCGAATTCGATGTCTACATAATCATCCTCAATCACAGGAATGACACGGTTTACCAGCGGAACGATCACTTTCTTTCCTTTCAGCCATTCGTTCTTCGGGTCGTTCGGATTGATACACATTGCCGTATCACCCATAATTGTTTCAGGACGAGTCGTTGCAACAACCGCATAGCGACCTTCCGGATCACCTTCTACTTTATAACGAAGGTAATACAGTTTTCCATGTTCTTCCTTATAGATTACTTCTTCATCAGAAAGGGCAGTCAAGGCTTTCGGATCCCAGTTTACCATGCGGACGCCCCGGTAGATCAATCCCTTATCGAACAGATCGACAAATACTTTGATTACACTTTCACTACGTTTCTCATCCATAGTGAAAGCAGTACGATCCCAGTCGCAGGATGCGCCGAGTTTACGGAGTTGTTTCAGGATAATACCACCGTGCTCGTCTGTCCATTCCCAAGCATGTTTCAGGAATTCGTCACGAGTCAGATCGGTTTTCTTGATACCTTGAGAAGCGAGTTTGTTTACAACTTTTGCTTCGGTAGCAATAGAAGCATGGTCAGTTCCCGGCACCCAACAGGCATTCTTACCTTCCATACGGGCACGACGAACTAAAATATCCTGGATGGTATTATTAAGCATGTGTCCCATGTGTAACACACCGGTGACGTTCGGGGGCGGGATGACGATGGTGTAAGGTTCACGGCCATCGGGTTTCGAACTGAATAAATGATGGTCCAGCCAATACTGGTACCATTTTCCCTCCACGTCAGCGGGATTGTACTTACTTGCTAATTCCATATTGTTTTATGTATATGATAATGTGTATTCTAAAATAGCGGGTACAAAATTAATAATTATTCAACAATCTTCTCTATTACACAGGCAATAAAGTCACTGTTAACAGTTTTTTTGCAAATATAGAGGTATTTTTTCGCGCGACGTTTACTAAATGCATATTTTTGTTGACTGATATTATACAAATGATGAAAAATAAACCCTATGTAAGATATTTAGCCTTAGGAACATTATTAATCCTGGTGTGGCTAACGCAATGGATTCCTGCTCTGGCAACGATCTATTCCCAAACAATCTATCCCCTTATCTCCTACGCCCTGTCGTTTTTTTCCGGTTTATTTCCTTTTGCCATAGGGGATTTATTTATTTTCCTTAGCATCACAGGCGTGATTGTTTATCCCTTTTATGCCCGTTTCCGCAAGAAGTTGCCTTGGAAGAAAATCTTATTGCGCGACGGAGAATACTTATTATGGATTTATGTATGGTTCTATCTGGCATGGGGACTGAACTACTCGCAGAAAAATTTCTATCAACGAACAGAAATCCCGTATACTGCCTATACTCCCGAGATTTTCCAAGAATTCGTAGATGATTATATTACTCAACTGAACCGTTCGTATACTCCTGTCAATAGTATCAATCAAGATTTGATACGAGAGGAAACTGTGCGAATCTATCATCAGTTAAGTGATAGTCTGGGCATACATCGCCCTCCACACGAGCACCCGAGGGTGAAAACAATGTTATTCACCCCCTTCGTTTCGATGGTAGGGGTAACGGGTAGCATGGGGCCTTTCTTCTGCGAGTTTACACTTAACGGAGATTTGCTTCCCGTTAATTATCCGGCCACTTATGCTCACGAATTAGCCCATTTATTAGGTATCACCAGCGAAGCGGAAGCTAATTTCTATGCTTATCAGGTTTGCACCCGTTCAGAAGCGATGGGAATCCGCTTTTCCGGATATTTTTCTATCTTGGGACATGTATTGGGAAATGCGCAAAGATTACTCCCGAAAGAAGAATACGCCCGACTGTTTAAACGCATCCGACCGGAAATTATCGAATTGGCTAAGAATAATCAAGCGTATTGGGCTGCCAAGTATAGCCCTGTGGTCGGTGCCGTGCAAGATTGGATATACGATCTTTATCTGAAAGGAAATAAGATAGAAAGCGGACGGCAGAACTACTCGGAGGTAGTGGGGCTGCTGATTTCTTATCAGGAGTGGAAAAAGAAATAAGTATAGATTGTGCCTTGTTTTGGCACATAGTTTCACGATATTTGCAGCACTAATATAAAACGGATAAACTGATTTCTTTATGGCAAAAGATCTCTTTAATAGATATCTCTGGTTAGTAGACACAATCTATCGGGCTGGAACAATAACACTGGATGAAATTAATCGTAAATGGCTGCAGTGTGAAATGAGTAATGGAGAGGAAATCCCCAATCGGACTTTTCATAATCACCGGAAAGCTATTGAGGAACTATTCGACATTAACATAGAATGCGATAGACATAACGGATGTAATTATTACATAGAAAACACTGAAGAACTTAAAAAGGAAGGACTCAGAAAATGGCTCTTGAATACATTTGCAGTCAATACAACCCTCAATAAAAGCCACAAATTAAAGGATAAAATTCTACTAGAAGACTATCCCTCAGGAGAACAATATCTGATACCAGCCATTGAAGCTATTCATAATTGTATAACGTTGGAAATAACATATCAAAGTTATTGGCAGGACAAATCATATACATTTCAAATTGAACCTTATTGTATAAAAGCCTTCAAACAGCGTTGGTATATCGCAGCACGAAGTCCGTATTACAACAAGGTGTTGATCTACTCCCTCGAGCGAATACTCGAAATGGAACAAACAGATTTATCATTTGAGTGTCCTCAAACGTTCAATCCTAAAGTCTACTTCGACAACAGTTTCGGAGTTATTGTCGATGAAGAATATGATGTAGAAAAAATCAGAATAAAAGTCTACGGAAACCAATGTAAGTATTTCCGTTCCCTCCCGTTACACCATTCCCAAAAAGAAAGTGAAACACATAGTAACTATTCCATTTTCGATTATTCATTACGTCCTACCTATGATTTCTGTCAAGCTATACTATCGCACGGAAATCTTGTAGAAGTTCTAGAACCTCAATGGTTCAGAATTCAAATCGGAACAATGATTCAAAAAATGAATCAACTATATCAATAAATATTATCATAAATGTAATGAAGTGAGTATTCATTAGTAAATAATAAAGCAGTCCGGTCATCTTTTCTGATAAAATTCTTTTAATTCTAAAAAATGTTTCTTAGTTTTGTGATGTATAATCATTAAAAAGAAGTAGTAAGAAACAGAGAACTAAAATTTTCAGACATATTGATTGAACGTTAAGACGTATTATTTCGATTAGGTAAATCTGGTAAATTTATTCAATGATCCGAAATAATAAGTTGAAGTGACGTTCACACCCGAATAGGGCGTGGACTGCTTTTACTTATTTGGATCATAAGGTTTACCAGAGCCTACCTAATCAAATAAGCTAAAAGTTAGTTTTACGCTCTTTTTTTGTACCCATACGTTAATTTTAAACTATAAAAATATGGAAAAAGTATCATTATTAATGAAAGATTCCTCCGAAGGAGATTCCCAAAAAGAAACCATGATAGACTTTATTCTTTCATGGACCTTACGTAGATCTATGCAGCAATACAGTGAAGAAAAACCTGTCCTTTATCAATATTGTAGAAAGATTCTCGGCAAACTGATTGGCATCGAAATGACAGACGACGTGCAAGTCATCTCCGTCGAGACTTGGAAACAATGGAAATACATCGACCTTTGGGCAAACATACGGATTACATGTAATGGAAAAGAAGAATTTCATGCTGTTTTGATTGAGAACAAAGCATATACACCGACTCACCATAACCAATTAGAAAGATACAAGGTCATTTTCGACCAAGTATGTGAAGAGTATATGCCTGATGCCAAAAGGCATTATATACTAATCACCGCCTTGGATGAGATGCCGGCTATGCTTACAAAGGAATGTAAAGAGAACGGATATACTCCATTCTGCCTGGGAGATTTAAATGATTATGAACAGCAAGATTCGGAAAGCGATTTGTTTAACGAGTTTTGGTTAAGATACTGGTAAATTTCAAATATATAATGCAATGAAACAACTTCTCAAATTTATTATATCTATATTACTTCTCATCACATTTCAAAATTGCAGTGATGAATATGATGATACAACATTGGAGACTCGCATTGACAACTTAGAAGATAGAGTAACCAAACTGGAAGAAATTTGTAGACAAACGAATATGAATATTAGTTCTCTGCAAACGATGATCAATGCAATGCAAAATAACGAATTTATAAATAGTATAATACCAATAACTGAAAATGGAAGTACAATTGGTTATATCATAAACTTTTCACAAAGTGGTCCAATTAACATTTATAACGGAATAAATGGAAATAATGGAAAAGATGGTAAAAATGCACCAGTAATAGGTGTAAAGAAAGATATAGATAATATTTATTATTGGACTCTTACAAGTAATGAAAAGACAGAATGGATAACCGATGATAATGGTAACAAACTACGCGTTACTGGAGAAAAAGGCATTAATGGAACAAATGGACAGAATGCTATTACTCCCCAATTCACTATTGAAAATGAATATTGGTATGTTTCTTATAATAATGGTCAAACTTGGGAAAAACTTGGTAAAGCAAAAGGAGAAAGAGGACCATCTCCTTTTTATAGTATGACCACTGATAACGAGTATATTACAATCACATTAGAATACGGAGACGAACCTATTAAATTACGTAAATATTATTCTTTATCCATTGAATTTGATAAACCATATTTTGATTCATTAGAACCAAATCAAATTTATTCCATAGGTTATACAATAACAGGAAGTGCATTGAAAAGCAACATCAGCATAAAAACATTAACAAAAGATGGCTATCGAGCTATTGTAAAAGAGATTAGTGATACAACTGGAACCATTGAATTAACAACACCAAGAACGATTGTATACAGTGAAGTTATTATCCTGTTAAGTGATGGAATTGGAAGTACTATAATGAGCTCTATCGCAATAGGAGTATCAAAGAATCAGATATCCGTCAATAAACGCAAGAGTGATATCTTAACAAGGAAAATAGGAAACACCATCGATGACTCTGGAGGATTTGGGGGAGTTGACACAATATCTAATATATACGAAAATGGCAGAGGTATACTCACTTTTAATGGAAATGTTACTAAAATTGGGAAAAGAGCCTTTTACTCATATTCCTCATCATTTGGAATACACCCAAATCCTTTAACAAGTATAATCCTCCCTAACAGTGTTACAAGTATAGAATCTGAAGCATTTTCATTTTGCAAAGAACTCACTCGTATTAATATTCCCAATAGTGTGAAGTTTATAGGAACCAATGCTTTTAATGAATGTCGAAAACTCAAAGAGTTGATAATCCCCAACAGTGTCACTACTATGGCAAGATACGCATTTGCAGACACTGGACTCGAAAGTATAAAGTTGCCAGATCAATTAGACTCAATAGCAACCGGCATGTTTCGTGACAGTTACTCTTTAAGTAATATACAATTTCCAGAAAAGATTACCAAAATCTGTAAGGAAGCTTTCTATGATTGTATTTAGAATGCCATAACAACCAAAAATAACAAGAAACATCCAATCATAAATCTTTAATTGTCAGCATGTTCTAAAAATTAACACTTTTCGACTGCTTTTTGATGCTTCCCAAATTTCCACATATTTTTGAGACGTATTTCTGACGTGGAGAATTTGCGGAGCTTGTTTTTTGCCACATCGTGCGGACAGTTGACAAGGGTTTACAACCGTTTACGATGAGCGACAACAACCGCCCTGATATGCAGCAATAGTAACATTGTGCAGAAAGGCGACAACGGTTGACCTCCGTTTACATCCGTTCACCATTTCAGAGATATACGATTGAAGGAATTAACCAGTAAACGATAAAGCAGCATGAAAGCAACAAGAAAATGCAATTTTTGTGGCAAGTCATTTGTAACCCGGAGCGGGGTGCAGAAATATTGCAGTGAGGCTTGTCAGGCGGAAGCCAAACGAGCTAGAGCGGAACAGAAGAACAACCTTTTCAAAGCCGCCCGACCCTTGATGGAGATACAGCATCAGGAGTATCTCACCTTTTCCAAAGCAGCCGTACTCATGGGCTGTTCCCGACAGTACATCTATAAACTCGTAACCCTCGGCAAACTGAAAGCCTCACGTATCAGCAACCGCATGGCGTTTATCCGCAAGGCAGACATCGAGCGGATGCTGGAAGGCAATCCCTACCACCGTGTCCTGCCCGGCAGTACTTCCACTCCGAGAAAGTCCGCTTCATCTTCCCCGCTTGCCAAAAAAGAAAAAAGGGGAAAGGGAACCTATGAAGTGCTGGACTTCTATTCTGGCGAGGAGGTGATGTCGCTCTTCAAGGTCAGGCAGTCGTGGCTCTATACCACAGCCAAGCGCAACCGCATTCCTATCTGCCGCATCGCAGGGAAAAACTATTACAGCAAGAAACACGTTGACGAGTTCTTCGGTGTGGCGGTTGATACAAGCAATATCACCGACTGGCTCCTGATTGAAGAAGCGGAAGAAGTATTCGGCATGAAGCCCTCCGCACTCCGGGCATATGCCTACCGCCACAAGATACCGACCAAAAGAGAATACGGGCGTACCTATTACTCCAAATCCCATCTGGACGAACTCCGCAGGACAGACCTCGTGAACGATGAACGCTACTACACCGTGGAGCAAGTCCGGCAGATTTACGGGCTTTCCTCCGCCAACATCAGCCATATCGTCAAGGTGAAGCACATCGAAAAGATAAAAGTAGGCGTGAAAAACCTGCTTTTGCGCTCTGATGTGGAGCGTGTCATGGCTGAAAGGGAGAAATAACCGTGAGCAACCGACATTGCCGGAAAATTATTTCAAAATGATTGTCGTGGAGGTATTCACGGTTGTTTCACGTTGTTCCTTTGCCACCGTAAACACGGGAACACCCCCGAAAATGTACAACTTAAAACATCATCAATATGAGCAAATGCAAGACAGTTACCTTGCGCAAGCGCAAGATTAAGAACGGAACACAGTATTCGCTGTGTCTGGACTATTATCCCGGCTACCGTGACAACACCACCATGAAGGTGATTACACGTGAAGCTCTTGGGATTTACATCTTCGCCAAACCTGCCAACCAGCAGGAGCGTGATTTCAACGCACGCATGATGAAAAAAGCGGAGATACTGCGTAATAGGCGTTATGAAGCCATCTTCAACGAGAACAACGGCTTCTTTGACAAAGCCAAGATGAAAGGCGATTTCCTCGCCTACTTCAAGGGGCTGGCAGACAGGAGGAATATCAAGTGGCAGCACGTCTATAAACATTTCGAGCGGTTCGTGAACGGCAAATGCACCTTTGAGGAGGTGGACGTGGATTTGTGCCGCAAGTTCATGGAATATCTGCTTAACGCCCCACAATCCATACACACCAGCCAAAAGCTGCATATCAATTCTGCGGCGGGCTACTGGTCGGCTTTCCGTGCGGTACTTCACACCGCCTACCGGGACAGGAAGATAAAGGAGAACCCAAATGGATTCTTAGACCGCATCGAGTGCATTCCCACCATGAGGGAACATCTGAGCCAAGAGGAACTGATACGGCTTGCCGAAACGCCTTGTGAGGAAGAGGTATTGAAAAGGGCGTTCCTTTTCGGTTGTCTGACCGGACTAAGAAAGAGCGACATCAGGCAGCTCACTTGGCAGCAGATACAGCCGTACACCAACGGCAAGATGTTCGTGACCACCCGTATGCAGAAGACCAAACAGATTGTACACAACCCCATCAGCGATGAAGCCTACGGACTGCTTGGAGAACGGCACGAGGGACTTATCTTTGACGGTTTCAAGGACAAGATGCTGCAAGGACCACTCAAACGCTGGCTCTTGGCGGCAGGCATAACCAAGAAGATAACCTTTCACTGCACCCGGCATTCATTCGGAAGCCTGCACGTGGAAATGGGTACGGACATGGCTGTCATCCAAGCCTATCTGGGACACAAGAACATTACCACCACGCAGATTTATTCCAAGATGGCGGCACAGCAGATGTGCGAGGTCATGGACAAGATAACCCTGAAACGCAAGGAAGCGTAAGGCGGTTCAAAATCCGGGATATTCAGAGGGAGCGGTTATTGTTTGGAGCTTTAACCGTTCCTTTTATTTTGGTTGGTACTTAAAGTATGATAATTGAGTATGATTCTGGACATTTGGTGAAAAACATTGAAAAAGAAACCACTGACAAAGGATAATGAGTAATAATTGAAAGAAGACTATTAAATTTGCGAAAACAGTAACAAGTAACAACCGAATAAGACAAAGAATATGGAACCGTCCGTAAAAGACAAACATATCATTTTAGGATTTGTCGGCTTTGCCATCCTCCTAATATCTTCCATAGCGACACTGGTTGTCGCTGAGAAATTCAACCAAGACACCTTTGTAAGGATGATAGTCTTTGTATGCAGCAACCTGTTGGGGTGGCTGCTCTACTTCTCCTTCCAGACAGTCATTTTCGATACATACGAAATCTACAGAATCAAGTTCGGCAGGAAAAAGACACCTGCCGAAATCACAGAAATTCAGGAAGACCAGTCCCAAGATGCACACAAGCCTGTAATATCGGCATCAATGCCAACAGGTGGAGAAGCGACCCCGGATATAAAACCGACAGAGATTGCCATATCCCCGGAGCTTCACGAGAAGAACCGTGCCGATTACGAGGACAGGGAGCAGCGGGAAAATGAGGAGCGCATCGCTATGGTCATGGAATACATCCATTTCATCATGCCCCGTATTGCCGACAAGGAGACCGTGAACCACGTCTGTGGCGAGGTCAACAACTGGATGCGGCTCCACAGTTACAAGCCCAAGCCGATAAAAGGGCGGCTGACCAAAGATATTTCAAACATTCCGCTCCGCCATTTCGTGTGGAATATCTCCGAGCGTTTCATGTACAAGAAATACTACACGGGGGATAACCGTGCCCGCTTCATCAGCACCCTTTTCCCACGGGAGTTTGCCGATACGGACATAGCTACCATCAAGAACTTCAAGGTAGAGCCGTTAAAGACACTGATTCCCATTGACGAGCCTGAAAACGGCAGACTGGATTTCCATTATCCTGCGGATTATGTGCAGGAGAAGCGGATTTAAGCCTGTTTTAGAGTAATCACGATAATAACGACAAACAGCCAAAAACTCATAATCCACTGTTATACAATAATTCCCGAATAACTTTACCCGTCATTTGCGGTTGGGCATCGTTATTCGGGAATTATTTTGCAATGACCTTTCGTGGAGATATTCACGGCTGTATCATTCCAGTCCTTTGCGCCAAGCCTTACAAAAGAGGCGAGTACGCAAATGGAAAAAACAGTGATTACATTCAACGACCTCCCGGAGATTGTGGCTCAGCTTCGGGACGAGGTGATGAGCCTTAGAAGCCTGCTTACGGAGCAGCGCAGTGTGAACAACGCAAAGGCGGTGGACACCCATGTCCCCATGTCAGTGGAAGAGGCGGCGGAATATCTGGGCATTCCCAAAGGCACGCTCTACATGAAGCTGTCGGAGGGAAGCATTCCCGCCACCAAGCCCGGCAAACGATATTGCCTTTACAGGGACGAACTGGACAAATGGCTGGAATCCTCCCGGAAGAATCCCGTACCCCTGTCCGATGAGGAACTGAGCGAATCCTTATCTTCTTCCCACCGCCGTAAGCCCGCTCCACGTAATTGGTAAACGTCATGGAAGAGGACAAGAATTATATCAGTCTGATACATGGCGACCTGACGAGGGCGACCCAAGTACAGCACGGGATGCCGGACGGTATCGGCGTGATGAGTATCAAGACCGCCAACCGGACGATACTCGAAGCATCGCTGCTGCCCACGCCCCGTGCGCTCTGGGACAGTTTCTGGTATGAGGGGGAACTGTCCTGCCTCTTTGCGGATTCCAATGTGGGCAAGTCCATCCTTGCCGTGCAGATAGCCGACCGTATCGCCCGGACTGACGATGTGCTGTATCTGGACTTTGAACTCTCCGAAAAGCAGTTCCAGCTACGCTATACCAGCGAGCATGGAACGCCATACATCTTTCCTGAAAGGCTGTACCGGGTATCGCTTGACTGCAATTCGTTGCTAGAAGCCGATTTCGAGGAAGCCATCATGGGAGGCATAGAACAGATGGCTCTGCAAACCGGGTGCAAAATCTTCATCATTGACAATCTTACCTACCTGTGCTGCGCCATGGAGAAAGGCGATGCGGCAGGACGGCTGATGATACAGCTCAGCAACCTCAAAAAGAGATACGGATTGTCCGTCCTTGTTCTGGCACATACACCCAAACGCTCTTTGGACTGTCCCATCACTTCCAACGACCTTGCCGGAAGCAAACGGCTCTACAATTTCTTTGACAGCGTGTTCGCCATCGGGAAGAGTGCGCAGGACGGAGGGCTTCGCTATGTGAAGCAGCTCAAAGTCCGATACGGGACATTCTCCCACGATGCGGACAATGTAATCATCTACGAGATTGAGAAGGTGGACGCTTTCTTGCAATTCGTGTTCAGGGATTATTCAATGGAAAAGGAACACCTGAAGAAACTGGGTGACAACGAATCCAGCCAGAGGGATTGCCAAATCCTGCAATTGTCCCAGTCCGGCAAGTCCGTCAGGGAGATAGCCTCACAGGTGAACTGCGGCAAGTCCACCGTCAGCCGGATAATCCAGCGCAGCAAGGAGGACAGGAATGCAGCCGTCCCAAGTGTCCCGCTGTCCCAACAGACAGGAAGTGGGACAATGGGACAGCATGGGACAAGCGGGACAGTAAGAGAAACAAAGCAGGCGGAGTTGTTTACAGGATATGGGAAAGAGGAGGATAAGGCATGAAAAAGCAGTCTGCACATAGCTGTATAAAGGATAACCGCTTCATTTACGGTACAAGGGATGATACAGGCAGAAGCCTGATGTCCCAAGGTGTCCCGGGGTGTCCCACTGTCCCAAGTCTTATAGGGACGGGACAATGGGACAACGGGACAACAATCGAAAAACTCAAAAACAAAGACAAGCCATGAGCAACTATTCGTTACAGAAATATAAAGGAACGGCAACACGGCATACTTGCCCGAATTGCGGGGACAAGCGTTCTTTCACATGTTATGTGGATGAAAGCGGTATGCTCCTGCATCCGTCTGTCGGCAGGTGCAATCATGAGAGCAGTTGCGGGTATCATTATACTCCCAAGGAGTATTTCCACGACCACCCCGAATGCCGTACCGACAAGGGGTTCTCTTTTGACAGGCAAAGGTCAGAACGGAAGCCCGGACAGACATCACCAAAAGCAAGCATAGGCTACATACCGCCAAAGTATGTGGAGAGGTCGCAAAGCGTGCACAGCAACTTCTTCCGCTTCATTTCCTCGCTCCTTGATTCCTATTACGGCAGCAAGGCAAAGGAAGTGTTGAAGCGGTTGCTGGAAGAGTACCGTCTTGGAGCAACCCGTGACGGGGCTGTCATCTTCTGGCAGATAGACCGCACAAACAGGGTACGCACGGGCAAGGTGATGCAGTACAATCCAGAGGACGGACACCGTATCAAGGGAGGAGAGGTGTCGGCAGTGGACTGGATACACAGCATACTGAAAAGGCAACGGGTACTGCCGGAGGATTGGCAACTTTCCCAATGCCTGTTCGGGGAACACCTGCTGAATGTCTATCCTGACAGAGTAGCGGTCTTGGTGGAATCCGAGAAGAGTGCCGTTATCGGCTCTGCCCTCTTTCCCGGTTATGTCTGGCTGGCGACAGGAGGCAAGAGCCAGTTGAGAGAGGAAAAGCTCCGTGTGCTGGGCGGACGAACCGTGCTTCTCTTTCCCGATGCGGACGGATATTCGGAGTGGAAACAGCATGCTGGGAGTATGACCTATTGCAAGATTGTCGTGTCTGACATCATAGAGAAGAACGCCACACCGGAGCAGAAGGCAGCCCATATCGACATAGCCGACTGGATTGTCTTCCAGATACGGGAAAGTAAAATAATGTGTACAGCCAATCATCTTGTAGAGGCGGAAAAAGTCCTCCGGCGGATGATAGAGAAGAACCCCGTCCTGCAAAAGCTGATAGATGATTTCGACCTTGTACTGGTCGGTGCATCCCCAATCGGCAGTGGCGATGAAAACCCTCCTTAATGGAGGAGAGCGGAAGCCGTAGGCTGTAGCGGACAGACAAGGGCTTGCCCTTGATATAGCCCACTATAACTACACGCTTCGCTTCCGTAGTTGTGGGCTCTCCCGAGGGGCTGGGCTTTGCCCCGTCCCACTCAGGACGCTGCCCTGAGAACCCGGCAAGGGCTGTCAGCCCTATGCAACCCGACCAAAGAGTGACCCTCTCTTTGGAAACTCCGCTCAGAGGCTTCCACCCCTAAGAACCCGGAGCAGGAAGTGACCCTCTCCCTGCACCCTCCGATTAAGGCGATGCCCTAATAACCCATTGCGGTTATGAGCGGACAGCGGAAAATATTTTCATCAACAAATCAAATTCTAAAAAAATGGCAACAAAATCAAGCATACATATCAAGCCTTGCAACACCAAGTCAAGCGAGGCTCATAACCGAAGGACTGCCGAGTATATGCGTAATATCGGTACATCCAAAATCTATATCGTGCCGGAACTCTCTGCCGACAACGAGCAGTGGATAAACCCGAACTTCGGCAATCCCGACCTGCAAACGCACTACGACAACATCAAACGGATGGTAAAGGAAAAGACAGGTCGTGCCATGCAGGAAAAAGAGCGGGAGCGCAAAGGCAAGAACGGAAAAATCATCAAAGTGGCAGGATGCTCACCCATTCGTGAGGGTGTGTTACTCATCAAACCGGACACCACACTGGCAGACGTGAAGAAATTTGGCGAGGAGTGCCAAAGACGCTGGGGCATCACACCGCTTCAAATTTTCCTGCACAAGGACGAGGGGCATTGGCTGAGCGGACAGCCTGAAGTGGAGGACAAGGAGAGTTTCCAAGTAGGTGAAAAATGGTTCAAGCCGAATTACCACGCACACATCGTATTCGACTGGATGAACCACGACACGGGAAAGAGCCAAAAGCTCAACGACAATGATATGATGGAAATGCAGACTTTGGCATCTGATATTCTCTCGATGAAACGTGGGCAGTCCAAAGCCGAGACAGGCAAGGAGCATCTGGAGCGTAACGACTTCATCATAGAGAAGCAGAAAGAGGAGATGAACCGCCTTGATGCCACAAGGCAGTATCGGGAGTATCAGTTGGAAATGACCAATCAGAAGATGCAGGAGGCGGAAAGCAGAGCCAATTCCCTTATCGAGACAGCAAATCGAAAGGAACGGCAGAGTGAAGATCTTGACAGGGCTATCAAAGAAAAACGCTCCAAGCTGAAGAGGGAGAAAGGTAGCGAACTTCTTGATGCCGCTGTCGGTTGGGCTACAGGTAAGTCAAAGGTTCTGAAAGGCGAAATAGAGAGCTTGCGCCATGAGATTTCCACGCACGAGGGAACCATCGGGTTGTTGCAGGGCAGAATCCAAACCATGCAGAGCGACCACCACCGTGAACTGATAAAGCTGAAAGCCAAGCACCAGTCCGAGCTTAACCGCAAGGATGCTGCACATACGGAAGAAACAGCGAGGCTCAAAAACCGCATTTCGTGGCAGAACCTGATTATCGGCAGTCTCAGTTTCTTCTTGCTCAAAACAAGCGACATCTTCCGCAAGGCGGTAAACGGCATCATCCGCTTGGCAAGGGATTATTACAAACCCCGTTTCGATGCGGAACAGGTAGCGGATATCAAGAGTGCCCTAAACCTGTTCGGTGATGACAAACTGTCGCATCAAGCAGCCGGGGATTTCCTGTATATCACAGCCACGCAGAAAGGCAAACTGGATAACCGGGAGCAAATCAAGGCCAAACGTGAAGTCGATAACGTGGTGGAGGGATATTATGACCAACAGCAGAAGAGAGGACTTTCGATGAGAAGATAATTCACATAAAACCAGATTCATTACCACCAAGAATTACGCCTCACATATTCATGCAAAGGATTGCAACTGTCTCCTTCAATATAGAGATTTGCGCGTTTCATACGAACAACAACCGCTTCTTGGGATACATTGAATTTGGCAGACAACGCACCTGTTACAATGTTGCAATCACGTATATTACATGGCTGATAATCGTGATAAAGTCGCCCTGTTCTGATTCTATACTCATCGAATAGTTTGGCTACTTCTGAATAGAATGGAATATTAGGCATAAGAAGGTATGAGGCAAATATATTAGCTTGATATTCCATTCTACCATATGTAGATTTTCCTATAATTGTATTTTTGTCGCTTTCTCTATCTTCAATTGAAAGTAAATTTTCCACAATAGATGAATGCAGAGCAATATGTCCTAATTCATGAGCAATAGTGAAATTTTGACGATGTTCGTTCAACGCAGAATTAATCGTTATTATATGTTCCTTGAAATCACATTTGCCCAAACAATCTTCTTGCATTTCAACAAAATTAAATTTATAATTTGGCGCAATTAGTGAGAAACAACGATTTATAAAATTTTCTTTTATTAAGTGCCGAGTGTCTTGCAAGATTCCATCTACCTTTTTACAGATTTCATCATCCTCCATAAATGGAACATACAATGCTTTTGACATCGGAATGCCACATTCTTGTAGTAAATCCGAAATTGTAATAAAGGAACTTCCCCAATATACTATTGGATAGTCGGTTGAAAATTCACCTACTAAAACCTTATGTTTAAATTGACTCTGGTCAAAATTATTTATTTGTCTCCAAATGATAGTTTCCCAATTACTTTCTTCTGACAAAACAGCAAGTGCAATATTATCACTTTGAGCCAATCTGATTACTTGCTGCGTAAAACCTACTGATGAAATCATCATACCACGAACCCCTGAACGTGGATAATCTGAAAGATTTCCTACAAACTCACGATACATAGAGTTATCAATCTTCCTATGGTGGTTTTTACATTCGACTACAAGTAAATTGCTCCATATCTTTTTATCGGGATTGGAATACACTTCTATGGTTATATCAGGATTCAGCATAACATCTGGCGCAGCTTTGCTGGCATATTGTTTGTGCAAAAAAATATCATTATATCTTGATACACCAGGTATGTCTTGGCTCTCAATAAGTTCTTTCAACTTCCTGAAAACTAACTTCTCAAAAGAATCTCCTTTATGTTGATTACTTGATTTTTTTGCCATAGGTTGTTGCTTGATGTGTCGTTGTTAGTCACACATGGACTATATTATTTTTTCTTCTTTTCAAAATATGGATATAAGATATACTGTACAGTGTTTTCCGTTAATGGGGCATGGAACAATCTATCCATTGAATCTGTTTTCAATTTTTCCTGCATATTAGAAAGGCCATGGGGTCATTTGCTTGGAAGGTTAACTTTCACTCATTACTCCCCACAAAAGCAATATGTTTAAGAGGCATCATATTTTTGTCTTCGTCGTTCATTTTGCTATAATACTCTTGCCACATTTCTATAAATTCTTCACCGTCAATCAGCTTGATGTAAGTTTTGCTTGTTAATGCTTCTGTTCGGGCTTGTGGAGAATAAGTTCCAGAAGTGACAAACAGGGCTATGTCGCCATCACGCAGTATCCCTAACAGGCTGCGAATATCTTTCGCTGGAATACTTGTCTCAGGCATGTGCTTCACTTGTACCTTGATTCTTGGAGTCTTTGCACCGAGAGCATCAATGTAAGCAATCACATCCACACCTCCATCACGACCTTTCGGAGCAACAAACGGCGTGTAGTAACCCATTGCACGTAGCAATGCCGCCACCATATCTTGAAATTCATAAGGATTTTTAGCCTTGATATACTGACGGATTCCCTCATTAGCCTGTTCTTCTAACTGTTCAATGTTTATAATCGTTTCCTTCTCCAGAGTTTCTTCTTCCACAGCGTAGTCTTCATCCAAATCTTGCTCTTGCTTCCATTTGCGGTATGCAGCATTGGCATTGCGCAAAATCTGTTCTGCTCCGAGTTTGATAGCTTCTTCACCCTCTGGTGTGAGGTACCATGAACCCTGTTTTTTCAGAATATAGCCCGCCTTGTTGTAGTCGATGGAATAGAACTGTGTCATCGTCCACCAACGGATGTTCTGTAACTTTCCCGCACGCTCTAGTTCCCACTCCGTGAACTTGACATTCTCCTGAATTATGTCGTTAATTTCTTTCGTGGTAACAGTTCCACCATTGGATTTCATGTATTGCATCACAGCAAACAAACATTTTGCTGCACATGCTGCGGATTGGGATAGAGGCTTCATTATATAATGCTTTTTAGTTGTTTGTTGATAAAGTTGATAAATATGCTTATGATTGAGAATTTTGGTTTTGCACAATTTGCTGTTGACTCATAACGGCAGATTGAACAATGTTTGCCAATTGTCTTTGCGATTGCATGTTCTGGTATGAATCGAAATCCCAAAACAAATAAATGTCCCATAAGCCAATCTGTATTTCTCGTATCAATTTTTCAATAGCCTCTTTAGATGTGTCTCCATTATTCTGGAAATATGATTTATCTACTAGACGTTCATGTAAAACACCTATAGTTAATCTCTCTCCCAACGTAAACAAGGAAGGCCAATTTTCGGGATAATGAATCGTCGTACCAACTAATTTGCTCTTTGCCAATACTTCTTTTACATATTTTTCACCTGTATTACGAACAGCACTAACCCTTATGTTGCTTGTGAAATAGGCTTCTACGTCATTGAAGATAAGCATATCGCAATACCCTCCTTTTACCTGGTCTATTATTCCATTTATTTCTTTCCCATCTATTGTAATATCTGCAAATTCGATGTCTTTAATATCGAATTTATTGCTTGCCGGAATTTGTATAGGTATGCCCATTTTATGCAATAAAACTAATACTGCTCTTTTCTCTGAGATGCTTAGCTCTATATTAAATTGAGATTTTGCTTCACCATATTTTTTCGTGTCGTATTTCTTCAAAATCTTCAATGCCTTTACTGCCGTCCCTCTATTTTTACGCATATTTGATTTTTGAAGATGATTTAATAAGACCGCACCTAAGAATGTTCCAGCGAAAGCCGAAAATATTCCCACAAAAAGTGTTGCCAACCATTCAAAGTTTGCGTTTTGCATTATTTCTTGTTCCATATTTACTCTGTTGTTTAAATTATATTTGGCATTTATTAATAGTATGTGTCATGTTATACAATCCTTCTACATAGCCATTTATGGCATTCTGTTCCTGCAACGAAAGCAAACTTACACGTTGCTTACTACTCAGTACAGGTATTCCAAACCCTTTTACATAGTTCTTTGCGTAGGAGTAGTAACCGGTAGCATAGGGCTTAGAGGTGTGTTGCATATAATAGTCGAAAATCGAGGATTCGAGAATACGTTTCAGTACAAGGAGGTCTTCTTCGTTTTCGCTGAAAATAGCATAGCCACAATAGATGAGCATGTTCTCGTTATCAGTATAGACAAAACGCGGATGGTCGGTCATGTAGGGAAACAATAACTTGCGGCCACGGTCGCAAGTGGCTTGCGACCGTCCAAAGGCATACCACGCCTCGTAGTTTTTTTCTCCCTTGTCACGCTGCGCCAATTTCATCTTATTAAGTGACAAATACTTGTACGCTTCTGGGTATTTGCTCATGAATACGGCTTCGACCATAATATTGTTGTTCTCGTCGTATGGAAAAATCACCTTCTCTATAATATCGGGGATTTCTTCTTCGGTGTGCAGGATGTTTGGCTTTATAATGTCGCGGCAAATCTCTCTTTCAATTGGGAATTCCATATCACCTGCTTGCAAATAAAAAAACGTCTCGTCCTCGCGCACAGGACGGAAAATATAAATATCGTTGGCGAGGGTTGCGATGCCGTTCTTTATTTGGTATAATTCGCCGAGTGGGCGGCCTACACTCTCTATCTTGCGAATGTTTTGCAAGATTTCAGCATTGTTGAGATTCCAGCCTTTATGGTCGTCAAGCTCACTGTATGGTATGAGGTTGAAGTGTGTCGGCTTTTCGGAGAATCGGTTGACGTTTATCTGTCCTTTTGTGTAGTTTATGCCAGCCTCGCCCAGTTTATCAATTAAAACAATACAAGTATAGGCCAGTGTTTTGCCAAAGATAAGTTGATCGCCAAAGTCAACGATTTCGAGAGCTGTGTTTGAACTGCGAAAATAACTGCGCAACAGTCTTGCATTTACACTTTTGAAGAAGGAATTAAGCGTGATGTAACCCAGTACTCCGTCCTCTCGAAGAATTCCGCAAGCTATCTCAAAAAACGGTAGATAGAGGTCGGCATTTCCGCAACGAGCTACTTGCCAACGAGAAAGTAACACCTTTGATTCATCATCAATATGCTTTGCACGGACATACGGTGGATTACCTACAACAATGTCAAATCCACCGTTTTCTACGACTCTCGGCATTGTCGTAAAATCAAATTCAAGCGAATTACCTTGACTGATGTGAAAATCCTCATCCACCAGCATTTCGTTATTTAGCAACGCAGCCAATGAAAGAAGAATCTTGCAACGATTTACACTTAACTCACTTATATCCACACCGTAAAGACGTTGCACTGCTTCACGATACGACAGTTCGCAATGGGAATGTAGATAGTCGGCAAGCGAAAACAGAAATGCGCCGCAACCGCAAGCAATATCAATGGCAAGGCAGTTTTGCAAAGGTTTTCTTTGTATGGCGACAACTCTCTCCAGAATGTAGTCGCGAATGTATTTAGGTGTATAAACCGCACCGTTCTTTGTCTTCTCTGCTTTTGGGATTGCTAACTCGAACACGTTGATAACATCCTCAATTGACTCAATGCCAACGGTCGGCACATCGTCACAGTAGTAATCAGCAAGCAATCCGCCACGGACAACTAGAGCGTTATTCTTGATAAAAGATGAAACAACAATGCTGTCCAAACAAAATTGTTGCTCAGCATAGTGGGAGATTATGTTTTGCAGTTCCTTATTCATAATAGTAGTGGTCTGTGCGAGGGTTTAACATGATAATTTCCTTCTCGGAATCGCTCAATCCGTAGAGTTCACAACACAGCCGATCAACCTCGCTCCAAAGGTTGTTCAATAACGGATATAGGCGAGAAGCGGAAGAAATGCTGGTTGTGATTGCCGTGTTGGTTTCTTCAATATGTCGTGCCACTCCTGCAAGTTGCTGCATCTGCTCACTGAATGCGGTAAACTCCATGCGTGGGAATGGCACAGGATCAAGGAACTGTTTATTGAACTTATAGAAACCACCCTGTTGCGGGTTGGCTATTGACTTGGCAAAATAGGCAAACGGAGTGGAGTTGATGATTGCCGCCATTGCGTACAGTTTATCGTCCGTCACTTCTGGAATCTGCACAAAGAACATATTGGCATTGTCACAATAAGCATCCTCTTGCATTACGACCGCCGCTTGTGGGTTCTGCGTGGTCATAGGTATACAAAGTTTTTTGTAAACAGCGTTGTGATTGTTGGCACGGGTGAACAAATGCCAGTTTTCATCACGTTCTAATGTCGGGAAACGGTCGGGGACGGTTTGCACATTCTCTTCAATAACAGTACGATTCCCTCGCAGATAACGAGCAGCCAAAGGATAGCGACTTTCGTAGTCTGAGAACAGGATAGGTAAAACATTACCATCCACTACATCATATGGAAACAAGATATAAGTTGTATCTCCACGAACAGATAACGGTACAAAATGTTCGTTGCAAAGCAACACTCTGCAAGCTTCACGCTCCACTTGCAGATTCTCGCAAAGTGCTGTACTTCCGTAAATATAATCCTCATCGGTGTGGTCAACTACAATGTGGAATGCATCGTCCCACAACACTTGGACACCGACCTTAATCTTGCAAACACTTCCTAACGTTCCGAGTTCGTTTGCGAGTCTTACACGTAACGCAGTTGTCTGGTGATTTTCAAACGACCACGGCGTTTCCGTAATCGTCTCTTTTGCTATTTCAAAGCACTCGTCATTGGTGCTGTTGGTGTATTTAATTGTATTTTCGTTAGTTGCGGACTTGTCGCACACTATAATGGCAACGTACGTGATTCTGTCCTCAAACAGGTCAGTTTCTACATAATCGTAGACTGTGCGGAGCAAGCGCCTCTCACTTAACAGTTTGCGAACACCTTTGCCATACTCAGTCTTAAAGAATCGCTTTTGTACAATGTAACCAAGACTGCCGTGTTCATTCAGCAATTCTATTCCCCGTTCAATAAACGGAATAGCAAGGTCTATTTTCCCGTTCCTGCTCGAACCATAACGCTGCTTGATGTAAGCCGACATGCAAGGCAAGGCCACGTTATAGTTTTTCACTTCAACGTATGGAGGATTGCCAATAACATAGTCGAAGCCGCCGCGACTGAAAATATCGCAAAAAGCGGTCTTGTAATCGAAAACATTAGTCGCTGCAAGTTCTTCAAGATTTTCTGATATACATGAAAATCGTTCTAAAATGTCAGGCTCAACGAGCGAATTACCACACTTGATGTTCACACCCACTCCGTGCAGAATCTGTGAACCGTAGAGACCAGCATTGTTGAAATCGATCGGTTCGAAGCCATCAATTATTTTCAGCGATAGAGAAAGTTTTGCAACTTCTACGCACTCCTGGTTAATATCAACTCCATGTAAGCATTGGTTTACTATCAGTTTGCGTCCCTCCAAATTCAAGTATTTCTTTCCGTCCTTTTCATAAAGGTATCGGTGGGGCAAAACATCTTTCCGTTCCTCTATATTGCTCTCTATCTGTGTTGCCAAATGATCGTAGATACTTACAAGGAACACACCGCTACCACAAGCAGGGTCAAGAAACTTTAAATCAAGAATCTGCTGATTGGTGAGCGATTGCAGATATTCGGAGGGTACAGTGCTGTCTATTGTGTTATGGACAATATGTTCGGGAGTCGTCACCGCACCATTGCTTTTTCGAAACTCCGATTTCAGTACATTTTCGAGTATTCCACTATCGTCATATTCAAGGTGATAACCAAGGAACAGGTCGTAAATATCACTGATGCTTTTCAGTGGAATTACATCAAAGCAATAAGGCGATGGATAGTAGAGGTAAGATAACAGATCATCGAAAACGGCATTGTCGATGATTAAATCCTGAATATGCCTAATTCGAGCAAACATTGGGCCATCATAGTGTTCGTAAAAATCAATATAAGACGATCTTTTGAACTCCGTCCAAAAGTCTGTTGCGGCAAAATCTTTCAGTAGTCCATCACGCTCCAGTCCGCGAGCTTCACAGACACGAATGAACAGTATGCGATTAAGAATTATCTGTGTCCAAAGGTTAATGTCGGCAATGCTGATTTTGTAGTGGTTCCCGTTGATGATTGCTTGTGCAAGATTGAGCCTTACGCTACTCAATGCTTTCGAGAAATTCTTGTCGATAGAATCTTTGCCGACAAATCTCACACGATGGCTGTTGCTTATAGTTTCTTCGCGTCCCAAAAAACTATTAAGACGATCGAAGTTGTCCATATAGTTTTCCGTTTTCATGTAAACTACACGAGCAAAGTCGGCATTGTCTGTGTGGCGAGGCATGGCAGTACAATCATAAATCGCCAGTTCATCCATGTTTGTTACCACTGAATAACTTGCACCGATTGACCATCCATATGAACGAATCTGGAAAGCAACGCTATTGTCATCTTTTATATTGACAGTCCGTTTCTTTGCATCAAGAAAAAACAAGCGAACTCGCCCATTCATTAATGTATAGTCTGGACGTGTATTTGTAGAACCGATTTCATTTAATGCCGCCCGTTCTGTAATCTCGAGTGGAACTTCCTGCAACACATGATTGGTATTCCTTACATCCCAGCCAAACACGGCAAGCATTTGGTTAATCCAAGTGCGTGTAGTTTCTTCCGAAGCCATTTCAAGCTCCCCTCGTTTACAAGCCTCTTGATAGCTTGCCACGAATGCCCTAAAATCTTCAATTCTTGCCATATTTATTTTTTAATTTTTGTAGGATGATTGCCATACTCTTCCATTTCTTCTGCCACCATATAGAGGATTCCGTTTGCATCTTCCTCTTCCTCAACAAGGCTGTAAACCTTCCCTGCAAGCCAGTAACGGCGCAACTCTTCGTATGGAATACCATAGAAAAGAGCCAACTGGCGCACTTGTACCTCCCGTGCCTGTCTGTACCCCTTTTCTATTTTGCAATATACAGCAGTATCCATGTCAATTCCCGCAGCTACCTGTCGCTGCAACAGATTATGTGATTCCCGCAGTTCTTTCAGTTTGTCTTGGAAAAGCATAGCAAAATAAATTTGAGTACAAAAATACAATAAATTCGTCACTCGACCAAACATGCCTTGACAAATTTCGTCAAGACATATATAGATTTTAAATTATACTATTTCTTAATTTCGCAACTTCCTTAATCTCATATTATCGTACTTAAAAAAAATGACAGCGCGACCAAAAGACAAGGAATATCTAACAAAATATTGTACCTTTGCATTGGCTTAGGCTATGAGCCAAAATAGAAGTGGAATATCGGTAACAAACTGCACCGAAAAAAGAAGAAACCGCGCTCGTATTGACACCGCAAGTGGGTTAATAATCAATAAAAGCGTTAAATCTTCACCCCTTAGAATGTACCCTTAAAGGTTACGACCATATTTCTGACTTATTACTTGCAAATTATTGAGTAATAACTGGTTGTAAATACAAAAACTGCAAAAGAATAGAAAAACTACTACTACCCGATAATTTACGTATTATAGAAGATAATGCATTTTATGGAGCTGACAATATAGAAAATGTCACATTTGGAAAAAATATTTCTTATATCGGGAAAAATGTATTTACAACAAGCTCAACTCATGTACTTGAATTACATTTTACATCCGATGAATGTCCCGATATAGAAAAGGATGCTTTTCAGAAATCCAGAAACAAAGTTATATATGTACCTAAAGGATGTAAAGACAAATATCTTAAAAAATATAATAAACAATGGTGGTATCCATGCGAGATCATAGAAGAATAATATAATTGGCATACTAGCATCATTATTTTTTAATTACATAATTAGAAACATATGAAAACAAAATTATTAGTATTAATCATGCTTTTACTTGGGATTTATAATCTCCAAGCACAACAGATTGAACAACCTAAAGAAAAACAAGAAAGTACTCAAGTTCAGAAAGACAACGTTTCTGATAAATCCACAGATGAAGAAGCTGCCCGATACACAAGAATAGCTCTAATTATTGCAGGCGTTATTCTATTTCTAAAATGGAAATATTCAGGTCGTTGTAAGAAATGTAAAAGATACCAGGCAATGAAAACGTATGATAAAGATCTTGTAGGTACAATGAAAACAAAAAGAGTACAACAAGGAAATGATTACGTCAATGAATATACTCGAAGGTACAAAATTTATAGACAATGCAAATACTGCGGATATAAAGATTCTATTTTTAAAGATAAAACAGAAAGATAAAAGTATCAATACTTTTTTATTCCCTATCCAACACGTCAATTACACCACAAAAGTGCAGAAAACCATAATTTCTGCACTTTTGTTTTACAATTGGTGAATATTTACATATAAATAAATGCCAATCATGGACAGATGATACGAAAAATAACATATTCAAGATTTACACTATAGAATTTCTATTTCCTCTTTAGATAAGCCGGTTGCTCCGACAATTAACTCTATTGAAGTTCCTGATGATTTTAAGTAACGGGCTACTTCTATGGCTTTCTTTTTCTCTCCTTCTTCTCTTCCTTTCTCCATTCCTTCTTCCCTACCTTTCTTTTCCGCCGTAGATATAACACTATACCAGTCGCGGAAATTTTTCAAACTGTCCCAGTACTCACTCAGTTCAGTCTTGGTAAACTTTGCTATCTCCGCTGTTTCAAAAAGGC
>CAPAOL010000022.1 GCA_948579315.1 uncultured Phocaeicola sp.
AGTTGTATAGTAATGAATAAAAAAGAAGGTGTATCGTGCATTACGACACACCTCCTTTCTTTTTTATGTATGTTTTCATTGCTTGGTTGTTCGTTTTTTCTTTATCTTTGCATCCATTAAACGAAAGTTCATAAAAAGTATAGATATGCTTACCATTAAACAAATTACAGAGAACACAGAGGCGGTACTCCGCGGACTGGAAAAGAAGCATTTCAAGAATGCAAAGGAAACGATCGATCAAGTGATCACTCTTAACAACAAGAGACGTAGCACACAAAATGAATTAGATAAAAACCTGGCAGAGGTTAACTCACTTTCGCGCACTATCGGCCAACTGATGAAGGAAGGAAAAAAAGAGGAAGCTGAAACTGCACGTGCCCGCGTTGCCGAACTGAAAGAAGGCAACAAAGAACTGGATGCTGCCATGACACAAGCTGCAACGGACATGCAGAATGTACTTTATACCATCCCCAACATTCCTTATGACGAAGTACCCGAAGGCGTAGGTGCTGAAGATAACGTTGTAGAAAAAATGGGAGGTATGGAAACCGAACTTCCCAAAGATGCACTCCCCCACTGGGAACTGGCAAAGAAATATGATTTAATAGACTTCGACTTGGGTGTAAAAATCACAGGTGCGGGTTTCCCTGTATACAAAGGTAAAGGAGCACAACTTCAACGCGCTCTTATCAACTTCTTCCTGGATGAAGCACGCAAATCCGGATATACCGAAATCATGCCGCCGACAGTAGTCAACGCCGCTTCCGGCTATGGCACAGGACAGCTTCCGGACAAAGAAGGACAGATGTATCATTGTGAAGTAGATGATTTATACCTGATCCCGACAGCAGAAGTTCCCGTGACTAACATCTACCGCGATGTAATTCTGGAAGAGAAACAATTACCTATAATGAATTGTGCGTATACACAATGTTTCCGTCGCGAAGCAGGTTCTTATGGTAAAGATGTACGTGGCCTGAATCGCCTGCACGAGTTCTCCAAAGTAGAATTGGTTCGCATCGACAAGCCCGAACATTCCAAACAATCTCACCAGGAAATGTTGAACCATGTAGAAGGATTGTTGCAAAAACTGGAACTCCCCTATCGCATTCTCCGTCTTTGCGGTGGAGATATGAGTTTCACTGCTGCTCTTTGCTTCGACTTCGAAGTATATTCAGAAGCACAGAAACGTTGGTTAGAAGTAAGTTCTGTATCTAATTTTGACACTTACCAAGCTAACCGCCTAAAATGCCGTTACCGTAATGCAGAAAAGAAAACCGAACTCTGCCACACACTGAACGGTTCAGCATTAGCACTACCACGCATCGTTGCTGCCCTACTCGAAAACAACCAGACTCCGGAAGGTATCAGAATTCCGAAAGCATTGGTTCCGTATTGCGGCTTTGACATGATAGACTAATACTTGACATGACAGACTAATAAAAGTAGCCATATACAGAAAGCCACTCACCAAAAGAGTGGCTTTTCTTTTATATTTCGCAAATTAGCTGTATCTTTGCCAAAATTTATATCATTCTGATAGCAGTTACGTAATAAAAACAACAAATTAATTAGATAATGAACAAAATCATTAGCAAGGAACGCTTTTCTGAAAAAGTATTCAAATTTGAAATTGAAGCTCCTTTAATTGCTAAATCCCGTAAGGCAGGACACTTTGTCATCGTGCGTGTAGGTGAAAAAGGAGAACGTATGCCATTGACTATCGCAGGTTCTGACCTCAAAAAAGGTACCATTACTTTGGTAGTGCAAGAAGTCGGGCTTTCTTCTACCCGTCTCTGTGAACTGAATGAAGGCGATTACATCACCGATGTAGTAGGCCCGCTCGGACAAGCTACCCACATTGAGAAATTCGGAACAGTGGTCTGCGCTGGTGGTGGTGTAGGCGTAGCTCCGATGCTTCCTATCGTACAAGCTTTGAAAGCAGCCGGCAACCGTGTTATCACTGTATTGGCCGGACGCAACAAAGACCTGATTATTTTAGAAAAAGAAATGCGTGAAAGCTCTGACGAAGTAATTATCATGACTGATGACGGCTCTTACGGTCGTAAAGGTCTGGTGACGGAAGGCGTAGAAGAAGTGATCAAACGCGAGAAAGTGGACAAATGTTTCGCTATCGGTCCTGCCATCATGATGAAGTTCGTTTGCTTGCTGACTAAGAAATATGAAATTCCGACTGATGTTTCATTGAACACCATCATGGTGGATGGAACAGGTATGTGTGGTGCTTGCCGTATCACTGTAGGAGGAAAGACTAAATTCGTTTGTGTAGACGGTCCCGAATTCGACGGTCACCAAGTGAATTTTGATGAAATGCTGAAACGTATGGGCGCGTTCAAAAATATCGAGCGCGAAGAAATGCATAAACTGCAACCGGAATGTGAAGCAACCAAAGAAATCGACGAAAAAAGCCGTAATGCAGCCTGGAGACAGGAATTGCGCAAATCAATGAAACCGAAAGAACGTACAGCCATTCCCCGTGTAGAAATGAACGAGCTTGACGCTGAATATCGTTCACACAGCCGTAAAGAGGAAGTAAATCAAGGATTAACAGCAGAACAGGCTGTTACAGAAGCTAAACGCTGCCTCGACTGTGCTAATCCGGGATGTATGGAAGGCTGTCCGGTAGGTATTGATATTCCTCGTTTCATTAAGAATATCGAACGTGGAGAGTTTCTTGAAGCTGCTAAAACATTGAAAGAAACAAGTGCGCTTCCGGCGGTTTGCGGTCGTGTGTGTCCACAGGAAAAACAGTGCGAATCAAAATGTATTCATTTGAAAATGAATGAAAAGCCCGTCGCTATCGGCTATCTGGAACGTTTTGCAGCTGATTACGAACGTGAAAGCGGGCAAATCTCCGTACCTGTCATTGCAGAAAAGAACGGCATCAAAATAGCTGTGATCGGTTCGGGACCTGCCGGGTTGGCATTTGCCGGAGATATGGCTAAATATGGGTATGATGTAACTGTATTCGAAGCATTGCATGAGATTGGTGGTGTGTTGAAATATGGTATTCCAGAATTCCGTTTGCCAAACAAGATTGTAGACGTAGAAATCGATAACCTTAGCAAGATGGGTGTTAACTTCATCAAAGACTGTATCGTAGGAAAAACAATCGGCGTAAAGGATTTGAAAACTGAAGGTTTCAAAGGAATATTTGTAGCTTCCGGTGCCGGACTGCCTAACTTTATGAATATCCCGGGAGAGAATTCCATCAACATCATGTCGTCCAACGAATACCTCACTCGCGTTAATCTGATGGACGCTGCCAGTGAAGATTCGGACACTCCGGTAGCTTTCGGTAAAAACGTAGCAGTAATCGGTGGTGGTAATACAGCGATGGACTCTGTTCGTACTGCCAAACGTCTTGGTGCAGAGCGCGCTATCATTATCTATCGCCGTTCGGAAGAGGAAATGCCTGCACGTATCGAGGAAGTAAAACATGCTAAAGAAGAAGGAGTTGAATTCCTTACACTACATAATCCGATCGAATATATTGCAGATGAACAAGGTTGCGTAAAACAGGTTATTTTGCAAAAGATGGAATTAGGCGAGCCGGATGCTTCCGGACGTCGTAGTCCTGTAGCCATCCCGGGAGCAACAGAAACAATTGATATCGACCTGGCAATTGTCAGCGTCGGGGTATCTCCTAACCCAATTGTTCCAAGCTCCATCAAAGGACTGGAACTAGGACGAAAAGGAACCATCACTGTAGATGACAACATGGAATCTTCCATCCCTATGATTTATGCAGGAGGCGATATCGTTCGCGGTGGAGCTACTGTTATTCTGGCAATGGGCGATGGCCGTAAAGCCGCTGCCGCCATGAATGAACAATTGAAGGCAAACGCTGGTAACTAATTGCGGTTTTTAGCCCCTGGGATAAACTTCCCCAAAACGTGGGATAACCTGTTCTAACACGTGGGCGGAAGTTTACCGACACGTGGGCTAAAGCCAACTCACACGTGGGCGGAATATTGCTCGTCCCACAACTAAAATAAGAAAAGCCCCGTCTACAAAATGTAAACGGGGCTTTTCTTATTTCAAATATCAAAGATACTTTCTACTTTACCACTTTGTTCGTCGCAGGATCGGGGAAGATTACAGTCGGTTTAAACGACTTGGCTTCCTCAAAATCCATCAATGCATAGGACATGATTATAACGATATCATCCGGTTGCACCTTGCGGGCAGCAGCACCGTTCAGGCAAATTTTACCCGAACCGCGTTCACCTTTGATAATATAGGTTTCAAAGCGTTCACCATTGTTATTATCAGCGATATACACTTTCTCTCCCGGAATCATGTTTGCAGCATCCAGCAGGTCTTCATCAATCGTGATACTACCCATGTAGTTCAGATTTGCCTCCGTGACACGTGCACAATGAATTTTCGACTTCAACACTTCAATCATCATAAGGTTTCGTCTTTTTAGTTATTCTTTATATTTAATATTATCAATCAGCCGGACTTCTCCACAGAATACTGTGATGCATCCAACGGCATAGGAAGTATCTTCCCAATTACTAATTTTCTGCAATGTGTTTCCGTCTACAATCTCAAAATACTCCATGCGCAAACCCGGAGCAGCTTCAATTGCATCTTCCACCATCTTTTGCGTCTCGCTCACAGTGTGAGTGGCTGCAAAGTTACGACTTTTAAATAAGGTCTGAGAAATATTTAAAGCATTTTCACGTTCTTCTGCCGATAAACGTGTATTACGGCTACTCAATGCCAGCCCATCTTCCTCACGCACAATTGAACAACCCACAATTTCAAGGTTATATTTCAATTGTCGAACCATCTCACGAATAATTGCTAACTGCTGAAAATCCTTCTCCCCGAAATATGCGCGGTCCGGCAGTACGGCATCAAACAGTTTGCTGACAATCTGGCAAACACCGTTAAAATGTCCCGGACGGAAAGCACCTTCCATCACCGTATCTAATGGTGCATAGCTAAATTGACGAGTGTCCGGTTCCGGATACATTTCGCTTACCGAAGGAGCAAAAGCGAAATCCGCTCCGCATTCTTCCAACAAACGGCAATCTGCATCTAATGTACGCGGATACTTCTCTAAGTCATTTTTATCGTTAAACTGTGTGGGATTCACAAAAACACTCACAACAGTTACACCATTCTCACTTACGCTGCGCTTTACCAGAGATGCATGTCCCGCATGTAAAGCACCCATTGTAGGAACCAGTCCCACCTTTTTACCTTGGGCTCTCAAGGCAGTCAATTCTGCCTGTAAGTCCTTGATAGTGTGCACTACTTTCATTTTCGTCAATTGGTTTATGTTTTACTCGTTTGCAAAAACTCTGCAAAATAAACTAATATTTGCCACATAAAGAAAGAATATCTTATTTAATGTGTCTTTTTTTTCGTATCTTTGCAGAATATTATAGTGAACTATTGTTATTATGACAAAGGCGAATAAAGTTTTATTTATTACTCAAGAGATTACACCTTACGTTTCAGAATCCGAAATGGCCAATATAGGTAGAAACCTTCCACAGGCGATACAAGAAAAAGGCCGTGAAATCAGAACCTTTATGCCCAAATGGGGAAACATCAACGAACGCAGAAACCAGCTGCACGAAGTGATCCGCCTCTCCGGTATGAACCTGATCATTGACGATACTGACCACCCCTTGATTATAAAAGTTGCTTCTATCCAATCTGCACGCATGCAGGTGTATTTCATCGACAATGATGATTATTTCCAGAATCGTATGCAGACAGCGGACGAAAATGGTGTAGAATATGAAGATAATGATAGTCGTGCCGTTTTCTACGCACGCGGCGTATTGGAAACAGTGAAAAAACTTCGCTGGTGTCCTGATGTCATTCACTGTCATGGCTGGATGACAGCTCTAGCTCCTCTTTATATAAAGAAAGCCTATAAAGACGAACCTTCTTTCCGCGATGCCAAAGTGGTATTCTCTGTTTATGAAGATGATTTCAAGAGTACACTTAGCGATGATTTCGCAACCAAATTGATGCTGAAAGGTATCTCCAAAAAAGATTTAGGTGATTTGAAAGAACCCGTAGATTACGCTGCTCTTTGCAAACTCGCCGTTGATTATTCGGACGGAGTCATACAAAACAGCGAAAAAGTAGACGAGTCTATTATTGAATACGCCCGCCAATCTGGTAAATTGGTACTTGACTACCAGAACCCGGAAAACTATGCAGATGCTTGCAACGAGTTCTACGACCAAGTATGGGAAGCCACTGCAAACGAAAAAGAAGAATAAAAAATCAAGATACGACGATCATGAAAGCAAAATACGCCTTAATAGCTTTACTGGCAATCGCCTTTTGGGGCTGTGATGACAACACTGCCGGACTGGGATTGGGAATGTTTCCGGGAAGCGACCGGGATATCAACGGACAATTAAAAACATATCCCGTAACAACAAGCTCTGTGGCTGCCGGAAGAATTTATGCTAAAACAAATATCGGATATGTCGGTAAATTCACAGATGATCAATTCGGTACTTATCAGGCAGGATTCCTATCTACGCTGAATTGTCCGGAAGGATTGACTTTTCCTGGAAAGTATAACAATACTGCTTTCGATAATAATAAGAAGATTACCAATACAATGGTGGACAAAGCATCTGATGATATCGCGTTAATTCATAAGGACCCAGATAATGAAAACAGCGAAGTTATAGGCAATATCCACACTGTCGAACTTTATTTATGGTATGATAATTACTTTGGAGATTCATTGACTGCCTGCCGTCTAAGTGTTTATGAGTTAAACAAAGAATTGGAAAAGGCGGACAACAAAGATTATTATTATACAGACATTAACCCCGATGAGTTTTATGAAAAGAACGGCATTTTAGGAAGTAAAGCATATACAGCCGTTGATCTTTCTGTTAAAGACTCTATTCGTAACTTAGACTCCTATGTTCCAAGTGTACATCTTACTTTTGAGAAGCCTATCGCAGCAAGAGTAGGAGGAAACATATTAAGAAAATTCAGAGAAGCACAAGAAAAAGGTGCTAAATTTGATAATAAAGAATTTTTTGAAGCCTTCAAGGGATTATATGTAAAGAGCGATTTTGGAGACGGAACAGTATTATATGTCAATCAGGTTCAAATGAATGTTGTGTATAAGTGTTATGCTGTTGATAGCATAAAAGGAACGCCACTTACGACACACGATGGAAAAGATTCTACCTATTATGCTTATCGTGTCTTTAACTCTACACGTGAAGTTATTCAAGCTAATCAACTCAATAATGATGAAAAAATTAACGAACTAATTAAGAATGATAAGACTTGTACATACTTGAAAACTCCTGCCGGAATTTTCACAGAAGCAACTCTTCCTATCACCCAAATTAATGAAGAATTATCAGGAGATACACTCAATGCAGTAAAATTGACATTCTCCAATTACAATCAATCAAATAGTAGTAGTAATTTTGGAATGTCTGCACCATCTGATGTAATGCTGATACGGAAAAAAGATAAAGATAGATTCTTTGCAAAAAATCTGTTGATTGATGAAGTTTCTTCTTTCCGCACTTCTCATTCTACCAGCACCAACCAATACACTTTCAGTAATATAACCAGACTTATCAACGCATGTATCAATGACAAAAAAGCTGCCGAAAAAGATATAAAGGAAAAAGGGAAGGTTGAATATACAGTGTATAATACAAAAACTGGAATTGATGAGATTAAATCAACTAATAATATCACTATATGGGAAAACGATACAGAATGGGATAGGGTAGTATTAATTCCGGTTCTGGTAACTTACGACTCTTCTAGCAGCGATAATTACTATGGTACCTCCAACAATATCATTGGTATTCAACATGATTTGAGACCTGGATATGTAAAATTAAAAGGAGGAGAACTTGGCGGAACACTGAATTTAGAAGTTGTTTATACCAGTTTTACCAAAAGCGGCAACTAAAGACTAAATATAAAAGTTAAGTCCTAAACTCAAAGAGGCTGTCTAAAAAGTCGTTAGTAACTCTAACTCCCCTCCTTCAGGAAGGAGGAGAATTAGGATAAAACCGACTTTTTAGACAGCCTCATCGCTCGAATTAAACAGAAATGAGACGAAATCATAGGTCAGTCCGAAATCATAATCATCCACTAATCAAGTTGTGAAACAGTGTAGTATAATAATCTGAGATATTCAATAAATATTCCTTTTTCCTAGATATGGAGAAACAACTCCCTAAATAGGACTCTCTATAATACTTGCGCAAATATCAAAAAAACCGCGAGTTTGATTTTATCTCACTCACGGTTCCATATAATAAACTCTTATACTTCTTATTTAGCTGTAACCTTCTTAGCTTTTCCCGTGGCCTTCTTCTTCGGCTCGGTTGTTGCTTTCTTCACTTCAGCTTTCTTTGCAGCAGGTTTTGACTTAGCAGCAGGTTCCTCTTTCACTACCGATTCTTTAGCAGTTGTAGTTTTTTTTGCAGCCGTTTTCTTTGCCGCTTCTACTTTTGCCTGTAATTTAGCCAATACCTTTTCCAATTCAGTAATCTCATCCCCCTGATTCTTAATGGTAGTCAACAAAGAATTTAATTCTTCACTGTCTACATCAACAGGATACAGTGCATCTACCCGTTTGATAAAATCACCCAAAATGTTCATGTAGTTGGTGAAAGCATCATAAGGAGAATCATAGATACCACGATTCAACCACATACCATTGTTCTTCGTTGTCATAAAACGGAAATTATTGCTAGCCTGCAAGTAATCCCAATCCTGCTTAATACGACGGTCATCACACAAATGAACACGTTCGGCTACACTATACAGTTTATTGAAAGCCTCACGTTGCATAACATTACCCAACCAACAACTAGTATCTCTTTCTTCATCCACCCATGACATCGGATAGGCAACATCAAGCTGTGATACTGATTTCAACTTCGTCACGATTTCCGTCGGTGTAGAGAATGTGATTCCTTTAGCTTTTGCACATTCAGGCAGTGCCTTCATGAATTCAAGAATATTAGAAGATAAAGGTTGAGCCATACCAAGTGCACTCAATTCCATAAAGATATTGATGACTTGTTCTTCTTGGGGCAACGCATCGATCCAATTAATATACTTATCGGCAAACAAAGGATATTCCGCCCATTCCGAATTAGAAAAGCGCAAACTGATATCGTCAGAAAGTTTGAAATCCCGCAACAAGAGCTTAAGACTTGGAGCTTGATTACAGTGATAAACATAATGCGGGCTCTTCCATCCCAACGCATGTTTAGCACCTTCCGTCAACATCCCCTTGAAGCCCATAGAAGCTACCAATCCACCAATTTCATCAGAATAAATAAGACTAGAGTTACGGAATACTTTGGGTTCTTTACCAAACATCTGCTTCATCTTATCACGTTGACGAAGCACTTCTTCACGGAAACAATCCTCGTTGGCCAGCGAAGACAAACCATGCGAATAAGGCTCACATAAGAACTCACAACAGCCTGTTTCATTCAGCTGGTGCAATAAATCAATGACTGCCGGAGCATGAATTTCCAATTGTTCCAAGGCTACTCCCGAGATAGAAAGCGCTACTTTAAAAGCACCACCCGAGTTTTTCGCCATCTCAATCAATGTATTGAGAGCAGGAATATATGAACGTTCGGCAACCTCATTCATCCCTGTTTCGTTGGCATAATCATCATAATAGTAATGGTCATTACCAATATCAAAGAAACGATAACGTTTCAAATGGATAATTTGATGTATTTCAAAATAAAGACAGATAGTTCTCATTTTTATTCATTGTTTTGTTATTTACCATAGTTTCTTAACACAGCCTCATAAAGAGCACGGATTCTCAAGCCGACTTTTTCCCAAGTAATCCCATCTACTTCCTTCTTTCCCTCTTCTTTGAGATATTCGAAAAGAGACGGATTGGTACACAGAGAATGGATAGCGTCAGCCATCGCATGGATATCCCAATAGTCCGTTTTTATCACCTTATCAAGAATCTCGCCACATCCAGACTGCTTAGAAATGATGGAAGGTGTTCCACACTGCATAGCTTCCAGCGGAGCGATACCGAAAGGTTCAGAGACAGACGGCATGACAAATACATCACTGTTCTTATAAACCTCATATACCTGTCTGCCCTTCATGAAGCCTGGGAAGTGGAATCGATCGGCAATACCACGTTCGGCAACCAAGTTAATCATGGCGTTCAACATATCACCCGACCCCGCCATTACAAAACGAATATTACGAGTACGCTTCAATACAAGCGCAGCAGCTTCTACAAAATATTCCGGTCCCTTCTGCATAGTAATACGTCCGAGGAAGGTGACCACCTTTTCTTTTGAGTGATCGGGACGCGGAATATCCAGCAGTTCCTGCGACAATGGATAAACAGCATTATGCATTGCAAATACCTTTCTGGGATCTTGATGATACTCGTTAATAACAGTGCGGCGAGTAAGCTCGGATACGCACATGATACAATCGGCATGATCCATACCATTCTTCTCAATCGAATAAACAGTAGGATTGACTTTGCCACGAGAACGGTCAAAATCAGTAGCATGCACATGAATGCAAAGCGGCTTTCCACTAACCATTTTGGCATGTACACCGGCAGGATAAGTCAGCCAATCGTGTGCATGGATAATGTCAAATTCCTGCTGACGGGCTACTACTCCGGCAATGATCGAGAAATTATTAATTTCCTCGTGCAAGTTCCCGGGATAACCACCTGCAAATTCCATACATCCCAAATCATTCACATGCATATAAGAAAAATCAGCATAGATATGGTCGCGGAAAGAGTAATATTCTTCCGGTGTCATTTCCAACAAGCGGGATTTCAAGTAGTCATAGTGAACATCACGCCACACAATGGGCACTTGATTCATACCGATTATTTTCAAGAACTTTTCTTCTTCGCCGCTAGGTTTAGGCATACAGAAAACCGTCTCCACATCACCTTGCAGACTCAAGCCTTTAGTTATTCCATAAGAAGCAACTGCAAGACCACCATATATTTTGGGAGGGAATTCCCATCCAAACATTAAAACTTTCATCTTCGTTCCTCCTTTTTTAATAATACTTAGACAGTAGCTTTAAAACACGCAATATTTCTGCCACATTCATCGCAAACGATACCGCACCACGTCCCTTGAAAGGCGGGTTCCCATCAAACAATTCGGGAATGGAACCAATACAATGACTTGTCATCTCATCATCATAACCAATCAGCTGACGTTCAACGAATGACAACCCGCTCATCTTATAAATTCGAAGATAAGCTTCCAGATAGAATCCCATCAACCAAGGCCAAGCGGTTCCTTGATGATAAGCATAATCCCGTTGTATCTGCGGACCTACATAGTTTGGATTATATCCACCGCTCTTCGGACTCAACGAACGAATTCCTTTCGGAGTGAGCAGCTCTTTGGTCACAATATCGAGCACCTGTTTCTTTTGCGCACGATCCAAAGGAGAATAATCAAACGCTACGGTAAATATCATATTAGGACGTACACTCCAGTCCATCATATTACCGTCTACGTAATCAAGCAAATAACCATATTCATTACGGAATACCTCGACAAAAGATTTTCCTGTCACTTCTGCCTGCGCATCAAGTTCATCTGCCAAGTACACGTCACCACCTTCACGCACCAAATCAGCGATAAAACGCAGTGCATTATACCATAACGCGTTAAATTCAACAATATATCCAGTACGAGAAATCACCGGATGCCCGTTCACAGTAGAATTCATCCATGTAATCGCTTTATCCGTACCATTAGCAAAAAGTAATCCGTTGTCATGCAAGAAAAGATTTTCATGTTTCCGCTGACGGATAAACTCCATAATATCTTTCAGAAGCTCTCCATATTTCTGACGGCATTGTTCGCGGGAAGTCTCTTTAGCATATTGTTGCATAGCCCAGACAGCCCAAAGCAAAACGTCAGGATGCTCCATTTCATAAATCTTGTATCCTACAGGTTCTTCATTGATAAAGTTACGGATCGCCTTTTCCGCCGTTTTCATCACATCCTCAAACTGGTCGATCTCATCAAGTGCAAGCGTCAGTCCAGGCAAGGCGATAAACATATCACGAGCACGGCATTTAAACCACGGATAACCGGCAAGAATGTAATGCTCACCTTCCTGTTGGTTATGGAATTGATGGGCAGAATTCTTCAGGCAGTGGTAGAAACTGTCACGTGGCGTACGGTCGGCCACTTCCGCCTCAAAGGTCTGTTTCAGTTTACGCGGAGTTGTTTCTGAAATTCCGGCAGAGAATACAATACTCTCCCCTTTCTTTATATCCACTTCGAAATAGCCGGGAACATAAAGGTCTTCATTGAAGTCATACCCACGTTCCTGTTCTTTCGGGTATTCAATCCCCCGATACCAGTCGGGCGTGAAATGGAACTCACACTTTTTATTCAACTGCATGTAAAGTTCCGGATAACCGGGATACATACAGGTTTTAATACCATTTTCCACCAATTGATACTCGCGGCTTGCCTGCGGGTTTTCGTGAGTGTACTCACGTACACTTCTGAAAGCAAGGAACGGCCGGAAGCGCAGAGTTGTAGCCGAATGCGCATCAAGTAAAGTATAACGAATCAGGATTCTATTTTCATGATGTACAAAGATTTTTTCTTTGCGGAGGACTACACCTCCGACACGGTAAGTAGTTGCCGGGATATGCTCACAGTCAAACTCACGGATATACTTGTGTCCATTAGGACTAAAGTTGTTTCCCTGATATTTGTGCAATCCCAAGTTAAACTCCGCACCATGTTGAATTACCGTTTCATCAAGAGAAGATAGCAGCACATGATTTTCATCGTCGAGATTGGGAACTGGAATTACCAATAGGCCGTGATATTTGCGTGTGTTACAATCAACAATCGTCGTACAATGATAAGCTCCTGCTTTGTTCGTCCGGAGAATTTCTCTCTGAAGAGATTCTTCCAGATTCGTCATGAGGGTCTTGTCAAATCGTAAATAACTCATAGTTGTGCATTATTAAAGGTTAATTATTGGTCATCATATCGTATATCTATTTTTTTGTCACAGACCATAATATATTAGCTGTAGCAACATATACAATAGGTATAACGCCCAAATGTACAAATTATAGATAAAAACAAAAATAAAAAGGCTTTTTATTTTCAGATTTTGTGCAAATATTCGTAGTATTGCGTAAAATATCTAAAGAAAAGAATATCATGAAGCAAGATATTCAACATATCATGCAGGCTGCAACAAAGCCTTTGTTTCTTATTTTTATTCTCTATATACAAGAAGAACAAACAATATTTTAAAATAAATCCGGTATCAATGGAATCCTGTTCCACTCATACCGGAATAATCGAACACAAAATATAGTATTCTATCTATAAATACATAAATTCAGACTAATTCTTTGTAGACAATATCTCTTTTATAGCATTCTCCAACTTATAATCATGCAAATTACGAACTGCAATCTTACCTTTCCGGTCAATAACAAGGATAAAAGGAATCGCACTTATAGCATAATCTTTGGTTATCGTACCCTTCCAGCCTTTTAAGTCGGAGATTTGCGGCCAAGGAATCTGATGTTTTCTCACAGCAGCTTCCCATGCACTTTTCTTGGTATCCAAAGAAACACTCACAATATCCAATCCCTCTTCATGATAAGTTTGGTACAGAGATTTCAGGAAAGGAAGTTCCTGTACACATGGCACACACCAGGATGCCCAAAAATCAATCAAGGTCACACGACCAGGATGAATATAATCCGAGAGGTTCACATCCTTTCCCTCGATATCCATACAGGTAAAGTCGCGATAAGGATAGCCGACCTCTGTTATTTTCACAGATTCCTTCCAACGTGCAGCAGCCTCTTTTTCCTTTGCTTTCTTCAATTCCGACTTGTGGAGGTAATTCTTACCTACCGATACTAATAGTTTCGCATATATCTCCGCAGGGTAATAACTCTCAGGATAATAAAAAAAGAAGAAAGCGCCCATTTCAGTTCCTATATAGTCAGAAACAAAAGAGATGTGTGCCGGTTGTAACTCTTTATACAATGCACCGATACGTTGGTTAAAAGCCTCCATCTCTTCTATACCCAAAGTACGTAGTTTTCCCAAAGAATCTCTTTCGGCCACAATGCTATTATTTCTTTTCTTGATTTCCCGAGTCTTGGCTAATATCCGGTTATCATATTGCTGATTCAAGACTCCCCCTTTCAATTGTGTTCCCAGAGGAGTATAGTCCAACTTCACATTCCCCTCTTCCACAATACAATAACAATCCGGCAAACCATACACAAAATGATCATCTTTGGGTGGCAAAGCTAATGTTGCCACAAACGGTTCACCAGTAACGTGATATTCAAAACTAAAATGACCATTACGTATCAACGCACTATCCACTTTCCGGTCATCCTCTCTCGAAACGACATCTGCATGAGTGAGATAAATATACAACCCGTCATACTCATTCGTATGCACATCCGCCTCCAATTTAAAAATTGAAGAATGTCCGCACGAGGACAGACAAGCACATACCATAAGGATATTCATTACTATACATTTCATATCAATTATTCTCTTTTTATTATCCTACTTATTATTATCCCCTTTCATCCATTCCGGCATAGGCGCATCTTTCAGATAGTAATCAAAAAAGCCGATTAAACGCTGCATAAAATCACGACACTCAACATCTCCGCCCATCTGATGTCCTACATCCCGATAGTTCAGCAACCAGGCAGGACGTCCCAATCGACGCATCGCAAAATATAGAGCCATGCCTTGATATATGCGTACACTTGTGTCTTTTTCACCATGAAATATCAACAAAGGAGTATGAATCTTATCAGCATGCATAACCGGAGAATTCTCAAGATAAAGTTCCCGGTCTTCCCAAAGTGTTTTACCCAAACGACCTTGTGCGTCCTCTTCAAAATACATATTAGGCTGACCTGTTCCGCGAAGCATCAGATAATCTGCCACCTGATCCGTAACTGCCGAACAAGGAGAGGCGCATTTAAATATATTAGTACGCGTCACCAACCAGGCAGTCTGCGAACCGCCCCAACTATGTCCATTGATTCCGATGCGTTCCTTATCAGCAATTCCATCCTTAACAAGCTGCTCTACACCACTTACCACCGCATTATAACAACTTTCATAAGGAGCACCGATACGATAACTGATATCCGGGCAGAAAATGATATATCCATTACTTACAAACCAGGGAATATCAATCGTCGCACTACTATACTCCGGCAAACGATAACTATTAAGCTCCTGTGACATCTTCTCATAGAATAGTACGATGACAGGATAACTTTGACCTTCCCGGTAATTCTCCGGCAGAAACAAAATTCCTTCATTTTTCTTGCCTTCCAAATTTGTCCAAGTATAAAGCCGGGTAGTTCCCCAGTTAATATCTTTCACCTGAGGATTGGAGTCCGTCACCCGCTTCGGATTTCGCAGAGTCAGATCAGAAACCCAAAAATCTCTTTCTCCATAATCTTCCTTCGTCCAAAGTACTACTTTACCATTGTCCGTGTTAGCTTTTACGACCAGATTCGATTGAGAATCAACAGCCATATCACGCAGGTTCTTGCCCGCCAGCAGGTACAATCCTTTCGTTTTACTTTTTTCATCAAATCCTTCGAGATACAATTTATCTCTTGAAGAAACCGGATGCTCAGCCTTGCGGAATGTTATCAGCTCTTTTCTGCCCTTCCCTTGTGTCAGACAGACAGGAGCTTTCTCGCCTTTCACATCCAGACTCCACAAATCATATCGGTCGTATATGACCACAGTGTGATTGTCCGGATTCCAATGTGCCACTCCATAAGGTGCAGCATCAAAAGAATAGTCATGCTCTTCTTCATATACCGGATAAGGCAATTTCCCTGTTGTCAAGTCCCGGTCGCTCCCCGTAGCCATATCAATCAGCCGCCATGCTTTCAGGGCAGGATCGTACAATAAAACTTTGGTTCCATCGGGACTCCAACTTAAGCCATATTTTCCATGACTTGCCAGCTTCTTCTTCTCGCCATTCATTCCAATATAATAAACATCGTCATTGGGAGACATCGTCCAGTCAGATTCCTTATACCAGGGAGTAGCGTCGAAAGCAATACATCCTTTGACCTCTTCTCCCTGCGGAAAAGCCAAAGAAGACAGACCTTTTGTAGGCAAAGTAAAACACTCCCCTGTAGCAATATCATAGACATACTTGTCATACTTAGATGCATCAAAACCTGAGCGTTTGAAAGATCGGCGGGGAGAAATGTTCTCGTCCCATATCCACAATTCCAGATTTACCTGATCCGTTTCCCTTTCCATCTGCGGATAAGCTACCGGTTCCAAATCAATCAGCAACTGAGTCTTATTGTTTATCAATCGAGACATAGAAGAAACTTTCGTCCCCTCAGGCAGACCAGTTATATCTTGATAGGACAACAGTTTCGAACAAATACATTTATTCAAATCATATGTATAGATAGAGGTTACATCAAAACGAGTATCATAAGTAGAAGCACATGATAAAGTTCCACATCCTTTGGCATCCGGATTAGCGATACTTGCAATATAACCGGGAACTTCCCCTACTTGGGTTTTTCTTCCTTTCTCCCACAGATACAAAGTCGATTTCAAACTGTCCGCCACACTATAAAGCAACCGACCTGCCTCTACCTGCCCGAAGGTATTTATATCCTCAATACACTGTTCCTCTCCCGTCAGCAAATTTACAAAAGTAAAGTCTGCCTTTCCGGTTGGCTTATATTGTACATAATAAGCCATGTCTGTTCCTGCTATAGGGACCAAAAAGATATTCTTAGCCCATTGTTTCTCTTGCTGCGTAAGCAAATTTAATGTATAAACAGATGGACGTCCCGAATTATCTCCTTCTTCCTTCTTTTCATATTTCAACAACTTGCCGTTAGCCATAAACGAAAAATTAGAAAGACCGGCCTTAGAAGTCGTTTCTCCTGTCTGTACATTGTATATATAAGTTGTATCAAGATCCTGACGGTACAAGGCACGATAGTTATAAACTACCCATTTCCCGTCTGCCGATAATTGTATCTGATCTACCGAGCGCCACAACTTACAGTCGTCCAGTTTCATCGGACGTTTCTGAGAAAATGCTCCCTCTGCACCCAACAGGAGAAGCAATGTCAAATAAACATATTTCTTCATTTATTTCTTTCGTATTAATTCGACTGCATAATTAATCTCATCAGCCAATTGTGAGGGACTTCCGGAATATCCTTCAGCCGTATAAAGCATCCTGCCGTTCTTTAAAATAACTTTACGGGGAATACCGGATGAATTGAATTGACGGGAGAAAATGCTGAAAGCCTTGTTATACCCTTTGGTTCCTTCTTTTAAAGTATCGAACAATACTTTAAAATGTGAATATCCATTATTATTCAAATACTTCTCAACTGCCGGTTTTCCCTTAATTCCGAAATCCATGGTATTTACGAAATAGAAAACGACCTCCGGATCGTTCGCATAAGCGTCTACAGCAAGTTTCATTCCCTCAAACGCACGTTTACAAGGTGCGCACCAGTTTGCCCAAAAATCAATCACTACAATCTTATCTTTGAAACTGTCACTGCTCACAACATTCCCGTCCATATCCAGCAATTCGAAAGTAGGGATTTCAACATCTGTCATATGAGATTTCACTTCCTCATATAACGCCTCTTTCAATGCCGCACCTTTCAATTTATCAAGATAGACTTTAAACTCGGCATCAGATGCCGGTTTCACTTCCTCACGCAGAGCAGTCATCATATCAGTGGTAATCGTATTATATTTCACCGAATTTTTCAAAACCTCCAATGCTTGTTCTTTCTTTCCGGTAGCTGACAAAATCTCATAACGTACCTGATTGACTGTAGCATCCGCATAAGACAATACATCATCCTTATAATAAGAGAGCCATGTCAAAGCCTCGTCATTCTTATTCAAATCCTTTAATAATTGCAGATAAATTCCCAAACGTTCGTAAAACTGAATGTCAAGCAATTCCTGTGCTTCTTTCGGAGTGTATCTTAATTCTTCCATATTATTAGAAAGGTCATTCCGTTTTTGCACCATTTGTTCCATCAAGGCTTTCGCTACCGGATAGACTGAGTCATTTTTCGCCAACCGAAATTTATAGGCACGGAATATATTCCACCGGAACACTTCACTCAAAGTCACAAAATTCATTGATGGCAAGGCAGCAATAAGTTTGTCATACTGTTTTCCGTCAAAAAGAAAAGAAGCATAGGGACGGGTCAGATTATAATACATATAAGCTTGTTTACGGGAGAACGGATCTTCTATACATTTGTTATATGGATACGTCCTAAAAAATTCTTCAGTCTTACTTACCCGTTCTTCGCCTACCTCCATAGCCTCCACCTGATGAAACATTTGTGCACGAGCAGAAAACCCGTGAGGATATTGTTTTAATATAATACTCTTTATCGAGTCCGCCGTTGCCTGCTCCTGCAATCTGAAACGATAAATATTCTCAAACGTAGAGTAGATGAACTCGGTCATAGCAAACTCTTTATTGATTTTCTGAAAGAAGAAATCAACAGCTTTCCGATTCTTTTCTCCCATACGTAAAGCTACCATGTTCATATAAACATTTACGAACTTCGGCAAATTTGCAGCATAATGCTCCATTTCCTTAGTTGTCCACATCTCTACCGCCTCATCCTGAATATCAAACTTTTGGAAGTAATTTCCAATATGGAAACAAGAAGGTTTACGGAATGTCCCCCATCCCAAATAGCCACCAGGTAACATTTTCCCCTGTGCATCTAATGTCGTAAACACATATCCTCCGTTTTCGTCATTATTATCTATCGTGCGGTTCCATGCTTCACCAGCTAGAAATGATAAAGCGAACAGGGCACAATTGTCAGCCAACCGATAATTTCCTTTCCACTGATTCTTTCCGCTACGGATTAAAGTTACATCGTCCATCCTCCATAAATAATCCTCATAGAGATAGATCGTACAAGACAATGTATCCCGGTTTTCCAATGGTCCTCCTGATGCCTGATAATTAAATGAGATCAGAGAACCTGCCTGCGGTTTTTCAATACCGGACAAACGAGACTGTGCATAAGTAGTTATAAAGTACGCACAGAAAACAAACAATACAAATAATTTTTTCATTTAGTTTTATATCTTATTCTTTATATTTCAATTAATGCAATTGAGAGGTCCTGGCTCCAATCTCATGAAGATCAATACCTAACGTATTTTGAAAATACTCTATCACTGCTTCATATTTATTACGTATCGGATAGCCCTTAACAGAATTCCCCGAAACACTATCATACTGGGTTCCGCAATCAAATTCTTCGGTCAAAAACCTGTTCTCAAATTCTTCCTTATTCATCATAACCAGATATTTCACAAATAATCCGAAATCATAATAATAGTCCATTCCACCATCACGATACTCCAGACAGCCTCCGCCGTTATATCCCCATTCGCCTTCATAATCACCTCCTGCATTGTTTATATAATCGTCGTGATATGTCTGAAACTTTTCAGGAACCTCTATCTTACCTTTCGAAGCAGCATAACCGGCAATGGCAAAAGCAACCTCGCCAATCAGTTCCTTTTTTTCCTCAACGGAAAGTGAAGACAAACGACTATTCACTGCACCAAAAGTCAGATGATTAAGACCATACATAGCTTTTTTAGGAATCTTTTGATAGATTTTATTTCCCTCATCATCATACTCGTATGTATCCTTTAAACTATAAATTTCGGAAGCTAACAGGATTCTATACGGCATATATCTTCTCAGAAAATCGTCACTCCAAATAGACAAGCAATTTTCTTTCAGGAAGTTCCATCCTTCACCTATAGAGGAAGTTTCGGCTTCTACTGCATAGTAAGGAATATACTCTGTAATATTCCAACGGAAATCAACCTCGCCAAACCTATACAAAACTTGCACCCCATATTTATCATAGAACTCAACTATCTCACGATCATATGAAGCATTTCCTTGAGGAAACTCTCCAAAACCCATCGGTTCGGAAGGTGTCAAAGCATCTTCCCCACATGAGCATACTCCAACCAAGAGCAAACAGGATATTAAATATATAAACTTCTTCATACTACTATTCTATTTTATTGTTCCATATTAATATTTAGTTTACCTCGCCTACACGCTCCGGTGCCAATTCATTCTGTATTAAAGCTGAATTTGTATCCATTGCATCCTGTGGAATAGGTAATACATAACCCAGATCTTTCTCCTTCAATGTATATACGGTACGGTTTCCTGATGCATCATACCATGTATGTTCAATAGAAGGCATACCATAACGACGGAGATCAAACCAGCGATGTGATTCAAAACAAAGTTCACGGCGACGTTCTTCATGACAAAATTCCATCAGAGCTGCAGGCGTGGTTAACGTATAAGCCACAAAATTCGACAAACGTTTACTGCGAAGAGCATCCAGGTCATCAACAGCCTTTTGTCCACAAGAGTTATCTCCTGCCATATATTTAGCAGCATAAGCTTCCGCACGATTTAAATAAAGTTCGGCAGTACGCCATACAAACCCCTGTTCCTGAGTTCCACGTTTGGCCATCCAATATTTGTAATACAAAGGACTCATATCACTAAAAAATATATTTCGACGGGCATCCGAAGAATCATATAGTCTCAATAAAGCATTCGAACCGCTCTCAGACACCCTGATTAACGTACCTTCTGTTTTTATACTCCCGCTCATGCTTCCATTAATAAATATTACTTCCGGGAAATTCCTAGAAATTATATTGTTAATAGCATAATGAGGAAAAGCCGGATTACTTAGCTGATATGTAGTCAGGTCAACCAATGCCGGAGCATCGGCCAAAGCCACATCAGCATGCTCTAGCACCTTATCCCAATTTTCCATATACAAATAAATTCGGGAAGCTAGAAGATGTGCTGCTACATTATTTATACGAAACAATCCTAGAGTGTTGTCAGCTTTACCATCCAGCAAACTACAGGCTTCTTCAATATCCTTACATATTTGAGTATACACTTCCGCAACTGTATTACGTGCAATTCCCTCATCTCTAATTTCCGGTTTGATAACTAGAGGCACTCCCAAAAGACTCTCCGGAGCCGTTCCTGCACAATTATAGGGCATAGCATATAAATTCACCAATAAGAAATAATAGTAAGCACGAAGTGCCAAAGCCTCACCTCTTGTCTGCATTTTTTCATCTTCTGTTCCATCCGCATCTGTCAGCCCGTCTATAACCAAATTACAGGCCATAATACATTTATAAAGTTTCTGATAGGTGTGTAGCAGGTTAGTCATATCATAATCAGCCAGCAACAAGTACATATTAGATTGCCACGTATAGACTGCACGATGAGCCAAGTTTTCATCTATGTAATTATCAGATTGTCCCTGAGCTCCCTCCACATCATCAGTCAATACATCTGTGATAGGATCGAGACAAATGGTAGTTGAATATCCCTCACCATTCAACAATTCTTGAAAAGCAGAAGCTGTTTTCGGTTCAAACTCATCTTGCGAAACTTCTTTCAGGAAATCACTGCAAGAGGAACATATACACATTATGTATACAGAAAGGAATATTAATATATATTTACTATTCATAATCTACAAAAGATTTTTAAGGATTAGAAATTAAGACTTACTGAGAACGAATAAGTCCGTGTAATAGGTAATGCAACACTTCCAGTAGAATCTACCTCTGGATCTTGTCCATTAAATTTTGAGCTACACAATGTAAAAAGATTGGTCACATTAAACGAACAGGACATACCTGCGATATTTAACGGTTGAAGCCATTTATCCGGCAAAGTATAAGTCAACATTAGATTACGGCAACGAAAGAAATCGGCTTTTACTACACGTACATCCGAATAATTATACATATCGTATGTATTCTGTTGAGTTGCATTCGCAATCGGAGTATAGACAAAATAATTCCGTGCCTCATCAAAAGCAATACCCGGAATATCAGTATGCTCCTCATCGCCCGGTTCCCGCCAGCAATGCAAGAAATCTGTCGTCAGATTTGTTTGCGGAGTAGGCATCTTCATCGTTCCGCTGAAAAGGAAATTCAAACGTTTCACATGCCCGAAAGCATAAGCAAACTGAGCATTTAATATAAAATTCTTATAACGCAACGAAGTGGAAAGTCCTCCGTTAAACTTCGGATCAGTCGAACCACAATATTTCAGATAACTTTTCGGATCATTACTTTTCTCTACTTCTGATTCATTTGCCGAACAATGTTCAAACATCGCACGGCCTGTTTCATGATCCAGTCCCTTGAACTCCCAGGCATACAGTGCATTTACCGGCTTTCCATTTTCAAAAGCATTACCAGCCAGGTAATCCAGATAAGTATAATCCTGCTTTGCAGTATTGCTTATATTATTGGTGTTTTTCGAATAAATCGGAGTTAATGTCCAAGTAAAGTCACGCGTTTGAACAGGAATAAAAGTCAATCCCACTTCAATACCATAATTCTTCATACTGGCACCATTACGGAAAGTTTGAGTTGTTCCATATTCACTGGCTACCGGCAAATTAAAAATCAAGTCCTTACCTTTACGCACATAATAATCGACAGTACCCGAGATTCTGCCGTTCAACAAAGAGAAATCCAATCCATAATTAGTTGTAACCGTCTTTTCCCAACGCAAATCAGGATAAGGCAGGCGTTTAATTCCCAATTGGTAGTTCCCAGAAAAACGATTAACTGCAAGCGCCATGTATTGTGCTACAAGATTTGGTCCTACAGAAGTAGGAATATTCCCCTGTTGACCATAAGAAAAACGTATACTGAAATTATCTAAAGCTTTCCAGCCTCTAAACCAACTTTCATCATTTATCTTCCACCTTGCTGCCAAACTCCATACAGGAAGAAATTTATGATTTGTGTATTGTCCGAAACGATTGGAAGCATCCCCACGCAAATTAGCGTTAAAAATATAGCGGTTCTTCAACGCATAAACCAAAGTCGCATAAGCAGATACTGCATTATTCTTCGTATTCTTACGAGACACAGTATGTTTTTCCAACGAAGAATTATTCAGGACCGCGCTTCCGGCACTTTCCTTATCATATTCATAACTGACAGCCATCCCACGATCCGGATAATATCCATATTCTACATCATTAAAACCGTCATATTGATTGGAGATTGCCTCATAGCCAATCATACCATTAATGGCATGTTGCTGCATCTCTCCAAAGGTGGTAGCATACGAAAGTTGAGCACGAGCTGTATAGCCCACATTATTCATCGAATTATAATTCAAAATTCCTCCATGAGGCAATTTGCTTTTCTTTTCTTCTTCACCGTTGGGAATCACCGTACCATAATCATATCCACGAATGCCTGCAATATAATAAGAACGTTCGTCCGCCCACTGATAATTAGTAGAGTTAACATAACGCAGACCAAAAAGCGTCTGAAGCGTCAATCCTTTCCATATTTTCACATCAATACCTACATTGCCACTGAAATTACGGGATTTTGCCTCATTACCGGTATGTGCCAGCTCATTAAATATATTATATGTCAACAGATAGTTATTGGATAACCCATCAATAGTATTAATCTGAGTCGTGTAATATTCATCAGGGCCAATAGCGCGAGTAGTCTGCAACGCATAAGTATAAGGATTCGTGGTATAAAAACCATCACTTTTCTGGTCTGAGAAACTTAAACGAGTATAAGCTCTGACTTTTTTAGTCAGATAGGCTGAGATATTAGAAGTCAAACTGTAACTGGTTGAGTTATCTCCTTTAGTAGTTCCCTTGGAATTATTATATCCGATAGATGTATAATAATTGACTTTCTCGTTACCTCCTGAAATACTGGCACTATAATCTTGATTTAAAGCGTTGCGACAAAGAAGCTTGAACCAGTCGGTATTCATTGTTTCATATTTAGCCACTTGCTCGTCAAATTCGCTTTTTGTAATTTTCATACTGTAAAAATCAAACAAAGCACCTTCGAAACCGGTAGCATAGGGCATATAATCATACAAATATCCTTTCTCTACCACTTCTCTTGAAATACCTACACGCTCTTTCGAATTCATCAGATTATACTGCGAATAGCGAGGACGTCCCGTAAATCCTAAAGATGCGGAAAAACTAATCGAAGGTTTCCCTATTTTACCTTTCTTGGTAGTCAGCACAATCACCCCATTGGCTGCACGTGTACCATATATAGCTGTGGCTGAAGCATCTTTCAAAAACGTAATAGATTCAATATCATTGGGATTTACCCCTGCTATCGCATTGCCTAACAAACTGCGAGTAGCATTTTGATTCACCTGATCAAGCATATCGCTTCCCATCAACACATTATTGAGTTCGTCATTAGACAAATCAATAGGATCTTCATAAACAATCCCATCTACCACCCACAACGGAGAAGCATTACCGTAAATCGTCGAGGAACCACGCATACGGATACGCGGAGTTGCATTAGGAGAACCGGAACTGTTTTGCACCATCAGTCCTGGTATAGTACCTTGCAACATCTTATCTACAGAATTGATAGTCGGTATCTTTATGTCATCCATCTTCACCGTAGAGGTAGCACTTGCCATCAAACGCTTGTCCATCACTTGATAACCGGTAACCACCACCTCATCAACTGCGTTCACCATTTCTTCCAGTTTCACCTGTACTCCCCAACCGTCATTCACCATTTTTTCCACAGTCTTTTTACCTATGAAAGAAAAAGTCAGCATAGCACTTTGCCCTTCCTTTACGGGGATGGAAAAGCCGCCATTCAAATCCGTCAGTGTACCTGTAGAACGACCATTCTTCACCCTGACAGACACACCGGGCAGCGGTTCATCATTTTCATCCACTACCTGCCCTCTTAATAAGCCTTTCTCTAAAGTTTCCTTTTTATCTTTTTTTAGAAACACATGGATATACCTGCCATCAACCGAACTTTTAACAGGATGACCGGCAATGAGTTTTTTCACAGCTTCCGGAGCTGCCAACTCCTGAATAGAAGCATTAACACGAATGGAGTGGAGTTCATTGTAACTAAATACAATTTTGTAACCAGATTGCTTTTCTACCCTTTTTAAAGCGTCTGTCAACTTCTCATTCACGCATTTCATCGTGACCTTTTTCTCTTTCTCCTGCGCTGCCAATCCTGTAACAAAGGCAAACATTAACAGGAAACCGACCAGATACTTCCAACTCTGTATACACGGTCTTTCTCTACGCTCTTCATTCAATCGTTTCATCATATATTATTTGCTAATTTAAATGTAAAGTCACAAATAATACGTAATCAACGATAATCGGGTACCGAATTTTAAAAGAAAAACATCAAAAAGTTAATAGATAATAGATTTTACTGAATTATTATTCGGTTTCCATCCAAAGTCACATAAAATATACCGAGCGCATTCAAATTGCGGACTGCATACATCAGACTTTCCGTACGACTGGCTACAAAGTGCATTTTATAATCGAGCATCTCATCATTCTCAAATACCACATCTACATTGTACCAACGCCCCAACTCCTGCATTATCTCTACAAGCGATACATTATCAAAATAGAAATAGCCGTTCTGCCATTCCAGATAAGGGTAAATGTCCACCGCTTGTTTTCTTAACATTCCATCTTCCGTCAGCGACGCTTGTTCTTCCGGCTGTAAAGTCAACGCTGGCGCCATATCGTTGGCAACAGTCACTTTACCTTCCAATAAAGTAACATGAGCATCAAGTTTAGAGTAGGAACGCACATTGAACTTTGTTCCGAGAACTACCGTTTCAAAATAGTCCGTTTTTACAATAAAAGGATGTTCTTTATCAGGAGCTACATCAAAATAGGCTTCTCCTTTCAAATAGACAATACGCTGTTCTTTCACAAAAACATCCGGAAAAATCAATTGACTGGCAGCATTAAGCAAAACAGTAGTCCCGTCGGAAAGAGTAACCGTATAATCCTGCCCGCAAGGAGTGGTCAACGTTTGCAATTGCTCTTCAATAGGCAAAGTGGCAGCTTTCTTTGTACTCAAATCAATAGATTTATGGGTAGCAATTATTCCATGAGCATATAACTGCCGGTCCGGTGTTTCTTCCTTAATTATATAAGTAATATCTCCAAAATTCAACTTTGGATCTACTGCCGACTTATCGGCAGCAAACACTTGAAGCTGCACTACAGAAGGATGATAAAAGAAGGCACCCAAAAATAATCCGAGAAAAAGTACAGCCGCTACCGATGCAGCAATACACCAGCGTTTCAAACGTAACATCTTTATATTTACACTCTGTTGCATCTCATGGGAGGAGGGACGCACTTGTTTTTGCTTCTCCCAAAAACGCTTCCGCTCTTCTTCCATATCGGGAAGAGGAACCTTATCCATAGCCATGGCACGTTTATAATCCAATATCAGGCGAATATCTTCCTTATCGTTTATATCTTCTATCATATTGCTACAACTGTCTTTTATATTTATACGGAGTCGATCCTTTTTGAGGCACTTTTTTTACGGTTTTATAACAGATAAACGTTCACGAAGTATAGCCAATGCCTTCATAATGTGTTTCTTTACCGCACTCGAAGTGATATCGAGAATTTCTGCTACTTCCCTATATTTTTTATTATTAAAATAACACTGTTCCAAAACAAAACGCGTACGAGGCGGCAGTTCCGATATAATCTGTTTCACATTGTTCATCCGTTCTTCGTATTCCTCCGGAGTCATTCCTTCTTCATCTTCTACTGCCTCTTGCAAATATTCCGCATACTGCCGGGCAGCCTGGTCATGTCTCAAATAATCAATACATTTATTCCGTACGCACGAATACAGGAAACTACCCACAGTAGCATTTCCCAAACGCTCTACATTTTCCCATGCCTGACCGAACACATCCGATACAATATCACGACAGATCTCTGAGTCTTCCACAAAACCATAGGCATAATAAAGGAGTTGAGGATAATATTTATCATATATCCTGTCAAATTCGTCCATCGTAATCTTCGAACTATCTTTATGCGTCTTCATCTGCGAATGATTTGGCGGTTTATTTTTCTACCTCACTTCTGTGAGAATGCGAGTAAAACCGCCAAATATATAAAAAGAACAAATAAAAAGCAAAAAAAGGGGAGATAATACTCAGGATTTATGCAACGCTTCAAGCAATAACGTTATATTGGCGGTAAATAACCTTACAGAAATAGCCAATAAGATGATACCAAAGAACTTACGAATAATATAGATACCTCCTTTTCCCAGGAAACGCTCTACACGACCAGTCATACTCACTACAAAGTAAACCCAAATCATGTTCAATACTAAAGCTATAATGATATTGACACTGGCATATTCCGCCCGAAGAGAAAGCAATGTTGTGAAAGCTCCGGCACCTGCCAACAAAGGAAAGACAAGCGGCACCAAAGTAGCTTCTTTGATAGGACCCTGATTCTTGAATATCTCAATATCCAGAATCATCTCCAAGGACATGAGGAAGATAACGAACGCACCGGCAACTGCAAACGATTCAATATCTACATGGAAGAGCTTCAGCATCATATCTCCCGCATAGAAAAATCCGATCAGCAAAATAAAAGAGATGACGGTAGCTTTCATTGCATTCACATCTTTCCCTTTTTCTTTCAGGTTAATTATAATAGGTATAGAGCCGATAATGTCTATCACCGCAAAAAGTACGATAAACGCACTAACCATCTGTTGCCAATTGAAGCCTGCAAACATAATTTCCTCCTTTTTTTTCTGCAAATATACTCTATTTTTATACATTCAAACAATAAAAAAAACAAAAAGAAGGGTCAGATATTGGCAGCCGTGTTGTATTATGAGTAAATTTGTACGATTAACAAGAGATTACAACTTATGGAAACAATGTTCGACACTTTGCTCCAATTGCCTTTATTTCAAGGTCTTTGTCATGAAGATTTCACATGTATTCTGGATAAAGTCAAACTACACTTTATCAAACACAAAGTGGGAGAAACTATCATTGAGAGTGGTAGTCCGTGTAAACAACTATGCTTCCTGCTAAAAGGCGAGATTTCTATCGTCACAAATTCCAAAGAAAATATTTACACCGTTATTGAACAGATGGAAGGACCTTACCTGCTGGAACCACAGTCGCTGTTTGGCATGAACACCAATTACACCTCTTCTTATGTAGCACATACGGAAGCACATACTGTCAGTATCAGCAAAGCATTTGTACTTAGCGATTTGTTCAAATATGAAATATTCCGCCTCAACTATATGAATATCGTGAGCAACCGGGCACAAAATCTTTACTCCCGTTTATGGAATGAACCCACGCCGGATCTGAAAGGCAAAATTATCCGCTTCTTCTTGTCACATTGCGAAAAGCCACAAGGGGAAAAGACTTTTAAAGTAAAGATGGACGATTTGGCACGCTGTCTGGATGATACGCGATTAAATATTTCTAAAACACTGAATGAATTACAGGATAGTGGTTTAATCGAGTTACACAGAAAAGAGATTCTGATTCCGGATGCTCAAAAACTACTTTAAAGGTTTGCCCTCACGTTGCTACCATTCATTCTATTTTCAGTAAATGATAAAGTGTCCCCTTAACGGACTTCCGGCAAGGAATATTCAGCTTCTGAAGCGCACGGCCAAACACAGCTACCTTATTGATAGCCAACTTGTCTCGTGTCTTCGTCTGCAAATAATTCAGAATCTGCATGGATGTCATCCATTCACCTTCCTCCTCTTCTTCCGCCGGACGGAAATAACAATGGAACAACTGTTCCAACGGGCTCGCCTGCTCAAATTCACGGTTCGTCTGCTTCAAAATCTTTTCATCCTCATCATTCAGCCAGTAACGCTCACCCTTATAAATGGCTTCCATCGCCTGAGCGTAAAGCTGTTTGTAATTGATGGTAGCATTGGTTTTGATAGGAGCTATCACCTCAATGCAGATAAAACGACGGCTGCCACTGGGATCGGTAAGCAAATCTTTCTGATTGCTGGTGCCGATAAAGGAAGCATAACGACGCATTTCACGAATAGTATTGCCATGAGGCTTGCGCAAGTTAGCAACAGGCTTTTGCAACAAATGTTTCAGAAACCCCTGCTGACTGAGATTGATCTGATCAAACTCATCAATGTTGATCAGGAAAAAACGTCCTAAATAACGCTCCGCTTCCTGCTTACTCTTGAAATCGATACTGTCCGTATAGCCGAAACGCAATTCGGGCGGCAGGATAATCCGGCAAAATGTTGACTTACGATACCCTTGCGGACCGACAAGCAAAGGTGACGTACTGTTTCCATGCTGCCGATCTACCCCTCTCCAATGTGCCACCATGCTCAGAAACCAACGATAAAACAACTCCTGCCAGTACGGATTCGTGCATGGAACCAATCCTGCCAATGCACGGATACGATCTTTCCCGTCCCAACAGCCGACATCATAAAGATATTCTTCTACAGGATTGTACAAAGGAACATATTCCGAATTCAGGAAACGGTCTACATCACGATCCCAGGCATTGATGCCTTCTTTCAAGGCACAGATAGAGATACTGTTGCGCACACGTTTGTCCACAGGCTTAAAGTAAAAGTGGATGGAATCACGCTGGCGGTATTCCAGATCATCCAACACAGTGTTGTAGCGGAATTCATAACGACGGTTCATAAATTCTTCCAGCAGAAAAGCCGTCTGCTGCTCCCTTCCGATACTGTTTTTCTTACCAAAACCCTTACATTCCTGATAAAGATTATGAATCGTTGAGCGTATGATTTGCTCATCTTCTTCCCGATAGTAATGAATGAGCGTCTGCCGCACCGCTTCTTCTTCGGGGATGCCCGCTTTGAAACAATGCTCGGCAAGGTGTACAAGCAAAGGTTGCAAATCATCTCCCCGCTTCCAGTCTTCCATTTCCTGAAATGCCCTGTTCAACGCTGCTTCATAAATCTTCGTGAAAGTTTTCGCAGACTCATATCCCGGTTGCAGGCGCGACAAGAGATTCTTCTCGCCCTGCTTACGCTGCCGGAAAGTTTCCTCACCGGGCATCGTGAGCGGTTGTTCCAGACAGAAAGGAACCGCATCGGGATTATAATAAGGAGATTCGTCCAATGTCATGCGGCATTTCTGCGTCAGCACTGGTGCTTGCAGATTAATATCGTAAGGAAGCATCGGCTGGTAGCACTTTACTGCCAGCCAGTAGGCATGGGCATGAAATAATTCCGCTTCCGCTTCTTTTTTGGGCAGTCCTCTGTCGTCCGGCAAGGCAAAACGCACCCATATCTTCACGCTACGGCCACTGGAACCACAGAATGCGGCAAAAGTCTGGGGCAAAAGCGCCGCCTGCCGTTTCACATATTCCATTTCGGACGTGCCTGCCAGCCGTTTCACTTCCAACTGTACCAGTCCGTTATATTGTTTCATTTTTCGTTCGCCTTCTTTAGTGCGGGTATATTCTACGGCAGAATAGATGTATGGCAGTTTGTCTATATGTTCGTACTGGCTGTACGTACCTTCCAGCATCGGTATCAGGTTTCGCAAAGCCGTAATGTGTCTCGATTTTGTCTCTGTTTTCATTTTGTTGAATAATGTACCTGCTTCACAGATGCTTAGAGCTTCTTTTCCACTCCCGCTGTCTTGTCTGATTAAAGTTATTTTCATCCTTTATTATCTGTTTATCTACCAATATTGCTTATCATTTAATTCCTGTAAAGGTACGATATTATATTACGGCATACAAACTTTTCCTCTAATAAAAACAAGCTTTTTCCCAGCATTAACCTTATAACAAAATGCGACATCGATCACACGTAGATGTCGCATTTCTTTCTTACCAAGATTTCCCTATATCATTGTATCTGAATGGCTTGCTGTTTCCTTTAGTTTCATGCCTTGGAACAAAGTGTTTCATGCTTTGAAACAAAGTGTTTCATGCCTTGGAACAAAGTGTTTCATGCCTTGGAACAAAATGTTTCATGCCTTGGAACAAAATGTTTCATGCTTTGGAACAAAGAGTTTCAAGGCATGAAACTGTCACTTCGCCTATATAATTGGATTGACTTGACCGCATGAAATGTTTCAATGAACCTGATCTTTCAGGAAGCATTCAATCACATATCGATCAATAATACGTGAGTTATCAGCTATTAACACCTGATTTCTCAATTATTAATGACTGAAATGACAATCGTTAATAGTTGAGACTTCAGATATTAATACTCTGTAAATCAAACAATAGCACCTAAGAAACGATGTATAATACTCTGTAACAGAGTGAGGGCAAGCAGTTGCTCTCATACTTGCTACCACACTTGCTACCATACCCGAAACATCGATGAATAAAGGGATACAGGCGAATAATGAGAGCATGAGGGCAAAACTGCTATCAAATTGCATGTGGAGTTTTGAGGAGATAGCAAACTGTTTATTGTAGGTACATTACATGATATTCATATAGTATCACTAATCTTTTCCTTCTATTCTCATGTTATTAAAGTCAAGGATTACCTTTGTTCCCAATCTGTAGAAAAAATGTACCCCCACCGTACCATCAAATGAATCAAAGTGCCTCATTCTGTTCACTATAATCACTCTTTCATCTGGGTTAATCTGCTTACCATTTGAATAAATCCAAGGATCTTTTACAACTTCATAAGGTAAATTGAAAGCACTTCCAGTCATACCATGATATGATAAAGGTGTTTTTTGTATCACCGAGTCTATTTGTATACTACTTCTATTTCTCTCATAAAAAGGAAATTCGATACTCAAAAACTCATTATCCCCACTATCTAAATATCCAGTATATGATAATCCATTTATTTTTAATCGAGTATAAGGGGTTCTCCATACAAGATATATATTTGGCAAATTATTAGTTTTTTCATCTCCAGTATACCCGGGGAAAGATATTGTACGTTTGTTCCAATCAAATTCAACCTTTCCAATCAACAGCATAGTTGGTAATCCCATTATAACTTGGTTTTCGCTTAAAGTATCTTCTATTTTTGATCTCACGAGATCATTTAACGTATCGGGTAAGTGAGAATAAAATGGAGCATCAAAAACCATTACTGGAATATTAAACAGCTCCAAATTTCCTATATTTATTTTATCTATAACACCTTTTAGAGCTTTCGTTTCAACTCCATTGAATTTTATTACACCATTTTGCTTTGTATCAATTATTCTCACTCCAATCTTGTCTGCTATTTTTTTCGTTACAAAAAAATACTCGGAGACTCCTGTATCGAAAAAAGTTTGAAAAGGAATATTATTATATTGAGCATTGAATCGAATATATTCACCCTCATTAAGTTTTATAGCATTTTTCTTATTATTAGTTCTAACAATTTTTATCCGAGGCTCATTTAAATCTCTATTCTTTAATGCAGACTTAACACTATCCGTCCAGTTAATGTCACTACTGATGATATTCTGATTCAAGTCAAATGGATTCCTTTTTAAATAGCCAAGAAATTTATCACATAATTTTATTCCATCTTTGAATCGCTGCGTATCATCATAGACCTGCAACAATCGCACATAATAGGCTCCAATCATCGGACCCATTATCAATTCATGATTGGTAAGCAAATCTTCCAAATAGATCGCTGCACTATCTGGTTTATTGAGAAATAGTGACATGTGCGACTTGTATAACTTCTCTAATACTCTATCGTTGGCAGGTAACTGATCAGCATGTGTTATACATAGATCCATAGCATCAAAACATTTACCTTGTTGCAGAAGATCAACAAGTTCTTGAGCATAATTACGTTGAGCAAAAGATGATATAACGAAGAAAACAGATAAAGATAGAACTGAAAGAATTTTTTTCATTACAAATTATAGTTTTTATGTTTTAACTCATGAAATTACAGATACACCATTTTTACTTAATTCATCTCCCTTCGTATTATTTATTCTCCATTTCTTATCTCCATATTATTGAAGTCAAAGATAACCTTCGGTCCCAAATGAGTAAAAAAGTCAACACCAATCGTTCCATCAAAAGTATTTAAATGTAATAACGTCCCATCTGAAATTAAAACATTACGCATATTGGAATTTACATTTTGACCATTAAAATATATCTTAGAATCTTTTACTATTTCGTATGGTACATTAAAGAAAGCTCCTGTTCCCCTATAATGATTAAGCACCTTTTTTTCTGCTACTGAATCTATCTCTATATGACTTTTATTCTTTTCATAAAAAGAGAACGTCATATTAACAAAATCGTCATCTCCCGTATCAACATGTCCCACATAATTCAATCCGTTAACTTTTAGTCGTTGATATAGGTTGTTGTTAGTCACAAAAATATTTGAAGAGCCATTTGTTACAGCTTTCTCTACACTTTCAGGGAAGCAGACTGTACGATTTTCCCAGTTAAATTCAATCATTCCAATCATCTTCATCGTAGGTAGTCCCATTATTATCTGCCTGTCATTTAATTTGGCATCACGACCCAAAGTATCACTCATATGTGGAAAATATTCTTCGTGAATCATTACAGGAATATTATAAAGCTTTACACTCTTCAAGTCGATGCAGTCAATTATTCCAGCCAATGCTTTTATTGGAACTCCATTCATTATTTTTATACTGTCCTGAGTGGTATCTACTATTCTTACACCTATTTCTTCAGCAATTTTCTTTGTTACAATGAAGAAGGTTGAAACTCCGGTATCAAACCATGTTTGCACAGGAATATTGTTGTACATAGCATCAAATTGAATATAATTACTATCTTTAAGTTTTATGATAGCATTTTTATTTTTAATCCTTTCAACCCTTCTTCGTGGCTCATTTACATTTCTTTTCTGAAAAGATGATTTTGCATTTTCCACTTGATGAATTTCATTTCGAACAAAATCTGGTGCTAAACCAAATGGATTTCTATTGAAATAAGCAAACGCTTTATCACATACCTTTATACCTTTTTCAAATTGTTGTGTATCATCATATATCTGTAATAATTTTCCATAAAACGATCCTATTGCCGGTCCTAATGCAAATTCATGATTAGCTATCATATCTTCCAGATAAATAGAAGCACTATCAGGTTTATTAAAAAATAGAGCCATTTGAGATTTGTATGCTAAACTAAAAGTTCTATCATTCAAGGGTAGTTTATCCGCGTATTGAGCACATAAATCTCTAGCTTCAAAGCATTTATTTTGTTGCAATAAGTCTAGCAGTTCTTGAGCATAATTACGTTGAGCAAAGCTTGAGTGCATAGAAAAAGTACACAGAAATAGAATAAAAATATTTTTTTTCATATTATATCGTTTTAATGTATAAGCTACTCTTCATTCCGTATAAGATTGGAGATATTCCAGAACTCAGTTCATTCTATATCATGAATTATAATTTTAATAGCATCTAACAAAGGAGGCAGATTATGCCTGATTACCTCAAACACAACACCGAATAGGTCTCTTCTATTTTCCGCAGAATCTGCATTTTTTTATAACTACTACAAAAATAGCATTTTATCTATTAGGTTGAGCCGGTTCCCTCACTTTTTCCACAAAAAAAATCCCAAAGCAGTTTACGGCCTTGGGATTTATATATCAACAGGAGCAACTATTCCCACTCAATTGTTGCAGGCGGTTTGGAACTGATATCATAGGTTACGCGGTTTACACCTTTCACCTTATTAATAATATCATTCGACACCTTACCCATAAATTCATAAGGCAAATGCGCCCAGTCGGCTGTCATTGCATCTGTAGATGTCACAGCACGCAAAGCAACGGCTCTTTCGTATGTACGCTCATCCCCCATCACGCCTACAGACTGTACCGGCAACAAGATAACTCCTGCCTGCCATACTTTATCATACAATCCCCAGTCACGCAATCCCTGAATAAAGATATCATCAGCATCCTGCAGAATACGTACTTTTTCAGGAGTAATATCACCTAGAATACGCACTGCCAAGCCAGGTCCCGGGAACGGATGACGAGTAATCAGATGTTCCGGCATACCCAACTCACGACCTACCCGACGCACCTCATCCTTAAACAACAAACGAAGTGGTTCACACAACTTCAGATTCATCTTTTCAGGAAGACCACCTACATTATGATGGCTCTTTATCACTGTACCCGTAATAGACAATGACTCGATGCAATCCGGATAGATTGTACCTTGAGCCAGCCATTTCACATCTTTGATCTTATGAGCTTCTACATCGAACACATCAATGAAACCTTTACCTATAATCTTACGTTTGGCTTCCGGTTCGACCACACCAGCCAGTTCCGTAAAGAACTTTTCGCTGGCATCAACACCAATCACATTCAGGCCAAGACATTCATAGTCCTTCATCACATTCTTGAACTCATTCTTACGCAGCATACCATGATCTACAAAGATACAAGTCAAGTTCTTGCCAATAGCTTTATTCAGCAGCACTGCTGCAACCGACGAATCGACTCCGCCACTCAAACCGAGAACGACTTTATCATCACCCAACTGTTCTTTCAGTTCGGCAACCGTGCTCTCAATAAAAGAAGCCGGCGACCAGTCTTGCTTGCAACCGCAAACATCTACCACAAAGTTCTTTAGGATTTGAGTTCCGTCTTCACTATGAAATACTTCCGGATGGAACTGAACACCCCATACCTGCTCCCCTTCTATCTGATAAGCAGCAATCTCTACTTTATCCGTCGAAGCTATTTTCTTGAAATTATCAGGAATAGCAGTAATCGTATCTCCATGACTCATCCACACCTGCGACCCATCACGCACTCCTTTTAACAGCACATTATCTTTGCAGAAAGAAGCCAAATGAGCACGTCCATACTCACGCGTTCCGGCCGGTTCCACTTTTCCGCCATTGGTGTATGACAGATACTGTGCACCATAACAAATACCCAATATCGGATATTTACCACGAATTTCACTCAAATCTACTTTGAAAGCATCTTTATCGTAAACCGAAAAAGGACTTCCGGAGAGAATGACTCCTTTAATAGTCGGGTCTTCTTTAGGAAATTTGTTATAAGGAACAATTTCACAATACGTATCCAATTCACGTACACGACGGCCTATAAGCTGTGTTGTCTGCGAACCGAAATCAAGAATTATTATTTTTTCCTGCATATCAATGGTTGGATTTTGAATAAATTGAGTTGCAAAAGTAGAAAAAAGTACGCAATCTATAATTAATAATGAAGAGAAAAATAAAGGAGATTCACAAGTTTACACCTGGAATCTCCTTTATTTTAATTAGAATCAATTATTCTTTTCTTTCAGCAAATCGCGTATCTCCGTCAACAAAACTTCTTCTTTCGTTGGCACAGGAGGAGCTGGAGGAGTAACCGCCGCTTCTGCCTGTTTTTTAGTTGTCAGTTTCGTAATCAAACGAATAAATAAAAATATAGCAAAAGCAATAATCAGAAAATCAAAGGTAGCCTGCAGAAACTGACCATAATCCAATGTCACAGCCGGAGCTATCTCCTTACCGTCAGCACCGACCTCTGCCGCCTTCATCACCCATTTCAAATCTGTAAAGTTCACACCGCCAACCAGTAAACCAATCGGAGGCATAATAACATTAGCAACCAATGATGATACAATTTTTCCAAATGCACCACCAATAACAACACCGACAGCCATGTCTATGACGTTACCTTTCATGGCAAACGCCTTAAAGTCCTGTAAAAATGTACTCTTTCCCATCTTTTTTCAATATTTAATGTGAATTTAATGCGCGAATATAAAAACATTTTTGTAATTTTGCACCGCATTTGAAAATAAAACAAATGCGGAGGCAGAGAGATATTTGAACAAATATTATAAAACCCTTAAAAGTTTAAACAAAATGATTAAAGTAGGTATTAATGGATTCGGACGTATCGGACGTTTCGTTTTCCGCGCTGCAATGAAAAGAAACGATATTCAAATCGTAGGTATCAATGACCTTTGCCCGGTTGATTACTTGGCTTACATGCTGAAGTATGATACAATGCACGGTCAATTCGACGGTACTATCGAAGCAGATGTTGAAAACAGCAAATTGATCGTTAACGGTCAAGCTATCCGCATCACAGCTGAAAGAAATCCGGCTGACTTGAAATGGAATGAAGTAGAAGCTGAATACGTTGTTGAATCTACAGGTTTGTTCTTGAGCAAAGACAAAGCTCAGGCTCACATCGAAGCTGGTGCAAAATATGTTGTAATGTCAGCTCCTTCTAAAGATGACACTCCGATGTTCGTTTGCGGTGTAAACGAAAAGACATACGTAAAAGGTACTCAATTTGTATCTAACGCTTCTTGTACTACTAACTGTTTGGCTCCTATCGCTAAAGTATTGAACGACAAGTTCGGTATCCTTGACGGTTTGATGACTACAGTTCACTCTACAACTGCTACTCAGAAAACAGTTGACGGTCCTTCTATGAAAGACTGGAGAGGTGGTCGTGCTGCTTCTGGCAACATCATCCCTTCTTCTACTGGTGCTGCTAAAGCTGTAGGTAAAGTAATCCCTGCATTGAACGGCAAATTGACTGGTATGTCTATGCGTGTTCCGACTTTGGACGTATCTGTAGTTGACTTGACTGTTAACTTGGCTAAACCGGCTACTTACGCTGAAATCTGCGCTGCAATGAAAGAAGCTTCTGAAGGCGAATTGAAAGGTATCCTCGGTTACACTGAAGATGCAGTAGTTTCTTCTGACTTCTTAGGTGACGCTCGCACTTCTATCTTCGACGCTAAAGCAGGTATCGCTTTGACTGATACTTTCGTTAAAGTTGTATCTTGGTATGACAACGAAATCGGTTACTCTAACAAAGTTCTTGACTTGATCGCTCACATGGCATCAGTTAACGCTTAATTAGACGTTTGAACCATATAGAAAACCGCTGCGGGAAACCGTAGCGGTTTTTTTATACATTTCATTTTATATATTGTTAAAAAGCAACGTGTTATCCGTTGAATAAGCAACAATTTTAGTAGTTTTGTATTTCTATGGAGAGATTATTAATAACATTGATACTAGTTTGCACTATGAGCAATATAACAAACGCCCAGAATCCTTTCTACGGGCAATATCATACGCCGCACGGAACCGTGCCGTTCGACCGGATTAAAACTGAACATTATGAGCCTGCTATCCTCGAAGGAATCAAGCTGCAAAATGCTGAAATAGAGGCTATCATACAGAATCCGGAAAAGGCCGATTTTACCAATACGATAGAAGCTTTCGAAGAATCAGGGGAATTACTGGATAAGGTAGTTGCCGTCTTTGGTAATATGTTAAGCGCAGAAACGAACGACGATTTGCAAGAACTCGCTCAAAAAATAATGCCGTTGCTTAGTGAACACAGCAACAATATCACACTGAATGAAAAGCTATTCGCACGTGTGAAGGAAGTGTATAATCAAAAAGAGACTTTGCAACTGACACAGGAACAAAAACAGTTACTGGAAAATGCATACAACAGTTTTGTTCGTCATGGCGCCAATCTGGAAGGAGAAGCGCGGGAAGAATACCGACGTCTGACTACCGAATTGAGTAAACTGACACTCACTTTCAGTGAAAACAACCTGAAAGAAACAAATGCCTATCAGATGCTGTTGACTAAAAAGGAAAGCCTCGCCGGATTACCCGAAATTATCATAGAAGCTGCTGCTGAAACAGCCAAAAGCGAAGGAAAAGAAGGATGGGCGTTCACGCTTCATGCTCCAAGCTATGTTCCTTTCATGACGTATTCCGACAATCGTGATTTACGCCAGAAGTTGTATATGGCTTATAATACCAAATGCACGCATGATAACGAATTCAACAATATCGATATCGTAAAAAAGATAGCTAATACACGCATGAAAATAGCCCAGCTATTGGGATACAAAGATTATGCGGAATATACGCTAAAGAAAAGAATGGCGGAAAACAGCGAGTCTGTATACAAGCTGCTCAACCAACTGCTGGAAGCATACACTCCTACCGCACAACAGGAATACAAAGAAATCCAAGAACTGGCCCGTGAAGAACAGGGAAATGATTTTGTTGTAATGCCTTGGGACTGGAGTTATTACTCAAACAAACTGAAAGACAAAAAATTCAATATCAATGAAGAAATGCTTCGCCCTTACTTCGAATTGGAACAAGTGAAGAAAGGAGTGTTTGGGCTTGCAGAAAAGTTATATGGAATTACCTTCCGAAAAAATACCGAGATCCCGGTTTATCACAAAGAAGTGGAAGCCTTCGAAGTGTTTGATAAAAACGGAAAATTCTTAGCCGTCTTATATACTGACTTCCATCCGCGTTTAGGTAAGCGCGCCGGAGCTTGGATGACGAGTTACAAAGACCAATGGATAGATAAAAAGACTGGCGAAAATAGCCGTCCGCATGTATCCGTTGTGATGAACTTTACCAAGCCAACCGAGAATAAGCCTGCTTTATTAACATTCAATGAGGTAGAAACATTCTTGCATGAGTTTGGACATAGCCTGCATGGTATGTTTGCCAATTCCACTTACAGAAGTTTAAGCGGAACTAATGTATATTGGGATTTTGTGGAGCTTCCTTCGCAAATTATGGAAAATTTCGCCATAGAGAAAGATTTCCTCAATACATTTGCCCGTCATTATCAGACAGGAGAAGTTTTACCGGATGAATTAATAAAACGTCTTGTAGACGCTTCTAATTTCAATATTGCTTATGCGTGTCTGCGGCAACTGAGTTTCGGCTTACTTGATATGGCGTGGTATACTCGCAACACTCCTTTTGAAGGAGACGTGAAAGCTTATGAACAGGAAGCCTGGAAAGATGCACAAATATTGCCGGTTGTACCAGAAGCTTGCATGAGTACACAGTTCTCCCATATCTTTGCTGGTGGATATGCCGCCGGATACTATAGCTATAAATGGGCAGAGGTACTGGATGCCGATGCTTTCTCATTGTTCAAGCAAAAAGGAATATTCAATCAGGAAGTTGCAGACTCGTTCCGCAATAATATTCTGTCGAAAGGAGGAACGGAACATCCAATGGTACTTTATAAACGTTTCCGCGGACAGGAACCAAGTATTGATGCTTTATTAATCAGAAATGGAATAAAGAAATAAGTATTAAGTATAAGGTATTAAGTATTAAACATAACCGCATGAAGAAGAATATCTATAAAATAGTAGGATTATTACTATTGCTTCCTTTATTTTCAGGGTGTAATGATTCGGACGATGTAGCCGCTATCTTTACAGGAAAAACGTGGAAACTAAATTATATCACTGTGGATGGAGGTCATGAGATGTTTCCCTTCTGGGAAAATGAGGAACAAGAAAAAGCTAGTATCAAAGAACTTAATAAAAACGGTACATACAACATCGTATTTGATGGCACAGTAGATGGAGATGTTATGAACGGAAATATAAAAGGAAGTATTATTGCAACCGGTACTTTTGAAGGAAAATGGAGTGCCAATGCCAAAAACAACAGCTTTAAAGCTACTGTTACCACTGCTGGTAATTATGGTAACGACCAACTCGCCAGAAATTTTATAGAGGGACTTAATACAGCCACATCTTACGAAGGAGATAGTAACAACTTATACCTTTTATACAAACCGGCACCCGATAAACAAACTTTCCGTATGGTTTTCCGGGTAGTAAATAATAAATAATAAACAAACATGAGCACTGAAAAGAAACAATTAGAACTAGACAAACGTTATATTCGTATGGCCAGTATATGGGCTGAAAATTCCTATTGCCAACGCCGTAAAGTAGGAGCTTTAATTGTTAAAGATAAAATGATTATCTCCGACGGATATAATGGAACACCTTCCGGTTTTGAGAATGTATGCGAAGATGAAAACAATCTGACAAAACCATACGTTCTGCATGCGGAAGCAAATGCCATTACTAAAATTGCACGTTCAAACAACAGTAGCGACGGTGCTACCATGTATGTCACCGCCTCTCCTTGCATCGAATGTGCGAAGTTAATCATACAGGCAGGAATCAAACGGGTAGTTTACTCCGAACATTATCGCCTGGAAGATGGAATTGAGTTATTAAAACGGGCAGGAATAGAAGTTATCTACACAGAATTAGATAACCATTCCTCTCCGAATAAATAAGAAGACGAACGTTTTAAAAAAGGAATAGACATGAGTACAAAAAACTCTTCACGTTTTACACCTGTCATCATAGCAGTCAGCGTGGTAGTCGGGATTCTTATCGGAACATTTTATGCCAAGCATTTTGCCGGCAACCGTTTGGGTATTATCAACGGTTCCTCCAATAAGCTAAACGCATTGTTACGCATCGTAGACGATCAATATGTCGACACTGTAAACATGGCAGATTTAGTGGAAAAAGCCATGCCGCAGATTCTAGCCGAATTAGATCCACATTCAACGTATATCCCAGCCCAAAATCTCGAAGAAGTCAACTCGGAACTGGAAGGTAGCTTTAGCGGAATCGGTATCCAGTTTACCATACAGAACGACACCATTCATGTGAATGCAGTTGTTCAGGGTGGTCCTTCTGAAAAGATAGGATTGATGGCGGGCGACCGTATTGTTACTGTAGACGACAGTTTGTTTGTCGGTAAGAAAGTAACCAACGAACGGGCTATGCGCACTCTGAAAGGTCCGAAAGGTTCACAAGTGAAATTAGGTATCAAACGAACGGGAGAAAAAGACTTACTGCATTTCAATATTACCCGCGGAGACATTCCTCAAAATACCGTTGATGCAGCTTATATGTTAAACGATGACATCGGTTACGTGAAAGTCAGCAAATTCGGACGTACCAGCCATGTAGAATTGTTGAATGCACTGGCACAACTCAACCATAAAAAATGCAAAGGTCTGATCATTGACCTCCGAGGTAACACTGGAGGATATATGGAAGCTGCCATCCGCATGGTGAATGAGTTCCTGCCCGAAGGCAAATTAATTGTATACACTCAAGGCCGTAAATATCCACGTGCAGAAGAATTCGCCAACGGTACAGGCAGCTGTCAGAAAATGCCACTCGTTGTATTGATTGACGAAGGTTCTGCTTCTGCCAGTGAAATCTTCACCGGAGCTATTCAGGATAACGACCGGGGTACAGTTGTAGGACGCCGTTCCTTTGGTAAAGGACTTGTGCAACAACCGATCGACTTCAGTGACGGTTCGGCTATCCGCCTGACAATCGCCCGCTACTACACTCCATCCGGACGCTGCATCCAACGTCCATACGAAAGTGGTAAAGATCGTAACTACGAACTGGATTTATATACCCGTTATGAACATGGGGAATTCTTCTCACGCGACAGTATCAAGCAGAATGAGAGCGAACGTTATAGCACCAGCTTGGGACGTACTGTTTATGGCGGTGGTGGTATCATGCCGGATATATTCGTACCGCAAGATACAACGGGAGTCACCTCTTATCTTTCTACTGTTATCAACCGGGGGCTGACTATTCAATTCACATTCCAGTACACCGACAACAACCGGAAGAAACTTAGCCAATATGAAACAGAGGAAGAATTGCTGAATTACCTTCGTCATCAGGGATTGGTAGAACAGTTTGTCCGTTTTGCCGACAGCAAAGGAGTGAAAAGAAGAAATATCCTCATTCAAAAGTCATACAAACTATTGGAGAAGCACCTCTTTGGTAATATCATCTACAATATGCTTGGACTGGAAGCTTATCTTCAATATTTTAACAAAACAGATGCTACCGTTATTAAAGGTATTGAGATACTTGAAAAAGGAGAAGCTTTCCCAAAAGCTCCGGTAGCCGTTGAGGAGGAAGAAGTGACGAAGGACAAAAAAGATGGAAAGAAAAAAAGAACTGCGCAAGCGTATAGCATTACTGAATACCCAACATGCGGATTCGACTATGCGAAAGCTGCAATCAGCTAACATACTGACCGCCCTTGAAGCCCACCCGGCTTTCAGGGCGGCAAATACCGTACTACTATACCATTCGCTAAATGACGAAGTAGATACACATGAGTTTATCCAAAAATGGAACAATAAGAAGCGAATCTTGCTCCCCGTAGTGGTAGGCGATGATTTGGAACTTCGGATATATACCGGACCTGAAAATATGTCAATCTGTAGTGTCTATGGCATAGAAGAACCAACCGGAGAAGCATTCACAGACTATGCAGCCATCGACTTCATTGTCGTTCCCGGAGTAGCTTTTGATGCCAAAGGTAACCGTTTGGGACGAGGAAAAGGTTATTATGACCGTCTCCTGCCACGCATACCAACTGCTTACAAAGCTGGAATTTGTTTCCCATTTCAATTAGTGGAAGAAGTTCCTGCGGAATCATTCGACGTCCGCATGGATATAATTATAACCATTAATGAAGACGAATTATCACACCCATCCCACCCACTGCCAACATGCGACAGGAAGTGACGAAGAAACACTTCGCAAGCTGGGTATAAAGGTTATAGACAGAATCCCTTTCCTCAACGAAAAATAATGTTTGTAATAACCATAGCACCGACTTTCTGATTGAGAGTGCGCACCAATACTTCACGCCCCATCATCAACTCCTGCCGGAGAGCAGCAGAAGTAAGATGCACATACAATGTCTGATTACGAATATAAAGATTGTTGGTATAAGCTGCCGCCGGTCCTAAGATTTGAGGCCAGGCATCCAACAGCCTTTGTTCGTTCAGCGGAGACTCCAAGCTCTCCTGACGAAGAAACTGTTGAATCAGTTTTCCTATTTGTTCGGCATCATTGCGCTTCATTGTCAGCCTCCATTTCTTGAATTGTACCCTCTTCTACACGAAATATCTTATAATCACTACCTACCTTATATAAAATACGGTCGAGATGTTCCCGGTTCGTATCCGTTATAAATATCTGCCCGAAATTGTCTCCGGCCACCAGCTTCACTATTTGCTCTACACGGGAAGCATCCAGTTTATCAAAAATATCATCTAATAATAATAAAGGAACAGTTCTGCCCGTGCGTTTCAAGAAATCGAACTGTGCCAGTTTCAATGCCACCAGATATGTTTTATTCTGTCCCTGCGAACCTTCTTTCTTTATCGGAAATTCACCCAACAGCATATTTAACTCATCTTTATGAATCCCCCGCAAAGAGAATCCCATTATCTTATCCCGCTCCCTACTCTGCTTCAACACTTCCAGCAAAGAAGCATCCCGTGCATGAGACTCATAAGATAATCCCACAGCCTCTTTATCCTGAGAAATAAAAGAATAGAAAGATTGAAAAATAGGAATAAACTCCCGGATAAACGCTTCACGTTTCCGGAATACGATTTCACCGGCTTGAGACATCATTTCCTCCCATACAAGAAACAACTCCTCCTCCACCGGAAACTCACTCTTCAGCAATGTATTACGCTGCACCAATGCTTTATTATACCGTATCAATGCTTCAAGATATTCTTTATCATACTGCGAAATCACTACATCCATAAACCGACGACGTTCATCACTCCCTCCGGCTATCAATTCAGAATCGGCAGGTGAAACCATCACCAAAGGCAGGAAGCCGATGTGGTCCGAGAAACGACTATATTCTTTCTTATTCCGTTTAAACTGTTTCTTCGAACGACGTTTCATCCCGCAATAAATCTCTTCAGGAGTTCCGTCCTCCGCTTCATAGAAACCCTGGATGACAAAGAAGTCTTGTTCATGACGAATATTCTGAGAATCAATCGGATTGCCGGAACTTTTACAGAAGGACAAGAAATACACTGCATCCAGCAAATTCGTCTTCCCCATCCCATTCAGTCCGAAAAAACAATTCAGTTTGGCAGAGAATCCCAGCTCCACCTCTTCCAGATTCTTATAATTTAATATGGATATTCGTTTCAGTATCATTGTGCACACGTTAATTTGTCCACAAAAGTAGCAAGATTTTCGTGGTTTTCGGGTGTAAAACAAAAAAAGATGCTTCTAAATTTCATTTGTAGATATAAAAAAACTACTTTTTCTTGGAAACGCAATTCATTTATTATGAGCGTTGTTTTTAAGTGAGTTAATCAGTAAAAAGCTCGTTTTTGCCATAAAAATAACTAAGTTAAGAACGAGAATCAATCTCAAACTTTAAGAACAATATGGAAGAACAGCTTTTCTTTAATTTCAATTTAAACTTTAACCTACGCAACCAAAAGTGTGAAAAACCAAGTCTTATATATAGTGTTGTGACGTGGCAAGGAAAACAGCTAAAAGTAAGTACGGGCATGAAAGTCTTTCCTGACCAATGGGACAAGAAAAAACAACTATGCAAAGTAGGAACAGGGTTAAGCAAATTGGATAATCGAAATAACACCATCGCAAATAACAAAATTAAAGATACATTATTTGCATTTTCAGAGCTAAAACTTTTCCTTTGTGAACAAGACGAATTCAATTATGAAGACTTTTATACAATCTTACGCAAATATTTAAATCCCACATTAAAAACAAAGAAATTAATTACAAAGAATATGAAAAATGCAACAATTACAATATCAAGGCATATAGATAAAGGTAGTCAGTCTGAACAAAGTAAGAAAATCTATCATGGAAACATCAATACTTTTAAAAAATTTCTAAATGTCAGTGGCATACAAGACACATGGGCTAATATAAATAAAGATACTATAGAAAAATACAAGCAGTGGTGCATTGATAAACACGAAGTTTGGAATACTACAAATAATAAAATAGATTTTATTAAAAACATTCTTAAAGAAATTGATGAAATAAACGGAATATGGGATTACAATAAGAGTAAAATAGACAAAATCAAAAGAATTCCCTGTAAACTTTCCAATAAAGAACAACACGAATTACAATTGGCATTAAATGAAAAGGAAATAATAACCTTATATCGTCTTAACCAACTAAGTGAAGAAGAAACTGAAATAAGAGACATTTTCATATTACAGACCTTAGTAGGGCAGCGCATTGGAGATATGCACAAAGTTTTTGATGGAAGTATAGCCATAAACGAAAATGCTACAATCACAATTACACAGCAGAAAACAAAAGAAAGTGCCACTATACCAATTTTCCCACTAACCCAAGAATTACTACAAAAGTACCAACAGGGATTTCGGTATATTGATACAAACCTAAAAAAAGACCAAGATAAAATCAATACAGCCATCAAAAAGATAGCTGCACAAGCAGGGCTAACCACATTGCAAACATACGTACAACAATACGGATATGACAGAAAAAATATAAGTAAAAGAATGTGTGACAGAATTCACACACATACAGCAAGACATTCATTTATTACTATGATGTGCCTATGTAATGTTCCAAAAGAAGATGTTATTATTGCTACGGGACATACAGATACCAAAATGATAGATAAGGTCTACTTGCATCTACAAGATGCAGACAAAAGGAATAAAGTTAGTAAGTCATTCGCTAATTTAGACAGTTCCATATTCGGAGGATATAACTCTGATTGTATATCCGAAAAACAAAATAACAATCCTCCCACTTCTTTAAGCAGTAATTCTGAAATAGGTGCAATCAAAGAATTAGCCAAAGAAAATGTCATATTAGAACAAAACAACAAGAAAGTACAAGAAAAACTCAACTCAATATTAAATATAAATGAAATAGTTAAACAACATGATGAATATACCACAGAACGTCTGCAAGAGTTTATAGAGTATGGTTCTCTTAGCGGATTTGAGGATAATGACATTGATGATGATTTGGACATTGATATATCCGATAATAGCCTGAAATAATACTGTTTGGCAGGTGTATTGTTTTTCAATTTGTCAGGTTATTATATTTCTTCAAATCATTGTTTGACATATTTACAACGCGGTTTGTGGGGATTGGAGAGGTTGATAATGAAACAAAAACACGCAAGTATGGTACTACGTATCCCCGCTTTTAAAATAGCAGAATATCTTCAACCTTTCTACTTCACAGCCATTTGCCGTGTAAATCATTTTTTTTCAGAAAATAGTGCAGTTAAATATTGAACTTTCCTACTCTTTTAACTACTTATCTATATAATATTAGATTAATATATGAAAGAGGAAACAAAAAAGAAAATTAGTATGCGCTTGCGAGGACGAAAAAAATCTGCAACTCATTGTAAGCACATCTCCCAAAGTCTTCAAGCATTGAAGAAGACTAAAGAGCACAAAGAACATCTTAGTGCTTCGTTACGAGAGTACCATAAGAATAATAAAACAAAAATAGAAAGAGATGAGAAAGAAAAAGAGCATAATAAGTGTTGATAAATTAACCCTTTGTTATAAGGCAACTGATGAAGTTATTGATAAATTGAATGAATATAACGAATTAATAGATAGTGATGATAGTTTTACGCTTGTGCGTGTGCCAAGTGATGAGGCTTTATTCGCCAATAGCTTTCATGTAATGGTTTCTTTTGATGGGTTCGGTAGGACACATCAAAAGAAATTCGCCACATTAAAAACAAAATTACGTAGCATGGGAGATGATAAAGTTAATTATGTGTGGTTGTATATTGAAAATTGGGTCTTCTATGAGGTGTTTGGCATATATGACAGTGGTAAATGTAATTGGTTGGCTTGTGTGGACTATATTGCGGATGAATTAGGATTAAGCCTCAACAACATTACGGATTTGCACGTGGCATTAGATACAAATATTAATTTTGCGAAGAAAATCAAACATGCGCAGTTTAATGATGATTATGAGGTGATATTAAACGGAAAGGCGCGTTTAGACAAGAAAGAAGTGTTAGATGAAATTTTGCACATACAAACGGGAGACCAATGTCGTTTAAAGACTTTAACTATTTGTATTAGCCCGAAGAAACAAGACGGACTGTCATTAAAGGTGTACGATAAGAAAAAAGAATTGGAAAAATCGAACAAAAAATATATTCCACAATGGAATGGACTTAATGATAAAGATTATCGGGTAGAATTAACGATAAAAAACGAGCATTTGAAAGAGTTTTATCAATGGAAAGGTGAAGTTATTCCCAATGAATTGCTAATGGCTACATTAGCGTCACAATCGCAAAGTCAAAATTTGCTTTTTGATATGCTTTATTATTTTTCTAATAGGCTACTGCGTTTTCGTTATGGTGGAAAGTGCATTTCAATTTTTCAACTTTGATATTAAGGTTGCTTTGAGCAGGGGTATTAGCAAACCACCCTGCGAAGCAGCTCTTTAAAGCTCTAATTAATTATCAATTAATATTTTATATGGTACAAAATGCGTAGCACTTATCTTTTATGTATTCAAATTGAAAGTGTATTCAAATAAATCTACAATACGATAAAATGAATACTACATATTGTATTCAATTTATTCTTTGATTAATTTGCATACAACAAAATAAATGATTATCTTTGTCTCATAATCAAAAAGTCAATATATGAGAGCGATAATATATGCACGTGTTAGTTCAACGACTGACCGACAAACAACCGATAGACAAGTGGAAGACTTAAAATCTTATGCGGAATATTCCAAAATGGAAGTTGTAAAAGTCTTTGAGGAAAAGATAAGTGGGGCAAAGAAGAATACGGAGCGTCCAATTCTCGTTGAGGCTTTGAACTATTGTCGGACGGAAAATATAGATATGTTGTTGGTATCTGAATTAAGTCGGTTGGGGCGCAATGCTTTTGAAGTATTAGAGGCAGTGAAAGGTTTGGTTGATGACGGAATTAATTTATACATGCAAAAAGAAAAATTTACGCTATTGGACGATGAGAAACAACCGTCCATGTTTGCACCCATAATGCTTGCTACCTTGTCAACCTGTTCTCAATTAGAACGGGAGAACATTAAGTTCCGTCTTAATTCGGGACGACAGCAGTACATTGCCAAAGGTGGGCAACTTGGACGGAAAATGGGTAGCATAAAAAGTGCGGACAAAAAGAAAGAAGAGTATAAGGACGTGCTAAAGGCATTAAGACAAGGATACTCTGTGAGGAAAGTGGCAAAACTTACCGACACGTCAGCCTCAACCGTTCAGCGTTTAAAGAAAGAGTTTCAGTTATGATTAAGGGTGCGTAATTTACGCACCCTTAATACAGTTGGATTATTTCCCGAAATCATACATTAGGGTTACAGTGCCATTAAATTTGTAAATATCGCCTTTATATACCATTTCAAGTTGTTCAAATTTGATGGTTATTTCACTTTTTTCTTTGTTGGTATCCATCACAGTTGCTTTGCCGTTTTGATACGAATAACTTTCCCAAGAAGAGGCTTCGGGAGGGGATAATGTGAGTTGCATTTTTGACACATCATCTCCTTTTTTAAGGTCTGCGGCACTTTGAAAAGAGAACATATAATATTCAAGGTCATTAGTGCCATTTTTTACATTGTCAACAGTGATTGTAAATTCTCCGCTACCATTACTCCAAGAACCCTCCAATCCTGCGATAGTGGATATAGTTCTCATTACACCGTTAATTTCAATGGTGTTACCATTTGTTTCATTGTTTTCATCGTCATTACCACATGACATAAGAGTAAATGATAATGTAGCTAATAGTATTATAGAAAAAAAATATATATACTTCTTCATAGCTTTTTTTGTTAAGATGGATTTATATTATTCTTTTATTTGATTTTAATAACGCGAAAATTGTTCTTGTTGTCAATGATTACACCATTTGCGCCAAGTTTACGAGCCTTACGTGCGGCTTTCCATAAGAGGTATTTTTCAAGTCTTGGGCGTTCGGGTCTCACTAATGGCAAAATCCACGGAGTGTATGCCCCCAACGCAACCACTTCAAAATCTTTTCCTACCTCATTTTCATTCATATACACATTTACATTTTCATAGGTATCTTTTTTCTTCTTATCAGTCTTGAACAAAGTTTTACCAAGCAATGTAGTGTGATTGATTTTTTTCTCGTAATTCGTTTTCAATTTGTCAGTACTCATATAATTCACCGTACTGCAAGATGAAAGAGCGATACACCCGATGAGTGCAAAGCCAATTACATGTTTATTCATATAAAATAAGATTTTGTGTGTTCGGCAGCCCCGACTGAACGTTAATATAAAGAAAGAGGCGTGGGTACTGTTAGTTTATTCACTGTTAAGCATCGCCAAACGCTCCTACTACAAATAAACAACAGCCCACGCCCTTACTTATGTAAGTACGTGAGCATTCAGTTGTCCATCCCGTAGTAGTCTAAAATTTGGCGATTTTAACAGTGGGATTTCACTAAACGCATCTCATTTAAATTCTAAAATGTCGGTGCAAAGATACAAAGTTTTTTTTGTTTGGCATGGAAGAAAAGAATAATTCATTATCTTTGCGCAGAATTTATGGCAGCAATAGTAGCAGATACTAATAACCAACTTTATAATTAGTTGTTTTTCAGTACCCAATATAAAAAAACTACTTTTGCGAGTCGAAATATCAAACTGTGAATAATAACAAAAAGAATCATATAAAATGGCAGAACAAAAGAATCAGAACGAACATCTGAACGTAGAAGATGCACTGACACAATCAGAAGCATTTCTTATCAAGTACAAAAACGCAATTATTGGCGGTGTTGTTGCTGTGATTATTATTGTAGCAGGTTTTATCATGTACAAAAACCTCTATGCTGAACCGCGTGAAGAAAAAGCACAAGCAGCTCTTTTCAAAGGACAGGAATACTTTGAACAGGATGCTTTTGAACAGGCTTTGAACGGTGACAGCATCGGTTACACAGGATTCCTGAAAGTTGCTGATGAGTACAGCGGAACAAAAGCAGCTAATTTGGCAAAAGCTTATGCTGGTATTTGCTACGCACAACTTGGCAAATATGAAGAAGCAGTGAAGATGCTGGATAGCTTCAATGGAAAAGACCAAATGGTTGCTCCGGCAATCCTGGGTGCTGCAGGTAACTGCTATGCACAACTTGGCCAACTGGACAAAGCTGCTTCTACTTTACTATCGGCAGCAGACAAAGCTGACAACAACACATTAAGCCCGATTTTCCTGATACAAGCCGGAGAAATCCTGGTAAAACAAGGAAAATATGACGATGCAATAAACGCTTACACTAAGATCAAGGATAAATACTTCCAGTCTTATCAAGCTATGGACATCGACAAATATATCGAACAGGCTAAATTGATGAAAAAATAATACCTTATTATATAAGGAGATCGAGGCACGGATTACACCGGATTAAGCGGATTATCTATTCAAACCGTGAAATCCGTGAAATCCGTGCCTTTCTTCTTAAATTTCCCCATACCCCCAAAACTTCATTTTATAATTCTCAACTTTTAATTTACTATGGCAACAGCTTACCATAACTTATCCGAATATGATTTCAATTCCGTTCCGAATGCAGAAGCAATGAAATTTGGCATTGTCGTATCCGAATGGAACTTCAATATTACCGGTGCTTTACTGAAAGGCGCAGTAGATACATTAAAAAAACATGGAGCAAAAGACGAAAATATTCTGGTAAAAACTGTACCGGGAAGTTTCGAACTAACTTTTGGCGCCAATCAAATGATGGAAAATTGCGATATTGATGCAATTATTGCAATTGGTTGCGTAATTAAAGGAGATACTCCACATTTTGATTATGTTTGTATGGGAGCAACCCAAGGAATTACCGAATTAAACGCAACTGGCGATATACCAGTCATTTACGGATTAATTACCACAAATACAATGGAGCAAGCAGAGGATCGTGCCGGTGGCAAACTGGGTAACAAAGGAGACGAATGTGCAATTTCTGCAATAAAAATGATCGATTTTGTTTGGAGTTTAAATAAATAGTTGTATCTTTGCACCGCAATTGAGAAACAAACCTCCTCAAAAGCAAAAAAGGGCAAATACCAGAGTGGCCAAATGGGGCAGACTGTAAATCTGCTGTCTTTCGACTTCGGTGGTTCGAATCCATCTTTGCCCACAAAAATTTGCGGAAGTAGCTCAGTTGATAGAGCATTAGCCTTCCAAGCTGAGGGTCGCGGGTTTGAGCCCCGTCTTCCGCTCTCCAAAGAGAATCTAAGAAATTAGATTCTCTTTTTTTGTTTTACCTTAGCCCACTAAGCATGCGGTACATTGGGGCTCAGTTGTAATTCTTGGGGGATTGCGTTAAAATTCTTATTTTTGCATCATG